>NZ_CP167068.1:515000-1115000 GCF_051055405.1 Hominifimenecus sp. rT4P-3 | reverse complement strand
TCTACGCAGGCCTTATACAGCTCATCCGATACCGGAACGATCTCCGTACCGGAAGCTTTGATCTCTTCCAGTTTCTCGCCTTCCTGCTTATCCGCCATCTCACGGCCATAAGCTTTGGCAACTTCGAATGCCTCGGCAATTACCTGTTTCTCTGCGTCATTCAGCTCATTGTACTCTTCCAGGTTCATGATCATTACGATCGGATGTGCCAGGTGGTTGGTCTGAATGATATAATCCTGTACTTCCTGAATCTTAGAGGAAGCAATCGTTGCATAAGGATTTTCCTGAGCATCGATTACCTTCTGCTGTAAGCAGGTGTAAACCTCAGAGAATGCCATCGGAGTCGGAGATGCGCCCAGGGCCTCCCACAGAGCCATGTGGTTCTTATTTTCCATGGTACGAATCTTGATTCCCGCAAAGTCTTCGATCTTCTCTACTTTCTTGTTGGAGGACATAACGCGGAACGTCTGATCTGCAAAGCCTAAAAGCTGATAGCCGCCCTCTTCATAGATCGGACGCAGCTGGGACATCAGCGCTTCACTGTCGATGGCCGTACGGAAATCCTGAATGTTCTGGAAAGCGAACGGCAGGTCAAATACAGCCAATTTCGGCATCAAATTTACTTCCGGAGCCGGATTCTGCACCACAAAGTTTACGTTACGGGTGCCAAGGCTTTCCAGCAGAGCCACATCGTCTCCCAACGTGCTGTCCGGATATACATCGATGGTGATCTTACCGCCGGTGCGCGCATCCAGTTCCTGAGCCATCTTGTCGATGTAGTAGAATGCAACCGCATCCTTCGGGCTGGCAACGCCGCATACCCAATGATGTTCTCCGATCTCACCGCTTACCTCTGCTCCAGCAGCCGTCGTATCTGCTGCAGGCGCCTTCGTTTCCTCCGCCTGAGTAGCTGCTTCGGTTTGCTTTGGCGTCTCAGCGGCCGTTGTGTCTTTCTCTCCGCTGCCGCAAGCAGACAGGCTAACGATCATAGCAGCCGCCAATACAACGCTCCATACCTTCTTCATATACTTTTCTCCCTTCTAAAAATAGAATTTTTATGTAATCCTTGCTTCTAAATTACGCCCGTCCAATCAGCAGCAGGCTGATCTGCGGGAAGATAACCAGAAGCACGAGGGCTACCGCAAATAGTACCAGGAAACCAATTGCATTTTTCGCGATTGTAACAACAGGAACACCGGATAGTCGGCTTCCCACATAGAGATTGACGCCAACCGGCGGCGTCACAAAACCGATCGCCAGGTTTACTACCATAATGATACCAAAGTGAATCAGGTCTACTCCCAGTTCCGTCATCATCGGAGCAAAAATCGGGGCCAAGATCAGTACGGCCGGACCCAGATCGATCAACATACCAACTACCAGCAGGAACAGGTTTACTACCAGCAAAATGGCCGCCTTGTTTCCGCCGAATGTGGTCAGGATCGTCTCGCTGACCGTCTGAGGCACACGAAGCAAGGTCAACACGCGGGCAAATCCATTGGCCGCCGCAATCAGGAACAGCATCGGCGCGTACGTATTGATGGCTTCCACAAAAATGTTCATCAGTTCCGAAACCCTTAACGTCCGATATACAAAAAGGCTGATGATCAAAGCATAGATAACCGACAATACGGCTGCCTCTGTCGGAGAAGCAATTCCGGAATAGATGCTGCCCAGGATAATCACAGGAGTGAACAATGCCCAGATGCTGTCTTTCAGCACGCTCAAAAAGCCCTTTTGCCGCAGACCGCCCACCACCGAGCCGATCTTCTCTTTATCCTCACCATGCCGCTTGCAGTAATAGAGAGCATATCCCATCAGGCAGAACGCGATTAAGAAACCAGGCAGGATACCTGCGATAAATAGATCGCCCACCGACTCGCCGGTAGCCATGCAGTACAGCACGAACGGGATGGAAGGCGGGATGATAACGCCCAGGCCGCCGGCTACCACTACCAATGCAGTGGAAAAGGGCTTCTCATATCCCAGCTCAATCAGTACCGGAATTGTCATACTTCCTACCGCAGCCACGGTAGCGGGTGCGGAACCGGAAATTGCTCCATAGAACAGGCAAGTCACGATAACGCAGCATGGCATACCGGCTGGAACCTTTCCTAAAAAGTAGCAGAAAAAGTTAAACAGTTTCCGGGAAACGCCGCCGCGGGACATGATGATGCCCGACAGGATAAACATGACGATTGCCAACAGCGGGAAGCTATTGATGCCACCCAACATCTCTCGTACAAGAAAGATTCCGTTGGCGGAAAATTTCGGGTCTAGGATAGAAGGGAACACGGAAGTAATTCCCAACGCGCCAAAAATCGGGACGGACAGGGCCAGTAAAACGAAAAATACAATCAATACCAATCCAGCAGACATTTACTTCCCCTCCTCTTCTTTCCCCGTGCCTTTTACTAAGGCCAGGACGTCTTTCACAAAGTTCTGAACCAGTCGTATCATTGCCAGGATAAAGCCCAAGAACGGAGATACATACACCAACGCAATGGGAGCCTGAAGAGCCGGCATGGTCTGATTCGCGGAAGCCGCACGCTCAAAAAACTCGTAGGCATAAGGCGTCATATGAATGAAATATGCCAGTAAGAGGATATACACCACCAGATTCATAATCAGCTGCCCTTTTTTCGGCAAAAAGTTCACCACCTGATCGATCCGGATCGCGATGTTCGTCTTCAGGCAATAGCTGATACTGATAAATCCCGACCACACGAACATGTAGCGTGCCAGCTCCTCCGACCAGCTTAAAGGCGTGTTCAACACGAACCGGAAGATAATCTGCAAGGTCAATGCAATGACCATGACGATCAAAAATACCAAAAGCAAGCATTTTTCCAGATTATCATCCAACCAACGCAATACTTTCATACCTTCTCCTCCTCTCGTTTGGTTATCAAATCTCTCCGGCTTCTAATTTTTCCCGGTATTTCTTTGCCTGATCAAAAATAGCGACGATCTTCTCCGGAGGCACATCCGCCTGGAAATTATGTACCTGGGAGAACACGTAATTTCCGCCTTTGGAGAACGTCTCCATCAGATATCTGGCATGTTCCTTTACCTCCTCAATGGTGGTCAGGTTCGCCAGATTCTGAGTATCGGTTCCGCCGCCCCAGAAAATCACGTCTTTTCCATAGGTTTCTTTCAGACGCTCCGGATCCATTCCCTTCGCGCTGATCTGTACCGGGTTTAAGAGATCTACGCCCGCGTCGATCAACTCCGGAATCACATCGAAGATCGCACCGCAGCAATGGAACAAGATCTTAATGTGCGGGTAGTGCTCATGGATATAGCCCCACATCTGTTTCTCATAAGGCTTAATCATTTCCTTATACATAGGAATCGAAATCTGCAAGGTCTGCTGCGTACCGATATCATCGCAGAACCAGATCACATCCAGCTTATCGCCCGCCTTGCTCAAAATCCCTTCCAGATTGTGCAGATAAGCGTCCGTTATCATCTGGAAATATGCATGCATCAGTTCTTTTTCCGTTGCAAGGTTACAATAAAATTGTTCAAAATTAAAATCTCTCTGAGCCTGCTCAATCAGCTGGCCGGCAAAAAGCAGTACCACCGCTTTATCGGTATTTTCGTAGAGATCTTCGATCTGTTTTGCCGTGTACTCGATATCTTCGTCGCTCATGCGGACAGCCGGATGTACCAGACGCAGATCCGAGATTTCTTCCGCCTCTTCCAAGGGATGGTTAATAATATCAAAATACAATCCGCCCTTCGGCATACGGGCATAACGCTCTCCGTCCATCTCCACATACTGGCTGCCGTCCTCGGTCAAAATCGGATGGAATTCCGCCGGATAATAGCAGGGAGTGCCGTCGTGAAGCGTTCCCGGACGCCATTCCTTTTGATCCAGATTAAACCGATAGCGTGGTCTCTGCGCATGGACGAAATCTCCGCCCAAGCGATCGATCACTTCCACATCCATCAGCGGAATGAACTGAAACAAATCGTAGATCTTAATCGGTTTGTCTTCCATTCCCAGATATTTCAGCAGGTTTGCATAGGCGTAAGCGCTCATATTATCATTGGCCATTCCGCCGATGCTGATGGCAAAGCTGTTTTTCAGCTCGCCACGGAACATTTTTTGTACTCGTTCTCTTGATGTCATAAGGAATCTCCTTTATTTGATACCTGTCACCTTTTCCCGATACTTCCTAGCGGTCTCATAAACTTTTACGATCCACTCTGGAGGTACATCCGCTTGGAAATTGTGAATTTGGGTAAAAATGTAATTACCACTTCTGCCAAAAACTTCTACCAATTCCTGGACATGACGCTCTAACGCTTCCACGGAACCGATTTCAGGAAACTGCTGGGTGCTGGCGCCGCCGCCCCAGAACATGATGTTCTTTCCATATTCCTTCACCAGGCGCGCTGGATCCATTCCCTTCGCGCTGATCTGCACGGGATTCAATAGATCCACGCCGATCTCGATCAAATCCGGGATAATATCAAAAATCGCACCGCAGCTGTGAAGCAAGACCTTAATATGCGGATAATTTTTGTGGACATAATCAAACATCTGCTTGGCATAGGGTTTGATCATCTCCCGGTACATAGGGACAGAAATCTGCAATGTCTGCTGAGTTCCCAGGTCGTCTGCAAAATGGACGACGTCGATCTTATCGCCGGCCCGGCTCAAAATCTTCTCCAGATTTTCAATATAAATGTCGACCAGGCTCTGGAAATAGGCATGCATCAACTCTTTTTCCGTCGCAAGATTACAGTAAAATTCTTCAAAATTGAAATCTCTCTGTCCCTGCTCCACCAACCAGGCTCCATAGATCAAAACAACCGATTTATCCGTATTGGCGTAAGCTTTCTCAATTTCTTTCACCGTATAATCGACTTCCTCTTCATCCATCGGGACAGCCGGCGGTGTAAGGAAAAGATCATCGATTTCGTCCACGCCCTCCAAAGGATGGCGGATAATATCAAAATACAATCCGTCCTTCGGCATACGGGCATAGGGCTTTCCGCCCATATAGATTACCTTGCTGCCGTCTTCTCTGATTTCCGGATTAAATTCATAGGGATACCAACATGGCGTCCCATCGTTTAATGTTCCCTGCTTCCACTCTTTGCAGCTGATATCAAAGCGATACCGCATCCGATTTACCGGAATAAAATCGCCGCCCAAAGCATTGATCACATCCACATCCAGCTCCGCCAGGAATTGAAACAGGTCGTAAACCCGGATCGGCTTATCTTCCATCTTTAGATAAGCCAATAAATTTTTATAGGCATAAGCGCTCATACCGTCGCTGGGCATCCCGCCTACGCTGATAGCAAAATCATTTCCACCTTCGCCGCGAAAAATCCTCCGCACCCGTTCTCTTGAAGTCATTCCTTGCTTTACCTCCTAAGTGAAAGGCAACTGCTCCGTGCTCCCAGGACTTTCTTAATAAAATTAACCGACCGCTTCTGTGGCAGCCTTCGCTGCGGAAGCCGCGTCCTCCGTGTAAATATCCGCGCCAATCTCATCGGCAAATTTCTGCGTAACCGGCGCGCCGCCAACCATAACTTTAAATCGGCCGCGGCATTCCATCTCATTCAGCGCCGCTACGCTCTCCTGCAACGCAGGTAAAGTAGTCGTCAAAAGGGCAGACAGGCCGACAATATCCACATCCGGCGCAGATGCCGCCGCCACGAAATCTGCTGTCGGCACGTCAACACCCAAATCAATCACTTCAAAGCCGGCGCTCTCGATCATCAGAATAACCAGGTTCTTACCGATATCGTGCAAGTCCCCATGTACGGTTCCCATGACCATTTTACCACGCATCACGTTGTTTTCACCAGCCAAATGCGGTTTCAGAACTTCTACTCCCGCTTTCATGGCCCGCGCCGCTACCAACATCTCCGGAACAAAGATCTCATTCAGGCGGAATTTTTCTCCCACCTCGTTCATCGCCTGGATCATACCTTCCTGTAAAATCACCTCAGGCGCGATTCCCTCGTCCAATGCTTCCTGTACCAGTCCAGGCACTTGTTTCTTCTTCCCCGCTGAAACAGCAGCCGAAATTTCCTGTAGCTTCGACATACTCTTCTTCCTCCTTACCTTTTCCTGCATCCAATGCTATTTTTCCTTGCACAAAACGCCTTGGTGCCAAACATTGCACATAAAACTGCTTTAAAATTTGATATTTACTTTTTATCTGTTTTTATATTTTTATTATAAGGCGGGTTTCAATTACTTCTAGGAAAATTTTATTTTTTTTGGTAATATCCGTTTTTCCCGCATTTTCTTTTCCCTCTATTTTCTACTCAAAAAGCGCCGGTCTGATATTTCCTCCAAAGAAATACCAAACCGGCGCTTTTTATACTATTCTGTTTTTATTTTTTTCAAACAGACAGGAATTGTCAAAAAAACTCCTTATCTTCCTGCGCAAGCCAGATATTTGTCTACCACTTCCTGACCGATATCCTGGGCTACCATATCCCATACCGGCTCCCCGGCTGCAACAATCGCGGCCTGGATTTCTTCGGTTACCGGCAGTACCTTCATGCCGTCACCGATGGCGTCAAAAGCTTCCTGATCTGCGGCAGGCTGTCCGTCAATCTCGCCATTGTAGAACTGAACGGCAAACTGCTTTAAAGCGTCCTGATAGGCAGGATCCAGGCTATCATAGGTGGTCTTGTTCATCACCAGATTGGAGGCATAGCTGATGGCGTTCAACTCCATATATACGGACTGTACCTCATAGAATTTTGCCGCATAGATAACGGAAATCGGGTTATCCTGGGCATCCACCAATCCCTGGGAAAGGGACATATAAAGCTCCGAATAGGCCAGCGGCGTCGGGCTCATACCCAGATTGGAATAGAATGCCTGATAGTATTTATTTTCTGCGCAGCGGACCGAAATTCCCTTGAAGTCGTCCGGAGTGTTTACTTCCTTGCTGCTGGAAAAAGCGCGGAACATCGGGCAAGTCAGATCCAAGGCGACCAGATCGTAAGGGGCGCAGATCTCATTCCAAGTATCCAGGAACGCACGGCAGGCTTCATTGGCTTCCTCCACGCTGGTAAAAAGACCAGGCATATCAAAGATGGCGGATTCCGGAATATAGTTTGCCAGAGAGGACGTGGACTCAAAAACAATGTCAATGTCTCCGGCCTCACAGCTTTCAGTCAGCTCATTGTCATTTCCAAGGGTTCCATCCCAGACAATGTCAAAGCTCAGTTTTCCGCCGGTCTGCTCTTTTATCGCATCCGCCAGACGGGTCATCACCGTATAGCCAAAGTTTGCCGACGCCGCAGAGCTGGCAACGGTCAGGGTAACTGGCTCCAAGTCGGCAAAATCCTCTGGATTCAGCGATAGAGCTGCCACTGCTTTGTCGCAGGCCTCGTCGATGCTCATTTTGTCTCCGCTTTGTCCGCTGGCCGCTGTGGTAGCTGCCTCCGTGGCAGGCGCCGCCGTCGTTTCTTCCGCCGCGGTAGTCTCCGCCTGGGCTGCCGTCGTAGCGGGCGCAGCCGTGGTTGCCTGTGAGTCGCCGCCGCAGGCCGTCAGCATTGCCGTCATGCAAAGTGCCATCACCAGTGCAATTCTCTTTTTCATGTTTTCAATCTCCTTTTTTTATTTGAAAGCATACCCTTTTGGGGTATGTTCTCATTTTCTCATCGTTCCTTCATATGGATCGATCCGGTCGCAAACGCTGGCCACCATTCGAAGCTTCGGAAGCGCCGTTCGGGGATACGTGCATGGTTGATCCGCAAAGTAGATGCTGTCCAAAAACCTTACGCAGCGCAGGATATTGGAATCATCCTTGATCTGCGGGTCGCCGTGCCCAGCCGTGGGAAAATACTCCAAAGCCGCTCGTTCCGGTCCGCAGATATCGCAGATCCGATCGTAAAACTCCTGGGACTGAAGGTATGGTACCAGCACATCCGTCTTTCCATGCTGAAGTAACGTAGGCGGGTAGTCCTTCGTCACATAGCTCACCGGAGAGGCGGCTTTGGCCTTTTCCTCACTGGCGTCCGCGCCCAGCATCAGCCAGGCGGAATTATCGGACGAATTCGCAGTTCCCGGAAATACTTGCTTCATCTGCGTCTGGTAACTCAAGATATCATATAAGCCATACCAAGCCAGCACGCCGTCCACATGGCTGGAAAACTGCTCATTTCCCATGGACAAATCCTCTAATGCGGGGAAATCACCGTTCGCCCCGGCCAATGCCGCCAGATGCGCACCGGCAGAATTGCCCCATACCACCAACTTATCGGTATTGATCTGAAGCTCTTTTGCATGAGCTCGAAGGTAACGAATCGCTGCCTTTACATCATGAATCTGAAAAGGAAAGTACACGTCGGGCACTAAGCGATAATCTACCGTAGCCACCGCATAACCCTGGGATACGATTTTAAAAATAGAAGAAATGCACTCTTCTCTTCTTCCTCCAAAGTACCAGCCGCCGCCATGGACAAAGATGACTACTGGCCACACGCCGTCCTTCTCCGGAAGAAACACATCAAGAACCTGGTCTTTGCTGTCTTTGGCATAATGAATATCCGTAAAGCTCTTGGCAAATTGGGCCGGGTCCACTGCTTTCTGCTCTTCCTGGAGAACTTTGCGCTCCTGTAAAAGCTGCGCGTTATCCATCAAAAGCCCCTCCTTTTTTATCTGTCAATTTCTGCCCCTATTGTATGCTCGGATATTCATAATGTCTAATATATAATTTCATATTAGTCCATAACTATTTTTATATGCTCTTTCTTTATTCTTCCAAGTGATACTCTTCCCGAAGCTTCCGCACCTCCTTTGGAATAAAGTCCAACAAAAACTCTCGAAATAAAACAGACGCTTTGGAGACATAGCCGCTGGTCTTCCAGCGAATGTTGATGCACCGCCGGCACTCCGGTTCCCGTATGGGAACCAAAGCAAAGCCATTTTCCCTCATCATATAATACCAGCTGATCTCCGGAACAAAAGCAGCTCCCATACCATTTCTCAAAATATAATGGACATTATTGGTATTCGTGATGGTGATAAAACGTTTCGGATAAAAGCCGTTGAGCCTGCACTGCATAATCATGATGTCATTCAAGGTTGACTGAAACGGTAGAGTAAAAAGAAAATTTTCTTCCTTTACCTCCCGGAGGATCACCGAATCCCGTTTCGCCAAAGGGTTGTTAAAGGGTACTCCCAGATGAATCCTTTCATTCAAAACCGTGCGGCAGTCCGGTTCCTCTACCGGCAAAGCCGTAGAAAATATCGCGATGTCATGCTGAATCGGCAGATTGCCCGTGGGCGCCAGATAAGGAGTAAACTCAAATCGTACGCTGGGATATCTCTTATTAAACTCAATGGTGGCCAAAGAAATGATGTCGAAATTTAGATTCTGAGAGATAATGATCGTAGCCGCTTCCGTCTGGTTATACTCATCCAGCTCTCGTCTCACGTTTTCCGAGGCTGCAACCATCTCCCTGGCATAGTCCAAAAAAATCTGCCCTGCTGTATTCAACCGAATTTTATTTCCCGTCCGGTCAAAAAGAGGCGTCCCCAGATCCTCCTCCAACATCTTAATCGTTTTGCTGAGGGCCGGCTGAGCCACATGGAGTTCATTCGCCGCCTGAGTCATATGCTGCAGTTCTGCCACTTTTAGAAAATACCGTATTTGATGTAGTTCCATGCTTCCTCCTTATGTTTATAATAATCTTTTTTGTATCGTATTATATTTTATTATATATTATACATTATCGTCTGGCAATGCTATCATGAGAAAAGAAAGAACATTTCTGCCATAGAGAAAGAGAGGAGAACGATCATGAAAGTACTAAAATGGCTGGATGCTCACTTTGAGGAGGCGATCAGCATTGCGGCTATGGCTGTTTTGTCCTGCGTGATGATGCTTCAGGTTATCATGCGGTACATGTTCGGTCAGGCCCTTCCCTGGCCGGAAGAGTTTTGCCGTTATGCCTTTATCTACTCTGCCTTCCTGGGTATCGGTTACTGCATTCGAAACAAAAATCTGTTAAAAGTAACGTTGATTTCCAGTTTTCTTCCCAAAAAAGTGGTACGGGTTCTGGATTACTTTACCGGACTTTTATCCATCGTTTTTTATGCCCTGTTGTTTTACGCCTCCGTACAGGTAACCCTGAATTGTTATCAAAAGGGACAGACCTCCTCTGCTACCGGCTGGGTTATGTGGATCTTTTATCTGGCAGGCCCGATCGGATTTGCCTGCGGAATCATCCGCCAACTGCAGGAGCTTTGGAAAATGTTCCGCCACTGTGATGAAAAAAAGGAGGCTGACCTATGAGTTTAATGGTATTTTTTATATTTTTTCTTCTGTTGGCGCTGTCCGTCCCCATCGCCGTATCTCTGGGGTTTGCCACGATTCTCCCTGGTCTTTTGGATTCTGCCTTCAAAGGAAATCTTGCCTTTGTCTACCGCTCGATTTTTGCTGGGCTGAATACCACGACGGTCATCGCGATCCCGCTGTTTATGCTTTCGGGAGCCATCATGGCCAAAGGTGGATTATCGGAAAAATTGTTTGACATCTTTGCCGTCTTTATCGGAAAAATCAAAGGCGGCATGCCCTGCGCCGTCGTTGTCACCTGCCTATTCTACGGCGCGATCTCCGGTTCCGGTACTGCTACCTGCGCCGCCGTGGGAGCTATGTGCATCCCGGTGCTGACCTCCCTGGGCTATGATAAAGTTTTCGCCGCAGCTTTGGTTGCTACGTCAGCCGGACTGGGCGTAATCATCCCGCCCAGCGTACCGTTTATCTCTTTCGCTTTAGTCACCGATATCTCGGTGGGAGACTTATTCCTAGCCGGTGTTCTTCCCGGTTTTTTAATCGCATTCTGTATCATCCTTTACGTTCAGTTTTACTGCCGCACCAAGGGAGAGGACCGGGAAAAAATCGAAGAAAAATACCGCAGCTTGAAGGGACGCGGTACCCTACGAGTGGTCCTGGATGGATTTTGGGCGCTTCTTGCTCCGGTGATCATTCTGGGCGGAATTTATTCTGGAATTGTTACTCCTACCGAAGCTGCCTGTGTATCCGTATTTTACTCCATCCTGGTATGCTTATTTATCTACCGGACGATCTCCTTCCGTCAGTTATACGGACTTTTTAAACAGGCGCTGAATTCCTATGCGCCTCTGGGGCTAATGATGGGACTCGCCATGGCCTTTGCCAAAATCATGGTTTTGCTTCAGGCCCCTCAGCAGCTGACTACCTTTTTGTCCGCCATTGTCAGCAATAAATACATCTTCCTGCTGATCCTGAATCTGATTTTGATCGTCATCGGTATGGTTATGGACGCTGGTCCGGCTGTCATGATTTTAGCGCCTATGCTGCTGAATATTACGAAAGCGCTGGGCATCGATACCGTCCATCTGGGCGTCATCATGGTAACAAACCTGGCCATCGGCTTTGTGACACCGCCTTTTGGCATGAACCTCTTTATCTCCGCGCCGATGATTCAGACGGATCCCATGCAGGTAGGCCGGAAATCGCTTCCCTTTATCGGAGCCTTCCTGATCGCGCTGCTGGCGATTACTTACCTGCCGGCCGTCTCTTTGTGCCTGCTGTAAATAAGGAAACCATAGAAGAAAACGGGGCAAATGAAGGAGAGAGCTTCCAGTTTTGTATAAATCCAAAACTGGAAGCTCTCTCTGCTGTTAAAGTCAAAATCTTATTTCTACCATTGCCATTTACGCCTTTGCCGTTCCAAATAATCCTTCCCGGTAGGCGCCGATATATTCCATGCAGTAATCGTCCTCGCCAAGCAGCGCTTCCGCCGCGTAAATCAGGCCCATCATATCCCGGTTGGTGGGGTCCAAAATTCCACTGTCCAGACCAGCGTTCATCGCCAGTACGACAAAGCCCAAGTTCAAATACTTTCTTGCTGGCAGATTAAAGGAAATGTTGCTGACCGCAGCCGTAATATGAATCTGGGGATACTGCTCCCGGATGGTACGAATCACTGTAGTATTGGTCTCGATACCATTCTCCGAGGTGCAAAGCATTTCTACCAACGGGTCAATGTGCAAACGCTCCGGGCGGATACCGTATTCCTTCGCCTTTGCCATAATCTGGTCAAAAACTTTCAGACGGTCCGCCGCCGTCTTCGGGATGCCCTCTTTGCCGCTGAGCAGACAGACCACCTGCCACTTACTGTCCGCAATGGCGGGGAAAATCTGATCGATCTTATCCCCTTCCATAGATACGGAGTTGATGATACCGGGACGTTTGCAGAATGGATAAGCGGCAAGCAGCGCCTCCGGCGAAGGGCTGTCCAGACAGATCGGAAGATCCGTCACGTCCTGAATACAATCGATCAGCCACTTCAAGGCGTCCACTTCCCCAGGTCCAGATACAGACGCACAGCAATCAATATAATTTGCTCCTGCTTCCGCCTGCTGTTTTGCCCGCGCTTTAATAAACGCTTCGTCTCTCTTCGCAATGGCTTCCGCTACCACGGGAATCGAGCCGTTGATCTTTTCACCAATGATAATCATAGGTAATCCTCCCTCATTATTTTTAACGCTCCTGCTGCGCGTCGTATACCGTAGCCGCATAATGGGATGCTTCTATGGCATCCACTGTATAACAATCCGCCCCAATCCGCTCGCAGTATTGCTCTGTAATTGGCGCTCCTCCGATCATAATCTTTACCTGTTCCCGCTGCCCTGCTTTCTCGAAAGCCTTCACTACATTTTTCAATTCTTTCATGGTAGTAGAAAGCAATGCTGAACAACAAATCAGATGGCAGTCATACTCTTTGGCCGCTTCCACAAACTGCTCTGGCCTCACATCCGTACCGAGATCAATCACCTGAAAGCCCTGGCATTCCATCATCAATTTGACCAGATTTTTTCCAATATCATGGATATCTCCCTGGACGGTGCCTACGCAGACAATGCCTCTTTTTTGTTCCGGATTCTGGTCATAATAAGGCTTCAAAATACGCGTGCCAACATTCATGGCTCTCGCTGTCAGTAATACTTCCGGAATTCCAACGGTCCCGTCCCGAAATTGCTTTCCAATCACATCCATCCCGGCAAGAAGCCCCTCTTTTAACACTTGATCCGGCGAATAACCCATCTCCATGGCCTGTAATATTTTTTCTTTCACACCGGGCGCATGCCCTAAAATCAATTCCTGGGATATTTCCTGCAATAAATCCATCAACCGCACCGCCTTCCTTTTGCCTCTCGGTAAGCGCCAGGAAGCATGCCGGTAGCCTTTTTAAAGACCTTTGTAAAATAGCTTTGGTCGTCAAACCCGACTCTGGTCGCCACCTCGCTGATCTTCATCCGGCGGGTCAACAGTAATCCCTTGCTCTTCTCCACCCGGATATAATTCAAATATGCGTTAAAAGTCTCTCCTGTCTCCTCCCGAAAAATCCGGCTAAAATAGGATGCGGACAAATACACATGGCCTGCCACATCTTCCAGTGTAATCCGATCCGCATAGTTATCGTTCATATAGCGAATCGCCTGAAAAATGATATTTTTATGCTTCTTTTCCGCCTGAGACAATACCTGCTTCATATATTGGTTCATCGCCTGATGAATCCAGATACAAATTTCCTGGGAATCTCGAATATAAGGAAGCTGTTGAAAAAAGCCGTGATCCAGCATGAAAACATGCTCCAAATCCGCGCCGCCTTCCACAGCAGATTTAGAAATCAGATACAAAAGTCGATTTACACGGGACTTGACATGAGAAAACGAAGAGCCAAAACAAAAGATGAGATACCCCAGTAGTTCGTCCAGCACCTTCTCCGCCCGCTCTATTTCCTGATGAGAGACACAGTAAGACAACTCATCTTCTTTCTCCAAGGGATAGGGCGGCCTCTTATCCATACTCTTTAGTTGATAGGCCACCTCGTTGATCTCCCCCTGGATTTTCTCAGAACGCTGTCGTTCTAAGAGCTGATGAGAAAATGTGATATCGTTCATAAAGCCAACGGACATAAACAAAAGATTCGAGAGCGCGTTGATCTCTTTTGGCGGAACGATGGAAATGTTCCGCACCACACGCGCCGCCTCTTCCAGCGCATCCCCCTTGATCTGAAGCCGGTCTGCCAAATCCAGAGCAATGTAGTCCTCATAATCCACCATGAGAGCCGGTCCGGCAATCACCTTGACCAAGGTTCCTTCCGGCCCCACGATCGGGGAGATAAAGCAAGTCAGACCCATCGGGCAATAATAGATATATTTCCCTCCAAATCGTTCCGCGCCGGACATTCCATATTCCTGAGCGTGGAAGCAGACGCTGTGATCCATTCCCAGCACTTTGCAGAGCTCACAGCTGGCGCAGCCATATCCCAACTCATAGATAATCCCGCCTTTATTGTCCGCAATGGTACAGCCTAGATGTGTGGCCCCGTTAAAGGATCGGATAAAATCCCGGGCCATGTCAAAATCAATTCGCTTTCTATCGGCTACATTGTTCTCCATATTCACCAAAGCATCCCACCTTCTCAGACAGCGCCTCTTTGTTCTGAGTTTAGTATATCACATTTTCAAATGAGATGTGGTAATATTTTGTCCAAATTAGTAATTATCCGCTATTGGATTTCTCCCATGACCAACTAGCAATGGCAAAACAAGTTGTATCCGACTAAAATCAAGGTAGCAATAATGCAAAGCACAGAAAAACGCTCTGGCAGCAGAAGCATCAGAGCCATCCCAATTCCGATGCAAAACAAAATCAAACCAATGACTCTTTTCATGCGTTTTTCTTTCCTTCTATCTTCCAAGCGTTTTCCTTATATCCTATGGTCCGAATCGATGAAGTATGCCAAAAATACCTACCCTCTGAGAGCTCAGGCAATGCCGGAGTTCTCAGAGGGTAGGTATTTCGTTCTTGTCTGTCTTATCTGTTTTTTATAAGCTGGTTTTCTCTTCCGCCTTTATGGCTTCTTCCACTGCTTTTTCCATATCGGAATCCAAATCCACCGTCCCATCCTTCTTCTTGAAACGGTCGATGAGATCCGGAGCCATATCCAGAATCTTCGTCACCGTATCCTGATTCTTGATATTCACCAGGCGGGTCATTCCATTTTGAATGACCAGTACGGCGCTGGGGGACATTTTCGCCGCCATGCCGCCTCCGCCGCTGTTCTTTTTCTTCTCTTCATTGAGAGCCGCCCCCGCGCCGACGCCGAAGGAAATATCCACCAACGGCAGAATGATCGTATCTTTGATCTGAACTGCATCGCCGACCACTGTTTTTGCCGTTGCAAATCCATCTAAGCCTTTGAGCAGGGATTCTACCACTGCGCTGAAATTATTGTCTGCCATCATTCTTCCTCCTATTTAACAGTTCTCGTACCGATTGATTTCGATAGATTTTAACTCCTATTATAAGCAGAGTCAGAATTCTTATTCTTCCCCGCAAATAAAGCCTTCCTTTCAGAACTACTTCCTCAAACTCTCCCACCACACGGATATGCTCGCCATAAAAGGGATACAGCATATAGACCAGACCAAGGACGGTTCCCGTCGTCGCCGGATCGTCGAAACCTACCAAGGCTTCTATCTCAAAAACCTGAGGACGGATATGACGCAATACGGCAAAGAGCTGTTCCTTTAAAAATGCAAACATTTTCTGATTCTCTGCATTCTGGATAAAGTCAAGTCCTTCCTCCAGCTTCTCTCTCCATCCCGCCTTAGACGCTTTCCCTTCTGTAGGGGGCGCTCCTTTTTTCTTTCTTCTTCGCTTTCTTTTTTTCTTTTCCTGTTTCCTATCCCTAGAAAGCGAGGCCTCTGTCTGCTGGGGGATAGAATCGGTTTCCTTTTTGTCTTTACCTACACTCTCCTTGACAGTTGGTTCCCGGAAGACCGGTTCCTCCAAAAGCTCTTTTTTTCTTCGCTTCCGCGCGGATTTCCGGCGCGTTTTCTCAGATTCCGGTATCCGGAAAATAGGGATTCCCAAAATCCGCAGACAAGCGAAAATGTTTCCATCCTGAAATTTACCGCTGACAGAAACTACCCGCAATAGCCAAGAAACCCTTCCCTGGATTTTGATTTCCTTCAAGCTCACAGCTTCCGCCTTGCACTCATATCGAAATGGAGCTAAGGCAACAGCCAAGAGGAACAAAATGACTAAGCCCAGAAGCACAAGAATCAGGAATCCGACGATCTTTAGAAGGGTCAAAAGCACACTAAGCATTCTCCCCCTCCTTTTGTTTTTGTCTGGCCGCCAAATAGGCTTTTAAATCTACGCTTCCGGTTTCTTTTCTTGCATCATCCACGATCTGCATCAACACCGTCAGCGCTTCCTCATATCCCTTTGCCAGTCCGACCACCGTCAGCGCCTGATTTTTATAATATGGCTGTACTAAATAGTTTGAAGACAGGATGTCCAACTGATTTTTCGGATTGGTCGGCAGCATCAGAACATAGACATTCCAAAGCAGCTTTCCCTGCCGGATGCCTTCCTGAATCCGTTTCTGATTCTTCTGCGCTCCTTCTCCCACATACAGTTGTTCCATCCAACTTATCATCTAATCGCTCTTTTCCTTCTCCTGCTTCAGACAATCCAGCGCAAAATCCAACGCAGCCTCTACCGATTGGCGCCGAATCTCCCCGCGATTTCCAGAAAACATGCACTTTTTTACCTTCACGTTTCCCTGAACAAAACATCCAAGGTAAACCAGGCCCACCGGTTTTTCTCTGGTCCCGCCATCCGGTCCTGCGATTCCGGTCGAAGAAATCCCCACCTCGGCCCCAGCCGACGCGGCGGCTCCACGAGCCATCTCCTCCGCGGTTTCCGGGCTGACAGCTCCGTAAGCCTCCAAAGTTTTCCTCTGGACGCAGACGAGACGTTCCTTGGCCTCATTGGAGTAAGTGACCAGTCCCTGATCTAGGACCGCCGAAGCGCCGGACACATTGATAATCGTCGCCGCAATCAAGCCACCCGTACAGGATTCCGCCGTAGTCACATGGAAATTTCTTTCCTTTAGAAGTTCCACCAGCATTTCTTCTCTACATTTCATCGAATTGACCATCCTTTAAAACATGCCTGTTTTTGTAGATATAATCCACCAGAGAAAGTATGGTCAAAATCAAAGAACCCCATACCAGAATCTGCTCGATTGCATACCACACCGGATGATCAAAATGAAGAATCAAGGCGATCGTCATAAACATCTGACAAACCGTCTTGAATTTTCCCCAAATACTGGCGGCAATCACAACGCCGTTATCCGAGGCGATCAGGCGAAAGCCGCTGATGACAAATTCCCGCGCGATCAAAATCACCACGATCCACGCCGGAATCAATCCCCGTTCCACCATACAGATGGCGGCCGACCCTACCAGCAATTTATCCGCCAACGGGTCCATAAACTTACCAAAATTGGTAATCAGATGATTTTTCCTCGCCAGATAACCGTCGAGAAAATCCGTAAAACTGGCGAAACAGAAAAGGAACAGCGCGATATAATCCCCTGCTCTTCCGATATCCACCAACAGAAAAATTACCATAAAAGGAATCAAAATCACACGCAACGTCGTCAGCTTATTCGGCAGATTCATCGCACAGCTCCCCCATTAAATCATACTCCAATGCGCCGGTTACTCTTACCATGGCAAAATCACCGGTCAAAAGCTCCCGCTCTGTGCGGATAAAAATGTATCCGTCCACGCCGGGGGCGTCTCGATAAGTTCTGCCCACATAGGCGTCCTCATCGGCTACTTTTCCTTCTATCATGACCAGCAGTTCCCTTCCCACAAGCTCCTCCGAACGGTCCATGGAAATTTCCTGCTGAAGCTCCATCAGCTCGTCCCTCCGAAGCTTCTTTATCTCTTCCGGAATCTGATCCGGCATTTCGGCGGCAGGCGTATCTTCCTCCTGAGAATAAGCAAAAACCCCCAGCCGGTCAAACTCCATCTCATCGACAAATTCCATCAAACACTCATGATCTTCCTCGGTTTCTCCCGGAAATCCGCTGATCAGAGTGGTCCGAAGCGCGATATCTGGTATCTCTCTTCGAAGCTTTTCAATGATCTCTATCAGATGGGCACGCGTCGTGCGGCGTCCCATCCGCTTCAAAATTTGATCGCTGGCATGTTGAATCGGAATATCCAGGTAAGAGCAGATCTTCTCTTCCTCCCGAATCACCTCGATCAATTCATCCGTAATCTCCTCCGGATAACAGTACTGAATCCGAATCCAGACGAGAGAAGGAATCTTGGCCAACCGGCGAAGAAGCTCCGGCAGCATTTTCTTCCCGGTCAAATCCACGCCATAAAGGGTGGTTTCCTGGGCCACCAGGATCAACTCCCGAACGCCTCCGGCGCAAAGTTCCTCCGCTTCCCGCACCAACTGTTCCATCGGAATGCTGCGGTAACGGCCGCGCACCTTTGGAATAATGCAGTAGGTGCAGTGCTTATCACATCCTTCCGCGATTTTCAAAAACGCGTAATGCCCTCCTGTCGTTACCACCCGGGAGGCTTCCCGCTTGGGCAGGATATCCAAATTTTCAAAGGTTTTGCACGGCATGTGCCGCTCCAATACCGTCTCGACGACATCCACAATCTTGTCATAAGCCGTGGTTCCAACAACCGCATCCACCTCCGGCATCTCAGAAAGGACCTCGTCCCGGTACCGCTCTGCCAGACATCCGGTGACAATCAGCGCGCGGCAGCGTCCCATCTCTTTCTGCTTCGCCATCTCCAAGATCGTCTCAATGCTTTCTTCCTTGGCATCGCCGATAAAGCAACAGGAATTTACGACGATCACATCTGCTTCCCGCTCGTCGTCCGTCAGCTCATATCCTCTTTTTGACAGCAGTCCCAGCATCACCTCTGTGTCTACCAGGTTTTTATCACAGCCTAAAGAAATAAACAGGATTTTCATTCTTCCATGTCCATCGCGTATCCTGGAAACTCCAGCGCTTCTTCCTCCTCAGAATCCTCCAGATCCTCCGGCACTTCCTCTTCGCCTAAGATCTGGATCTCGCCGGTCCACAGTTCTTCTACTGCAATGGAAAGAGCCTTTTTCTGCTCTCCATTTACAGTCATACGATCGGCAGCTACCAGCTGTCTCGCCCGCTTCGCCGTCCCCAATACAATCGAATAACGGCTCTGTACAATGGGCTCTTCTCCCTCCGGGACATCTTTATTCACAGCTTCCATCAATTCCAAGTAAGACGGATGTAACATAATTATTCTCCTTTTTCTTCTAATAACTTTTCAATTTCTTTTTGAAGCGTCCCCGCCGCCATTCTATTTTCTTTCTTATATTTGGCGGCAAGTTCTGGATTATGGATGATCTGGTGAAGCTGCTCCACGCAAACATCCAGGTTTTCATTGACTAAAATGCCATCGTACCTATCGATATAAGCGGCCTCCTCGGCGGACCGTGCCATCCGTTTGTGGATTTTCTCCATGGTCTCGGTTCCCCGGTTTACCAATCGGCGATACAATACTTCAGCTGAAGGCGGCAATAGGAAAAGCATTAACGCCTCCGGGCATGCCTTTTTCACCTGAAACGCGCCTTGGATCTCAATATCAAGCAGGACATGACGTCCCGCCTCCCGCTCCCGCTTTACCGGATCCGCCGGGGTACCATAGTGGCAGCCCGTATATCCGGCATATTCTAACAGGCGGTTCTCCTCGATCAACTGCTGAAACTCTTCCTCGTTTAAAAAGAGATATTCCCGGCCATGAACTTCGCCTTCTCTAGGACTTCTCGTCGTGGCGGATACCGAAAAGAAATATTCGTCGTAACGCCGCATCAGTTCTTTAATCACGGTTCCTTTTCCCACGCCGGAAAAACCGGAAATGATCACCAGCATCCCTTGTTCTTTCATTTTTCTTTCCCTTCACAGCGGCTTGCAATGGTCTCCGGCAGCAAAGCAGACAGCACCAGCAGTCCGCTGTCCGTCACAATCACGCCCTTGGTCTTCCGGCCCTGGGTCGCGTCGACAGCTGTTCCCGCATCCTTGGCGGCCTGCACCAGACGCTTAATCGGAGCAGAATCCGGGCTGACCACGGAAATAATTTTGTCCACATTCATCACATTGCCATAGCCGATATTGATCAACTTATTCAATATTCTGCACCTGCTCCCGAATCTTTTCAATCTCTGTCTTTAGCTCAATCGCCACAGCCGAGACTTCCTGATTATTGCATTTGGAAAGAATCGTGTTTGCTTCCCGGTTCATCTCCTGGGCCAAGAAATCCAGCTTCCGGCCTACGCTTTCCCCGCCCGTATCTTCCAATGCCTTTCTCATGCTGACAATATGACTTCTCAAACGCACCGTCTCTTCATCCACGCATGTCTTATCCGCAAAAACCGCCACTTCCATCATCAAACGGTTCTCATCCAAGGTCTTATTCTCAAACAATTCCCGCATCTTTGTTTCCAGGCGGGTCCGGTACTCCTCCGCAATCTGAGGAGAACGCTGTTCCACAAAAGAAACCAGCTCTTCCATACCAGACAGCTTTCCGAGCAAATCCTGGCGCAAAGCTTCGCCCTCCCGGCAGCGCTGCTCCACAAACTGAGCCCCCGCCATCCGAAGCGCTTCCGCAAGAAGTTTCCAAAGCTGCTCTTCATCCTCTTCCGCCTGTTCCATCGAAAGAACTTCCGGAAACCGCGCCAGATCTACTACCTTTACATTATTTTCCAGGGAAAATTCCTCGCTCATCCGGCGAAAATATTCCATATACTCCCTCGCCAAATGTTGGTTATATTTGAGATTTACCTGTTCTTCTGTAAAATTTTCATAGGAAATAAAAACATCCAGTTTTCCACGGCCCGCATACTCCTTTAGCAGCGTGCGGACGCGGGATTCCAGCGCATAGAACTTCTTCGGCAACTTGATATTCATATCCAGATATCGATGATTTACCGCTTTCATCTCCACCAGCATCCGATGGCTTTCATCCGAGAGCTCCGCTCTGCCGAAACCAGTCATACTTTTGATCATGATTCCGCATCCTTTCCTGAAATCGCAAAGCCTGCGTCCTCCGCTGAAAGTTTGTCTGGACAACGGAATCATTTGACTTTGCATACATAGTCAATTATAATCCATATGAACAATGAAGTCAAACATTTCCAACGGAAAGAGAGAACAATATGGCACTGGATGGAATCACCATCGCATGTATGGCGGCAGAAATGCGAGAAAAACTAACCGGCGGGCGCATCGCAAAAATTGCTCAGCCGGAAACGGACGAACTGATGCTAACCGTCAAAAATCAAAAGGAACAGCTGCGTCTCCTGCTCTCGGCGAGTGCGAGTCTGCCTCTGGTCTATTTTACCGATAAAAACAAACCAAACCCAGCTACGGCTCCCGGCTTTTGTATGCTCCTTCGAAAGCACATCGGCGGAGGAAAAATCCTCTCTGTAACTCAACCCGGCCTGGAAAGGGTTCTCCGGATTGAAGTAGAGCATCTGGACGAGCTGGGGGATACCTGCCGGAAATATCTGATCATTGAGCTGATGGGAAAACACAGCAACATCATTTTTACCGATTCGGAGGATAAAATCCTGGACAGCATCAAACATATCTCCCTAAATGTCAGCTCTGTCCGGGAGGTTCTGCCGGGACGCCCCTATTTTATCCCAGAAACAAAACAAAAGCGAAATCCGCTCTCCATCACGGAGGATGAATTTTACGAGCACATCTGTACCCTGCCTCAGCCCGCCGGCAAAGCGCTTTATACCGGCATGACCGGACTCAGCCCGCTGATCGCGGAAGAAATCTGCTTTCTTGCCGGCCTGGATTCCGACCAGCCCATGCAGGCCCTTGGGGAAAAAGAAAGGCTCCATCTCTACAAGACCTTCCAGCATTTGATGGAGGACGTTCGGGAAGAGCGGTTTTCTCCCAATATTATTTATCAGGGGGAAGAGCCTCTCGAATTCGCAGCCCTTCCTCTCCACTTATATCCGGAGGCCGGCCAAAAAATCTTCCCTTCCATGAGTCAGGTGCTGGAAACCTACTATGCGGAAAAAAGTACGATCACCCGCATCCGCCAAAAGTCGGCGGAACTGCGAAAGATCGTTCAGACCGCCCTGGAGCGGAATTATAAGAAATATGATTTGCAGCAAAAGCAGCAAAGGGATACAGAAAAAAGAGAAAAATACCGCATCTATGGCGAGCTGCTTCAAACCTACGGTTACGAGCTTTCCGGAGGCGAAAAAGCCTTAACGGCTCCCAATTACTACGATGACAACAAGGAGATCACGATCCCTCTGGATTCCACCCTCTCCGCCCAGGAAAATGCCCAAAAATATTTTGAACGCTACAACAAACTGAAACGAACCCACGAAGCCCTCATTGATCTGCTGGCAGAGACCAAGGCGGAGATCGACCATCTGGAATCCATCCGCACCGCTCTCGCCATCGCCCTTTTAGAGGAAGATCTGGTAGAAATCAAACGGGAACTGCAGGAATCCGGCTATATCAAAAAGCATGGCGGAGAAAAGAAGAAAGTCAAGGTCACCAGCAAACCCTTCCACTATCTCTCCTCCGACGGCTTCCACATCTATGTGGGAAAAAACAACTTTCAAAATGAAGAATTAACCTTTCAGTTTGCGAGCGGTGGAGACTGGTGGTTCCACGCCAAGGGCATGCCCGGTTCCCACGTGATTGTAAAATCCGAGGGAAAAGAGCTGCCGGACCGCGTTTATGAGGAAGCCGGACAGCTGGCCGCCTATTATTCCAGCGGACGGGACGCGGAAAAGGTCGAGGTAGACTATATCCAAAAAAAGCACGTGAAAAAGCCAGCGGCAGGAAAACCCGGTTTTGTCATCTATCACACGAATTATTCTCTGATGGCAATTCCCGGATTAAAGGGGCTGACGCTGGTCGAATAGCAGGATGTTGAGGGAAAAGCTTCTTAACAAAGGGGCTTTTCCCCCAACAGCATCGCCTTAAAATTTGTACTGAATCTGAATGGTCTGCCCGGTAACAATCACTCGTTCAATCAGTTGGTCCACAATCATGCGCTGCTCCATGGGGGTCATGGCGTGCCAAATTTCTTTTAAGCTTTTCATCTGCCGGAGGGTCTTTTTCCTTTTGTTGGAAATGGCCCTTCGGTTTTGTTCCAGCGTCAGCTTGTCCCGGATCGCGTCCGTCTCCCGACGCTGCTCCCGGACGATCTCAAGTAGAGCGTCGTCCTCGCCTTCACTGTAGAGGGAATATAAACGTTTTAACTTTTTTTCCGCATGGGCCAGCTGCCCTTTCAAAAGCTCCAAGACGCCTTTTTCGGTTTCCGCGCCGGATTCCAATGTTTTTTCTGCGCTGAAGCGAAACAGATCTTCCGTTACCGCCGCCTCCACTTCATCCGCCCAAACATATTCTTGGGTGCAGTCCGGGTCGCGAATCAAATACGGCTTGCTGCCCTGCCTGGAATAGCAAACCAATTTGTGCCCTTTCTTTCCCCATTTCTGATACCGCATCTTAGCGCCGCAACGGCCGCAGTAGACCAAACCGGTCAGAAGATTCACTTCACTGTGGAGATTTTTTCCGGAACGCTCTTCCATAGCAAGCATGGTTTCTTCATAGACCTCCCGGCTGACCAAGGGCTCGTGTCTGCCCTGATACTCTTCTCCTTGATAGACGATCACCCCAATATTGGTCTTTCGTTTTAAGATTTGTATCACCAAGCGGTCATATTTCAGCCCCATCATATCCGCGATATTCTGGGGAGAATAGCCTTCCAGATACAGCCGATACATCTCCCGAACCCGCTTTGCGTCGGCATTGGGAACCAGAATCCCTTGGCTTTCATCATAATCATAGCCAAAAGGAATCTTTCCTCCGCCCATCCAGTAGCCAGCTCTCACCCGCTCCCGCATTCCCATCCGGGTTCTCTCCCGGATATTTTCCCGTTCCAACTGGGCAAACGCAGATAAAATTCCAAGCATCAGACGCCCCATGGGGGTCCCCGTATCCATACTTTCATTCAAGGAAACAAAGGCCACTTGATGGGGATTTAACACGTCTTCGATCAAATACAGAGTATCTTTCTGACTCCGGGAAAGCCGGTCTAACTTATAGACGATCACGTGGCTGAGACGGCCGTTTACCGCGTCGTCGATCATCCGCTGCATTTCCGGCCGATTCAGATTGCTTCCGGTAAAGCCCCCGTCAATATAATATTCGTACTGGGAAATCTGTTTTGAGATACAATAAGCGGTCAGCGCTTCTTTCTGTGCGTCAATGGAATATCCTTCTTCCCGCTGGGCGTCAGTGGATACCCGGATATAAATCGCAGCTCTCTTTGGCTCCACTCTGTTCCGCCTCCTGATTGATCCGCATCAACACCCTCTGCAGCAGTCGGTCAATCTGAGGATTTTCCGTCAAAGATACCTGCCGCATCCGTTCTTCTGAAAGAGGTTTTCCTTCCTGCGTCCTGGACGTTATAATCATCATCCGCCTCCTGTCTCTAATGATGCCATCATAGGAAAATCCGATTGTTCTGAATACCTGCAATCAAAAGACTTTCTCCATTCATGGTCTTTATGAAAAAGTATAGACGGGCTTTTCGAAGGATATACAAAAAGAGGGGCGATCGGATATAGGGGAAAAAGATCTCAGCATGAAAAATACAATATTTTCCACATTTATTGTTGCATATTATTTATTCACAAAATTTCATTGCATTTTTCTATAGATATAGTACTATATAGATAAGTAAAAATTATGGATGGAGGTACTAATTCTATGAACAAAAAAAGAGTCTTTGTGAGTGCATTCATCCTGCTCATTTTCTGTCTGCTGGCACTCCTTTTCCATAGCTCTCATCCAGATACAAAACAAATCACTTTAGGAAAAGACAAGATCTACGCCTGGTTCCAGCGTCCAGTAACTTATCAAGCGGAAGTCACCTTGGAGCATATGCCAGAGAATTGCTTCTGCTATGAGGATGAAGATTATCTCTACTATATAGCCAAAGACCTTTCCTATCTCCCGCTGATAACACGGAAAGAGACTTATACCGGAAAAACTCCCATCCGATATGAAGATAAAGAAGAGATCGTACTGTGGATTTCTAAACTTTTACCGGATGCTCTCGGATCTCCTCAGACAACGATTTTGGAGCAAGGCGATGAGGGTACGTCTCTAAAAGTGAAATATTCCATCGCTGATATTGGGACTGGGACGGATGTGTTTTGTCAATTTACCACGGACGGCGTCTTGAAGCAATATAAAGCGTACTATACGCCTCTGACTTCCTTTCCCTTGACAGACGGCATATGGTCAGAGACGGAAGCGCTCGCCATCCTTGCGGACTCGATGGAGGAGCCGATCGATGCTTCTTCCTGGGAATACCGCTCCTATCTGGATTTTTCCGGCGGTAAAGCCCTCTGGTGTTTCCACATTCCGGCGCAGAAAGAAAAAGACTCCCAAAGCGGGAGTACTTTTGTACAAATCGACGCATATACAGGAAAAATAGAGCGCATGGAATCCTGAAAGAACGATACTTTCCATATAGACACATTTCCATTATCATCCATACGAAAACAAGGAGGCAGCAAGCCTCCCTGTTCTTTTTGCATTATTTTCGAATCACATAATCCGCTTTTCTTGGTTTTGCCGCGGGAAGATCTCCCTCCGGATAACCAAGCGCGCATCCGCCGACTCCACGGAAGGTCTCCGGCAAGCCCCATTCTGCGAGAAGCGCTTTTCCCTCCGGCGTGTCAAACATTTCTAACTCCCGGTTGATCCAGCAAGAGCCCAATCCAGCGGCGTAAGCCGCCAACATCAGATTGGACATAACGCAGCTGCAATCCTGAATAAAATTCGGATGTGTGCCGTCGGCCAATACCAGAATAATTGTGGGCGCGCCATAATAAGGATCTACCGGTTTCCCTAAAATACTCTGATTCATCTCAACGATCTTTTTCCGCAGTTCCGGGTCCTGCACCACAACCATCACCGGATCTTGACTTCCTTTGGCTGTAGGCGCATAGGTGCCAGCTTCCAGTACTGCCTGCAGCAATTCCTCGGAAACCTGTTCCGACTTATATTTCCGAACGCTTCTTCTTTCTTTCAATGCCTCCAATACTTCCATCTTCATCTCAACTGCCTCCTTATTCTTTTTCTCTGCCCAGCAGATAGGTGACAAACTGAGCGGCCGTCCGCCCTGACATTCCACCGTGCTGCAATTCCCAGACATTGGCTTCTCGGTACAGTTCCTCTTCGCTGAGATGCAAGTCGCTCCGGGCCGCCAAAGTCTTTACAATATGCTGGAATTCCTTCTTATCCGGCATTCCATAGTAAATCGTTACGCCAAACCGATAGGCCAGGGAAAGCTTTTCCTGTACCGTATCCGAACTGTGAAGTTCGTCGTCCGCTTCCCGTTTGTCGGTAAAACGTTCCCGGATCAGATGACGCCGGTTGGATGTGGCATAGATCAGCACATTTTCTGGCCGCCGCTCTAAGCCGCCCTCGATCACTGCTTTCAGATACTTATACTCGATCTCAAAATCCTCAAAGGAGAGATCGTCCATGTAGATAATGAACTTGTAATTCCGGTTTTTGATCTGCGCGATCACCGAAGTCAAATCCTGGAACTGGTGCTTATAAATCTCAATCATCCGCAGTCCCTGGTCATAATATTCATTCAAAATCGCTTTGATGCTGGACGATTTTCCGGTTCCCGCATCGCCAAAGAGCAGGCAGTTATTCGCTTTCTTGCCAGCGACAAAAGCTTCCGTATTTTCAATCAGCCGCTTCTTTTGAAGCTCATATCCCACCAGATCTTCCAGACGGACATGCTCTGTCTTGGTGATAGGCAAAATTTTCGCCTGGCCGCCCTCCTGATGTTCCACTTTAAAGGCCTTGTGCAGGCCAAACTTGCCGACGCCAAATTCTTTATAAAACTGGGTCACGCAGTCTAAAAATTCCTCCGGCGATTCTGTCGCCGCCAGATGGATACTGAGCTCTTCGATCCGATCCCGCACCCGCGTATTAAATACTTTGCTGTGGCCTGTCGCGCTGCGGTAATGTTTCAGCACGCCAAAGGCCTTTGTCCCAAGATTCCGATCCAGATCATCCAAATCATAGGCGAAAAGCGCCTGAAAAATCCGAAAATCCTGAAGGGCAAGGATATTGATACTGCCTTCCACTTTTCCTCGAATCTCACAGGTAGTGCTAAAGGCATTTTCATGGTTTGCCAAAATATAAGCCAGAAAGTTATGCCATACATTGCCCTCAAAGCCATGGGTATTTGCCATCTCTACCAGCCCATTCAGCGTCGGATATAGGCATTCCTCTCCGCCTCCATCCATCAGTTTCCGCATTCCGTCAAAAATATCCTGATGCTCAAAGTCCCGGTATACGATCATTTCTTTCGCAATCATGGATTCCCCTAGCAATTTCCTAAAATCCGACATAATACCGTCTCCTCCTTCAATCCTTTTATCGCATTCTGTACACCGGAATCCTTCAAATTCCCCTCCACATCCACAAAGAAACGATACTCCCAACGTCTTCCTGGGATCGGTCTTGATTCAATCTGCGTCATATTTAACTCATTATAAGAAAAATGGGACAACAAATGATACAGCGCTCCGGTCTCATGACGGCATTCCAGACACAAGCAGAGCTTTTTCGCTGTCTCCAAATAGATTTTCTGTTTCGTTACAATCACAAAACGAGTCATATTGGATTTGTTGTGATTGATAGACGACGCCAATACCTTTAGTCCGTAGAGTTCTCCGGCTGTCCGGCTTGCTACGGCCGCGGCCGCCCGGTCTCCCAGAGCCGCCACCATCTTGGCGCTGGCGGCAGTATTGCTTTCCGGCACCTGCTGCCATTCCGGATGAGCGCCCAGATACTCCCCGCACTGCTGCAAAGCCTGGGGATGAGAATGAACCCGCCGGATGTCCGAAAGCTCTGCCTCCGGCAGGCCCAAAAGGCAATGAGAAATCGGAATTCCCATTTCCGCCACCACACAGATATCGTAATTCATCAAAAGATCATAGACGTCCGTCACCGCGCCGGCAGAAGAATTTTCAATGGGCAGAACGCCATAATCAGCGTCTCCCTCCGCCACAGCTTTCATAACCAGCCCATGATTCGGCACAGAAAATTTTTCCGCCTGAGACCCGAAAAAACGCATGGTCGCCTCATAACCATACGCGCCCTCCACACCGGCATAGGCAACCCTTTTGCCCTCAACCGGAAGTTCTTTTACCATTCGAAATCCAACCAGTTCCTCCAGCCCCTGTTCTGTCAACAGTTGATATTGGCGTTTCCGGCTGACCGCCATCATATGCGAAAGGATTTCCTTCATCTCACGGCGGTCCAAGTCGCTGGCAAAAAGTTTTTCCATCTGCTCCAGCTTTTGCCGCTCCCGCTCTGGGTCAAACACAGCCGTTCCCGTCTCTATTTTGCATTCCGCCGCATCCTGACAGAGTTTCATCCTCTGTTCAAAAAGATGGGCGATATTTTGATCGATTTTATCCACTTCGTCCCGAATTTTCCCTAAATCCACAACGTTCCTCCCTTGTTGCAAACATTCTCGTTTAGTATAGCACAGAGAAAAAAGCCTGTCTAGAATCTCGCTTGACAAATCCCTCCGTCGTAAGAAAAAAATCCCCTTATAATTAACGCTCATTCCGGGAATACTTGGCATATGAAAAGTAATTTTATCCGGTGCGGAGTCATTGGCTGGTGCTGGGAACTGGTTTATACCAGCCTGCATACCCTGACCAGCCCCAACTTCGACCATAAGCTGATGGGAAAAACTTCCCTTTTTATGTTTCCAATTTATGGGTCTGCTGCGCTTTTAAAACCAGTGGCAAAAATCGTGAAAAAAAAGCCCTTCTGGGTCCGTGGCAGCGTTTACACCTGCCTGATCTACGGAACCGAATACGTGACCGGCAAATATCTAAAAAAACATGATGTCTGTCCTTGGGATTACAGCGACGCTAAACTGAATGTAGACGGAGTGATCCGGTTGGACTATGCTCCAGGCTGGTTTCTGCTCGGACTTATCTACGAGAAGGTGCTTTCCTGATTTTCTGGCAGCTCAAACAACTACAAATACCCGATAGGCTTCTTGCACGCTCTATTCCCCTGTGCTATGATTATAAAGTAATGATAGATGACAGGAGGAAAAACTCTCACTGTGACAAGAAGAAAGCAGGCGAACATTCCTTAAAGGGAAATTCCGCCTGCTTCCTTCCGTTTTATCTTATTTTTCAATTCGCTTTCTTGTGACCAAGAATAACGATAGACCGCAAAGGGCCGTGACCGCAAGCCAAATGCCCATCCTGCTGTCGTCGCCGGTAGCCGGCGCACGGCGTTTCTCATCCACGTCGGCAATCCCATTGCCGTTGGCGTCGATCCGAGCGTCCGCGATACCATCCCCGTCCGTATCAATGTTCAATTCCGGCTTTCCATCTCCATTCGTGTCGATATTGATATCTGGCTTTCCATCCCCATTGGTATCGATGTTGATATCCGGTTTTCCATCTCCATTGGTATCGATATTGACGTCCGGTTTCCCATCTTCGTTCGTATCGATATTGACGTCCGGTTTCCCGTCCCCGTTCGTGTCGATATTCACGTCCGGTTTTCCGTCTCCATCCGTATCGATATTCACATCCGGCTTTCCATCTCCATCTGTATCGATGTTTACATCCGGTTTTTTATCTCCATCTGTATCAATATTCACATCTGGCTTTCCATCCCCGTCTGTATCAATGTTGATATCCGGCTTTCCATCTCCGTTCGTATCGATATTGACCGCCAAGATCTGGAACTTCGACTCTAACGTTCCTGCATAATTGCCAATGCCGGTAATCACAGCCTGCGCTGTCCCAGCCTCGATATTGTTCCGGAATACAACCGTATAATCCACACCCTCCGTCAGCACCGTATTTCCGTATCTTACCACAAGATCCGGTTCAATTTCACTTCCAGTATAATACTGGTTTGGTATTGTATCCACAGAAATCGTCTCGGAAGAAGCAGGGCCACTGCCACTTGGCCCGCCGATATCTTTCCGCAGGATACTGGCTTCATCCGTATATTCTGTCTCAGACTTTTGGCTGCCGTCCTCTGACTCAAAATAGTACTTATCCGCTAATGTTCCCAAAAGTTCCACACGAGCAGACAGATCCGGATACTTTCCTACATCCGGTCTGGGGAAAGAAGCTGTCACACGCAAAAATTCCTTCAAACTTTCCGCATCGCCCTCGATCAAGCCATCCAGCTCGATCGAAGACGAGTCAACTTTCGCACTGGTATTTCCATCGTAAGCCTTATCCGGAATATCCAAAGAAACCAGTGTCAGTTTCTTCTTTCCTGCCTGGATCACAATCTCCTGAACGCCATCCAGAAAAGCGCCGTTTCCTGGACGGGTAGCAGTGATCGTTACTTCGCCCGAACCGATGATATGCACGGTTCCATCCTCATCCACAGTCGCAATATCTGGATTGCTACTCACATAAGTAGGTTTTTCCGTGGTATCGCCGCCTGTCAACTCTAATGTAAACGTATCACCGTATACTTTTTCCAGTTCACTTCCATCCGGCGGCACCACGCCGCCATCCGTACTATCTGTTACCTGGATTGGCGTTCCGCCGATATCCTCCTGCCCCTGATCCACCGGTGAGATCTCAATGGAAGCCGGTTCCGCTTTGCTTTTCGTATAATTCCCCTTGGTCGCCGGGATATATTCCGCCCGTATGCTCTGGGTTCCTTCCACCGCAAAACGTCCGCCGTCCGCCGTAGGAGTCCAAACGATAGATGCCTCGCTCTGTTCATGGTTCGTTTCGTTTTTATCTGTCAAAGCTTCCAACGCTGCCGGATCACCAAAAGGCTTATCATTGATATAAAATTGAACGGTGCCGACCGGCGCTTTACAGGTAGCCGCTTCCTTCGGCGCGGGAGCTACACGAGCTGTCAACGTAATCGGCTTATTCGCCGCAGTTCCGCTGTCTCTGGCGCCTGTTCGTTCCGCTGTCACAGACGTCACGCTGTCTGCCGGAGTAATCTCCGCATATTTATAGTAACAGCGATGCCCCCAAAAGCTATTAGCAAAGCTGGCGTCCGCCGAATACTCGGAGGAACTGATCGTAAGCTGAAATTTTCCCACATTGGCGCTGATGCCATCGTACATCTCTTCTGTTTCATCCGGCTCCAAATTCTCGTTTAGCCGCTGAGACTGAATCGTCATTTTGTCGGTAGCCACCAGCTTTCCATCCGCCGGTATAGAAACAGCGATCCCATCTCCAACTAAAGCCTGCAAAAATCCCGCCTGTTGGCTTCCATCGAAGCTTAAGCCGTCATACCGCTTAATCAGTCGATCTTCTTCCGGAATTTTAGAGGTATCCACCGTAAACATTACATACTGTTTCAGTACTGCTCCCTGAGTAGCGTTTGTGATAAAGAACGGATCCAGATCTACTTTTTCTTCCCCTTTTTTTATTTCCAGCTCTACACGCACTTCCGGCGCTGTGTCGCTCTGGGGCAGCCAGAAATACAAAGCGCCTTGCTCATCGGTGTAAGAGGGCATTCCATAATCCGTCTGGACTCCATTAATCGTCATCTTAATATTATCTACGAGAGTGTTGGGTACGTTGTATCCCGCTAGATCAATCTTGGTCATAAATACTTTCGTATTTTTTTCCAGATCTCCCCAGGCAGAACCATCGTTGGAGCTGCTCTGGAATTTTCCATTTCCAGACAGTCTTACGGAACCACCCGTAACAATCACGTCCCCTTCTTTTCCACCGATATCATAAAAACCAGCTACGGAAGACGGCAGCAAAGTCCCGCCCGTAATCGTAATCGTCTTTCCCGTATTCCGTCCACCGCAGGCCTGTCCAAAAGCATTGCTGTGATCACAGCCCGCCGCTTTCAAAAAACCTCCGTTGATATTGATATCTCCGGCCACCGTACTGGATGGAGTCCGGCATAAAACCGCGTCTGGGAAAGTATAGGTAACAATACTGGTGGACATTCCGCCTGTATAGGTACACCCGCCTCCAATCGCCGCACCATGGAAGGACCCCACTGCATCTATCGTGCCACCGTTAAAGGTCGTCACCGTACCGCCGCCTGCATGGCCGCCTCCGATGCCGGCGCCTGCTCCGCCGCCTTCACTGTCTGACGGCCCAAAAGCACGAACCGTAATGATGCCGCCATTAAAGGTCATATTTCCGCTGTTTTCCAGAGGTCCCCCTCCGATCGCCGCCGACCGATAGCCGCCGGTTACATGCAGGCTTCCAGGATTCTCACTGTCCAAAATGGTCAGTCGGTCTCCTTCATGCACTTCTGTCCCGTCAGCCAAAGTCGCATCCCGAGATACTCTCCCATTTTCAGGCGTGATAAAATTTCCGTTCACGTCCTCATTTCTACGTCCGTCGTCAATCGTTAAGGCCGCATTCTCTCCACAGCGGATACCCGGCGCCTGGATACTGCTATTTGTTCCCGCTGATTCCAATGTGTTATTGCTGCCGTCCGCCAGAGTCAAATGCAGAGAAGCTCCATTCGTAACATTTACCGGCAGATAGGTGCTGATGGATACATTATCAAAAGTGAGATCTGCCGAAACGCCGCTTTCAATATAAATCCCCGCCGTCGCAGTCCCGTTGGTAGATATGGTTAAAGGAACAGACGTCTTGATCACCAGGGAGTCCTGAGACCAATCGCTCGTGCCGGACTTCGGCGGAGTGTATACCGCCGGATTTCCGTTGTAGATACTCTCTATCGGGTAACTGCCTTCCGAATTTCCATATCCCTGATTGGAATAAGACACCGGCTTATATTCATAATCCACGCCGTATGTGCCGCCGGATACAAGAAAAGCTCCGGTGTTCCCTTCCTCGGCAAATACCTGCAGTCCATTCACGAACAATAGACAACCCAGGCAGATCACCCATACAAGACCCTTTTGACAAAATCTCTTCATCTCGTCACCTCAATCTATTGTCTTTTTGTCGGCTTTTGACAGCCACATTATCCCAAATTAACTTTATCATATATCATCTTTTTCATTTCTGCAATCATTTTTCGACACAGTTCTAGAATTTATCATGTTTCTAAAAAAAGAAATTATTTCAGGCCGGCAGGTCATAATGGATTCTCTGCAAATTGTCTTTTCTTTTATTGATATACCATTCTTTTACTGCACTAAAAAGATAGGATATCATCGCAATTATTTTTTATATTCATTTCTTTTTGTATGTGTTATGTTGCAAATAGCTGTAACACAAAACATGCAGCAAAAAGAAAGGAGAAAACGATGAAACCGAAAAAAATGAAAATGCTTGCGATTGTTGGCGCTGTCCTATTTCTGTTTGGTTCAATCTTGTCCCATCTGATCGATACCAATTTTGGAAACACAGAAGTGACAGAACTAAACATCACCAACGCTGCCGGGGAACAGTTGGCCTTTACCCTCTATAAGCCGGACTCTGCGACAGCAGAAAATCAAGCTCCAGCCATTGTACTTTGTCACGGTGGCAATGGGAATCGGGAAGCCATGAGTCCCTTCGCAGTGGAATTATCCCGCCGCGGCTATGTGGTTCTCAATTTAGACCAGTACAAAAACGGAGATTCTTCCAATTCTACCGATCCCAATAAGGGAATTGATCGTCTATTCGAGTATCTCTATACTCTCGACTTTGTAGATGTGGAAAATCTAGGCGGCGCTGGACATTCTGCCGGAGGGGCGGTTCTAACCGTTGCAGCCGCGAATGACAATCCCTATAACATCAAGAGCATTGTCTGCAACGGCGTAGCAGTCGGCGGCGATGCCGTTACTGACAGCAATATTAATATTCTTTATATTTTAGGACGCTGGGATGAAAATGCCGGCCCCTCCAACTGGGGTGTACCCGGTCCCAAATATGCAACAACTGTCCCGAAAGTTTTACAAGCTTTCGGTATGGCGGAAGACGACGAGGTAGTTCCCGGACAACTGTACGGCAGCATAGAGGACCGCTCTGGCCGTATGCTTCTCACACCGAATTGTTTCCACGCGTTTATGCGTTACAGTTCGACTGCTATCGGCATGGACATTGACTGGTTTGCTGATACCCTGCAAGGTGGAGACACATCCATTCCTTCTTCCAATCAGATTTGGCAGTTCAAAGAATTTGGTTACTGGCTGATTATGGCAGGGATCATTTGCCTCGTCTTTGTTATGGTACAATTGCTTCTCTCCCTAAAATTCTTTAAAGAGGCGATTGTTCCTGAAAATGATATGCAGATTGCCAAAAATAAGAAATTCTGGATTATTACCATCGCTACATGCCTCGTATCTATGATTTCCGTCCAAGCGTTGTACGCAGCCGGTAAAAACGTCATGTCCAAAATCCCTGGATTTCAACTTGAGCATACCAACGGAACGATCTTCTGGCAGTTGGTAATTATCTTTGCTGTCATTGCTTTAAACTTCCTGTTAAAAAAACTCCAGACCAAATATGCCTGGGAGGAAGATCTAAAGATTATAAAAATCGGTTGGAAACGTGTACTCAAGCTATTCTTGGCCGGTTTAATCGTTATGGTTGCCGCTGTTGTCCTTTGCTACGCAACCCGCTTCTTCGTCGGAGGCCACGTAAAGTTTGTTCAGTGTGAAATCACCGCGCTGTCGCCGCTGCGCTGGGGACAATTCGCACGTTATTTCCCATTGTTCCTCATTTTGCAGTTGATCGGAACCTATGTACACGTCAATGGACTACGATTTATTGGCTGCAACACCAAGCATTTTCTGATCCTGACGATGCTGGTGAACGCATTATCTATGACCCTGTTATGCCTGGCTTTCTATGGCTCTACGATCTTTATGGACGTCTCTATCCTACATACCTCCCGATTTGTAATCGGAAGCTGCTTAATCAATATGCTGCCGTTTACCTTTGTACAATCCGGTATTGAGGTTTTCTGCTTTAAAAAGACCGGCTCTATCTATTTAGCTGCTTTTATCAATGCCGTATTATTCACCTGGATGGCTGCCGGAAGTGTTATGCTGGCTGCCTAAAGATGGACGCATAGGATACTTCAATCCCCCACTATGAGGCGTGTATGCTCTTACTAATGGAAGATATCGATAAAAAATGAAAAATGCGGGCCACCCCAAGAAAACCGGGGAACGACCCGCATTTTGCTATAAAAAGAAATCTTTTCTTTCATTTCTGCTGCTTTTTCAAAATCGTTAGTGCACGCGTAAGAAGATCGCTCCCCAAGCGTTCTTCCATCAACGCATAAGCGGAATCATAAACAAGGGCCGTCATCTTCTCTATTTCCTTTTCCGGAAGTTCACAAAAAACAGCGCCTGCTGCTTCCATAGCCGCCAAATGCTCTTCCAGCCACTCTTCTCGATAATCGCTTGCCCAATCAACGGTTTCGCGAACCGCCCATTCCAATGAGTCCTTCTGTTCTTGAGATAGACTTTGATAAAATTTTTCACTGACGTAAAACGGTTCCAGATAAATTTGCTGTTTAATCGATGTTACATATGGATGAGCTTCATACCGCTGATAGTAAAGATAATGAAAAATCGTATTATCCGCCCATGCATCCACCAATTGGTGATGAAATGCAGCGTCCGCACTGTCCAACGCTACCTTCTTTATATTACAGCCAAGCGGCTCCCAGATTGCCATGGAATAGACGGAAGTGGTTCCTCGCATACTGAGCCCTCGAAAGTCAGCGACGCGTTCCAAGGGGTAAGTGCTGGTAATCACCCGTTCACTGGCTGGTAGGATGCCCAGAATCCTGGTTTTATAGAGCGCACATTCCTCTTGTAACAGATTCCTCCACTCCGGGTCTTCCATGCAGTTCGCCGTCATTTCTTCTGAAAGTCCAGAAAGCGACGTAAGCCCCATAAGATGGATCAGTTTACTGGGGCCAGGGCCCAGGCGAATTTGAATCCGCCCGTCATAAAGCATCTTATCCGATAGTTCCATACTGCCAATCTCATTATCGGGATAAATGTCTACATGTAAATCTGCGTCTGCTGCTTCCAGGATCTGCCGAAAGTGAAGGGCGCATTCATAGGTAAAGGTTCCTTCCTTTTCTGCCATAGTCAAAAGGATTACTGTTCCGCTTTCTGCAGATTTTTCATCCGCCTGACAAAACAGCATTTCTGTCTCTGTTATTTCTGAAGTACAACCGGACACTCCCAAAAGTAACAGCACGCACATACTCCAGATAAACAACCTTTGTCCTGTCAAAATTTATCCTCCTTCACTTGTACATTTTTGATCTGGCTGCGAAACTGTCCAGGCGTCATACCGCTGTACTTTTTAAATACACGATTAAAATTTTGAGAAGAACTGAAACCTGTCTTGAATCCTACTTCCGAAGCAGTATAAGTGCTTTGAGCCAACAGCCGCCTTGCCTGCTCCACACGATAGCCGTTGAGATAGTCGATAAAACCTTCCGTCGAGTAATTTCGAAACAGAGTGGATAAGTAGGAAGCGCTAATCCCTAAATAGGAACTAACTTGCTCCAAAGACAATGCGCTATTCCAGTATTCTTGTTCAATATAACGTTTTGCCGCCTGAATATGGCGATACTGCTCTTTTTGCGAAAGCGTTTTCAGCAGGTCAAGTGCCGCCTCTCCCAGCGGTTCCAAAAGCGCCTCCTGCTCCTGCGTGCAAACACATTGATCAAATCGGGCCTTAATTTGAAAGAAAAGTTCATCGCCTTTTGCCTGCAGACGAAGCATACGTTCCGCTATCGGATCCGTAACCGCACGATAAAACCGTGCAGCATCTTCCCCACTGGCAGTATCCGCAATCTCCCTCAACAGTTTCAGCAATTCATCTGCCGTCGGCATATGATCGGAGTCCAAGGAATCCAACAGTTCCTCCGACCGACCTCTATAATAAAAGACCGATGAGGAATTATCCTCTAACACCTCCTGTGTTTGACCACGGTAATATTTGTCCTGCTCCACAATTCCTTTTGCCTGACGATAAGAATCAGGCAAATCCTTTAATTCCTGACATATAGGGCCGGCGGCTGCATATGCCTGATAAGCTTTATGGGTAACAAGGATATTGAGCTGTACCAAAAAGGCATTACTAAGCCGTCCCCATTCGCTGACAGAGCAGTCGTTCTGCAAATAAAGCGCCAATGCCAACTCACACTTTCCTGTCTCCAAAATCCTTACATTGTCTTTTTTCCAATACGTATTTGCAAGTCCGCTGAGTTCTATGCGGGCGCTCCCTTCCGCTAAGATAGCGCTCGAATCATTTTCTAAAGCTTTCCATTGAAGCACGAAGACGGCATATTGCCCGAATCCTAAAAATTTACTTTTCATTAATGTAAGCGATGCCTGAATCATTGGAACATCTGCGTTGATATCCGTAAGCAACGTAACTAGCAATTGACTTTCTGCCTGAGGCGTTACACGTTCCAGCAATTCACTGTACTTACGCTGCTGGTCTTCCATTACCTGAATTCCTTTACCAATCAAAGAAATTTCATTGTCCGGAAGCCTCTTTTCTTTTTGATCATCCTCTGGCTGCGGACTATGATATACGGATTTTGCAATGGAAGTAATGGGCATACAAATTTGACGTAAGATCAAGATAAAACCAATCAGTACAATCCCGATTAGACAAAGGAAATAGGGATAAAGCGTCTGCAGCCCCTTTAAAAAAGGCGGCATCAAATCATCCACAGCAATCAAACTTACTAGTATCCAATTATCATCCTGTACATCCGTGGTGATAACATACAAGGAGGGATCCTGATCCCAACGATAAATTCTGGAATCATCCGAAGAAGTAATCTTTGTCAATCGATAGTTCTCTGTCTCTGGATAATCCATAAGTTTTTCAAGCAACGGAACTCCCGTCTCCGTATATAAAAACGTCCGGAGAGACAGACTGTTGTCAGAAAAAATATCATCCTGCATTTTCTGTAAATCCGGATAAAGCTGTAGGGATGCCAGCGGATAAGAACCAGGAAAATCATACCGAAGATAACTTCTTGCATTCTCGTCCACCAAAAAACCTTCTTCTGGATAAGAAGACCAATCCCAAACCGCACGATCTATATTCCATCCACTGCTGCCGTTGCGAACTTCAATCACCATATCATTTCCGCGAATACGCAGATGAGCCTCTTCAAAATAACCGCTCACTGCCAATACATTGGAAAGCTCCACGGCTACCGTCATCAGTTCCTCATTGGTATAGCTGCCGCCCATGCCGATTAGCTGCTGTGTATTGGAGCTATTAAAAAAGGCATCCAAGCGCAACTTTTCTATCGTCAGAGAGTCGGAAAGGTTTTTCCGGGAATTTTCCAGAGCTAACTCGGAGATTGAAAGCTGATTTTGACTGTAGTTTTTATAATAAAATTGATAGGAGAATATCCAAAGGCAGGCAAACAGAAGCAACAATAAAAGTGCAAAAATCAGAAAAACCTGATGACGAAGACGCTTTAATTTAAAGTATGATAAAAATTTTACCATTTGCTTCTCCTCTCAATATACTTTCAATTGACAAGAGCATACACGTCTCATAGCGGGATAACTTTATCATGCTCCACATACCATGCACGTCCTTATCCGTTGATAATAGTATAACATATGTAAAAAAAATTGTGTCCCTTCTGAAGAAAATTTTGTAAAAAAAGTTCGAGGAAATGCTTGACAATTTTCCGGGAAACAAGTATACTAACTAAGCGGTCAGTAACCAAGATAGGCCGTACACATGGGGTCTTAGCTCAGCTGGGAGAGCATCTGCCTTACAAGCAGAGGGTCATAGGTTCGAGCCCTATAGGCCCCAGACCTAATATGGCGGAGTAGCTCAGTTGGCGAGAGCACACGGTTCATACCCGTGGTGTCAGGGGTTCAAATCCCTTCTCCGCTACGCCTTATATCATAAGCCGAAACAGAGGAATCTCTTTTGTTTCGGTTTATTTGTATTTGTGGGATATGAATGACCATAAAAACAAAGGAGGAATCGCCATGCTGCGTTTCATCATCAATCCCCATTCCCGCTCCGGAAAGGGAAAAAAGATTTGGGAAAATCTAAAATCATTACTTCCCCAGGATTTGATCTATCAGCAGTTTTTTACCGAGTATCCTGGTCACGGAAGCAAATTGGCCGCCCAATTGACAAAAGAAAAAGAAGAACCGGCTCCTATCGTAACCATCATGGGCGGAGACGGCAGTCTTAATGAAGCGCTGAACGGATTCCATATGGAAAACGCGCCGGTACTTGGCTACCTTCCCACTGGTTCTGGAAATGACTTTGCGCGGGGTATGAAGCTTCCCGCTGATCCTGCGCAAGCCTTGGCGCATATTTTAAATCCCAAGTACTTCTATCAGCTAGACTATGGCGCTGTCTGCTATGGGGACAAGGCACGTCCCGCCTCCCGCCGGTTTCTTGTCAGCTGCGGAATGGGATACGACGCAGCCGTCTGTCATCAGATGAATCAAACAAAAATAAAAAAACTGCTCAATGCCGTTCATATGGGAAAGATTTCTTACCTGATCATTGGCATTCAGCAGATCATCCATTGCCGCTTTACGGATGGTACGTTAAAAGTGGACAAGCAAGCGTCCATTCCCCTCAAAAACATAGCATTTATCTCCTGCCATAACCTCCCGTATGAAGGAGGCGGTTTTCCATTTGCCCCTGGCGCCAAAGTCGACGACGGATATCTGGATTTGTGTATTGTAACGGCAAAATCCAGACTCCGTTTCACCGCGGTCTTATTTACCGCAATGCTTGGCGGACGCCATACCCGGCTGAATGGAGTCAAACTGATCCGCTGCCGGGAAGCATCCCTTCGGCTAAACGCTCCTCTGCCCCTTCACACAGACGGCGAGGTCCTTGGTTTTTACTATGGAATGGAGATCACCTGTCATCCGAGGGAGCTTCCGACGGTCTGGTAATCTCCTTCACCCAAATCCGGTTTTGAATCACATAAAGCACACCCAAAACAACTACGCCCATTCCCATCGTGATCCCCCAGTATAGCGGTTCGGAATCGGCCATAAAATCCAGATACCCAAGCTCCGAGGCGGTAACTGATACAAGATTCGCCGCGACATGGAACAAAATCGGCGCGGCTATAGAGCGGTACTTGGCATAGACATAGCCCAGCATCAATCCCAATGGCAGAGTATAAAGACCTTGCAAAAAATTCCCATGGATGACCGCAAAAACAAAGGCGGAAAGCAGGACCGCATTTCGTTTGCCCCAATATTCTTCCATCCGCGTCATGGTCAGTCCACGAAATACCAATTCTTCTGTCACCGGCACGAGAAAACCGACTCCTAGGATTTCAACGATTAGATGTCCTTGGTAAAAGGTACTGCTCAATTCATCTGCCGTCTGCTGATAAACGCCCATTAGCCCGCTGAGGTTCATCAGGTTATTGAGCAAAATGCAGGCGGATATGCCAAAAATCACCACAGGGATATAGTCTATCGGCTTTACTTTTTCAAACTGACGCTGTCCGCCTTTTAAAATCGCTCGTTTTTGATCCATACGGCGGAACCAGAGCATCAAAGGCAAAGTCGCCAATGCACTGGCGATATTCATTTCGTATAGATATTCGGAAAGGAGCAGCGTTGACTTTTCAACCAGCCGTTCCATGCTTAACATTCCGTATTGGTTAATCACATAGGCCAGAGCGCCTGCGCTAAAAAGCAGGGAAACCAGCATCGTCACTCCCCAATACGCCAGGGCGGGGTACAAAACCCTCCACATCTTTCGTCCTTCTGTTTCCATTCTAATACAATCTCTCTTCCTAATTCTTATCCGGTTTATAAAAGTTTGTTTTTACCCGTTTCTCTTTCTCCGGCAAAGGCACCCCCGCTGCTTTTCCTGCTGCAATGGAATTCAACAGCCAAACCATATTATCGGCGGCCATTCGAAGCGTCTGCATCCCTTCCAAGTCTGCTTTCACTTCCTCCGGCGTATCCCCGTGAACACTGTTCCAATATTGAGAGGATACCACTGGCATAGAAGAAATGGTAAAGTATTTATTAATCTGATCAAAAGCGGCCCCTGCGCCTCCCCTGCGGCAGCTAACCACAGCCGCAGCGGGCTTATAGGAAAATAAACGCTTCGCGTCATAAAACACGCGATCTAACAGACACTTTAAGCTTCCGGTAATACCCGAAAAATAAACCGGCGAGCCAATCACAAGGCCATCGGCCTCGATAATTTTGTCAATGCACTCATTTACTTTATCGTCAAACACACAATGACCTTTGCCCCAACAGCTCTTACAATCGATACAGCCGCGAATCGCGTCTTTTCCAATCTGGAAAATCTCCGTCTCCACCTTGTATTTCTCAAGCTGTCCAGCAAACTCCGCAAGGGCCGTATAAACGCACCCATCGGTATGGGGACTGCCGTTGATCAATAATACTTTCATATCCGCCCCTCCTTCATTCTATAAAGATCCAAATTCCTACACTCCGACCCCAGGACTCCTCCCACCTTCGGTGGGCCCCTCCCCGATTCCCATCTTATTCGCAGTGCAAACTCGAAAATCCTTCGGTTTTTCGAGTTCACGGGCTTCGCCCTATCACTTCCTAACCCGTCAAGTTCGTCCACAAGCCGACCCCAGGACTCCTCCCACCTTCGGTGGGCCCCTCCTAGAGCTCCTCTTATTCGCAGTGCAAACGCGAAAATCCTTTGGCTTTTCGCGTTCACGGGCTTCGCCCTATCACTTCGTAAGATGACAAATTCGTCTGCAAGCAGCCGATTTGTCATCTTACTTCGTGGCACTGCTCATTGCCTTCGCGTATATTATACCATGGCCGATCTTTTGAAAGCAACTGTTTCTCCTGATTTCTCACGACCTCTTCCTGCATCCTTTTTCAGGCTTATCCTGGAGAAACATCAAGAAAAATCCCGCCAGCAAAAGTCCGCAGCAAAGAAGCACGGACCGTTCCTTCATCCAGTCTGTAAAAAGTACTCCTAGCATAGCTCCCAGCAGGAAAAAAATGTCTATCAAGAAATACCTTGTTCCCTTTTTACGTAAAGAGGCGTCCTTTGTGCGGAAATATTGGCAAATCAGGTCCACCCCGCTTCTCAAATTTCCCGTACACATCGTAGTGGCGCAAATAATACCGTTGATTTTCCGAAAACTTTGCACCTGCATGGCACAGACAAAAGAAACCGTAACATTTGCTTCCATATTCATCGACTGGGGAAAAAACGCCACTAGAATCAAAAGAAAGATTTCTACCGCTATACAAATTTGCCTCCAGTGCAAAATCTTACTTCTTTGAAATTGTTCACGAATAAATTCTACAATAAAGGTCCCGGCCAGGAAAGCCAAAATCGGAATCAGATAAGCCAGCGCCCCCATCCAATTCTTTTCCGCCAGCCGCACTCCTAAAAGAACGATATTTCCTGTCTGCGCATTGGCAAACACTCCACCGCGAACCGTATAGGTATAGGCGTCCATAAATCCGCCGGAAAGAGCTAAAAGGATTCCTATCTGACGGGATTCTGACATCTGACGAAAAGAAACATCTCTCATTTATTTTCCTCCTTCCTGCGGTCTTTTACATACTGCGACTCATATCCAGATTTCTACGTCATAGAATAAAATAATCATGATATCTATTAAGGAAGTTCTCATGGCTTATCCTATCCTAACCAGTCAGGAACTGCCGGATTCCGGCTATTATCAGGTAAATGTTGTCTCTGATTTCACTGGCCTACCGATCTCCGGCGCCCAAGTGGAAATCCAGCCCACACAACAGACAGACGCCGCCACTGTGATGGAATCTCTCAGCACAGATACCTCTGGCCAAACAGAAACCATTTCTCTTCCCGCTCCTCCATTGGAACTGAGCATGGAGCCCGGTGATATCCAGCCTTTTGCAGAATACAGCCTGCGAATCCGTGCGGAAGGTTACCAAACGCTAACCATTCAAGGATCGGAAGTATTTTCCGGAGAAAAATCTCTCCAGACAGCAATTTTACGTCCTCTGGATGCCGTAAACGCTCCATCTCAGATCGATATTCCACCCAACACGCTGTTTGGCGACTTTCCTCCAAAAATTGCAGAAGAAGAAATCAAACCCACAAATGAAACCGGAGAAATCGTTTTAAGCCGGGTAGTAGTTCCAGAGACGGTTGTTGTTCACGATGGAGTTCCCTCCAACAGCGCAGCCCAGAATTATTTCGTTCCCTATAAAGACTATATTAAAAATGTAGCCAGCTGTGAAATCTATTCTACCTGGCCCAAAAATACCATCACAGCCAACATTCTGGCAATTATGTCCTTTACCCTAAACCGGGTTTATACAGAATGGTATCGGAATAAGGGATATGATTTTACGATCACAACCTCCACTGCCTATGATCAAAAATACGTTTACGGAAGGCCAATCTTCGACAGCATTTCCGAAGTCGTAGATGAAATCTTTACCGCTTATCTGTCCCGGCCCGATGTGAAACAACCAATCTTTACGCAGTATTGCGATGGAAAACGGGTTACTTGCCCGAATTGGCTCAGCCAGTGGGGTTCCAAAGCTCTTGGCGACCAGGGCTATACCGCAATAGAAATTCTACGGAATTACTATGGAAGTTCTATCTACATCAATACTGCGGAAGAAATCGCTGGCATCCCTTACTCCTGGCCTGGTACGAATCTGGACATCGGTTCCTCCGGCCAAAAAGTCTATCAGCTTCAGGAACAGCTCAACACCATTGGCACCGCCTACCCAGCGATTCCCAGTCTTGTTGTCGATGGAATTTATGGAGAAGCAACAAAAAATGCAGTGAGGACCTTCCAGTCTGTGTTCGGATTGCCTGCTACCGGCATTACCGACTATGCTACCTGGTTTAAAATTTCGGAAATCTTCGTCGGGGTTAGCAAGATTGCCGAGCGTGCATAAGCTTCTATCTTATTCAGAAAGCGAGAGGAACGGCCAAATCCGCCTCCTCTCGCTTCTTTTTATTTCGGAATCTGCTTTTCACAAGGAACGCCTACCTGACATTTTCCACATCCAAAACGAACCCGCATTTTTTCCGGACGGTAATCGTCTTGCTCCTCCAATGGCCTCGTATCGCCGCCAGCAGCAGATAAATCCTTTAAAGGCTGCAAAAACTCTCCACACACTACGTTACTTTTACAAACATGAAGGTCCGAGCCCGGAGTGATCGCTCCCGCGGGGCAGCGCTTGGCACATGCGCCGCAGCGGCTGCAATACTCATATAGATCTCGATAAGGGCGCGGAGTAACGGGAAGCAGCGCGGAGGTAATCACCGTTCCCACCCGGCCGGCAATCCCTTTTTCTGTGATCAGTCCTTTGGACATGCCAAAGGTTCCCAATCCAGCGATAAAAGCCGCATGGCGTTCCGACCAGTTACTGCTGACCGGCTCCTGCACCTGATATCTCGGATCATCGCCTGGAATCATGGCGTCATAGCTCCGCTCGTTTAACCAGCGGACCAAATAGCGCCGGAAAGCAGTATTCATCAATTCACCTTCAATCCGCCCGTGCTGCCACTCCGTGGAGGGATGGCAGGGGTGGCTCCGGTTGCTGCGCCGTACCGGTTCAGAAAAAGGCAAAAAATAGGCGAGAACCGTCTGCGCCGACGCCAGCCATTCCACAGGAGTCAAAAAATGAGGGCCGATGGCAGTCGCCTGCTTTAGGCCCTCAAATAAAGGATCTCCGGCATCCGCCACTGCAAATATCGGCTCTTCATAGATCACCATTCCTGCCAGTTCTCTTCGAAGCGCATAAGCAGAATCCACTCGATTTTCTTCTGCATGCCGAAAAAATTCTCCGGCATCCATTCGCAGTTCTCCTAACAAATCCATCGTCACTTTTCTCCATCCTCTGTCGGTACACCAGCTAGTTGTAACAAGGCATCCCCATCCAGACGGTAGCTGCTCCACTGACGCATCGCTTTGGCTCCAAAGGATTTATAAAATCGAATGGTCGGCGCATTCCAATCCTGGCAGCCCCATTCCAGACGACCACATCCATTTTCTACCACTCGCTTGGCCAGATATTGAAGCATCGCTGTTCCAATTCCTTGTCTCCGGTATTGGGGACTTACGTACAAATCTTCTAGGAAGATACCGCTTTTTCCAAGGAAAGTCGAAAATGTACACCAATATACCATCCATCCAACCGGCTTGCCATCTAATTCCGCAATTTTTGCGCGGGCAAACTTCTTTTTAAAAATCCATTCCCGATAAGACTCTTCGGTGGCGACCATCTCTTCGCTCATTCCCTCGTACTCTGCCAGTTCCTTAGCAAATTGAAACATGACCGGCACGTCTTTTTCTTCTGCATCGCGCATGACTAAATTTTCTAACATCATGGTCCCCCTTTCTAATTCCTATATCTCAAGTCATATTATAACACGCTTTATTTCATTTGGGAAGAAATCAAAAAACTTTTGATTCTAATTTTCTTATCCCATTTCCCTTAGTTTTTGTATCGCCTCTTCCTTCGTTGCGACAAAAAAGAAATCATGGCCATGATTGGATTCATAGATAAAATCTTTCAAAGGTTTGCTGGTATACTTTGAGTAATCGCCATAAATAGCTGTTTTCACATGGTAATTCATAAACTTTTGAAGTATTTCGCCTGCTATACCCGTGCTTAAAATGAAAAACTCTTCGCATACTGCAGTTTTACTTATTACAATTTTGCTTGCGCCCGTTTCATACCGAACGGACATTGCCAAATCTAAGGCGGATTGTACATCTACAATTATCTTCTCATCACTGGAAACAACAGCGATATCGCTTCCATCTACTTTCAAATACTCCATATTCATTCTCACTTCCTACAAAAGCGGCTGCCACCCATAAAGTGGCCGCCGCCTTTTCTAACTTAACTGTATATATCTCTCATGGAAGGAAATTAAATCCCTTCTCCACCTTCCTCCGGCCCGGGCGCTTCCGGCTGCGGTTCGGGCTCCGGCGTTGGCGTCGGCTCCGGTGTTGGCTCCGGCTCCGGTGTTGGCGTCGGCTCCGGCGTTGGCGTCGGTTCCGGTGTCGGTGTTGGTGTTGGTGTTGGTGTCGGTTCCGGCGTAGGAACGACCGGCGCATTGGGATCTACGCCTCCCGTACCCTGAACAATCGTTTTGACCGAACTGCTATACGTATCCGTATGCAGCCGCTCCCGGCTGACCTCCACTCCGTCCACGTAAACGACCTTTTCCAGATAAGACTTCGCATTGGGATGGCGCTGCCCTGTCGGGGACGTATAGCCAATGGGCATGGTCGGATCATACTTTATGATATCCGCCGGCTGATTCCGATATACCGTATGGGACTCGTAAGTTACCTTCCGGTTGGAAGGCCTGGTCTCTACGCCATAGACATTAAAAGTCAACTTTCGGTCAGAACAATATGCTTCAATATAAATGGGATGTTCCGTATTATTCGTAAAACGTAAATCCTTGGCGCCGTCCGCAATGGCAGCGTCCTGGGAAGGCTTCAAATAAGAGATCAGCATCGAATGGGGATGTCTCTCGTCAATCTGAATCTCTGCTCTCAAAAGAGCATTGTAGAGAGTTGAAGATACCTGGCAGACACCGCCGCCATAAGCGTCCTCCGATTTTCCATCCACGTACTGAGGGGCTTTTTTATAACCGTTTTCCGGCGTTCTCTTTTTCATCATGGAACTAGCGGAAGCCGATTCTCCTGGCATCAGTACCTTTCCATTGATATTTCCAGAGGCAACCTTTACATTGGTATAACGGGCCTCGGTTCCGGAAACACTCGTCGTGCATTCTCCCAACAAATCTTGAATCTGCCCCAGCACCTCCGCGGTACATTCCGGTTTTGTCACTTCCGCAATGGCTTCCACCGTCATATTCTCACCGAGCTGCTCTGCAAATGCCGCTTCCACCGCCTTTACGGTTTCCACTTTGTTGGTCTGCAAACCATTGACCTCATCGGTTATGACAAACGCTCCGTTCTCACGGGTAAGCGTCGCATCCTTCGGCGGGGTATCAAGGGCAGCTACCTGAACTCCTACAAAGGCGGCTACTGCTTTTGTATCAAAAGAATAAGGAACGGTCAAATTGACTGCCCCACTTTCCAAATCCTTCTTCGCTTTATAACGGTTTAAAATCGATCCGCTCTTTCCCTGCTGGGCCGCTTCTTTCGCTACAGATTCGGAATCCCAGGAAAGCCCAAGCTGCGCCAAGGTCGTCTCTACGGGACGACCATCCGCAGTTACCGTAAAAGTCGACTGCGCCAACTGCTGATAGTGGGCGTCCAATTTTTCCTTTGCCTCTTCCACGGTCAGCCCACTTAAGTCTACATCCCCAGCACAGACGCCGGTTTCAATCACTACCTCTTCTTCGCTTGCCGCATAAACCGGTGTTCCCCAGGAAATCACTCCCACCGCTGCTGCTAAAAGCAAAAGTCCCAATCCCTTTTTCATTTGATGTCCCCCTGCACATCCAACTTATTTCGCTATATTTCGACAATCTGTCCGTTTTAGTTTAACACAAAATAAAGAGGGATGCAATCTCCAATCCCTGCAAATTTCTTGTTAAAAATGTGTTGTTTTTCCTGCTTTACCAATGTATTAAAATCTCTTCCAAAAATTCCATGTGCCGGTACATTCTGAAGTAAAAATACCTCAGTGTAAAAAGGCGCAAAATATTTTGTAGGGTTTCGGAGCAAGTACTTCTAGGATTCTGGAAATTTGTAAAAAGCATTCGCAAAAATAAGAAACTCGCTGCGCTCAAACAGTCTTATTTTTGCTCATAATACAAATTCCCGGAATCGAAGAAGTACTAACGCTCCTGCAAATACAAAATATTCTGCGCCTTTTTACACTGAGGTATTTTTACTTTAGAACCCAACCGACAAAAAGCCACCGCCTTATCCAGTTCTCTCTGGGATAAAACGGTGGCCTTCTATTCTTATATTCTCATGAAAGTCGATTCATCAATCCTCAAATTCAAAAGGTTTGATCTCCCGTACTACGTCGATGATCGTACCGTCGCGGCTCTCGATGATGCCGACAACTCTGTCGCCAAACTCTACCGGATCCGGCTCGCCAACGATGGAGTATGCAATATCGCGCAGCTCCTCAATCGTCTTAAACGGCAGCTTCACATCCTTCATAGCCTCGATCAGATCCTGACGGCGAGGGTTAATGGCAATACCATAGTCCGTAATAACAACGTCAACCGTCTCACCAGGCGTGGTAACTGTGGTCACGTTGGTGCAGATCGCCGGAGTACGTCCCTGCAGCAGCGGAGCAATTACGATCGTGCATTTCGCGCCGGCAGCAGTGTCCGGATGTCCGCCCTGGGCGCCGGTAACCATACCGTTGGAATCTACCACTACGTTGCAGTTGAAGTTTACGTCAACTTCCAAGGAAGCCAAAATCACGAAATCCAGCTGATTTACATAAGCGCCCTTGTTCATCGGGTTCGCATACTCCGAACCGGTGATCTCAAAGTGATTCGGATTGTTTTTGATGGACTCGATGGCAGTCAGGTCAAAGTCCTGGGTATCCACCAGTTTCTCAATCAGGCCTTCCTCCAGCAGTTTGCACATCGGACCTGCGATACCGCCAAGGCCAAGGCCCATCTTGATTCCTCTTTCTCTCATGATCTCGCCCAAGGAAATCGTGGAAGCAATGGAAGCTCCGCCGACACCGGTCTGATAGGTGAAACCATTCTTGAAATAAGGAGTATTGATTACAAACTGCGTGCAGTAGTTTGCCATCATAATCTTACGAACATCCGTAGTGGGCTTTGCAGCGCCGGTAGCAATCTTCGCCGGATTACCGATCTCGTCTACCTTCACAACATAGTCCACGTATACCTGAGAAATGCTGGCCGGCAAATTCGGATAAGGAACCAGCGTATCGGTAACGGCAACTACTTTGTCCGCATACATGGCATCTACCACTGCATAAGACAGAACGCCGCAATCGCTCTTTCCGCCAACGGCTCTCATGTTGCCGTACTCATCGCAGGTCGGAGCGCCGATGAAAGCGATATCGATATGAACGTCGCCCTCCTCGATGGCGCGCACACGTCCGCCGTGGGAACGCATGATCGCGTAGCCTTTCAGCTTACCGGTGGAGATCGCTTCGCCGATCTTGCCGCGAACGCCGGAAGACTGAATGCCGGTAACCGTGCCGTCCTCGATCATCGGAACGATGGGATTGTGAGCCTTTCCAAGGGAGCTGGCGCAGATCGTGATGTCCTTGATGCCCATCTTATGAACTTCTTCCATGACCATGTTTACCACATAGTCGCCTTCCCGGAAATGGTGATGGAAGGAAAGGGTCATACCATCTTTAATTCCGCACTTTTTCAAAACTTCCGCGATGGAACTTACCATCTTGCTTTCTTTGGGGTCCACCACGCCGCGAACCGTGGGAGCTGCCTTCTTGTAAGTCTGATTATGACGGGCATAAGCTCCCTGGAATACTTGCATACCAGTATCCTTTAATACTTTTTCAGGAATATCTCTTCCAACCGCATTAATCATTTTATAAGTCCCCCTCATATACGCCGGCAGCCTTGGCCATCTCGATCGTTCTCTTGGCACCCGGGTAGAATGCAATATCGATCATCTTACCGTCTACGGTAAATACGCCAATGCCCTTTGCTTTCTTTTCATCGACTTCCTTCACGACCTTCTCCGCAAAGATGATTTCCTTTTCGGTAGGCGTAAAGATCTCATGGGTTACGGCGATCTGTCTCGGGTTTACGATAGATTTGCCGTCAAAGCCCATCATCTTGATCATCTCAACTTCTTTACGGAAGCCTTCCATATCGTCCAAGTTGGTGAATACGGTATCAAAACACTGCTTGCCTGCCGCACGAGCCGCAATGATCATGGACTGTCTCGCGCCCATCAGCTCTACGCCGGTGCCGGTAATCTTGGTCTGAAGATCTTTCGTATAGTCGCCGCCGGACAGAGCCACGCCAAACAAAAGAGGGGAAGACATACAAATTTCGTACGCATTCAATACGCCTTTGCAGGACTCCAAGGCAGCCATCAGCAGGATAGAGCCCTTTTCTACGCCAAACTCTTCCTCTGCCTTTTCCATCTCCGCCTGTACCGCCAGTACGTCGGCAGCGCTCTCGGTCTTAGAAATACGGATGGAATCACAGCGTCCCGCTACGCAGACACGCACGTCTTCCTTCCAGTGAGGGGTTTCCAGTCCATTGATACGAACCACGCGCTCTACACCGCGGTAGTCGATCTCCTTCAATGCATGATACAGGGAATAACGAGCGGCATCTTTCTGATTCTCCGCTACGGCGTCTTCCAGATCCAGCATGATGGAATCGGGTTTATAAATATAAGGGTCCTTGATCAGACTGGGCTTCTGAGCGTTCAGGAACATCATACTTCTTCTTAAACGATTTAAATTCGGATTCATTATTGGATCGCACCTCCCCACGGTAACTTTTTGCCGGCGCAGATCTCATCCTCACTGTAGCCGGATGCGCGGAACACGGCGCCCTCCACTCTTGCCTTCAGAGTGCAGTCCAGTGCGCCCTTATCCACTACGGTCACCTTTGCGTTCTTCACGTCTAAACGCTCCAGGGTTCCCAAAATCGTCGCGCGAATCTTTCTCCCATACTGATTGATTACGCTGCTTTCGATGGTCAGCTCGATTCCATTGGTGCCAGGCTCCACTGTAACCTGGGCATCACTGGATTCCAGCGTTCCAGCCATCGCCGTGCCTTTCACTTCCATGAGATATCCTCCTCATTGTTTTATCCACCCACACAGGGGCAAATCATTTTTAAACACTACCATTATACACACGCTTGTCTTAAAATGCAACGAATTTGCACATAAAAAATATAGGTTTCATATTGAAAATACTTATGAAAACATACATTGGATATATTTATCCAGGAATCGTATATCGTTATTTTCAAACCGTTATAAGTTCTGCTTTCTGCGCTCTGCCGCATCGCAAAAAAAATCCAGCCAAATAGACGGCTAAATTTTTCTGAATTATTTTTATATTTTTTCTCCTCCTTCCATTTCTTCGGATGATTTCAATAATCCAGCGTTTCTCAAGGCAGACACATAGGAAAAAAACACTGGCGTTTCCTGATCGATATCTTCCTGGGTAACGCCTCTCCAGATCATCAGCTCATCGGCCAGTTTTCCATTTCCAGGCCCTGTTACCATCATATATCTCGTCTTTTCCTCCCATAGAACAAGTAAATCTTGCTCCAAGTTCTCTCCCTCTTCCAGATATCTCTGCTTTTTCTCTTCCGGAATCTGATGTACATGGAAGCGCAGCCCAATTTTTTCCGGTTGAAGCTGATCGATAAAGGCTCCATTTTCCTTTTCTTCTCTCTCCGCCCAGTCTAAAATCGCTCTCTTTCCAGCTCCTTTTGGAGGCTGGACGGGAAACGGCAGCAGCTCCGGAAAAAAATTCGGGATTATATTTCGTTTCAGGCACCACTCCTGGCTCCTTGTAATCGGCACTTCTTTCGCTCCATAAAATACGCACAGGCGCTCCGTCCACTCTTCCTTACTTACCGGCTGTTCTCGTGGAATCGTCTCTTGCTTCGCTAATTCTAAAAATTCCCGAAAACGCTGCTTCCTCTCTTTCGATTTCTTTGTAGGTTTCTCTATAAAAATGGCTATCGGTCCATGTTTTCGAAATCCTCTCCATCTCATTTCTATGCTTCTCCTCCCCTACCTTCCGTGGAAGGTGGGTTCCACGTTTTCTGAATTGTCTTTCCTCGAATCACTCTGATCTGCCTTTTTTGTCACCCACGCTTCCGTTTGTTTCCAATCATGGCCGTAGAGAATCACTGCCCCAGTCTCTCGTCTCCGCCGGCGAAGTTCCTTTAAATTTTCCAGAAACCCCCGTGCCACCTCCTGATTTGGGCTGTCCGGCGGCAGCTGCTTTTCGTCGCTTTCTTGAAGATAAACCGCATCGCTGACGCAGAGCACGGTTCCGTAATCTTCTGTTTTTACTTCCAGACCGATCAAACCGGGAGCATGGCTTTGCTGCAAAAACAAACGCAATCCGGGAAATAGTTCCATCTCCTGATCCACCGGCATATAAGTAATGCCAGGCACGTCAATCAAGCTTTTTACATAGCCCCCTACGTATCCGGTAAATGCCTTCACCAGCGCATTGGACAATTCCGAACGAGAAACGCGGACTGCCCCGCCCGCCTTTGTCCCTGCAAATTCCTGCAGGCCGCCTACATGGTCAAAGTGCAGATGAGATAAAATCAAAACGTCGATCTCGTCCGGGGACAATCCCTTTTCCCGTAAGGCAGACTCGATTGAAATCCACTCTGTTATCGGAAAATCCCGCCTGGTCGGCTCCGGAAGGCAGGAAGCCCAATTGGCTGCATTTCCCGTGTCATATAAAATATTTCCATATTGGGGATGCCGCAGCAATACCGCCGTAACAGGTATCTCCATGGTTTCTTCCCGGTTCTCCGTTCGAATCATTCGGTGTTTCTTACACCGCATTTTTCCCAAGTATAAAAGCTCCAACTTCCATGTTTCCATATCTTCTGTCCTTCTCTGTTTTTTTCCATAAACTCACACAAAAGCTATATGGAAAGTCTGGCGCGAAAACAGCTTCCGCGCTCCCATAAATTATGCTACAATTTAATCGGAGATTCGAACTTCATGCAATTCCCTCCGAAAATAAAATATTTTCTAAAGCCGTTTTACGGCCATATGATTGAAAGGATTCCCTTATGAATTTCAGCTACTATAATCCAACAAAGATCTATTTCGGCAAAGACTGTCTAAACGCTCATCCGGAAGTTTTCCGGACTTACGGCAGAAAAGCCTTTATCGTTACTGGCCGCCATTCCGCCCGCACCAACGGCTCTCTGGACGCAGTCTGTTCCGTTTTAAAACAACAGAATCTATCCTGGTGCATTTTCGATAAAACTGTCACCAATCCAACTATTCCCTCTGTCCGGGAAGGATTGGACCTGTTAAAGCAAGAGAACGCAGATTTTGTGATCGGCATCGGAGGCGGCTCCCCGATGGATACGGCGAAGGCAATCGCCTTTTTAGCGAATCAAGAAATTCCCGATGAAAAACTGTTTGACCGTTCCTGTTATCAGGACAAAGCGCTGCCGCTGCTGATGGTGCCAACCACTTCCGGCACTGGCTCCGAGGTGACCGAATACGCGGTTCTCATGAATGATGAAACAAAATCCAAATCCAGCATCTCTACGCCCTATCTCTACCCCAAAGCCGCTTTTCTGGATCCGTCCTTTACGCTTCAGGTAAATACGCCTACCACCCGCTGGACCGCGATCGACGCGCTGTCCCATTCGGTAGAAGGCATCCTTTCCCAGAAAGGAGATCCCATGATTACTGCCATGGCGCTTTCCGGGATCGCCGCCTTTGGACGCTGCCGCAAGGCGCTGGCCCAAGGAAAATTCTCCTATCAAGACCGGGAGGAATTGATGTACTGTTCTCTATTGGGCGGCCTGGTGCTTGCCCATACCAGTACCACCGCCGTTCACGCGATGGGGTATTCCCTGACTTACTACAAAGGGATTCCGCACGGCCGAGCCAATGGTCTTTGTCTCGGCGGCTACCTTCGCCTGACGGAAACCGTGTACCCGGATCCGGTGAAACGCATTTTGGCTGCCCTCGATATGAACGACTCTCAGGAATTCCAGGCATATCTGGACATGCTTCTGGGCGAACGGGAAGCCATCACGAAAGAAGAGATCGAGCGCTACAGCAGGGAAGTCTACATTCGAAGAAACATCCCCAATTCTCTGCTTCCTCCTACGCGGGAACAAATTGCCCAAATCTTCCGGGAAGGCTTTCACATCTAACATCACACAAGCGCAAAAGATTTCGCTCTGCAAACGTCCCCAAGAACGCAGAATTTCGCTTGGCGAAATTCTCCGCCTGCAGCGGGACAACAACGGTAGAATAGTGGAAGCGCCAAACTTCCTCTATTCCGCCTCTTCGATCAACCGTCTCAGATATCGTCCAACCGTGTGAGAAAATCCTGAAATATCCCGAATATAGGCGAAATCCTTTCCAAAAATTTTCCGTTCCGCCGGTAAATCCTTTTCCTCGCCTGCAAACACTCCTAAAACAGCCACTCCCTTCGCACGGATTTTTCTCACCTCGTAAGCCGTATCCTGAACGGCATAAGCGTCCGCATACATACGAGGGGCTTTTCCCCCGCCTCGGCTCACCACCCGGTCGTTGGGCCTTCCGTCGCTGAGTACGATCAAAACTTTTCCATCTTCCGGCCTGCGAAAAAGTCCTTCCGCCGCGGCACGGATCGCCAGACCATCCCGATTGTTGGAAGAGGTAAACAAATCGAAAATCCTTGTATTCGCTTCCGGACCGTCCTCATAATCCCGAAAGCGGTGCAGCACCGTGGTGTCCCAAAAGCTGCAAAAGCTTAAAATCCGATGGGGGATTTTCAGGGCGCTCAAAGCCTCGCTGATGATATATCCCTGGACAGCCACCTGACTCTGCCGCTTTCTCTGGGAACCGCTGGCATCGATCAGCATATCTACCACAAAATCTTCCTGGTTCTTTTTCTCTTCCTTTCGGAAGAGGCGGCGCGGTTCTGTTCGTCCGACCACCCAAAGTCTGGACGGAATCAGATTTCCCGACTCTGAGATCACAAACTCCGACTCCTTTCGGCGTACCAGGGATTTTCGTAAAAGAGCCGTCAAGACCGCAACACTTTTTCTGGCTAAGGAAGCGTGCCGCCGGTAATAGATCTCGTTTTGCTCTTTCTGCTTTCTTGCATACTGGTATTGATAATTGATTTTCCGAGGATTTTTCAAAATTCCTTCCGTAAAATGAATCCGGCAATTCTCATGGGCATCGCGGCAAAGCAGCCGGTTTAGCCTTACGGTCTCTGCTTCCGGCAGGACGGAAGGACCAAAGTTCAGCTCCACATAGGTCTGCCGTTTCCGCAGCGTCTCTTCATCCACCTGGATGACCGCCGTCTTTCCTCCAGGATGCGGATTTTCGCCTTGACTGCTTCCCGGCGTCTCTCCTGCCTGCACGTCCAGCCGCTTCTGGTATTCTTCCAAGGTTTCTTCCAGCGCCTCTTCCTCTAAAAACGCCCGCCAGTCCATTTCCTTTAAATCCTCTAGCGTAACAGAAAGTACCTGTTCCAATCCTCCATGCCGCTGTTCAAATCGAGGGTCCCCCAAAAGGTTGTAGAGACGGTCAATCGTTTCCATCAAAGACCTGGTGCTGCTTTCCTTTTTCAGATCATCCAGCCAGGAAAGCGCCTGTTCTTCCCTCTTTGTAACAGAAGATGAGCCATAAATCTCTTGTTTCATCCACTGGATCGTCAGCCGGCCAATCTCATCTTTTACGAAATCCTCAAACTGCTCCTCCAATGCCTCCAAAAAGGCGGCGCGGCGAATTCCAGGAATCCCCGCCCGTTCTTCCGTCAATCTTTTTAAGACAGCGCTGTCTGCCGCTAATCTTGCCAAACGCAGCAGCTTTTTCTCTTCCGCCCCTAAATAAATTTTTTTCAGCAGGTAGAGAGAAAGCTCTTCCCGGTCAAAATACCGGCTCAAGGCGCCCTGCTTTACCGCATCGTAGAGCGCGATATCCACAGACCCTGGATCGGTCTCTTCTTCCTCCGCTTCCGTTCCGCTCCGTTCGCTATAATCGCCGCTGACGGTCCACATCATATTCTTCAAACGGTTTTCCCATTGAAAACTCATTCAAATACATCCTCTCTTCCCCAGTCGTCCGGAATTCGGGTGCGCACCACATCTTCTACGATTTCTTTTTCAAAAAGATCAAATGTCTTATTCGTCACGCCCATGGCGACCGCTTTTTTCGGAGAAAGTCCCAGTTCCACGGTGCGAAGCGCCCCGATCAAGCCCCGCAAATCCAGCGTACGTGTGGTGATCTCTCCATGGGAAGCTTTTGCCTGAAGATCTAAAAACAGACCGATCACTTGTTTTAACGCACTGGTTCGGATTTTGGGAAACAGATGCAGAAAGACCTGTGCCAGCGTGTCTTCCTCCGGCTCCGGCATATCGATCACGAGAAAACGGGATACCAGAGCCTCATTCAGCTCTCTGGTTCCGGCATAGCCATAATTCATAGTTCCAATAAAGCGGGTCTCTTCCGCTAAAGGCACTTTTTCATAGCCTGGGATATCCAATATCCTCCGATGGTCTAAAACAGCGTGGAGCACCGACACCGCTTCATTTTTCGCCATATTGATCTCGTCTAAAATACCAAAACCTCCGTACATCGCGCATTGGCTGACAGGCCCGCGCCGTAATTTCACCTGGTTGTCCGAAAAGGTATCTGTACCGATCAAAGAACTGCTGTCCGTATTTACATGAAAAGAAATATTGTAGACTGGCCGCCCAAACATCCAGGCCAAATTTTCCGCCAAAATATTTTTTCCCGTGGCTTTTCCGCCTGTCAAAAGAAGATTTTCTCCCTGTAAAAGAGCTGTCGCCGCCATCTCTAAAATCTCATCGCCAAAATAAGGAATCGGCGGCGGCATCACCCGGCTTTTCGCTTCTGCCGAAACCAAATGCTGCTCCCGGTACCGCCGCACCTGCTCCATCCACTCCCGCTTACATTCACTCATATAAAATCTCCTTTTCCTATTGTCGTCCTTATCGTAGCACAGAGAGTTTTCCCTTGCAAGGCGAATCCCGCCGGTTTTTCCCAGACGATACAGAAAAACGTCCAGAGGATTTCCCCTGAACGCTTCCTTTTTCTTTATCTCTCTTTGCCGTCATGCCCTTTTATTCTTTCCCATTCCAGCAATAAGTGCAGAGCTTGCAAGGCTCGATTCCCACAGACTCTATCATATCGTCCAGACGGTGATAACGCAGAGAGGTGAAATTCAGTTCCTTGCGAATCTCTTCCAGCATCGCCGCATACTCTTCGGTATCCGGATCCGCATACTTTTCCAAGACCTCATCCGTCACATTTCCATTTTCCAGCTTATCAATCACCCGTCTCGTAATCAGATCCATTTCGGAAGTGGAACGAGAGAAGTTTAAATATTTACAGCCAAATAGTAACGGCGGGCAGGCCGGACGAATGTGTACCTCCTTCGCCCCGCTTTGGTATAAAAATTCCGTGGTTTCCCGCAGCTGCGTGCCGCGAACAATGGAATCATCAATTAAAAGCAGGCTTTTTCCTTGAATCAGATCATGGACCGGAATCAATTTCATCTTGGCAATCAGGTCACGCTTACTCTGAATCGTCGGCATAAAGGACCGCGGCCAGGTGGGCGTATATTTGATAAAGGGACGGGAAAAAGGAATTCCCGACTCATTGGCATAGCCGACTGCGTGAGGGGTTCCAGAGTCTGGCACGCCCGCTACAATATCCGGCTTTGCATCGTCTCTGGCCGCCAGTTTCGCGCCGCAGCGATACCTCATTTTCTCCACGCTGATGCCCTCATAGGAAGAGGAGGGATAACCGTAATAAATCCAAAGGAACGTACAGATCTTCATCTCTTTTCCCGGTTCCGCCAGCGTCTGTACCTGTTCCGGCGTAATCACGACGATCTCCCCAGGCCCCAATTCGCGCTCTTCGGTATAGCCCAGATTCAAATAGGCAAAGCTTTCAAAACAAACGCAGTGCGCGCCTTCCTTTTTTCCGATCGCCACCGGAGTCCGCCCCAGCCGGTCCCTCGCCGCATAGATTCCCTTGGGAGTCATTAGCAAAATGGTCATCGAGCCCTCAATCAACTCCTGAGCATATTGAATTCCCTCCACCAAATGCTCTTTTTGATTGATAATGGACGCCACCAATTCCGTCGGATTGATATCCCCGCCGCTCATCTCAAGGAAATGGGAAAAGCCGTGTTCAAAAAGCTTGTCCGCAATCTCTTTGCTGTTATTGATCTTTCCCACTGTAGTGATCGCATAAGTCCCATGATGAGAACGGACAATCAGAGGCTGCGGTTCATAATCGGAAATACAGCCGATCCCCATGGTTCCTGTCATTTTATGGATATCCTTTTCAAACTTGGTACGAAAAGGAGAATTTTCGATATTGTGAATCGCCCGGTCAAATCCTTTCTCGCCGTAGACTGCTAGACCGCCGCGGCGCGTCCCCAGATGCGAATGATAATCGGTGCCAAAAAAGAGATCAAAAACACAATCCTCTTTTGAGACAACTCCAAAAAAGCCACCCATTTTCGTTCCTCCTAACCTTTCATACGCCGCTCGGCGGCGTTTTACCAGAAAATATCTTAGCACCTTCTGCCGAAACATGTCAACCGAAAGGGGACAAAATTTCTCAAATCCCAGAGCTGCTTAGACGCTATTCCATAATCCGGTTCCGCACGTAAACCAGCTGTACGTTCCGGTTACCGCTGGAACGGGTTCGCTTCACATCAAAACTTTTCATGGATTCGATAAATGGCGTCAGTTTGGTAAACCCAAAATTTCGGACGTCAAAATCCGGGAAACGTTTTGCCAACTGATTTCCCAGATCTGCGGAAAACATCCATCCATCTTCATCCGATCCTTCCTCCACCAACGAACGAATCGCCTGCTTAATCATATCCAGATTGGTCTTCGGCTCCGCCGGCCTTTCTTCCTCCGGAACCTCCGCCATCTTAAGTTCCTGTCTGGCAGAAGTTTTGGTTCTCTCCTTCTCTTTATCCCGCTCCCGTTCTTTTATCTGGCTCGAAACTACCGTTTTCTTTTCCGTCTTATTGGCATTAGCAAATAGAATATCCAAATATTTGAATTGATTGCACGCGGCGATAAAAGGCTTCGGCGTCTTGCTTTCCCCCATGCCGATCACATTCATGCCAGATTCCCGAAGACGCGCCACAAGTCTTGTAAAATCGCTGTCTGAAGAAACGATGCAAAATCCCTGAACATTCCCTGAATAAAGAATATCCATGGCGTCGATAATCATGGCGGAATCCGTGGAGTTCTTTCCCGTCGTATAGCTATACTGCTGAATCGGCACAATGGAGTTGTCCAAAAGCACCGGCTTCCACGAACTAAGGCGGATATCCGTCCAGTCTCCATAAATTCTTTTATAAGTAGCAATCCCATAATTGGCGATCTCATCAAAAATAATCTTAATATACTTATTCGAGATATTATCCGCATCAATAAGGACCGCAAATTTTAATTCTTCCTGCATGTAGTCTTCCTTTCTTCTGGTTCCACCTTCTGCAAACAGAACTTCACAAAAATATTATAACAAAGCGTCACCCCCGACACAAGGCAAAATACGAAACTTTCAGAAAAAAGAAACGCAGAAAATATCTATTTTTGCAGGCTATCTCCCCGCCCCGTGAAAACGCCCTCTACAAAAGTTCCTCCAGGAACAGCAAAAAATAAGAAATTGCCAACAGGTCGGCACAGCCGCCGGGGCTCACATTCTTTTCCGTAAACAGACGGTCCAGCTCAAGAATCGCATCCTCCGAGGGGGACGGTTCCTTTTTTAACAGAATTCCTACCTGTTCCTGCAGTTTTTGCTGCGTTTGATAATCTGACCGGGAAATCACATTGCTATCTACCACATGTGCAATCAGATACAGCAGAGCTACTGACCCGGCCCGGTATAAAGCTGAACCAGCCGCCAACTCTTTTTGCAAAATCGGTAAACTGTATTTCTGTACCGACAAAAAGCCCGACGCCGCCTCTCCCCGGATTCCAGAAATTCCCCACAAAGCGTATTGCCGCTCGCCCGCTGTCTGCGCCGCGCTTTCTTTCATCCCAGCAAGATCCTTTTCTAAAGCTGGGTAGGCGATCTCTCCCGCCCTTTGGCAAAGAGCCGCGGTATCCGGCTTTTCTCCTTTTCCCAAAAGTTGACCCAGCGCTCCGCAAAGAATCCCCAGAGAAAAAATCATGCCTTTATGGGTGTTGACGCCTTTTGTAACGGAAAACATGTCCGACTCCGCCTGAATCCCCAACGGGCGCAGATCAGAAAGCAGGCTATTGGCCGGAAGATCATGCCGCTTTGCTCCCATCTCCACGCAGCGGACAAAATACGGTTCCAGAATACGGGCGCTTTTCTCAAACAGCTCCACATCCATATCTTGATGCGCTCCCGTGTTGTTCCGGTCTACCAGCCCCGGTTTCGGTGTCGTGTATACCTCGTGAAGCATTGCCATCCGGCAAATCCGTCCTGCCATTTCCGCGGAAACACCGATTCTCTGGATCTCTCCCGCAATGATCTCTACGGTCTTTTTCTGCAGCGCATCTACCGAGTGGACGCGCCCTCCCGCGCAGTCCGAGGCCGGCTCCCCGCAGATGATACAAGTGCGGGGCGGATAGCCGATATCCTGACGGGATACTTTACTGCCATTTGACCAAAGCACATCGATATCAAAGAGACGTCCCAACGGCGTTTCTTCTTCCACTTCCGTCAAAACTTTTTTTACCTCCAGGGCGTCTTCCTGCACGACCCAGTAAGCCTCCATCCCATAAGAGCAAGGCAAAATCTCTTCTTCCAGCACGTGCATATCTGCTTGTTCCAGCGCATCGCTGATTCTCTTTCTTCCAATGGAGAAAGCTTCTTCCGACAGGGGAAACACCTTTACCGGCCCAGCGATATTTAAGGTAAAGCAAATAAGCGTTTTTTGATAGATTTCCAACAAGCGCCGCTGTGCCAGAGCTCTCCGTTCCCGGCCATTCAGCATCTCCGCAAGCTCCACTTGATGTCCCAGGATCCAGTTTTGATACAACAAAGCCGGCCCCTCCCTTCATCCTGATTGTCTGATTTTCTTATCGTACACTATTTTTGCGGAAGATGCAACCAAACAAAGAATTTCCTATCAGATAAAAAAAACCGCAGGATGCGTCTGCATCCTGCGGCTAAAATGCTTATTCTTACATCATTGCTTCCAGGTTCTTTCTGATCGCCTGGATAAACTCTTCGCTGTTCACCTGAGTTACCTGCTCCTTCGGCAGAGTGGTGATGGAAGCCAGATCCTTGGTCATGATACCATCTTCGATGGTCTTGATGGTAGCAGCTTCCAGCTTGTCGCCGAACTCCTGCAGCTCTTTGATGCCATCCAGCTCGCCGCGCTTTCTCAGAGCGCCGGACCATGCAAAGATGGTAGCAACCGAGTTCGTGGAGGTCTTCTTGCCTTCCAGATGTGCATAGTAGTGTCTCTGAACCGTACCATGAGCAGCCTCGTACTCATAGTTTCCATCCGGGGAAACCAGAACGGAAGTCATCATAGCCAGGGAACCAAAAGCGGTAGCCAGCATATCAGACATTACGTCGCCATCATAGTTCTTGCAGGCCCAGATGTAGCCGCCGTCAGAACGGATAACACGAGCTACAACATCATCAATCAGAGTATAGAAATAGGTGATGCCGGCAGCTTCAAATTTCTCTTTGTACTCAGTATCAAATACTTCCTGGAAAATATCTTTGAAAGTATGGTCATACTTTTTGGAGATGGTATCCTTGGTAGCAAACCATACATCCTGCTTGGTATCCAGAGCATAGTTGAAGCAGCTCTTTGCAAAGCTACGGATGGATTTGCTCATGTTGTGCATACCCTGGATTACACCAGGAGTCTCAAACTTCTGGATGGTCTCTCTGGTTACCGTGCCATCAGCAGCGGTAAATACCAGCTCAGCAACACCAGGCTGATCGATCTTCATCTCAACGCCCTTGTAAACATCGCCGTAAGCGTGACGGGCAATGGTGATCGGCTTCTTCCAAGTCTTTACGTAAGGCTCGATTCCTTTTACGAAGATCGGAGCACGGAATACGGTACCGTCCAAGATCGCACGGATCGTGCCGTTCGGGCTTCTCCACATCTGCTTCAGGTCATACTCTTTCACACGAGCCGCATTCGGGGTGATCGTAGCGCACTTTACAGCAACGCCATATTTCTTGTTCGCGTTAGCAGCGTCTACGGTAATCTGATCATTGGTCTCGTCTCTTTTCTTCAGCCCCAGATCGTAGTACTCGGTCTTCAGGTCGATGAAAGGCAGCAGCAACTCATCTTTAATCCACTGCCACAGAACTCTGGTCATTTCGTCGCCGTCCATCTCAACCAGCGGCGTCGTCATCTGAATCTTAGCCATTGGAATCATCCTCCTTATTTTACAGGCCGATTGGTTTTTTGTATTTTTTTCTCCGGCCTATAGTACGTCTTGATTATATGCTAAATGAGGATTCCTGTCAATAATACAAATAAAATTCCGAGTTCTGTCTGCCTTCTTTTTTTAAATGAAATCATATAAAAATTCAATAAATATGGTATTGCTCCGTGCCTGGATAAAAATAGGATAAAATTGAATCGTAGGTATAACCAGCCGCCGCCATTCCTCCCGCTCCGCTCTGACTCATGCCTACCCCATGTCCATAGCCGCCGCCATGGAGCCGGTATCCCGTCAAAGAGCCATTCTCTTCCATACGTTCCAGATAAAAAAACGCGCTGGGAAGCATGGACCATCCTTTTACCTCATAACCCGTATGCTGCTGAATTTTCATAGAAGAATTTCCCAGCGCTTCCCGGACCGCCCCCTGCCTGTTCAGGACCGCCTTCCCCTCGCTGCCAGTCACCGTCAGCTCCCGTATGATTCCGCCGGCGCCACGTTCCGTCACTTCCAGGGAAGCGATCTCTCCCACAGAGGCCATCTTATGTTCCGTCAAATACTGATTGATCGAATCATTCAGCGCATCTCTTGACAAATCCACCTGCCACCGGTAAAATCCATCCTCTTTATCAAAGCTGTCTGTGTTTTGATCGATAAATTGACGAAAGGCCGCCTCTTCGGTCAAATCAGGGGTATCTCTGGATGCGTTTAAACACGCCGCCGGAAAATAGGGATATTCCGCCGGATCCGACTTCCAGATATCCATGTCGGTGGATGACCCGCAGGATGCAGAATAATAATAAGTATTTACCGTTTCCCCTTGATAACGAAGCACCTGTCCAGCCGTTGCCCGGACCGCCTCATCCGCTTTCTCGCTGGACTCCTGATTGTTGTATACCTGAAAATTTGTGCTGTCATCCACATGCGCGTTTAAAGCCGGTATACCGAAGCCTTGCATCTGGCACCACGCATAACTTCTGGCGCAGACCGCCTGTACCTTTAAGGCTTCCACTCCGTAAGAGACCGGCATCTCCCCAGGAACCACCAGGCAAAGATAATCTTCCAGGGAAACCTCGTTGACGACAGCCAATTTCCCCTCCACCGGAATCACCTCAAATTCTCCGGGATAAAGAGGATAGCCGCACTCCCGGTGGGATGTTAAAAGCTGAAGCCCTGCCGTTCCCCGGATCCGAACAGCCCCTTTCGAAAAACATTCATCCGCAGCAGAAAGCGTCAAAATAGAGTCCCCTGGCAATTCTCTTTCTCCGCCGTCCCAGCTTAACATGTAAGATTCCACTGAACTGACCTTGATACAATCCTGGTACAAAGAACTGTAATCGTCGCCAAAAAGAGCCACACGGATGACGGCGGTTCCTGCCGGTTCGTTTGGATTTTGTACCTGTCCGCTTTCCTGGGGCAGCGAAGGATTTAAATCCGTCCCTCCCTTGTTTTCCGTCGCAGATTTGGATTCCGAATCTTTGCCTTCCGGCGCCAGACCAGACCAAAAATTAAAGGCCGCCGTAACGATAAGAAGCGCGATTACAGCGAGACACACATAAATGCTGTTCTTATTCTTCCTTCTAAAATAACGCATAAAAGCCTCCACCCTTTCTTAAAGACAAGGTATGAAGGCTTGACCAATCCTAGAAGTCAGGAAAATAAATATTTTTTTACCTCACGGCCATCCATGGCATTTACATCGCACTCGGAGGAAATTCCAAGGACGGATGCGATACCGGCTGCTTCTCCCAGCTGCACGCAAGTAGCGCAGACACGCAGAGCCGCATGGGCCTCATATTCTGCGGAGATGCACCGCCCGGTTACCAGCAGATTTGGGACTTTTCCAATCAGACAGCGATAGGGAATGGAGAAACAATCCCCTTTTGGCTTTTGGAGTCGGCTTCCCAGCCCCTTTGCATCGTGAATGTCAACGGGATAATTGCTGTAGGCCACGGCATCCTCAAACTTCTTTCCTTCCAGCACGTCCTCGCCGGTCAGAATATATTGTCCCAATATTCTTCGTGATTCTCGAAGGCCCAACATCGGAGCCACCCAGGCAATATAACTTTTCTGATACCCTGGAACCCTCTCTCGGTAAAAGGTCGCGATCCGATCCACCTGCTCTCTGGCCTCCATCTCCGCCAAACTATAATCTTCCGGATTCAGACAGTTTACCGGCACCCGGCTCATATTTAAAAACATCACGTCCTCGGTTCCCGGCGCCGGACGGGCCAAAAGCGTGTTTACCGGAAGATGGCCAGTGGCAACGCCCTCCCCTGCCAATCGCCGATTTTCTTCCCGACTGACAGACTGATAGATCTTTTTATCGACTCCCCCCAAGGCAAACATCAACGTTCCCGGCTGAATTTCTCCTTCCCGACCGCCGCAGGCCGAAGGACACCCACATTCCGCTGCAATACTTCCATGAAAAGTCGCATCAATGAACACCTTTCCCCGGACTCGCTGAATGCCCGCCGTATTATGAATCAGGATCGATGTGATTCGTTCCCCATCCCGCTCTATGCCGATCGCCTTTGTATGAAACAAAACGTGAACCCCAGATTCTCTTACCATTTGGTCCATGACCCGACGCATCACATTGACATCATACGCCATAGCAAGGACATCCATATCTTCCCGGCCTAGCAGGTAAATTTTCCGAATCCCTTCCGTGCCGCCGTCCCTTTGTAAACGACGGCACAACTCTCCCAAAAGTCCTTTTTGCTTGGAAATCTCTGGTTCTCCGGTAAAGCCTAAGAACTGTCCTACCATTGCTCCGGTTGCAGTTCCACCCAAAAATGCTTGTTCCTCGATTAAAAGAACTTCCGTTTTCTGTTTTGCAGCAGCCGCGGCGGCGGCAAAGCCCGCGGTTCCGCCGCCAATCACCACTACTTCGTATTCTCCAGCACACGGTATACTGCTCCAATCCATCGAACCTTCCTCCTTCCTACAGCATCATCTTTGACCGAATCAAGCGACCGTCTACATCCCGAACCGCTACGCCGCTTTTCAAGCTTTCCGCCGCTGCGTAGCCGGCCGCTTCTCCTGTCCGCATACACGTAATGGTAACGCGGGAAGAAGCATGGGCCGCCGCATCCGCAGAAATACACCGGCCTACCACCAGCAGATTGGCCACTTCCCGTGTGGTCAGGCACCGGTAAGGAATCCAATACACGCCGCTCTTCGGCCGAATCAAGGTATTATCTTTTCGTCCGTCGTGATGATGGATATCCATTGGATAAGACGAAGCCGCGATGGCGTCTTCATATTCTTTTCCTTCCATCAATGCGTCTCCGGTCAGAATAAAGCTTCCCTTTACCCGCCTGGAATCCCGCAATCCCATGGAACTGGACGTACTGGATAGGTAAGCATGCTCAAATCCTGGAACATTTTTTACCCACCAATTGCTGATTTTTACCACTTGCGCTCTCGCCGCGCGCTCCGCTTCACTCCAGTTTTCCGGTTCCAAAGGATTCACCGGCACACGGCTTTGGTTGTGATACACCGCGCCGTTTTGCAGCTGTCTGGCTAACAAGAAATTTACTGGCAGATCGCCGGACTCCAACCCTTTCCGGGCCAGCTTTTGCCGTTCTTCCACAGGGAACTTTGCATACTGCGAAAAATCCACTCCCGCTGTCTTATACATCAACGTCCCTGGCTGAATCACACCATTCTCATCTCCCACTTCCCAAGGCACACCGGCTTCCGCAGCCAAAAAGGCGTGGAAAGATGCGTCGATAAAGACCTTTGCATAGACCTTCTGAATCCCTCTCGAGCTGTGAATGATCACCGAACGAATCTCATCCTCTTCTTTTTCCAGTCCGATAAATCTGGTGTGAAACAAAACCTGCGCTCCGGATTCTTCCACCAGCTCATCCATGACCACTTTTAAAACATCATCGTTGTACTCGGCGGCGGGCACGTCCATATCTTTGAGACCCAGACAATAAATCGTCTGAATTCCTCTTGTACCCTTTTTCTCCATCATGCGATCCATCATATCCTTGACAATTCCGCATAAATTCTCGTTGGTCTCTCCTTTGGCAAAGCCAAAGAAGACGCCTACGCCTCCCCCGGTTGAAGTTCCGCCTAAGAATGCCTGTTCTTCAATGATTAAAGTTTTCAGCCCATTTCTGGCAGCCGATACTCCGGCTGCAAAACCAGCGGTCCCACCGCCCGCTACGACAACATCATAAGAACCATAGACTGGGCAATCTTCCCACATACTCATATTTCTATTTTTCTCCTTTACATGATCAATGAGGCAATCGGATATCCGATGAATGCCAAAACCAAACCTTCCAACACAGCGATCAACATGCCATAGCGGAACATAATATCATTTTTCAGCCAACCGCCGCCTACGGCAACCGCGGCATGTCCGGTCGCCGGCGGAGTCGCCAATGCCATGGATGCTCCCGCGCCGATAATCGAGGTTAATGCCGCTGGATTTACTCCAGCAACCACACCGGAATATACCAAGGGCAGCATAAAACTATAGGTCAATGTTACCGTCACTGTATTGGACGCAAAGTTTGTCATGATCACAACAAACATCGCCACCAAGAACACGAACAGCATCGGAGGCAATCCACCTACAATCGGCTCCAACGCAGACACCAGCCAGGTTGTCAGCCCTACGTTCTCATTGGTCAGCGCGCTGCCCAAAAGCATAGTTCCCGCTACCATCATGACCGCTACCCAAGGAGCCGCCTTTACGGATTCTCCCATGGTCATCAGAGGTTTCCCCTCTACTTTAATCAGGCAAAGTGCTACTGCACCTAACAAAGGCGGCACCGCTGCTCCCAGTGCATTCCAGTAGACCGCAAAACTATTTTCCGGAGCGATGGACTTTACAATACCTGGAAGCATCCAAAGTAAGATAACCAGACCAAAAATCAGCAAAGACCACTTCTCATCCTTCCCCATCGGCTTTTTATCTTTGGTCAGGAAGTCTGTATCAATATTCTGAATTCGGCTTAAATCTGGACGGAATAGATATTTCATGACCAAAAGGAAGATAAAATAAATGACCACGGAAATCACGACACCAAAGATCGTATAAGAAAGGAAACCGATTCCTGTTCCCATATCCTTTTCATAAAGGGAAAAGCCCAGAATGGGAACCGAATGGGCAATGGGCGTTGTAGCCGTGGACAGAGACGCAATTCCCAAAATGCTTAGAATTACCATCTGAGGAAAGCGATCCCCTTTCTCATATCCCAATTCCAGAAAGATTTGTTCTGCAATAGCCGCAAATACAATAAAGGTTGGCAGTGGAGACATAAAAGATCCCATTACCAACGGCCCTAAAAAGAACAAGGCCAAAAACAGCCATGGATTTTTCTTTGTGATCGGCCGGGTAATAAACCAGACGGCACACCGGCGCAAAAAACCAGTCTTCGTCAAGGCATAGGTACACATAGAACTAAACAGTACAAATGAGGTAACCCAACTCCCCATGGAACCCGCCAGTCCCTGAGCTGTTGTATAGAGCGGCGACATAATCAGGGCTGCAATCACCAGCATACTAGGCCATGAGGTAGAGACAAATAGCCATAACAATATCGTTCCGATAAAAATTCCGCCGATCTGCATGTCCAATGCTGTCAGCCCGGACGGCGCCGGCAAAAACCGAAATCCAAAGATAAATAACAGACCAACAATCGTCATCACGAATGTTTTTACAGTTCCTTTTCCTTGCTTCAAAAGTATCCCCTCCTTCGTTATTTTGTGATATTTTAGTTCCCGCTTTTTATTGTTTCTTTCCTTGCATTCGCTCCTCCTTCCGCACTTTATTCCTATTTCTTTCCTTGTGTTTTGATTATAATATGATAAAATAGGAATAACTAATTGATTTTGAATGGGAAATTCATAGCTACAGCAAATAGATTGGATGGAAATCTTTATGAATTTACGTTATCTTCAGTATTTTCGCGTATTAGCGGAAGAAGAGCATGTAACAAGGGCTGCCAACCGGCTCTTTATCTCCCAGCCAAGCCTTAGCAACGCGATGACAGCGTTGGAGGAAGAGTTAGGTCTCCCTCTCTTTGAAAAGAAAGGAAGAAATATCTCTCTTACCAAATATGGAAAGCTTTTGGCCGAGCGTACAGATCAAGCCTTTACCCAACTGGAACAGACAGAAAAATTTCTAAGAGCGCAGAGCGATCCTTTCTGCGGACAGATTGATCTTGCTTTTTTCGGCAGTCTGGGCGTCTACTTCATTCCGACCCTTCTCAAAGAGTTTCTAGGGATTCCGGCCTATCAAAAGATACAGTTTACCTTTCACCAGGGAACCGAACAGACGATTCACGAAGGACTTCTCGATGGAAGCTACGACCTGATTTTCTGCTCCGCCCGTCTTAAAAAAAGCGAAGCTTTATATATCCCTGTTTTTTCTCAAAAAATGTGCGTCGTTGTTCCTGAGGAACACCCGCTCTCCAAACGACAGTCGATTTCCCTAAAAGAGCTTCACAATATGCCCTTTATCATGCTTTCCCAAAAAGGAGGACTGCAAGCGCGCATTTTGGAAATCCTGGGAAAGCACCAGGTGGACGTTCAAATTCAGTACCAATGCGAACAAGGCGCCTCTGTCGCCGGCATGGTGGCCGCAGGCTTCGGTATTTCGATTTTGCCGCGAATCCCTCTCCCGCCTTTGAACGTTCACTTTCTGGAGATTGAAGAGGACGTTCCGCCTCGCATCATTTATCTGGGAAAAAGCCTGAAACATCCGCTTTCCCCCTCCGCCGAATTATTTCAAAGCTATCTTTTAGAAAGATACTCCCTGTAAGAACAAGGTTCAGGTGTCAAAAGATTTCTGTGGGAAACGTATCGGAATATTTTGTATTTGCAGGAGCGTTAGTACTTCTCAGATTCCGAAAATTTGTATTATGAACAAAAATAAGACTGTTTGAGCGCAGCGAGTTTCTTATTTTTGTGAATGCATTTTACAAATTTCCGGAATCCTAGAAGTACTTGCTCCGAAACCCTACAAAATATTCCGATACGTTTCCCACAGAAATCTTTTGACACCTGAATCCTATAAAGAATTTCGCTCTGCGAAATTCTCGCGCCGAGCGCGGCCGCCACCGGCGGCATCTTCCTTTCGCGCTCGTGTGCATCCTTAGCGGAGCGTTTTTTATTCTATAGGAAATTCCAGAGAAATTTCCTATAGAATAAAAAAAATAGAGACAGCGGAATCAAAAGTTTCCGCTGTCTCTATTTTTATCACTCAGCTCTTTTGCTGATTTTCTTCCATTCCCAGAATGCCGTTTTCCTGTTTTTTGACGCCTAGCAAAGCTAGGTGGGTAACCGCAGCCGACACTTCTGCCTTCCACTGCAAGGAGGCCTGGCATCCATGCGGCAATATAGGAATCCCGTAGGTCAACATGTAGGTTCAAAAATACAGGAATGCGCGAACACCCCAGGAAATTCATCGAATTTAGTATATCACATAAATTGGATTTCTACAATCGATTTCCCCTCCTGTTTTTGGAAAAAGACATCATTTCCATATTAGAGACCTTTTGACAACCGAATCCGATCAAATAAAAAATTTCGTGCCGTCCGCATCCGTTCTTGCCAAAATTTTCTGTCGCAGCAACGGCTTCTCATCGCCAATCTCATAAGATGCCAAAAGACGGGCTTCCGATTCCTCAAATAAACGCTCTTGGCTGGCATAAAGGATCGCCAATGGTTCGCCGGCATGCACAATATCTCCGGTCTTTTTACAAAGTTCTACGCCGGCTCCATAGTCGAGAGAATCCTCTTTTCGGCTTCTCCCCGCTCCCAGCAGCATAGAAGCAATGCCAATGCCTTCCGTATCCATATGACGGACATAGCCGTCTGCCTTCGCTTTCACTATATGGGTAAACGACGCTTTGGGAAGGAGTTCTGGATGATCGATCGCTTCCGAATTTCCTCCTTGGGCTTTTACCATTGCTTTAAAGCGCTCCAAAGCGCGGCCGCTGTCAATCGCTTCCGTCACCTGCTCCTCCACGCTTTCCGGCTCTGCTTTCCCCGAAAGCAGCAGCATCTCCCCTGCCAAACGATGGCAAACGCTCACCAAATCTTCCGGTCCCTCACCCTTTAATACAGATATGGCTTCCTTCACCTCCAGCGCATTGCCCACCATGCGGCCCAGCGGAATGTCCATCTCAGTAATCATGGCTGCCACCCGGCGTCCCGCCGCGGTTCCGATGGCCACCATGGCCTCCGCCAACGCCGCCGCCTCTTTCGGCATTTTCATAAAAGCGCCGCTTCCTGTTTTCACGTCCAGCAAAATCGCATCGCTTCCAGCAGCCAGCTTTTTACTCATAATGGAGGACGCAATCAAAGGGATGCAGTCCACAGTGGCCGTGACATCCCGCAGCGCATAGAGTTTCTTATCCGCTGGAACTAAATTGCCGGTCTGTCCAATCACGCAAAGACCAATTTCATTGACAATGCGAAAAAAAGTCTCTCGGTCCAAAGACGTACAAAACCCTGGGATGGACTCCAACTTGTCAATGGTACCGCCGGTATGACCTAATCCCCGGCCCGACATCTTGGCCACGCGGCCTCCGCAGGCCGCTACGATGGGCGCCAAAATCAGCGTGGTCTTATCTCCCACGCCTCCGGTACTGTGCTTATCCACTTTACAGCCTGCTACCGGAGAGAGATCGATCACATCTCCCGAATATTCCATCGCCCAGGTCAGCTCAGAAGTTTCCTCCGGCGTCATCCCTTGAAAACAGACGGCCATCAACATCGCCGACATCTGATAGTCCGGAATCTCACCGCTGACAAAGCCTTGTATCATAAAATGAATTTCTTCTTTATCAAGAGTTTCTCCCCTTTTTTTCTTTTCAATCAGGTCAATCATTCGCATCGGTCCGCTCTCCTCTTCTTCTCTTCCCGCCGAAAATTGCATCCTTCCAGAATCCAATCACAATCTCATTTACTCGGAAAGTTTCTCCCTGCCGAATGCCTCCGGCAGCAATTCTTCCAGCCGAAAAACCCGAATCTCCTCCGGGGATTTGGCTAAAAGGATCAGAAAGTCCGGCCCGCAAAATTCCGCCAATACCTGACGGCAAATCCCGCAAGGCGGTGCAAAGTCCGTCACAACGCCGTCTCGTCCTCCCACTACAGCAATCGCTTGAAAATCTCGTTTTCCTTCGCTGACCGCCTTCACCAAGGCGGTTCGCTCCGCGCAAATCGCCGCGCCATAGCTGGCATTTTCTACATTGCATCCAGTAAATACTTCTCCGTCCGCGGTCAAAAGAGCTGCACCAACATGAAAATGGGAGTAAGGTACATAAGCTTTTGGAAGCATCGCCCAGGCCGCCTCCACCAACGCTCTCTGATTCATTCCGCCTTCTCCTTCATCAATTTCACCAAACGGCTGGTTCCCAAACGCGAAGCTCCCAAACGGATGAATTCCTCCGCCTGCTCAAAAGAGGAAATTCCCCCCGCCGCTTTAATTCGTACTCCCGGCCCCACATGTTTGGCAAACAGTTCCACATCGGCAAAGGTAGCTCCTGCCGTCCCAAATCCAGTAGAAGTCTTAATAAAATCCGCGCCGGCTTCCGTGACCACACGGCAAAGACGAATTTTCTCTTCTTCCGTCAGCATACAAGTCTCTACAATCACCTTCAAAACTCTCTGGCCGCAGAGCATTTTTAATGTGCGAATCTCATTGTAGACGCACGATTCCTCTCCGCCCTTAATATGTCCTAGATTGATCACCATATCCAACTCGTCGGCGCCTTTTTTCAGAGCGTCGTCCGCCTCAAAAGCTTTTACCGAAGTCGTGCTGTAGCCGTTGGGGAATCCGATGACAGTGCCAATCCGCAGCTGATTACCGACATACGCTTTTACTCGCTTTACATAGGAAGGCGGAATGCAGACGGAAGCTGTCTCATAAGTAAGCGCGTCGTCACAAAGCTGCTGAATCTCCGCCCAGGTTGCCGCCGGATTCAAAAGCGTGTGATCGACCTTTCGTAAAATTTCCCTTTTGTCCATATTCCAGTCTCCTTTCTAATTCTTCCGGATTTGCGAATAAAAACTGACGCCTGCCGTCTTCCCTGGCACATCCAGATAGTCCAAAACCGTTGCCCCGATATCGGCAAACGTACTCCTTGTTCCCAGATTTACCCCCGCTTTTACTGACGCCCCCGCCACTACGACAGGAATATATTCCCTGGAATGATCGGTGGAAGGCGTCGAAGGGTCGCAGCCATGATCGGCCGTAATGATCAATAAATCCTCATCCCTTAGTTTCGCCAGCATCTCCGGCAGCTTTTGGTCAAAATATGTCAAAGCCGCCGCATAGCCGTCCACATCGTTCCGATGGCCATAAAGCATATCAAAGTCCACCAGGTTGGTAAAACACAACCCCTCAAAATCCCGGTCCATATAGGCCAATGTTTTTTCGATTCCCTCGGCATTTCCGCTGGTAAATTGAAATTCCCCTATTCCTTTTCCCGCAAAGATGTCCCGAATCTTTCCGACTGCCAGCACCTCTTTTTTGGCGGCCAAAATAGCATCCAATATGGTAGGCTCCGGCGGTTCCAAGGAAAAGTCATGCCGTCTCGCCGTCCGAGTGAAACGCCCAACTTCCCCTTCAAAGGGTCTTGCAATCACACGGCCAACCGCCCAAGGCCCCTGGCAGATCTCTCTCGCCATCCGGCAATATTCATACAACGTTTCCACCGGTATGACAGACTCATGAGCGGCAATCTGAAGTACGCTGTCCGCGGAAGTATAGACAATCAAATCCCCCGTCTCCATATGCTGCTTTCCATAGTCTTGTATCACGGTTGTACCGGAATAAGGACGATTACATAAAATTCCCCTTCCAGTCGCCTCCGATAATTTTCTCAGCAACGCTTCCGGAAACCCTTCCGGAAACGTGGGCATCGGCTTCTTTGAGACTACGCCGGCAATTTCCCAATGACCAGTGGTGGTATCCTTTCCTTTGGAAGCCTCGGCGCACCGCCCAAAGCTCCCTTCCGGCTGGCCGTTTCGAGGTCCAATCGTCACGCCGTCAATGGAAAAAAGTCCCAGCCGCGCCATATTCGGCATTGCAAACCCAGCGCCCCTGGCAGCCGCGGCCAACGTATTGCTTCCTTCGTCCCCAAAGCAAGAAGCATCTGGCATCGCTCCCACGCCAACGCTGTCCAGAACAATCAAAAATACACGTTTCATTTTGAGCACATCCTTCCGTGAAGCCGATTCATCGAGATTCCAAAACCAAGCTGTAAATACGTCGCTTTTACAATAAACTTTCGTTCCAGATACTCATAATATATCAATAGTTTATCATAAAAGAAGTCGTCTTGCAAATGAAACCAAAAAGCGGATGCAGGAAAACAAATTCACTACGTCCGCTCTCATTTATCCTTCCTCTAAAAATTCCGTCATATATTCCCGGTAACGCAGAGGCATCATATTGCGCTGCAGCTTCTCATTCTTACGCTCTTTAATCGCAATGGCTTGATAAAAAGTTTTCCACAAGTCCCGATAGCCGTCCGCTTTGACAGACATCAACTCCTCCGCCACCTCCGGCGCAAGGCTTGCCAGATACCATTCCCCTCCTGCAGGATGCACGCCCGCCAGGGAACGCCCCATATCCAAAATCAAGAAGTTTTCCCTGGGCAGCCGGTCTGCAAAATGGGGCATCACCAAAGAAATCACATTATTTTTCGGGCGGAACCGTCCAAATAGCACATGCCCTTCCCGCTCGTCAAACCGTAAAAACTCTTTAAAGAAGTGGGATTCATTCCCCACCGCCCGGTTTAGCTCCATTAATCGGTAAACCGCGGGCTCCGCCAACATCTTCAACGCCTTGGGACCATAGTAAAAACCGCCGATCAGAAACCGGTAAATATCATCTGCCCGGCTCTCATGCTCAGAAAGCGCCGCCCGGTATACCATAGACCAGGCTTCCTCTCCGATTTTCTGGCGGATGGACCGCATCACTTTTCCTGCCTTTTCCGAATCCTTCTCTACCGGTACATAGGTGGAAAAAAGCTCCATGGTGTCTTCTTTTTGTATCTCTAATTTCACATGGGAATGCCCTTTCCGGGAAGCCCATGCTTCATAAACCGCTGTCAAAATGGACTCCAAATCGTCCCCGCAGACAAAAATCGTTTTCTCCCAACTTTGTTCCATCGCGCCTCCTAAAGCTGGCCGCTCAGGCTTTTCCATACGTCGTCTGGTCTCGGCTCTGCGTTCTCCACATGGAAATCATCAAATAAAGACAGCTGCCGGAATGTGTCGGCGTCTGCGATCCGCTGATTCTTGATTCGATCCTCCGCCGTCAGTGCCCTCGTTAAGAAATCTTCCTCGATCGGCGTATTTCCCATCATCTTTCCTTCGCAGGTAATAAAATAGGCCGCCCGCTTTAAAACAACGCCAAATTTTTTCAAAGAGGAAAAATCCAGCTTCGCGCTGCGCCTGGCCTGCAAAATCCGCCTGGCCGACTTAACTCCGATTCCCGGTACCCGCAACAGCGTCATATAGTCCGCCCGGTTGATCTCTACCGGGAACAATTCCAGATGGCGCAGCGCCCAGTCGCACTTCGGATCCAACGCCTCATTAAAAAACGGCTTTTCTTCTGTTAACAATTCTCCCGCTTCAAATCCGTAAAACCGAAGCAGCCAATCCGCCTGATACAGACGGTGTTCCCGCAAAAGCGGAGGCTTTGTCCCAAGTGCAGGCAAAGAAGAATCCTCGTTGATCGCCGTGTAAGCGGAAAAAAAGACCCGTTTCAACTCAAACCGATGATAAAGAGCCTCCGTCACCGAAAGAATCTGGTGGTCCGTTTCCGGCGTGGCCCCGATAATCATCTGGGTACTCTGTCCCGCTGGAACAAATTTTGACTTTTCTTCATAGCGCAGCATCCCCTTTGGCGCCAAAGGACCCGCTTTTTTTGAAACCAGGGCAGGAGCGCCGCTTTTTTCCGAGCTGCCCGGAAGATAGATCTTTTTCTCCCTCTTTTTATCTTCCAGTTTGAGCCGGTTGTCATGGATACCGTGCTGAATCTGGCGCATCGGAGTCAAAATCTTTTCTCTCGTCTTTCCCGGCGCAAGTTTTCGCAGGCCGTCACCGGTGGGCAGTTCCAGATTAATACTCATCCGGTCCGCCAGATGTCCCACCCGTTCCAGCAATGCCGGATCCGCTCCCGGAATCGCTTTTACATGAATATATCCCCAGAACCGATGCACCTCCCGGAGCTGCCAAAGCGTCTGATAAATCTGCTCCATCGTATAATCCGGCGTGCGTAAAATCCCAGAGCTAAGGAACAAACCTTCGATATAATTCCGACGATAAAACTCCATTGTCAAAGTACAGATTTCCTCCGGAGTAAAAGAAGTCCGCACCGTATCGTTGGAAATTCGATTCACGCAATATTTGCAATCGTAGATGCACTCGTTGGTCAGGAGAATTTTCAGCAAGGAAACACAACGGCCATCCGCCGCAAAACTGTGGCAAATGCCGCAGGAAACGGCGCTTCCCATCGCATCTTTCCGCCCTTTGCGGTCTACGCCGCTGGAAGTACAGGCTACGTCATATTTCGCCGCGTCCGCTAAGATCTCTAATTTTTGCTGCAGTGATAAATTCTCTTGTATTAGCATTATCCTCCACCCGTACATGTGTTCTGATTTCATTTTAACACATCATAATGAGGAATGCAAGGGGATATCAAATTTTTTATTCTTCTGCTTCCGGATACAAAAACATCTCAAACCCCTCCGAGTTGTCCTGTACAACAAAAACAATTTGTTCCCTGCCAGAGTTCCCATTCCACGGATATTCATACTGCTCATATACCTCAAAACCATCCTGCTGTTCCCAAAAACCAACGCCCTCTACCGGCTGATTTCTTACCCTTAGAGCCTTTGAGATATTTTCAAAACCTTCTGCATAGAGCTCCGAATTTGAATATAGATATTCCGCGATCAGTTCCAGTCCGGAAGCATTCCAGAATGCTTCTTTGATCTCATTTCCAATGCGAACCGCCAAAATGGTATTGGTATCCAGATCATAAACCATAGAAAGCAACGCGCTTTTTCCTGTCTCGCTTTCTAGCACACGAATGGCTGCCTCCCCCACATAAAAGCGGTATTTGCCTAAAACAGCATCCTGATATTCATATATTTCTACCGTCAGCCCGGAATCCATATACCAGTACTGGCCCAAACCAATGAGAGGCTCATTGATCCGCGTCAGGAGAAACTGAAATACTTCTTCAAAAAAGTAAGTGGAGAATTCCCAATTTTCCGCCCACTCGCCGGTTTTGCTTCTATTTTCCTGAGCCGCTTTTATGGAAGCCTCCCTCTCGTCCAAGATATCCTGCTGCGCCGGTGTTTTTTCACTCTTCCAGATTCCCCATATCATCAAAAGCTTCCGGTAAATATCCAATTCTCCGGTATAAGCGGCCATCTGCCTGCTATAATATGCCCGATCGGCCTCCTGAACGATTTCCATATCCGTTTCGCCCCAAACGCGAAGCGCATACTCTGGAAGAATGAGACAGCTGATCAGAAGCGCTCCCACCAAAAAGTAGATCAAAAGCATTTTTCCCTTGCTTTTTCTAGATACTTGTTTTAATTCCACATTCCTATCGTCCTCTTTTTCTTGTCCCCACGCTTCCAGTTCCGGCTTCATTTTCCCCCTCCTTTCCCTGAAATATTTCAAAATTTCCAAGCCGCCTCCTATTCCTCATCGGCGTCCGCCTCCCTTTGGAAACACACGCTCATCACAGTTCCCTTGTTTAATTCACTGGAAATAGAAAGTTTTGCCCCATGCTTTTCCAAGATTTTTGCCGCCAGGGACAACCCTAAGCCCGCGCCGCCGGCGTCGCGGGAACGAGATTTGTCTACCATGTAAAACGCTTCCGTAATACGGCTTACCTCTTCCGGTGGAATTCCAATCCCAAAGTCTACTACTTGAAGCGTTACCTCCTCTTTCCCAGCGGTTCCCACCAACAAAATCCTTCCCCCCTTAGGAGAAGCCTTGCGCGCATTGTCCAGCATATTGATAAAAACCGTTTTTAAAAGCGTGCTGTCTCCGCGAATGTAAGCGGATACCGGACGAACCGTCAACTGCTTTTCATCTCCGTTGATCAAAGGCTCCACGCTCTCCCGGATGGACTCCATCAAATCCGGCAAATAAATCGCCTTTAATTCCAGGTTTTCTCGATCTAAAAGAATCAGATCAAATAGTTTCATCGACATGGCTTCCAGGCGCAGGCCTTCCTTAAAGATATAATTTGCGGCGATTGCCCGCTCTTCCTCGCTGAGATCCTGGGCAGAAAGCATCTCCGCATAACCAATCACCGAAGTCAAGGGCGTTTTCAGTTCATGGGTAAAATTGGCGACAAAATCCTCTTTCCGCTGATTTTCTTCTTCCAGCTCCCGGACATGTCCTTGCACTGTCTCCGCCATCCGGTTAAAATCCCGGCCCAGGCGTCCGATCTCGTCCTCCGTCCGAACCCGAACCCGGCTCCCATAATTTCCTTCCGCGATATTTTCGGCTTTTGCACTGAGGCGCACAATAGGCCGCATCAGCCAGCCCGAAATCAGATAGATCAGCAATCCGCATACAGAAAGAGCCGACAAAGTCATCACCCGGTAGTAGTTTACCTGTTGATCTCTCTCGGCAAAAATCTCTGTAATGTCCTTTTGATTCACGACATAATACCGCTGTTCGTCCAAAACCATCATGCCGGAAGCCGCCACAATCTGAGCCTCGCCCTGGGAATAGACGACATACTGTTTTTTCCCTTCCGCCAGGTTTTCGATCAGACGCGCCAGCCAATCCACGCTCGATAGGGACAAAGCCCGGCCCTGTCCCTCTTCTTCATACAAAATCTGTTTCTTCTCATCCAAAATCTGGAACCACGCACCGGTGCCTTGAAGCGTTGCTTTTACATTTTGCCCTACGTCTCTCCATTCTCCCGTGCTGCCGGTAAATTCATCGCGCAAAATCCGGTTGATTACCTCCGCCTCCACGGACGCTTGAATCATCTGGTTTTCATCCATGGCTCCGGTCACTTCTCGGTTCAACCGCGATTGATAACTTTGATTAAGCAAAAGCGTACCGCTGATGGCAAAGGCGGCGGCAATTAACACCAGATTCACCAAAAGTATTTTCGTACGAAATTTCAAGGAAACCTCCTATCGCCTAATCCAGACGATACCCAATCCGGTATACGGTTTTTAAGCGTTCTCCCAACTTCAATTTCTTCCGTATCCGCTGAATATGCAAATCTAACGTGCGGCTGTCCCCGTCCAAATCGGTTTCCCAGATAATCTGAAAAATCCGGCTTCGGAATAGAGCGACGCCGCGGTTTCGAACCAGCAATACAAACAGATCAAATTCTTTAGGAGTCAGCGCTATCTCTCCTTCTGGTCCTGTTACTTTCCTAGAGTCCAAATCAATCTCAAAATCATCATAGCCAAGGTGGGAATCTACCTTATGAAAACGGCGAAGCACCACCTCCATACGAGCTAATAGCTCCGCCATGGCAAAGGGCTTGACAATATAATCCTCCGCTCCCGCAAGAAGTCCCTTTACACGGTCGTCCACGGTATTTTTCGCCGTTAAAAAAATGACTGGAATTCCCAATGGACGAATATATTCTAAAAGTTCATAACCGTTGACTTTCGGCACCATGATATCTAAAAGCGCCAGATCATAGGTATGGTTCTCTAAAAAATTAGCGGCTGTCAGACCGTCCGCAGCTTCCGTACAATGATAGCCCGCCTTCGTTAAACTCATAGCCAAAAGCTCCCGTATTGGCTTTTCATCTTCCACAATCAAGATTTCCAGCATAAGATTTCTTTCCCTTTCCAAACATGCTTCCGTTTGTAATTATCTTATCCCTTAATTGTATCCATTTTGTAACAAATCCTCCGATTTTATTAGCATACCGAATTCTTACCTCCTTGTCAAATCTACAATCCTTCAAAAATGTTTCTGGCAGCAGCCGTCTCTTTATGTTATAATAAAAACGCTTGGTAAAAAAATCGCACCTTCCAAGCAGAGCGGCCTCTATCCGCTCGATGGAGGAGGAGCAATGACACAAACGAGAAAGAAAACATCATCTAAAACGAATTTCAAAAAGAAAACAAACCCCAAAAAGAAAACGGATTCGAAGAGATCGAAAAATCTCAACCGACAAAAAAATACAAAAAAATCCACGAATTTCAAAAGGGCTATCAAGCATTTTTCCTGGACCTGGAAAAAGACGCTTGTCGCATCCCTTTTGTTGTTTTTGGGTTATATTATCTTCGGGATGTGCCTTCCATTCTGGCGCCATCCGGAAGTAAATCCCTTTTATAAAAGCAGCTTTTCGGTAGAAAATTTTTACAGCGACGGCGTTTCGGTAGACCGCGCCGCTATCCTGGAAACAAGCAAAGAAGCGTTAGACGAACGAATCCGTCTGATTTCAAGAGCTAAGCATTCTCTGATTCTTTCCACCTTCGATATGCGCCAAGGAAGCAGCATGGATGATCTGGCGGCAGTTCTCCTAGAAGCTGCCGACCGGGGCGTCTCGGTCCAAATCCTGGTGGATGGAATCAGCGGACGGCTCCGCATGGAAGGAAACCAGCCCTTTGATCTGTTAGCTGCCCACCCGAATATCGAAATCAAACTATACAACCGGCCAAACCTGTTTCTTCCCTGGACCTACCATGGCCGGATGCACGATAAATATATGATTGCCGACGATATCGGATATATCTTGGGAGGCCGGAACACCTTTGATTATTTCCTTGGAGATTATCCTTCCGATGGAAAAAGTCTGGATCGCGAGGTTTTCATTTACAATACCGCCCATGGAAAAGAAAATTCCGGAGAAAGTTCCTTGACGCAGGTGAAGGATTATTTTGAACGAGTTTGGAAATCGGAAGACTGCTCCATCCTGTCCTCGCGGGATCCGGAACAAAAAAAGGAAGAGTCCCAACAAAAAAGCAGACAGCTTCAGGAACATTTGATTGCAATGAAAGAGGATTGGCCTGAACTTTTTATGGAGGACAGCCATTTTGAAGAGATTACCCTGCCGACCCATCAGGTCACTCTGATTTCAGGAGATATCGGTATTGGCGGAAAATCGCCTCTGGTCTGGTTCCAGATGCAAAAGCTGATGGAATCCGCTACAGACCGCGTGATTTTGCAAACGCCATACGCGGTCTGCTCCTCGGAGATGCTGGACGGACTGCGCCGCCTTGCTTCCGGTTCCGCCGACTGTAAACTCCTTTTAAATGCCAGGGAAAACGGAGATAATGTGGTAGCTTCCTCCGACTATACTTGGAAAAAAAGCAGCATCCGGAAAACCGGCATACCCATCTACGAATATGCCGGCGGCACTTCTTCCCATGGAAAGTCGGTTTTGATTGATCACCGGATGACCTTGATCGGCTCCTATAACCTGGATCTACGCAGCACCTACGTGGACACGGAGCTAATGTTAGCCATCGACAGTGAAGAATTGAATCAACAGCTGGAAGGCTATCTGCTTCCCATGATTGCAGACTCCTGGGCAGTTCAGACAGACGGCAGTTATGAAAAACCAGCGCATCTAAGCCTAGAGGAAGCAGGACTAGGAAAAGAACTTTTTTGGCGCGCGCTCGGCTTTGTCTTAAAGCCATTTCGGATTCTGCTTTGATTATCGCCTGTAAACGCAAATCCCCCGCAGCAAAACCGCGGGGGATGTTTCTTTCTCAAGTTCCTATTTATCTATTTGCCAAAACCAATGCCTTGGCACTACTACCAAACAGACTACTCTTCTTCACGCTCCTAGTCCATTAAACCAAATCGCACAGCGGCTGAATCACTTCCTCGATTGCTTCCAAAGCCTCCGACGGAAGCTGATCGTATCCCTCTTTTTCCGTGTACTTCATGCTGATAAAACGGCGGCGGCGTTTCATGCCATCCTGCAACTTCTGCAGGTATTCCTTATCCGTCATATCCGGCTCGAAGCCTTCCCACTCCATGATCTCCAGGCACTGGAAAGGACCCCAAGGTTTGAACTCCGCCTTATTCTCCACGATATGCTCAATGATGCCAAGCGTATCCGAAGGCTTTACTTTTTTGCCCATAAAGTCGCCGGTATTGATAATGTAACAATCAATGCCTCTCTCGTCCACCAGCTTTTTAAACTTTATGTAATCGTATTTCAGTGGATAGGTACGGAACGGGTTCGCATAGGGCTCGTAAACCAATGCGTTGATATCCACGCCCTTCAGCAGGTTTTCTGCGGAAGTCCGTTTCGTTGCAAGGGTCGCTCCCATGGCAGATGCCAAAGCTCCGCCTTTCACCTTCAGGATCGGGGGAAGCGTCGGATCTTTCATAATCCAGAAAATCGCGTTTACCGGCTCCTCAATCTTATCAATTCGGTTCGGAGACCAAAGTTTCGACTTGATGGCCCGTCCATTTCCATTGCGGACATCCTCCGTCACCAATACAATCTTACCGTCCTCATCCTGCGTAGCGCCACAGTTCTGAACCGTCAGCAAATATTTGCTGGCCTCGCAGGAAAGCGGGTAGTCGGCTGTTTTATCGAAGTAAGTCGGCTCCAAAGCAATGGAAGAACCCGTCTCCGAGTTGATAATAAACGCGTCGTCATGAAGGATCGTGATATCGTATTTGTCGTTGTGGCGATTATGAGTAATCGTTGATTTACCAGATCCGGACAGACCAAATACGCTGGCCACAAATTTCTTTCCACCCGGCAGGTTGTACCGTTTCTGGCCGCCATGGCAGGAAACATAACCGTTGCGGCTGGCAATCGCCCAGGCAATCGTAAGCGTTCCCTTCTTAAACTCACCAAAGTACCGCATACCAAGAATTGCCGCACAGTTCTGCGCTGTATTAAAATATGCCAGCCCGTTGGGATGCTCGTCATGACGCCAATCGGGATCCGCAAAAATATAGATATCGCCTTCCTTATCAATGGGGCGGGACTGTTTGTACATCCGGACATACTCGTCGGAACGATACTGGAAATTCAGCATCCAATTGTAAAGGGTATTCTCAAACCCTTCCGGGATCAGCAGATGAGCCTTCACCATAAACTCCGGGTCCAGTCCGATGTATACCTCGGCGTGATACATCTTTTTAAACCGGCTTTCATAGACTGCTTCCATCAGCTTTTTATCCAAATCCACCGTATCTACGCCAGGTTCACCAGCAATTCTTCTCGCCACAGCCGTCCGTCCTGTAACCGCGCCATCGTTGCACAGCAGCACCTTTGCATCCGTCGGAAGTCCAAAGGTATCGCCATGAAAGACCGGCATATCCGTCACAATCGTACCCGGTGAATTTTTTGCCAGTTCATAAGCTGCCCGAAGGCTAGGCACTCTCACAACATTGTTGCCATAAAAGGTCGTCTCGATAATGGTCCTCGTCTTGCTGAAATAGGAGCTTTTTGCTCCAATCTCCTCTCTCGCAAAACCCGCTTGTGTAGACATAAAAAGTAACCTCCCAAAATTCCTGTTCTCTTACTCCGTACATTCTCCCACGATTCCCGTGGAATGTCAACTTATTCTCCGCTAATTTTTCATACAAATACAAAATTTTAAAAGACTATTTCTAAAGATTTTGCCACTATTTTAGGTAAAGTTTGATAAATTTTGAACAATAAAAGCAGCCAGAAGGCTGCTTTTAGGATTCTAAATATTCAAAAACGTTTTAATTACATTCACCATCTCTTCTTTTTCACACACAGTCTTATGAAGCACCGGTGCGGACCGGATATCCTCAATGGCTTGAGGAATCTTTGTTGCAGAAAGCCGGGATAACTCGTCAATCAACGAAAAATCCTCTTCCGCCTGATATTTCGGGTCAATCGCTGACATCACGCTGCGAGTAAACTTATAGGGACTGGCCGTAGAAACAACAACGGTCTTTGTCTGATCGCCGGTATCCTTCCGGTAAGCCTTCGCCACATGTGCGGCAACCGCCGTATGGGTATCCATAATATATCCTGTCTTCTCATAGACTTCCCGAATCGCTTCCGCAGTTCCCGTTTCCCCTGTATAATTCCCGTAGAAATCTTTCAGCCGATCTCTCATCTCTTCCGGAAGTGTGTAGGTTCCAGATGCGCTTAACTGCTTCATAAATGCGTTATTCTGCTCCGCATTCTCGCCCGCTACTTTATAAATCAAACGCTCCAGGTTGCTGGAAATCAAAATATCCATGGAGGGCGAACTGGTTAAGATAAACTCACGATTCCGGTCATAGGTTCCCGTCTGGAAAAAGTCGTATAAAACCTTATTCTCATTGGAAGCACAGATCAGCTTTGCAATCGGCACGCCCATGGATTTCGCATAGTAAGCAGCCAAAATATTTCCAAAATTCCCAGTGGGTACCACCACGTTGATGGGTTCGCCGTTTTTGATCTCTCCGCGGTTTAACAGCTGCGCGTAAGCATAGGCATAATAAGCCACCTGGGGTACCAGGCGTCCGATGTTAATCGAATTGGCCGAAGAGAACTGGAATCCAGCCGCATCCAACTCCTTCTCCAAGTCCCGGTCGTTAAAAATCGCCTTTACACCATTTTGAGCATCATCGAAGTTTCCATGAATGCCTACCACCAACGTATTATCCCCACGCTGAGTCACCATTTGCTTTTCCTGAACCGGGCTCACTCCATCCTTGGGATAAAATACGATGATTCGTGTCCCTTCCACACCGGCAAAACCAGCCAACGCCGCTTTTCCCGTATCTCCGGAAGTCGCTGTCAAAATCACGATTTCATTCTTGATTCCATTTTTCTTTGCCGATACCGTCATTAAATGCGGCAAGATCGAGAGAGCCATGTCCTTAAATGCAATGGTGGCGCCATGGAACAATTCCAGGTAATACAAATCTTCCACCTTGACAAGCGGGGCAATCTCTTTCGTATCAAACTTGCTGTCGTAAGCGCGGGTGATGCAGGTTTTTAACTCTTCCTCCGTAAAGTCAGTCAGGAACTGTTTCATCACCTCGTAGGCAACCTCTACATAAGGTTTTCCCGCCAATGCTTCCACCGGCACATCCAGTTTCGGCACCTCTACCGGCACATAGAGGCCTCCGTCTTTTGCAAGTCCCTGCAAAATCGCCTGACTTGCCGTTACCGGATCGCTGTCGCTTCTTGTGCTCTTGTAATATACCTGATTCATTGGAATTCCTTTCTATGCTATCATTTCCCGATACGCACAAAACGGGCTGCCGTCTCAATTTTTGACACAGCAGTCCGTCTCATTTCGATCTTTTCTGCCGCCGATTAGTTATCGATCAGCTTCTTGCCTTCTTCATTCCAGCTGTAAAGTTTACGCAGCTGCTCGCCAACCTTTTCCGCCGGATGCTCTGCCTGCTGCTTGCGCATCGCGTTGAAGTGCGGGCTTCCGATCTGATTCTCCAACAGCCACTCTTTTGCAAAGGTACCATCCTGGATATCGGACAGGATCTGCTTCATGGCCTTCTTGGTCTCGTCGGTCACGATCTTCGGTCCGGTGATGTAATCGCCGTACTCAGCCGTATTGGAAATGGAATAACGCATTCCAGCAAAACCGCTCTGGAAAATCAGGTCTACAATCAGCTTCATCTCATGAATGCACTCAAAGTACGCATTCTCCGGGGCGTATCCAGCCTCTACCAAGGTCTCAAATCCAGCCTTCATCAGAGCGCAAACGCCGCCGCAAAGAACGGCCTGCTCACCGAACAGATCCGTCTCGGTTTCCGCACGGAAAGTGGTCTCCAGAACGCCTGCTCTCGCTCCGCCCAGCGCGCCTGCATAAGCCAGAGCCATATCTTTTGCCTTTCCGGTATAGTCCTGATGAATCGCTACCAGACAAGGAGTTCCTCTGCCAATCTGATATTCGCTTCTTACCGTATGACCCGGAGCCTTCGGAGCGATCATCGCCACATCCACATTCTTCGGAGGAACAACCTGTCCATAGTGAATTGCAAAGCCATGGGCAAACATCAACATATTGCCCTCTTCCAGATAAGGCTCGATGGACTCTTTATAAAGCTTGGCCTGCTTCTCATCATTGATCAAAATCATAATGATATCTGCCTGCTTCGCCGCTTCTGCCGCCGTATATACCTGAAGGCCCTGCGCCTCTGCCTTTGCCCAGGATCTGCTTCCCTCATACAGTCCTACGATCACATCGCAACCAGACTCTTTCAGGTTCAGCGCATGGGCGTGTCCCTGACTGCCATAACCGATAATAGCAATTTTTTTGCCTTCCAGTAAAGACAGATTACAGTCTTCCTGATAATAAATCTTCGCCATAGTGTTACCTCCATATAATTATGTAAAAAATTTTGTAGCTTACGCTTCCTTCATGCCTCTGGGCAAACCGGTAATGCCAGTTCTTGCCACCTGAAGCAGTTTGAATTTTTCCAACAAACGCAGGAACGCTTCAATTTTATTTTGGTTTCCTGTCAATTCCACAATCATGGAGTGTTCCGCCACATCCACGATCTTCGCTCGGAAAATATCCGCAATCGCCAAAACCTGTTGTCTTTCTTCCGGTCCAGCCTGGACTTTTACAAGAATCAACTCCCGGCACACCGAAGCATCGGGGTGAAGTTCTTCTACATCCACCACATCTACCAGCTTTTTTACCTGCTTTTGAAGCTGCTCTAACGCCTCCTCTTCCCCGGTAGAAATAATCGTCATGCGGGAAAATGCCGGATTTTGGGTTTCTCCAACAGTCAGGCTGTCAATATTGTATCCCCGACGGCTAAAAAGCCCGGCGACTCTACTCAGAACACCCGACGAATTTTCTACCAAAACCGACAATACAATTTTCTTTTCCATCGCTGCCTCCTATTCCTTTCGCGGATTAACGAATTTCATTTTATCACGTCTTTTCCGATATGTCTACTATGTTTTTTATCGTACCTCATTGCTTTTTTTTACTTTTCCACTCCATCCGACATAGATTTTTATACACAAAAGTAGGTATAAATTCAACTTTTTTCGTTTTTTCTCTTCCATTTTGCCTACATGTATCGTATAATGAACATACTACATTTTTAGATTGGAGTAAAATAATATGTTTATTGGCGATCATCTAAAAGACGCACGAAAGAAAAAGGGCTACACACTGGAGCAGGCGGCTGAGCTTACGCATATCCATAAAACCACCCTGCACCGTTATGAAAAAGGAGAGATTCATAATATTCCTCTGAAAAAGTTACTGAACTTGGCCAATATCTACGACACAAATCTCTGTTTTCTTCTGGGGTTCACAGAACCAGAGCCTGCCTCCAAAGGATTCTCCGCCCGTATTATGGCTTACGCGGAACGAAGTTATCTCCCCAGCGAGGAAAAGGTTCTAAACAAATACCGCCAATTGGATACGCACAGTAAACATCTCATCAATTTGATGATGGATTTAGAGCACATCCATCGAAAAAACTAGAGGAAAATCAATACCCCTCTTTCCGCCTCTCGACGCGAAGCTGTTTTCTTTTCTCAGCGCCTTCCCACTCTGCCTTCTGTACTTCCGTTTCCAAAACCAATCCAGGAACCTCCACCGGTTTTCCCTCTGAATCGATGGCTACCTCTACCAGATAAGCACGGTTGATACTCCTTCTCGTTCCGTCCAAATCCTCCACGTAAGTGTCCACCCGCACCTCCATGGAAGACCGCCCCACATGGGTCATACGTCCGATCAGAACCACCACTTGTTCACAGTAAGCCGGCCCCTTAAACTGAAGATTATCTACAGCCGCTGTAGTAATCAAGCTGTTGGAATGACGCCTCGCTACAATCCCGGCCACCTCGTCGATCCACATCATTAATTGGCCGCCAAATAGACGCCCATAATGATTTAAATGACCTGGCGTCAGCAAATACTGCTGCTCTGTGATAGAATCCTCTACCCGTTTTGCTGGTTTCATCCTTCTCCTCCCCAATATCACTGCGGCTTGGTCTCCGATACCACGCCGCTCTCATCGATAAATACGTCTCCGAATGAAATTTCTGTCATCTCGCGAATCATTCGAGTTTTCTCCCCTTCGTCCGTAATCAATTTTGTATAACATCCGGATTGAAGACAAGGAAGAAATTTCATTTGTGTTTCCATGGTTTCCGGCTGAATTACAAATTCCAACATACAGGTTTCCCGATCCTTGCTGTTAAACCAGAAATTCCCAAGACTATATAAAATTGGTTTTCCCTGATAATACTCAAATCCCTGTAAGATATGGGGATGGTTTCCTACCACTGCATCCGCCCCAGCGTCGATATAGGCTTTCGCCAGTTCTTTCTGGTCTTCATCGATTTCCGTTGTCATTTCCGTCCCCCAATGGACATAGACAAATACAAAGTCACTGTTTGCCTTTGCCTCCTGGATCGTCTCCACACAGTTAGCTGGATCAATGGTGCTAAATACACCTGCCGAATCCGCCGTGGCAGCTTTGGTCATTCCATATTCCCGATCTCCCATTTTTTCCACTGCGGTGGCGGCTATTACAGCAATCTTCCTCCCATGATAGGTAAAATAGGCAGGCTTTCTAGCTTCCTCCAAATTCTTTCCAGCGCCCGCCGTCACAATCCCGGCGCCCTGCAAAGTAGACACCGTATCCAATAGCGCCTCTTCGCCCCAATCATAAGCATGATTATTGGCAAGGCCCACCATGTCGACTCCCAAGGTATTTAATACCGACACCCTCTCCGGATTGGCGCGAAACGTCCAGTCTTTTCCCTCGGTTGGCGTCCCCCGATTGCTATAGGTAAATTCATTATTCAGTACAAAAAGATCCGCATCGGACATCAAGCCCAAAAGATCTTCCGAAAAGCATTTCCGGATATCCCCTCTGCGATCCAAAGCATCCGTAATGGCAAAACCCTCCGCCAGGCAAAAATCACCTGCAAATCGAATCACGATGGGCTCGCCCGTAATCTCTTCTTCTCCTGCCATGCCTCCCGGAAGAGAAATCTCCTGACTGACACGGAAAGTCTCTTTTTGTTCCGTCCCTATTACTTGCTCAACCTCGCCGCTGGCATTTGTACTTTCCACGGTCGCCCCCGTCTCCTGACTGCAAGATGACAGCAGCAAAGATAATGCCGCAAGCAAGACAATTCTGACCTTTTCTATTCGCATTTTATCCCCTGTATTTTTTTATTTTACTCAGTATACTACACTTTTCCTCGTGAGACAAGGAAACTATCACTATTCCTGAGCCATACATTGATGAATATAGATACGCTCCGAATCTGTTACTCCCATACGAGAGTAAACGAAGTCTTCCGCTTCCTTTACTGCCAGTTTCCTGCCCTTCCCGCCTTGCTCGATCAGGCGGCAGAGGCGTTCTGCTTCCTCCTGCTCTTTCCAGGATAAAAGGGGCAGCGGCAGTTTTTTCAAATTTCCCTGTAAAATTTTGATTTCTCCAAACAAGCGCTGATACAGATACCCGTAAAGCTCGGAATTTAAAAATACCAATAGTGCTTTTGCCGACATTCCCGGCACCTGGGGGATCAAAAGATTCGCGCTGTTTAGCAAAAGTCCTCCTGACGTATCCCGCGCAAATACCAGCCGGTTGGAGATAAATTTATAAACCAGTTTCTCCGGAGCACGGTACAACTCATCCTTCGCTGCCTGCTGCAACCGCTCTCTGTCATAACGAATAAATTTTACCGGCGGCAGAAGGCGGTACGGCTGAATCTGCTTTCCTGTATAAACCGGCTCGCGCCCTTCGCCGGGAGCATCCGATAGTGCTTCTCGATTGCGCCCGGTTACAATGCCAAGGCCCCACAGACTGTTTTCCAGGGAAACTTCACCCTGTCTCAGCAATCTTGTTAAAATCTCACGATCCGTTTTTGGCCAGAGCCGATAGACAAAATTTTCATCCATCTGCAGATAGGAAACAGGTACAAAAAATGAATTTCCATCTCTTGTCACACGAACCTCGCTTCCCGTCCGCTGTTTCTTTATCGTTAAAGATACAGATTTCGTAGAAACTCCCGCAAAGTTTTCCGGACAAAACAGAATCTCCTGAAGATGTGTTTGTTCTAATAAAAAACGTCTTATATCCCGGTGTATTTTCACATTCAGCACGGATTCGGGCAGCAAAAAACGAAGCTCACCATCGGAAGATAAAAGGCTGTACGCTTGAACCAGGAACAAAGAAAAACGTTCTCTGGAAACAATCTCCGGAAATTGAGAGTATTTTCCAACGACGGAACCCCAAGGGGGATTGGTCACAATATAATCATAGGAATCCGGCGTTTTCTCCCGAATCCAGGACGGTAAATCCAGAAAATCCAGACAGAATAACTTTGGTTCAAAATCCAATTCCGGAAAATGAAGATAAAAGTTAAATCCAGCAATCATAACAGCAATTGGATCGATATCAAATCCAATCAACTGTTCCGGAAAAGCATCTTTTGCGCCTAAAAGAAACGCTCCACTGCCACAGCAAGGGTCTAGCAGTGTCTTACCGCCAGAAAGATCCAGAGAAGTCAACATGCGCTTGACCAAAGAAGGCGGCGTATAGTAGGCGCCTTTCCGATTCTTTTCCCCCTCATTTCGAAGACACTGATAAAAGAGGCCGAGAAAATCGTCCTCTCCTTCCGGCAGCGGACAGGTTTGTAAAAAGGGAGTCTGAGAGCGTTTTATACCTTTTAAAAAGTTGCAAAGTTTTGGCCTCTCCTTCCGTTTTTCCCAAAGGCCAGCTTTTTTTAATAAACGAATTCCCAAGGTGTATAGGGCGTCTCCCGGTTCACAGCCTTTTTCTATGGTCCATTTTGTTAGCTGCTGAACCAATTCTCGGTTTTTTCTGCACGTCAGCATCTCCTCCGGAAGAATATACCGTTTCGACTGACTTTTATTGGCTCTCGCCGTCAGCCGGCCATTCGGACTATCTCCATACAGACGTTTCCAATTCTTTTTGGTTGCTTCCGATACCCAATTCTTCACCGATTGTCCGTTCTCCTCCTCTTTTGCGGCTAGTATAACATGAAATTTAAAATTTGAACAGAACATCTTCGTTCCACATTTTCCATAAAAAATTTTATTTTGTGCTTGCAATTTCGCTAAATTTCCGGTAGAATAAGTTCCAATGGAGACATAGCTCAGCTGGGAGAGCATTTGCTTGACGTGTAAAGGGTCGCAGGTTCGAGTCCTGTTGTCTCCATTTTTTATCTCATTGAGTAATATCCGAGTAAAAAGTTTAAAAATCCTCTTGCAAGCGATCTTGCAAGAGGATTTTTAAACTCAGTGCCCGCTGAAAACATGAAATACGGGATGTCATAGGGGACAAATACTTTTTGACACTGGAACCTTTCACTTATACCTTCTTTTTGTTCTTCCATTATTTACCATATCCATTTCTATGTAATCTATCGTATAATGTAAGAAAATAGGAGGGCAATAGAAATGGAGTTAACAAAATGTGAAAGCCAAGTAATGACCATCTTGTGGTCTGCCGATTACGATATGGCATTGCCGGAAATCATGGATTTGGTCAATCATCGATATCAAAAAAAGTGGAAACCGCAAACAGTATCTACATTTCTCACTCGCTTAGTAAAAAAGAAGGCTCTCAACATGTATCGCCAGGGCCGCAGCTTTTTATATCATCCGCTGATTAGCCGCGACGAGGCATGGAAAGAATTGCTTTCCGAGTTGGTCGATATCTGGTGCGAAAAAGATCCCGGGATCCTTCAAAAAGATGTTTCCCGCTATTTTACCCCTGACAAATAGTCGGGGGTATCGCACACTCTTTCTCATAAAATATACCAAAATTGTTGTGTCTCAGCAGGATTTATGCTAAGTTTGACTACCCGAATTGTTGTTTGGGGGTAACCATGTGAATTTATGAACTGGATTAGTCACTTATTTTTTGTATCCTGCCTCTGCTCCCTGTCGGGTACTCTGGCATTTCTTGAGTGGAAGTTTTTTCTTCCTATGTTAGAACGCCGCAAACCAAAATTTGCTGTCGTGTTTTTAAAGTTGGTTGTATTTCAGTTTTTGTGTCCCATCGTCTATGGAGTCATGGTATGGAATCAAACCAATGTTTCACATGAGCAAATATTCGGCACTTTATCCATCACCACCGATCCCATTCTTCTATCCTTTCAGGTATTAGCTACTGGATGGTTTCTTTCTGTTTTGTCTTTACTCCCAAGCCAACTACGAATGTTTTATCGTGATCGTATTCTGCTTCGCGGCAATGTGCCTGTAGAAATGGAAGGAGCAGAAGAATTATTGCAAGACGTCTGTAAAGATCTCAACATTCGCAGAAGAATTCGTTTATATGCCAATGATTCTTTCTACTCTCCCGTAAGAATTGGCCTTATACGACCGATGATCTTGCTTCCCTTTGGAATGGAATGCAGCGAATTGGAACTTCGTATGATTTATATTCACGAGTTAACCCATTATCTTCATCACGATTTAGGGTACAAAATTGCTTGCTTTTTCATTCAACTCATACACTGGTTTAACCCATTTGTTGGAAATTTAGTCGAACTATATGAGGAGTGGGCAGAAACTGCATGCGATATCAGAACCTGCGAAAAGGGACAAGCCTACTTTTCTCCACGGGAATATGCTTTGATGCTGATTCATCATGCAAGAACGGAAACAGAACGCGGTCCGCAAGGGCATCTTTTTTCCCTGTGTACCGGAAACGAATTAGAAAAACGAATTCGACGGCTTATGACAATAAAGACGGAAGAAAAATCACGTCCCAAATTTATCGTGATTGTTTTTATGATTGCGCTTTTCATGGGAAATACGGCGCCGGCTTTTGCTGCCAGCCATTTATTAGAAAAGGGCTATGAAGCCTTTTACATCTACACTGCCGATCTATCTCTGGAAAAACCATCTAGTAGTATTTGGGGAGGGCGGCAAGGTTATAGAAAAAACCAAACTTATAAGGTATATGATTGGAATATCCCTGCCAATACGTTTTCACATTCCTTCGCCTTTTCCTGTAGCTCCGGTGAGAAAATCAATATGCAGATCACATGCGATCATTTCATCCAAGCAGGTATCATTGAGCCCAACGGCGATATGCGCTGCCGAGTTGGATCCGGACCGATATCGCAGACATTTTCTTTAGATCAAACAGGAACCTATCACTTTTATGTGAAAAATACCAACGATTTTGAAATTCATTTGGAGGCTATCGTAATCTATTGATTTCGGAGTCTGCTTTTCTACTAGACTTGACATTTGAAATAGATCTATCTATAATAAAATTGTCTATCAAAAAGTATTCTCTATTTTGTAATACTACTCTCTTCTGCTATCTATCAACATCTTTTAAATCCCACCTACACACAATCTCCACCTGGGAACATTCTATTTCAGGAGGTAACTATATGGGATACGAAGAACTTCTTCACTACTTTTTGGATGAACTACGCGCAGCATTTTCTGACACAGCGACTGTCTATCTACACCAATTTCCCAAAAACAACGGAATACCTGTTGATACCATTTGCATATCGTCGAAAGAGGCGTCCGCTTATCCCGCGATCTACTTTTCCGACTACTGGAATCGGTATCAAAATGGAGAATCAAGGGAAACTCTTTTAGAAAATATCATTCAAACCTGCCAATCTGCCGCAATCCAATGCCCATGGGATTTTTCACGCGCCCTTACCTATTCCAGCGCGCAGCCATATCTGGCGCCCAAACTTATTCACAAAAAACGTAATCAAGAACTCCTTAAAAATGTTCCATATCAAACGTTTCTGGATCTGGCCATTGTTTCTTGTCTATGCTTTTTCTCACCAGGTATGCCGCCTGCCTCAGCTCTCATCCAAAATCAACATCTAGACCTTTGGGATATCACCCCAGAAACCTTACAAATGGATGCCAGCCAAAACCTAAATTCTCTTTTAACACCTCAACTTCTTCCTCTAGATACATTGATCTATCAAATCATTCGAGAAGAAATTTCCGGTCTGTCCAAAGAGGATGAAAACCCGGATACGCCTGCTCTGATTCGAGAACTCTGCGGAGATCCCTCAGAATCTCCGATGTACGTTCTGACAAATGCCCATCGTTATCTTGGCGCTACCGGCTTGCTGCAGGAAAACCTTTTAAAACAATTTGCCATACAGCAAAGCGCCGGATTTTTTATCCTTCCCAGCAGCATCCATGAAGTCATTTTGATTCCGGAAACCTCCGGAATTTCACCCAAAGAATTACAGAATATGCTGATGGAGATTAATACCACCACCGTGTCTGCAGAAGAATGGTTGTCCAATGAGATCTATTACTATTCCGTCAATCAGGAAAAAATTTTGTTTGCGGACGAGATTAAAACAAAACCTTGGTAAACGAAACGGGGCAGCAAAGCTGCCCCGCTTCATATTTTACTTTTTCTGTTCTACATCCTTCATTGACAGATTGATTCTGCCCATCTTGTCGACCTCTAATACCTTGACGGTCACCTCATCGCCGACCTGTACCACGTCTTCGACCTTTGCCACCCGCTTCTGAGACAACTTAGAAATATGAATCATGCCGTCTTTGCCGGGAGCCAGCTCCACAAACGCGCCGATATTGATGATCCGGACCACCTTACCTGTAAAGATCTGGCCAGGCTCCACATCATGGACAATCGTCTCGATAATATGAATCGCCTTTTCAATCATCTCTGCATCCGTACCGCAGACCGCCACGCTTCCATCGTCCTCGATGTCGATCTGAACGCCGGTATCCTCGATGATCTTATTGATCACCTTGCCCTGCTTTCCGATCACATCGCCAATCTTCTCCGGATCAATCGTGATCTGACGAATCTTCGGAGCGTACTTGCTAACTTCTTTCCTCGGTTCCGCGATCACTGGAGCCATCACCTCATCCAAAATATAGGTTCTGGCTTCTTTGGTTCTCGCAATAGCCTCACGGATAATCTGATTGGTCAATCCATGAATCTTAATATCCATCTGAATCGCCGTGATACCCTTGTGGGTTCCAGCCACCTTGAAATCCATATCGCCAAAGAAATCTTCTAATCCCTGGATATCCGTCAAAACAATATAATCATCGTCGCTCTCGCCAGTCACCAAACCGACGGAAATGCCTGCTACCATTCTCTTGATCGGAACACCGGCAGCCATCAACGCCAGAGTCGAAGCACAAACGCTGGCCTGGGAGGTGGAACCGTTGGATTCCAATGTCTCAGACACCGTACGAATCGCATAAGGGAATTCTTCTACCGTAGGAAGCACTGGAATCAGCGCGCGCTCTGCCAGAGCGCCATGGCCGATCTCACGGCGTCCCGGTCCTCTGGAAGGCTTTGTCTCACCAACCGACCAGGACGGGAAATTGTAATGGTGCATATAGCGTTTGCTGGTCTCAGACTCATCCAGGCCGTCCACTTTCTGAGCGGAAGACATCGGCGCCAGCGTAGCCGCCGTTAAAATCTGGGTCTGTCCTCTCTGGAACATACCTGAACCATGAACGCGGGGGAGAATATCCACCTCCGCATGCAGAGGCCGAATTTCTTTGATCCCACGGCCGTCCGGACGCTTCTGATCCTTCAGGATCATTTTACGCACGGTAACCTTCTGATATTTATAGACGGCATCGTCGATGGCTTCCAGCCATTCCGGATGCGTTTCCTCATAGCGCTCCGCCAGCTTTTCTTTAATCTGACGAATATTTTCCTCTCTTACTTGCTTTTCATCCGTAAATACAGCGGCTTCCATGTCAGCAGGCGTAACAAAAGAAACCATATCCTCCCACAGATCATCCGGCGTTGTTACGTGGATATACTCATGCTTCGGCTTTCCACACTCCGCTACGATCTGGTCGATAAACGCAATGATCTCCTTGTTCATCTCATGAGCGGCAAAAATAGCTTCCAGCATCTTATCTTCCGGAATCTCATTGGCTCCCGCTTCGATCATAATGATCTTTTCTCTGGTAGACGCCACCGTCAAGGCCAATTCGGAAGCATTTTTCTGCTCCATGGTCGGATTAAAAACCAGTTCTCCATCTACCAAGCCCACCATCGTCGCTGCAGTCGGGCCGTCAAAAGGGATATCTGAAATCGAAGTGGCAATCGCAGAACCCAACATCGCTACCACATCCGGATTGCAATCTGGCTCCACACTCATCACCAGGTTGCTTAGCGTCACATCATTTCGATAATCCTTCGGAAACAGAGGGCGCATCGGACGGTCAATCACGCGGGAAACGAGTACCGCGTGCTCGCTGGCCTTTCCCTCTCTCTTATTAAAGCCGCCAGGCACTTTACCTACGGCATACATCTTTTCCTCATACTCTACGCTAAGCGGAAAGAAATCAATCCCATCCCTTGGCTTGTCTGAAGCCGTCGCCGTGGACAATACCACCGTATCGCCATAGTGCATGAGGGCAGCTCCATTCGCCTGGGCAGCCACACGGCCGATCTCTACGGTCAGTGTACGCCCAGCCAGTTCCATGCTGTAACTCTTGTACATCTTGTTTCTCCTTTTCATAATCTTTCCAGGGAAAAACATCGAAACTACTGAAAAAAGCACGGCTTCCGCACCCTTTTCAGTGGTCTCGAAGTTCTTTCCCCCAGAAGAAATTTCTCATACCTATACAAAAGCTAGGGTGGAAAGCCTTTTCCACCCTAGCCTGTACGCGATTACTTACGGATACCCAGACGCTCGATCAGCTTCCGGTAGCCTTCGATATCGTTTCTCTTCAGATAATCCAGCAGGCCACGTCTCTGACCTACCATTTTCAACAGACCGCGGCGGGAATGGTGATCCTTCGGATGATCTTTCAGATGCTCGGTCAGCTCTGCGATTCTCTCGGTCAACAGGGCTACCTGTACCTCAGGGGAACCGGTATCTTCCGGCGCTCTGCCATATGCGGCAATAATCTCAGCTTTCTTTTCCTTTGAAATCATGTCGATTTCCTCCTAAATAATAAATTCTCACCGTCCGCTAAGCCTTGGTCGGAGTGTCCAAAAGCTTGGCCGCGGCGTAATACTAGTGTAGTATAGCATAAATGCGGCTTATTGTAAACCCGTTTTTTTCTTTCCTCAACGGAAAGGCCTCCTATGATTTTTTGTTTCATCATAGAAGACCTTTTTTCTTTTCAATCTTATCACCCGATCATCATCGGCAAGCTCTTATCCCTAGCAAAATCAATCATCCAAGAATGTTACCGCCTTTACCGGAGTCCGGTAATCCCATTCGGTAATGGTAATGCCGCGCCGCTTACTTCTCGCGTGAATGACCTGTCCATCGCCGATATAGATCGCAACATGGTTAATGGTACCATTCTTCGCATAGAAGACCAAATCACCCTTTTTCAGATTAGAGAAGCTAATCTTTCTGCCCTCCTGGGCCTGCGATCCGGTGTAGTGGCTCATATAGATGCCAAAATGCTCATATACCTTCATGGTAAATCCAGAGCAGTCCACGCCCTTGGTCAGGCTTTCGCCGCCCCACACATAGCGGTTTCCGAGGAACTGCATCGCATAATTCACAATCTTGCTCCGCAGAGATAATTCTTTCTTTTCTTCTTCCTCTTCCGGTGTAAAATGAATCGCCGTATTCAGCGTATAGCGTACATTCACCAGCGAAGGGTCCGCCACGATATATCCAGTAGAGCTGTCCAGCTCGATCTCGTACCAACCGTCCAATTCCTGAACCACGTCGTACTGCTCATGGTTGTCCACCTGAGTCCAAATCGAAGATTCGGTGCTGGGCTCAGAACGCACATTCAAGGTATCTGTCAAAATCAAAGCGCGCTTTTCCGCCGCTTCCTTTCCCTGCTGTCTGGCATCATCACCGGTCAGAATATAATCCGCGTAGACATATCCCTCGATGGAGCCCGACTTGATCTTATACCAATAACCGTCGTCCTTCTCCACCGTATCTAAAATCTCGCAGGCGTAGTTATTCAGCATCTTACCAATAATTTTACCGTCGGTTCCAGCTTTCTCCCGCACGTTCAGATACGAATATCCAGCGTCCGCAAGACCCAGCTTTTCATACCGATCTACTGCTGCCTGCCGCTGCTGATCATCCGTATTCTCCGGCTCCACTGCGTCCTCTGGAACCGCCGCAGTCTCTGGCTCCGCTGCCTCTGCAGGATTCGCCTCTGTGCCTTCCTCAGAAACAGGCGCACCTTCGGAAACAGGAACGGCCACCGGCGCCTCCGTCTCCGGCTCTAAACTAGATTCGGCAGCCACCTGCTGCTTTGCCACGCCGACAATAGCAAGCTTCTTGCTCTGTACCGGCTTGTCCGCACGGCCCTGCGTGCTCGCCGGCTGAGTCTGCGGCTGGCTTTGCACTTTTGTATTATCTGTTCCGGTCGTATCTTTGGTATAACCGCCAATCACTGCAGCCGCTCCGCCGATGACCAGAGAATTCTCATTCGCAGGCTTGTCCGCCGCCAGAACGATCTGTCCCGCCGCCAGACAAACACTTAAGGAAAGTAAGACTCCAAGTTTTCTTCTTCCTTGTCGAGTCAAATTTACACCCCCAGCTCATTTATTACATATTTGTTACATTTGTTACATACCCATGATAACAGGTATCCTTTCCTTTGTCAACCTCCCAAATTACTTTTTCCAAGAGATTCCAAGATTCTTTTTGCCTCTTGCTCATCCTGCAAGATCTGCTGTTTTAGTTCTTCTACCGACACAAATTTTCTCTCTGGTCTCAAAAATTCCAAAAATTCTACTTTTGCCTCTTGTCCATAGACATCCCTGGAAAAATCAAACAAGTATGTCTCGATCCCCACGGGGCGTTCCCCGTCAATGGTCGGTTTCCTGCCCACATTGGCCACGCCAAAATATACCCCTCCAATAATCTCTATCCGCGCCAGATATACACCAGATTTTGGCATCAGCTGTTCCTCCGGCGCGCACTGATTGATCGTTGGAACTCCCAATGTCCGTCCCAGCCGCCGCCCATGAACCACCGGACCGCGCACACCGTAGCGATACCCAAGCATCTGGTTGGCTTCCCGAATCTGTCCCTGGCGCAGACAATCCTTGATACGGGAACTGCTCACCGCTTCTTCGTGATAAAGCTCCTTGTCTACCACAGTCAAACAATAGCCCAAGGAATCCGATCTTTCCTGTAACAACCCCACGTTTCCACGGCCCCCGTATCCAAAACGGCAGTCCGGCCCCACAACGATCTTTGCCGCCCGGCACTGTCCCACCAGCACCTTCTGCAAAAACTCCGTCGGTTTCATCCGGCGTACCTGATCGGTAAAAGGATATTCAATCAAAACATCCGCTCCCAGTTCTTCCGCCAGATTGTTCTTTTCTGCTCTGGTAGTAAGGCAATCGCCCATGCGGCCTGATAAATAGCTTTGGGGAGAGACGGCAAAGGTAAAAACAACCAATTTCTCTCCATTCTTTCGGAGCGCCGCCGCCTGACGCATCAGTTTTTGGTGGCCTCGATGGAAGCCGTCAAATTTTCCCAATGTTACAATCGCTGGACTTTCCAGTTGAAAATCCATGGCGTCATGAATGTATCTCACGATTTCCTCCTTAGAGCTTATAAAAAGAAGAGCTTCTTTGGTTTTAAAAGCTTCTGTCCCTGCTCCCAATGATAAATACCCACGAAATCCCCCTCCGGTCCTATCACCCGATAATCCCCAGGAGTCAAAGAATTCCCGGAAACCTTCAGCGGATTTCCATTTTTCAGCGCATTCCCAAACTCTTCCGGACAACGATATTGAGGAAGATGCTCAAACATCGCTTCTACCGGCAGGATACGCTCTTTTAGCAAGCCCTCGTCTCTAAACTGCTCCACTTGCTTCAACGTCATTCCCTCTTCCAATAAAAAGCGGCCGGACCTGGTCCGGGTCAATTCTTCCATCGCCCCGCCGCATCCTAAAGCCTGTCCTATATCATGGCACAGCGTCCGGATATAAGTTCCCTTTGAGCAGGACACGGTCATCTCGATGTGGGGAAGTTCCATCCGATGAATGGAAATAGAAAAGATCTCCACCCTACGGGCCTTCCGCTCCACGGTTTTTCCCTGACGTGCTAAATCACAAAGCTTTTGTCCTCCTACTTTTAACGCCGAATACATCGGCGGTACCTGCTCATATGGTCCAACAAAGGAAAGAATCGCCTGCTCCACCTCTTCCACAGAAGCCGTCACCGGGTGCTCTGACAAAATGGTTCCACCAAGGTCCTGGGTATCCGTCTCGACTCCTAAAAGCAGAACTGCACGGTATTCTTTTGTCGTATCCGTCAACATATCGCAGAGCTTCGTTGCTTTCCCCAAACAAACCGGAAGCACGCCGACCGCATCCGGGTCCAGCGTGCCAGTATGACCGATTTTTTTCTGTTTCAAAATACCGCGAAGCTTTGCCACTACATCATGGGACGTATAGCCCTTTTCTTTATAGATATTTAGTATTCCATCCATGTTCGTCTTCCGCTTTTTAAAGCTGCTCTTTCACGAGTTTCGCCAACTGATCTGCAATTTCCGTCCACTCGCCAGACATGGTGCAGCCAGCCGCTTTCACATGACCGCCGCCGCCAAATAAAACCGCAATTTTACTGACGTCTACGCCCTCATTGGCTCGCAGACTCACCTTCCATTTTTGTTCCGCCGCTTCGGATTCATACAAAAATGCAGCGGCCTGAACGCCGGAAGTAACGCGCAGCTGATCCACAATCCCATCCAGTTCCCTAGAAAGCAGCCCTAATTCCTGCATATCTCTAGCTGTTATGGCGCCTGCGATAAACTTGCCGTTTAGCCAAAGCTTTGCCGACCCTAGAGCCCGCCCCAGCGCCTTATTCTGCGCAAAGGTCTTTTTATAAAAGGTCTCATCGATAATATAGGAGGAAGACACGCCTTTCGCCATCAGCCTGCCTGCCACGGCCATGGTTCGCTCCTCCGTGTTGGAATGTTTAAACACACCGGTATCATGGACGATTCCCACATACAGGCATTCCGCTATTTCCCTGGTTATCCGGCTGTCATCCATCAACTCATAGAGCACCTCGCTGGTGGAACTGGCCTTGGGACAGATATGATTTACATCGCCAAAATTTGTATTGGTCACATGATGATCAATACATACTTTTTTGGAGGCTGCATCCCAGTAGCTCCCTGCCGCCCCTAAACGCTCTTTGTCCCCGCAATCCAGGGCAAAACATACATCGTAAGGCTCTGTCTTTGGGTACTCATGGTTTACCGTTTCCGCCCCTTTTAAGAAAGCGAAATGTTCAGAAAACGGTTCCAAATATACTTGTACCAGCGCATCGGGACAAATCTCCCGGATATAGTTATATAAGCCCAGACAGGCTCCCACGCAGTCTCCATCCGGATGGATATGCCCGGCAATACAGATACGCGCCGCGCCGTCCAGAACTTCCTCAATCCGTTTCATCGTCGCCTCCGGTCAATTCGTCAATTTTTCTGGACATCTCAACACCGTAAGCAATCGACTGATCCAGGATGAAACGGATTTCCGGGGTGTTTCTCAAATTCAAATTCCGGGCCAGCTGACTGCGGATAAAGCCTTCCGCACTTCGAAGCCCTGCCAAGGTATCAGCGGCCTGGGCATCGTCTCCCAGTACGCTGATATATGCTTTGCAGGTTTTCAAATCCGGCGCCACCAGAACCGATGTGACGCTGGTCAGAGGATGGATCCGCGGATCTTTTACCTCGCCTCGGATAATATTGCTTAATTCCTTTTGAACCTCTCCGTTGATCCGGATATTTTTAATGCTATTTTTTCTCATTCTTACTCCTTGTATCCGATTTTTCGATTCGGAAATCAGGTGCGGGGAACTTCCACCATCATATATGCCTCGATGGTATCGTCCTCCTTCAAATCATTAAATTTATCAAATACCAAACCGCACTCATAGCCAGTGGCCACTTCCTTAACATCGTCCTTAAAGCGCTTTAAGGATACCAACGGGCCATCGTACAATTGCTCGCCCTCACGGCTCACCCGGCAGCTGCAATTTCTGACAAACTTGCCGTCCAGGACAAATGCGCCTGCAATGGTGCCGACGCCGGATGCCTTGAAGGTCTGGCGGACTACGCCGTGACCAATCACACGTTCCTCGAAAATCGGATCCAGCATACCCTTCATGGCTGCTTCCATATCTTCGATCGCCTGATAAATCACCTTATACAAACGGACGTCCACCTGCTCGCGGTCAGCGGTCGCCTTGGCGGCTGCGTCCATACGGACGTTAAAACCAATGATAATGGCATTGGAAACTGCTGCCAGGGAGACGTCGGACTCGTTAATCGTACCAACGCCGCCATGAATCACCTTCACAACGACCTCTTCGTTGGAAAGTTTCACCAGACTCTGCTTGACCGCTTCCACAGAACCTTGTACATCGGCCTTGATAACCAGATTCAGTTCTTTTACATTGCCCGCCTGAATCTGAGAGAACAAGTCGTCCAGGGAAAGTTTGCCCTTGGTGTCGTCCAACAGGTTTTTCTTTCCTTCCGCCACAAAAGTCTCCGCATAGCTGCGGGCTTCTTTTTCACTATCTGTTGAAACAAATACCTCGCCGGCGCTAGGCACGTCGTTTAGACCAAGGATCTCCACCGGAACGCTGGGAGTTGCCTCCTTCACACGGCGTCCCTTATCGTCCATCATGGCCCGGACCTTACCGAAGCACGGTCCCGCAGCAATCGTATCGCCTACGTGCAGCGTACCCTTTTGAACCAGAACCGTGGCCACCGGTCCTTTGCCCTTATCCAACTGAGCTTCAATGATCAAACCGCGGGCATTTCGATTTGGATTCGCCTTCAGCTCACGCAGCTCGGACGCCAAAAGAATCATCTCCAATAAAGAATCGATTCCTTCGCCAGTCTTTGCCGATACCGGCACGAAAATATGCTTGCCGCCCCAGTCTTCCGCAACGATTTCCTGCTCTGCCAACTCCTGTTTTACCCGCTCGATATTCGCGCCGGGCTTATCAATCTTATTGATGGCTACAATGATCTCCACGCCGGCTGCCTTGGCATGATTGATGGCCTCCACGGTCTGAGGCATCACGCCGTCGTCCGCCGCTACAACTAAAACCGCGATATCCGTTGATTTTGCACCACGCATCCGCATCGCCGTAAAGGCTTCGTGACCAGGCGTATCCAAAAACGTGATTTTCTGTCCGTTGATCTCCACCACATATGCACCGATATGCTGGGTAATGCCGCCCGCTTCTTTTGCAATCACATTGGTCTTTCGGATAGCGTCCAAAAGGGAAGTCTTTCCGTGATCTACGTGACCCATCACGCAGACGACCGGCGGACGAGGCTGCAGGGAATCCTCCGGATCTTCCGTATTGTCCTTCAAAAGTTCTTCCAGAATATCTACTTTTACTTCCTGCTCAGTCAGCACATCGAATTCTACGGCGATATCCGAAGCCGTTTCATAATCAATTTCCTGGTTTACCGTCACGATTTTGCCAGCCAAGAACAATTTCTTTACAATGGCGGACGGTTGTATCTTCATCTTTTCCGCCAGATCGCGAATTGTCAGCTTCTCCGGCAGAACAATCAACTTAATCTCCGGTTCTACCTTCTCCTGACGCTGAGGCTTCTGCGGTCTCGCCAGATCTTTATTGGAAACCTGTTTTCCAGCCGGCCTTCTCAGTTCATCGCTGTTTTTCTTATCATAACGGCTATTCCCTTTTGCATTGGCGCTCTTCGGATTTTTGGTACTGGGTTTTGCCATCCCCATTCCGCCAAAATCAGAGCCGCCGCTGCGAGGCCGGTCTGCATTGCCTGCCGTTCTTCCGCCTGCCGGTCCACGGCCGCCTCCCTGAGGGCGGTCTCCCGCATTTCCTCCGCGGTAGCCTCCCTGAGGGCGATCTCCCGCATTTCCTCCGCGGTAGCCTCCCTGAGGGCGGTCTCCCGCGTTTCCTCCGCGATAGCCTCCCTGAGGACGATCTCCCGCATTTCCTCCGCGATAGCCTCCCTGAGGACGGTCTCCCGCGTTTCCTCCGCGGTAGCCTCCCTGAGGGCGATCTCCCGCTCCATTTCCTCCGCGCCCGCTTCTGCGCTCATTGCTTCTATTTCTTGCCGCAGCCGCTGCCCGGGACGCCGCGCGATCCGCTTCCCGCACCTTTTCCATATCTACAAAACGGGGAGTTGCTGGTTTTGTCTCTGGAGCTTTCTCTTCTACCGCTTTTTCCACAGGCGCGGCGGGCTTTGCGGTTACTTTTTCCGCCGGTTTCACAGCAGGCTTTGCCGCTGCTTTTTCCGCCGGTTTCACAGCAGGTTTTACCGCTGCTTTTTCTGCCGGTTTCACAGCAGGCTTTGCCGCCGGTCTAGCCGGCTTTTCCGCCGCTGGTTTCCCGCTCTTTTCCGGAGCGGGCTTTGCTGCCGGACGTTTCTGTCCATTTCCCGCCGGACGGGATTTCAAACTATTTTGAGCGCTGTTTTGTTTCCGAAAGACCGCCGTGATTTTTTTCTTCTTCGGTTCTCCTTCTCCGGCCTTCTCCGCAGCATTCTTTGGTTCTTTCTTTAGTTCTTCTTTATTCAAATCATTTTCCATGCTCACTACCTCCGTCTTGATTCCTGTCTATCAACTGCTCTTTCACCGCATCTGCCAGCCCTTGATCCATCAAGGCCAGACAAGCCCTGGCGCTTTTGCCGATGGCATGCCCCAGGCTCTCCTTTTCTCCAAAAACCAACCATTCTGTATGATAATAGGTACACATGTCGCGAACAGCCTTCTTGGTATTCTCTGAAGCGTCCGAAGCCACAAGAACCAACTTTGCATTGCCGCGCTTTACTGCTCGTTCCGTACAGAATTCTCCGCTCTCTACATGCCTGGCTCTAGCCGCCAGGCCTAAATAGGACATTGCCTTATTTTGCTGCAAGAGTATCCCACTCCTCTCTCAGCTTATCGTAGATTTCTTTCGGCACCGCCATTTTAAAGGAACGGTCCAATCCTTTGGTTTTGATTGCCGCCTCCAGACACGCCTTGCAAGAACAAAGGTAAGCGCCGCGGCCGTTCTTTTTTCCTGTCATATCCAGAACGAACTCTCCTTCCGGCGTTTTCACCACGCGAATCAGCTGCTTTTTTTCTTTCATTTCCCCACAGCCAATACAGGCCCGCTGGGGCTGTTTTCGAATTGTACCCACTCGCTCACTTCCTATCTATCTGCTTCATCCAATTCTGGAATTTCTTCTTCGACCAAATCCTCGCCAAATTCCTCAGTGTCATCCGCCTCGTATTCCAAAGAGTCGTTTTCCTCATCCTCGTCAAAACCAGACTCCTCGTACTCTTCTTCGGCGCCTTCTTCCTCATAATAGTCCTCGATATACCCGATCTCCTCGAACAACCCGCTCTCTCTCGCCTGGGTCTCGCTCTTGATATCGATCTTATATCCGGTCAGCCGGGCAGCCAGGCGGGCATTTTGTCCTACCTTTCCGATGGCAAGAGACAACTGATAATCTGGAACCACCACCTGAGCGGTTCTCTCATCGTCATCTGCCAAAACGCAGATCACTTTTGCAGGGCTTAACGCATTCTCAATCAGTTCTGCAGAATTATCGCTCCAATTGATGATATCGATCTTTTCTCCCCGTAATTCCTCGACCACAGAATTTACACGTCCTCCGTTGACGCCGACACAGGCGCCGACAGGGTCTACGTTGGGATCGTTGGACCAGACGGCCATCTTGGTACGGGACCCGGCCTCACGGGAAATGGCTTTGATCTCCACAATACCGTCCTGAATCTCCGTCACTTCCGCTTCAAACAAACGTTTCACCAGTTCCGGATGCGTTCTGGAAACCAGAATCCGAGGTCCTCTGGTGGTATCCTTTACTTCTAAAATAAAGACTTTAATTCTTTCTGTTGGCTCATAAGATTCTCCGCGTACCTGCTCGTTTTCATTGAGCATCGCGTCGGCCTTGCCAAGATTGACGCTGATATTCCGTCCGATGTACCGCTGCACGATTCCTGTCACCACTTCCCGCTCTTTCGCGTAGAACTGGTCGAATACTACCTTGCGCTCTTCTTCCCGGATTTTCTGGAGGATCACATTTTTGGCATTCTGGGTAGCAATACGACCAAATTCCTTGGACTTGATGTCCTGACGAACAATATCCCCGATGCCATAGGTACCGCTCAGTTTTCTGGCGTTCTCCAGACTGATCTGTAATACAGGATCTTCCACGGTCTCCACGACTTCTTTTTCTGCGTAAAGCTCATACTCACAAGTTTCTGGGTCCATATGAACTTTGATATTATCCGCCTTTCCAAAATGGTTCTTGCAGGCCGTTAACAGAGAAGTTTCAATGGCTTCCAGTAAAGTATCTTTGCTGATGTCCTTCTCCTTCTCCAGTATATTCAGGGCCTCCAGTAATTCCTTATTCATTTTTCCTTTTTCCTCCTTTAAAAGTCAAACGCCAGACGAATCAGGGCGATATTCGATCGTTCCAGTGTCCGTTTGCTCTCCTCATTTTCTTGTATGGTAACCGTATCGGCATCATAATCTGTCAAAATACCGGTAAATTCCTTCTCGCCGTCTACCAGGCGAAAACAACGGATTTCCACCTCTTCTCCCATGCTGCGCGCAAAATCCCGTTCTTTTTTCAGCGGACGGCCCAGCCCCGGAGAACTGACTTCCAAAATATAAGCTTCTTCAATAAAATCTTTTTCATCCAGTTGATCGCTTAAACTCCGGCTTACCAGTTCGCAGTCATCGATCGTAATTCCACCGGGTTTATCAATATAGGCCCGCAGGTAACGGCTGCTTCCCTCCTTTACAAATTCCACATCCACCAGCTCAAAGCCATTCTTCTCCAATATAGGCGAAAGCAGCTCTTCTGTCTTTTGTTCGTAATCCTCCCTTTTCGCCAAATCCTGCGCCCCTTTCCAAAATTTCTTCCTTAATACGCTCAAAGAGTGGACTCACGTCCACTCTTCTACTCTAAACGATAATTTACCATTGGCAGTATAGCATTCTTTGCCATAGATTTCAAGGGTTTTTTGGATTTTTTTTAGAAAACGTCCAAAATCTGCTTGACAAATATGGGCGAACTCGATATAATAGCAGAGGTTTCGAGGTGTGGCTCAGCTTGGTAGAGCGCTGCGTTCGGGACGCAGAGGTCGCAGGTTCAAATCCTGTCGCCTCGACGAAATCATAGAAGATTTTACGGGACAGCTTCCATATTCTGGGAGCTGTTTTCCTTTTGGCCGAACTTCCCATTCCTTTCACCGCCCATACCGGATTTCATTCCTCCCATACCTGAATTCATTCCCCCCATATCGGAAACATTCAGGTCTCCCGCGTCAATCCATGTCGCCTCACTCTGGGTTTCCGTGGTTGAACCAATGGTGCCGTCCAGCTGGCCTTTTATACTCTCTGCGCGGAGCAGGCAAAACTCTTTTAACGTATCGATGCCCGTTACAAATTCCTCATAGGTGCAAAACTTAGTAGGGTCCGCTTCCACATAGGGAGAAATCAACGCTTTTACCGAATCGATCTTTTCTGCAAATTCCCCACTGTTAAAATAGGAAGAAATCCACTCGGAAAAATATTGATGATAACGTTCTGTGTATTCTTCCTCTGCAAAAATCCAGGCTATCATCGGCCGGTCTTCCACATTTCCTCCGGATACCGGGGAATCAATGGGATAGTTGATCAGGCTGGCCGCGTCTTTTGCGGATAAAAATCCGCCGAACGCCAGATTGTAATCCCACGGAATCATTGACATCTGACCGTTCTTTTCGTAGAGATAATAATTGTGAATCATCGAACCCGTATAGCTGTCAAAATTCAAGACAAAATTGTGCACGACAAAATAACGGATCACCGACTCTATATCAACCACTTCCGTAAGTGCTTCCCGGCTATTCAACTTTTTAAGGGATTCGATCAAACGCTCCTTATCGCTGTCCGACACATTGGTTTTCGCGTGATCAAAAATATTTTCATAGCTCTGGGCATCATCGTCGATATATCGAAGCAGCACATCGTCGCTTGTCTTTCCCATACCGCCCGGACCTTCCTGCCCCGGCTGTTCCCCTCTATTTGGAAATGTTCCTGGTTCCTGCCCCTCCGGCAGGCTTCCTATCTCTTGCCGTTCTGACGGCATCCCCGGCCTTTGCCCCTCCGGCAGATTTCCCGGCTTTTGTCCTTCCGGTGGCATTCCTGGTTCTTGCCCTTCCTGTTGCATCCCCGGCCATTCTCCCTGCGGCGCGTCTGGCCACTCTCCCTCTGGCCGTTCACCACTGTCTGGCTCAAAGTCTTCCCAGGCGTCCATCTCAAAGTCTTTCCCATTGCCCCGGCCGCCGCCGATATTCATGCTGTCCGGCTTATATAACTCTCCGTAATCCTTTCCGTAATTGCGTTCTAGAAACGCTTCCTCCACCCCTTCTACCGCAAGATACAATCCCCAGTTTTCGCCGTTTACCAGAATGTTCACATAGCTGCATAAAGGGGAAGCTACTCCGATTTCCGCCATCATCTGATAAGTCAGATAATCCTTTACATAGGTATTGTCCTGAATGATATTGTTCAAACACAGCTTATCCAAGCCATAATAGGTTTTCGCGCTGTCGTAGTGATCAAACTCGATCTTAAAGCTATAACGGTCGTTCCCGTAGGAAGCCACCTGAGTCAAAGAGGTGTTTCCTTTCGCGCGGATAGCAACATTCCTATATGCCTCGCCGTCGATCAAAACCGTGCAAACCGCATACTCCTCTGTTATGCAGCTATCGATGAATTCATCCCAGTCATCCATGACGATATCAATGGTATGGACACGGGAAGTGTCAAATAAACGGCTCTCATATCCCATTGTGGACGGCGTCTTTTGGATACCAAAACGGTCCGCATAGAAAAACCAAACGGTAAGAATCAGCGTAAGCGCCAGAACAACACAGCAAATCTTATCAAAATGCTTACTCGTCGACATTCCTTACTCCTTACCCCATATAATCGCCGTTGTAACTCACCAGTACAGCGCTGCGGACGCCGCTTATTTCTGACAAAGCGTTGATAAAATCCGTGCTGTCACTGTCCAGACGAACCTCCAGATTCACCTCGATTGCTCCCTTTTGCGCCGTCTTGCTTTTTACCACGCATTTCCGAACCTGTTTTTCTAGAAACGCTTCCGCCTCTTTTTCGCTGGCAGAATCCGCACAGGAAAGCACCACAATATAGGGATTGCTATGGGGCTTCTTGTTTACAAATATCAGCAGGACAATGCCGATGATCACGCTGCCGATCACCGCCAGAGGAATCATCCCCGCGGCCAGCACGATTCCAGCGGCAATGGCCCAAAAGAGAAACGCAATATCCAAAGGCTCTTTGATTGCCGTCCGAAAACGAACAATGGAAAGCGCTCCGACCATACCAAGAGAAAGCACCACGTTCGAAGTAACTGCAAGAATCACTACCGTGGTGATCATGGTAAGTGCCAGTAAGGTTGTACCAAAGCTGGAAGAATACATGACGCCCTGGTAGGTCTTTTTGTAGATAAAAAAGATAAATAGTCCAATGCCAAAGGCCAGCGTCAACGCCAGCGCCATATCAAAAAGGCTGACGCTGGTAATCTTTTCTTGAAAGCTTGATTTAAAAATGTCATCGAAAGTCATGTGTATTTGCTCCTTTTTTATTTTTGATCCATTAACCATAAATTCTGCAAGCGGCATATTTGGAAAATGCCCCCACCCGGCAGTTTCCTAACTGCAGTGCGTCCCGAATCAGATCCGGCAAAAATTCATCCCATTTCACTTCCAAAATAATCGGGGCGTTTCTTGCCGGAATCGTAACGCTGGATGGATTTAGAAAATCCTTTCCATTCATTCCCATCCGGATATGATAATCCAGTGTAACCCGTACATTTCCCGGTGAAAATAGAAAAGGTTCCCTCGTATATTCCACAATGGTTTTCGGGCGAAGCCCCTGGCCGATGATCTTGGTATACAGCTCTTCTACCAGAGGAATGCCGCTTTGCATCATCCAGCCGTAGTCTTGATCGATCACAGACTGCACCTGTTCTTTTTGCAGAACTTCGCTGTCCTTTCGGCATAAACCATCGATTTTGCTCTTTTTCTCCAGCTTCAAAAAAGAAGTGTCGCCATTGTAATATCGAATCCGAAATTTCTCTCTCCGGTTTACCCCATCCACTTTTTCCCGCAAAGCTTTATCCTTGGCATTGTCAAAATAAAGACTTCTTATTTCATATGTTCCATTTGCCGCATGTGGATCCTGTCTGGCTACCGCCAAAAGCCTCTGCCTTAAAATTAGCAGATCTCTCGGCTCGATCTCATGCTTCCATTCGTGCCGGTATTTCATAAAAAAAGAAACCTCCTGTACTGGAATGTCTCCATTGTACAGAAGGAAGATTGAAGTTTTATTGAAAATACCTGGACGATGCCCAAATTTTTCTGCTTGAAGGCAAAGAGTCCGATCATGCTTAATTTTGCAGAGGAAGAATTACCCGAAATTCCACTTTGTGATCCTCGCACTGCACATCAATGCTGCCGCCATGAGAATCCACAATTGCCTTCGCAATCGCAAGGCCCAGTCCATAGTGTTTTTCTTCCCCATTGCGGACAGTATCCATGCGGTAAAATCGGTCAAACATCTGTTTTTTTTGCTCATCCGGAATGGCCTCGCCTTCATTGACCACAGAAAGCGCCGCTGCACTTCGTTCCTTTTTCAAAGTAAGTAAGATTTCTGTTCCAGCCTCCCCATGCTGCAGCGCATTGTCCAAAAGAATGGCTGTCAGCTGTTTTAGCTGGACGGCGTTGCCCTTGATCCACAGAGGAGCGGATATCTCGCAGCGAAGGGTACGACCATTCTCAAAAACAATACTTTCAAAAGGCAGCGCCTCCCCGCTGACTAGACGGCCAAGATCTACGATCTCCATTTGAGGCGTGACGCTCTCCGCACGGGCAAGCTCCAATAACTGGCCCACCAGGATTCCCATCCGTTCGTTTTCATACTGGATATTCCCTAGCCATTGATTTTCCCCGATTTCTCTTGCCAGGAGTTCCGCATTGGCGCTGACGATGGATACCGGAGTTTTTAACTCATGACCGGCGTCGGATATGAATTGTTTCTGCTTTTGGTGGCTCTCCTCCAACGGCTGTACAATTTTCTTTGCAAGATATACTGCAAGGAAAAACAAGGCCACAATCGCCAGTCCGCCAAAAATCAACGTATATCGAAACAACGTCGTCATGCTTTCCTGCACGATCGTATTATCCATAAATGCCACTAGCGTATAAAAACCTTTATCCGCCACATGGTACACCAGATTGTGTTTTATGCCGGTAGGCTTGTTTTCCTTCATTACCTCACCGGCGATTTCTTCCAGTTCTTGGTTTGTATAAATGCCGGTTTGGGTATTTTGAATTTCAAGTACCTTCCCATCCTTGGCGATTGCGACAGAATAAAAGGTGGACAGTTGAAAGGCCGGCGTATTTTCCGGACGAGGCGGCCCTCCCGCCGGTTCCTGTTTTCCTGGGGAAAAAGGCTTGACCGGCTGCTGCTCCAAAAGATATAATTCTGCGTGGCGCTTCAGCATCTCACGGTTACGAGTTAATACCTCGTAATAGCTGGAACCATAGATGACGCAGAGTGTACCCAACCAAAGGAGAACCAGCACCGTCATGATTGCCGCTACGATTTTCCTCCTGGATTTCTTAAACATGATCCCACCTCAATTCATATCCAAGGCCCCTGACTGCCTTAATCTCTGTTTTTGCTCCTATAAACATCAATTTTTTACGGGTAAAGGACATATATACCTCCACCTTGTTGTATTCCGCTTCGTTTTCAAACCCCCAGATCTTTACGGCAAGCTGCTCTCTCGTGAGAATTCTCCCTTGATTGGCGATCAAATATTCCAGGATGTTATATTCCTTTTCACTCAAACGAACGCTCTGACCGGTAAGAGTACAAATCAAAGTTGCCGCATTCGTGTCAAGCATGATGTCTCCAAATGTCAGCGTTCCATCTGTGGAATGGATGTTGCGCCTGCCAAGAGCCCTCAGTCTCGCCAGCAACTCCTTTGTCATAAAAGGTTTTGTAAGGTAATCGTCTGCTCCACTGTCCAGCCCCTCCACTTTATCGTCGAGCTCGCCTCTTGCCGTCAGCATTAAAATTGGCGTGCGAATCCCCATTTTTCTAGCTTCCCTAGCCACTTCCAACCCATTTTTCCCTGGCAGCATGATATCCAAAATAATTACGTCATAGATACGGCTCTCTATCTCTTTTAGTCCAGAAATACCGTCGGCGCAGTGACAGACTTCATATTTTTCCAGACGCAAAAGCTCGCAAAGCGCCTCGGCCATTCTCTTTTCGTCTTCAACCAATAATAATTTCACGCTGACACCTCCGATTGTCCAAAGAGAAGCGGCAGAGATTTCCCTGCCGCCAAAATCATTCTTATGCGAAGAATTTCTGCCAGTAGCCGACCACAAAGATCAAAAGGATAATAATCGGCAGCACGAAAGCCATGTAGAAACGTGTCTTCTGCGGGAATTTGATTCCTTTTCCCGCGTCCGCTTCCGCAATAAAGTTCTTCCAGCCCCAGCCACATTTTCTGGTAATAAACAACAGGTAAAGGCAGCTTCCCAGCGGCAATAGATTATTGGAGATAATAAAATCTTCCAGATCCATGATCGAGCTTCCCGCTCCCAGCGGCTGTATCCCGCTCCAAATATTAAATCCAAAGACACAAGGCAAAGACAAAATAGGGATCAAGATCAAATGAGTAAGTACAGATTTTTTCCGATTCCATCCCCACAATTCCATAGAAAATCCAATCAAATTTTCAAAGATTGCAATGATCGTGGACAAGGCCGCAAAGCTCATGAAAATAAAGAACAAAGTTCCCCAGAGGCGTCCGCCGCTCATCTGCGCAAAAATATTCGGCAGAGTCACGAACACCAGCCCAGGTCCCTGCCCCGGATCCACGCCCAAGGAGAAGCAAGCCGGAAAAATAATCAAACCAGCCATCAAGGCAACGACGGTATCCAAAACTTCAATCCGAATTCCCTCGCCCGTCAGCGAACGTTCTTTTCCAATGTAGCTGCCAAAGATCACCATCGACCCCATGCCGATGCTAAGCGTAAAGAACGCCTGTCCAAGCGCCGCATAGAGAGCTTCTCCAAGCCCTGCTTCTACCATTCTGGAAAAGTCCGGAACCAGGTAAAATTTCAAGCCTTCTGCGGCCCCCTCCAAAGTAAAGCTGTGAATACACAGGACTGCCATGATAACAAAAAGAGCCGCCATCATCCATTTGGTAATCCGCTCCACGCCTTTTACCAGACCCAAGCTGCAGATTCCAATGCCAATCAAGCAAACCAAAAGCATCCAGAAAATTATCAAACCTGGCTGAGCCTGCAGATGAGCGAAGGCTTCTCCTACCTGTCCAACGTTCATACCTTCAAAGGAACCGGCAGCCATTTTCACCGTATAATAAAGCATCCATCCGCCGACCGTCGTATAAAACATCATCAAAAGATAGTTACCGATTACAGCGGCATAACCATACCAATGCCACTTGGTACCCTTTGGCTCCAATTCTTTAAAACAGCAGGCAATGGACTTTCTGCTGGCACGCCCCATGGAAAACTCCACCACCATAATCGGAAGTCCCAAAATAACCAAAAACAGCAGATAGACCAGTACGAAGGCGGCGCCGCCGTATTGTCCGGTAATGTAAGGGAATCGCCAAACATTTCCTAAGCCGATTGCACAGCCGGCGGAGATCAATATAAATCCCAGCCGGGAGGAGAATCTCTCTCTTTCCTTCATGTTTTTCTACCTCTCACTTTCACAAAATTCGGCGGTCTCTCAAATGTATCCCTTGCTCATTTTTACGCCAACGCGCAGACGCTTTAACGTGTAAAAGAAAAAGGAGGAAAAAAGAAAGGATTCCCAGCCAAAGAAATCCTTACATTTGAAAACACATCCTTGGGAGTATTCTAACATAAAACAGAATCGGTGACAAGATAAAAAGCAAACAAAAAGACAGATAAAAAATTAGAACGGAAAGAAAAAACGCTTCTCATTTTGAGAAGCGTTTTGCCAGTCCCTAGGGGAATCGAACCCCTGTTTCCGCCGTGAGAGGGCGGCGTCTTAACCGCTTGACCAAGGAACCATCTCGTCCGCATTTTACAAGCCGCGAACACATGATATTATATACAAGGTTTATTAAAATGTCAACCACTTTTCTAAAAATATTTTGTGGTTTCAGCGGAACACCCAGCCGCCGCAGACAATAATCGCAGGGACTTCTTACATGGGAACCGCACCGGAACATATCTTTCTCCGCTCTTATTCTTCCATATTTTATCAACTCAAGTGCGGAAGCCGCCGAATCAGCTGACCACCCAACACGCCGGTCAATACGCCGGCTCCCAGTCCAAAAATCAATAAAAACGGAAGATAATAAGCTAGATTTCCATTTTCCAGTACCGCTACTGCCACCAAAATCTGCCCAATATTGTGGGCGACCCCACCCAGTACGCTGACACCCGCCACGCTAAAAGCCTTACACCTCTTCCCGATCAGCATTGCCAGAAAGCTGAGAACTCCGCCTGCCAAGCTGTACAGCATGCTGAATGTATTGCCAAAGGTTAGGGCTACCAGCACAATCCGAACACCGTTGATGATCAGAGCATCCCTGCTCTTCATCCGATACAGCGCCACCAGAACCACCACATTGGTCAATCCCAATTTCATGCCTGGCACTACAAAAAATGCCGGCATCTGCGCTTCTATGTAACTGAGAACCATGGCCAGCGCAACCAGCAAGCCGTACTGCGCCACCTTTTTTCCTGTCATCCAATTCCTCCTGCCGCAATCTATGGCGCACCCACCATACCGTCTATCTCTGCCTCTTCTCCATTCTCCACCGTGATAACCACCCGGTTCGGCAGACAGACAATGGTCTGTCCCTGATAACGAATACTCGATTGATGCACGCAAAGATGATCCGGACAGCTGGCGTCCACTACCGAAGCAGCTCCGCCCTCAATCACCAGCTGATTGGTGCCGCCCTCGATCCCCTCAATGGTTACGGTCCTTTCTTCCGAAAGCGAATAGACAGCGTTTTGTACCCCGTCCACTTCCACAATCACCTGCGCGCCCTCTTCCTTGGTCGCCTGCAGCAAAAGAAGCGCGGCGCCGGCAAGCAGCGCCACGCTCCCCATCAGGAACCAATCTCCCCGTCTCACTCTGCCTCAAAGCCCAGATCGTCCAGGACTTCTTTTGCTTTTGCGACACAGTTCTCACAGCCGTCCACGGAAACGGTCTTCTCCGCCAGATTTACGGAAAAAGTCAGCCCCTCTTCCGTCATTGCCTTTGTGATTCGCTCCACGCACTTTTCACAGTGCATTCCAGGTACGTTTAAAACAGTCATCTTTCTTTCCTCCTATTTCATCAATTTCTGTATGATCTGGCAAAGCTCATCCACAGCCTCTTCCCGGCCTTCCTGAATGTCCTCCACCACACAACTCTTAATATGGCTATTCAGCAGTTCTCGGCAAAACGCATCCAAAGCAGATTTAACTGCGGAAACCTGCGTCAAAATATCCACGCAGTACCGATCATTCTCTACCATAGAACGAATTCCACGGATCTGTCCTTCCATTCGATTCAGCCGATGAACCAGGTCCTTATATTCCTTTTCGTCCCGGTGCTTTGTCCTTGTCCCGCAGCAATCCATGTTTTCCTCCTATAAACGAACGCCTTTTAGCCGCAGCGCATTTCCTACCACAAACACAGAACTGAACGACATGGCAAACCCGCCGATCATTGGACTAAGCAAAGGCCCGCCCAACAGATACAAAAGGCCTGCCGCCACCGGAATTCCCAGTGTGTTATAGAAAAACGCCCAAAACAAATTTTCATGGATATTTTTAATGGTCCGACGGCTCAGCTCTCTCGCCCGGTACACATCCATCAAATCCGAGCGCATCAGCACCACATCCGCGGACTCAATGGCAATATCGCTGCCGGTGCCGATGGCCACGCCCACTTGGGCCTGAGCCAGGGCGGGAGCATCGTTCACACCATCCCCTACCATCATAACCGTCCAGCCTTTTTTTTGCAAGCCTTCTACCACAGAAGACTTATCTCCCGGCAAAACTTCTGCGATTACGTGCTCGGAGTCCAAATTTACCTGAGCTCCGATGGCATCGGCCGTGGCCCGGTTATCGCCCGTCAACATGTAAACGTCGACGCCGGCTTTTTTCATCCGGTCAATCGCTTCCGCGCTGGTGGGCTTCACCGTATCCGCTACGCAGAGGATTCCGCGAAGCTCACCGTCCAGGACGACAAACATGGGCGTCTGCCCTTTCTCTGCGGCTTTTTTTGCAAAATCCATCACGCGCCCTTCCGGAACCGTTGAAAAGATCTCCCCAAGCAGCGCCCGGTTTCCAATGGCTACGGAATGGCCCTCAAAAACAGCCTGAATTCCCTTTCCCGTAATACTTTGGAAACTTTCCGGTTTTGTCAGTTCCTGACCCTGCTCCTTGGCATAAGTAACAATGGCCGCGCCGAGGGGATGTTCCGATAACAGCTCGCAGCTTCCCGCCACGCGTACCAGATCCGGGTCGCCGGTCAGCACATCCACCACCTGAGGATTTCCCGCTGTGATGGTGCCGGTTTTATCCAAGACTACCACATTGGTCTTGTGCATAACCTCCAATGCTTCCCCGCTTTTAATGAGAATTCCATGGTTTGCGCCAACGCCGGTTCCTACCATAATCGCCGTTGGCGTGGCAAGTCCCAGGGCGCACGGGCAGGCGATGACCAAAACCGATACGAAAATCGTTAAGACAAAAGAAAGTTCTTTTCCTCCAAAGATCGCCCAGGCCAGAGCGGCTATCAGCGCAATCCCAATCACCGTGGGAACAAAATAGCCGGCTACCAGATCCGCCACTTTAGAAATCGGCGCTTTCTTCCCCTGGGCATCTTCCACCAGCTGGACGATCTTGGATAGAGTCGTTTCCTTTCCCACACGGGTGACTTCCACTTCCATGGCTCCGTTAAAATTCACGCTGCCGCCAATCACCTGGTCTCCTTCTTTTTTCTCTACCGGAATACTCTCCCCGGTCAGCATGGATTCATCCACGCTGCTGACACCGCTTACCACTACGCCGTCCAAAGGAATTCTGGCCCCCGGTTTTATAAGAATCCGGCTTCCCGCCGTCACTTGGTCGGTAGGTACCTCCGACTCCACACCGTCCACCAAAAGGAGCGTGGTATCCGGCGTCAGTTCCATCAGCTTGCGAATTGCCTGGGACGTCTTTCCCTTGCTGCGGCTTTCCATAAATTTCCCCAGCATCACCAACGTCACGACCACAGCCGCCGATTCATAATAGAGACTGTGAACCGCATGGGCATCCGAAGGAATCCGAATAGTCATAAATAAGCTGTACAAAAAGGCGCTGGAAGTGCCGATCGCCACCAGAGAATCCATATTGGGATGGCCCTTGAATAAGGTGCGAAATCCCACAATATAAAATTTCTGCCCTGCAATCAATACCGGCGCCGTTAGGACTAGCTGAATCAGCGCATAATTGAGAGGCGCTTCCTCCATCCGCAAAAAAGAAGGGAGCGGCAATTCAAAAGGAAGCATATGTCCCATGGAGATATAAAGCAGAGGCAGGGCAAATGCAATCGCAACGATCAAACGGCGCTTGCTCTTCTCCAACGCTTCCTCCTGCTTTTCAAAGAGCTCCATGTCCTGTTCCCGCTTCGCCTCCGGAGGCGCATAGCTGGCGTGAAATCCAGCCCGCTCCACTTTCGCTTCGATCTGCTCCCGGCTAAGCTGTTCCGGATCGTAGGTGATCGTCATCTTCGCCGTGGTCAGATTTACCATACTCGTCTCAACGCCAGGCAGCTTTCTCGTCACTCTTTCTACCGCGCTGCTGCAAGCCGCGCAGCTCATACCCTCGATATTATAAACTTCTGTAACCATCTCTGTCGCCCTTTCTCCGCTTTTCTTCTACGATGGAGAGAGCAAAATTTACTCTGTCCTGACCATGTATGTCCGTAGTATATGTGGAAAACGATTTCCTCATACGAAAAAGCGGCGTTTTATATACCCCTATAGGGTATATAAAGAGCATAGCGGATTCTTTCTCTTTTGTCAATACCGATTCTCTGAATTTTTCATTTCAGGATGAGATAGCCTTATACGCTTTTATCGTCAAATCAAAGCGCTTTCCAAAATAATAAATCCGTGGTAAAATCACCTTTGAAATCCGTAAAAATATGGATAAGCATTGCATTTAAGAGGGAGAGCTTCATGAACTATCGCCTTATCATCCAATATGACGGCACCCGCTATGTCGGCTGGCAAAGACAAGCGAAAACCGCCGACACCATCCAGGGGAAAATCGAAGGCGTCCTCAGCCGGATGACCGGTTCCCCCATAGAAATTCACGGCGCCGGCCGAACCGACGCTGGGGTTCATGCCCTGGGACAAGTCGCCAACGTCCGTCTGAAAACAGAAAAAAGCCCGGAGGAAATCCGAGCTTATCTAAATACTTACCTTCCCGAAGATATCGGGATTGTCTCCGTAGCCGAAGCCTCCGAACGATTTCACAGCCGGCTCAACGCCATCGGAAAAATCTACTGTTACCGGCTTGCTACAGACCCCGCCCTTCATGTTTTGGAGCGAAAGTATATGGCGGCCTGGGAAACGCCCCTTGACCAAAAAGCCATGAAAAAAGCCGCCGGCTATTTGATCGGAACCCACGATTTCCAAAGTTTTTGCGCCAGAAAAAGCAAAAAGTCTACGGTGCGGCGGCTGGATGAAATCCACTTTGAGGAATTTCCCGGAGAACTGCGTCTGACCTTCCACGGAAACGGTTTTCTCTACCATATGGTCCGCATCTTAACCGGAACTTTATTGGAAATCGGTTCCGGCCAGAGAAGGCCGGAGGAAATCCCTTCCATTTTAGAAGCCAAGGAGCGGCGTGCCGCCGGCTTCACCGCGCCGGCCCAGGGCCTGACTTTAGTCGAGGTGCTCTATTCCTAAAAATCGAGGTGAGACACATAAGAAAGAATTTCCTATGAAATGAAAATGCCTCACTCTGGCAGATGAAAGCCTTCCAGGCAAAAGCAGTGATTCATCGGTCCACTTCCTTGTCCCAAATCCAGGTTTGCCCGCAGAGCTCCGGAGATATAAGCCTTGGCCTGCCGAACGCTCGCGTTTAGATCAAGCCCCGCCGCTAAGCCGCAGGCAATGGCTGAGGACAGCGTGCATCCGGTGCCGTGGGTATTGGGATTGTCGATCCGTTCCCCATAAAACCAGACGGACATGCCTTTATCATACAGCAGGTCATTGGCGTCATTCAGATGATGTCCTCCTTTTACCAATACCGCGCTTCCGGTATTTCTTCCGATCTGCTCCGCCGCTTCCGCCATATCTTCCGGTGTTTGGATCTTCCGAGCCGCCAGGACTTCCGCTTCCGGAATATTCGGCGTAATCACGGTGGCCAAGGGAAGAAAACGGTGAATGAGGCAGTTGGCCGCATCTTCGGCCAGAAGCCTGCTTCCACTGGTAGAAACCATCACTGGGTCTACTACGATATTTTTCGCCTGATATTGCTCCAATTTATCCGCGATCACATGAATCAACGCGGTGTTCGAAACCATACCGATTTTTACCGCATCCGGTACAATATCCGAAAAGATGCAGTCCAGCTGCTGGGCCACAAATTCCGGCGTAGCTTCCTGAATCCCATACACTCCCGTCGTATTCTGCGCCGTCAAAGCGGTGATGACGCTCATGCCGTACATACCATGAGCCGCCATGGTTTTCAAATCCGCCTGTATTCCTGCGCCGCCGCTGCAGTCAGAGCCTGCGATTGTTAAAACCTTTTTCATCTCATTCATCCTTCTTTTCCTTTCTGCCGCTTACAACAGCTCCATGTCAAACAGCGAAATCTGATTGGTTACCGGCAAGTCTCCAAAAAGGCCCATATCCGCCATCAAATCGATGGTACTTCTGCTGATCTTCGTCCGCTGATAAAAATCTTCTCTGGACAAAAAGCGTTCCTTTTTTGCCTCTGCCATCACCGCTTCCGCCGCCTTTTCTCCCATGCCGTCAATGCTGCACAAAGACGGCATGATTTTTCCATCGAAGATCTGGAAATGAGTCGCGTGGGCTCGGTAAATATCAATCGGCATAAATTCAAATCCCCGGACGTACATCTCCTGGACAATCCGCATATCCCGAAGGGTGACTTTTTCTTTATCCGTCAGGTTATCGCCATTGTTCCGGTACATCTTTAAATTCATCTCTAAAACGTCCCGTCCGCGGCACATCAATTCATAGTTAAAGCCCGTGGCCCGGATTCCAAAAAAGGCCGTGTAGTATTCCAAGGGATGATAAACTTTACAGTAAGCAATCCGCCAGGCCATCATTACATAGGCAGCCGCATGGGCTTTCGGAAACATATATTTGATCTTCTTGCAGGAGTCAATATACCAGTCCGGAACGTTCGCGTCCCGCATGGCCTTCTCGTGCTCCGGCGTCAGCCCCTTTCCTTTCCGAACCTTTTCCATGATGTTAAAGGAAAGACTCTTGTCCATTCCCATGGAAATCAGATACAGCATGATATCGTCACGGGTACAGATGGCTGTCTGCAGCGTAGCCTTACCCGAAAGAATCAAATCCTGAGCATTGCCCAGCCATACATCCGTACCATGGGCCAAGCCGGCGATCCGCACCAAATCTGAAAAACACTGGGGCTTGGAATCAATCAGCATCTGCATAGCAAAATCTGTTCCAAACTCCGGAATTCCCAAGGCTCCCAGCTTACAGCCTCCGATATCCTCCGGAGTAATGCCTAAGGCGGATGTATCCTTAAATAAAGACATCACCTTCGGGTCGTCCAGCGGAATCTTTCTGGCATCGATTCCAATCAAATCCTCCAAACGCCGGATCATCGTCGGATCATCGTGTCCGAGAATATCCAGCTTCAACAAATTCTGGTCGATGGAATGGTAATCAAAATGGGTCGTCACTGTGCTGGTGGTCATATCATTGGCCGGATGCTGAATGGGAGTAAAAGAATAGATCGTCTCCCCCTTCGGCATCACCACAATACCGCCTGGATGCTGGCCGGTGCTTCTTCGCACGCCGACGCAGCCTGCCGCAATCCGCTCAATCTCACAGCGGCGCTTGACCATATTTTTCTCCTCATAATACTTCATGACAAAGCCATAGGCCGTTTTGTCTGCCAGCGTACCAATGGTCCCTGCACGGAAGGTATGTCCCTTTCCGAATAACACTTCCGTATAGTCATGGGCATGGCTTTGATATTCTCCGGAGAAGTTCAGATCGATATCCGGTTCCTTATCTCCCTTAAATCCCAGGAATGTCTCGAAAGGAATGTCAAACCCATCCTTTAACATTAGAGTACCGCACTTGGGGCATGCCCGATCGGGCATGTCGCATCCCGCGCTTCCCGCGTAGGCCTTGACTTCGTCGGAATCAAAATCACTATATTTACAGTGAGGGCAGACGTAGTGAGGGCTTAAGGGATTTACTTCCGTAATGTCCGACATGGTAGCCACAAAGGAGGAGCCGACGGAACCACGGGAACCAACGAGATATCCGTCGTCAATGGACTTTTTCACCAGACGCTGGGCAATGATATACATGACCGCGTAGCCATTTCCAATGATGGAAGTCAGCTCTTTCTCCAAACGCTCCGATACGATCGTCGGAAGGGGGGTACCATAAATGCTCTCCGCTTTTTTGTAGCACATCTCCCGCAGTTCTTCCTCGGAACCCTCAATAACCGGCGGACACTTGTCCAATCGAACCGGCAGGATCTTTTCGCAGGAGTCCGCCACCCGGTTCGTATTGGTGATGACGATCTCTTCCGCCTTTTCTTTTCCAAGATAGGCGAACTCTTCCAGCATCTCCTCTGTGGTGCGAAGATACAAAGGCGCCTGCAAATCCGCGTCGGCAAAGCCCTTGCCCTTCATCAAAATCCGCCGGTACACCTCATCTTCCGGATTGAGGAAATGCACGTCGCAGGTACCCACGACCGGTTTTCCCAGTCGATCTCCCAGATCAACCACTCTCCGGTTTAAATTCTGTAAATCCTCGATGGTTTTCGCTTCAAATTTGTCGTCCCGAAGCATAAACTCATTGTTGCCGATGGGCTGGATTTCCAGATAGTCGTAATATTTTGCAATGGCAATCAGTTCTTCATCCGTTTTTTTATCTAAGATGGCCCGAAACAACTCCCCCGCCTCGCAGGCAGAACCGATCAGGATTCCCTCCCGGCACTCGCTCAGCAAACTTTTGGGAATCCGGGGCCAGCGATGAAAATACGTCAGATGGGACTCCGACACCAAACGGTACAGATTCATCCGGCCAATATCGTTTTGCGCCAGCAAAATAATGTGATACGACTTCGCTTTTTGGATATCTTCCACCGTATCTCCCGGCTGATCGTTCACCACATAGGCTTCACAGCCATAGATAATCTTGATATCCAGCTTTTCCGCCGTGTGCATGGCTTCCGGAAAAGCCTGAACCACACCGTGGTCCGTGATGGCGATCGCTTTCTGTCCCCAGGCAGCCGCCTGTTTCACAATGGACGCGGCATCAGAAACCCCATCCATATCGCTCATCTTCGTATGACAGTGGAGTTCCACCCGCTTTACCGGACTCTTGTCCTTCCGTCCTCCCGCTCCATGCTCCAATTTTTTGATTCCCTGCACAGAGGCGATGGTCAGCTCCTTGTCAAATTTGTCAAACACCGTGCGCCCCTTGACAGCCACCCAGTGCCCCGTCTTTAAGAAGCCAAGCAACCCGTCCTTTTCTTCCGGCTTACAGAATATTTTTACAAGAATTGAATCCCGATGGTCGGTAACCACAAAGGTGATAATCCAATTTCCTGTCTTAATCACACGCGTGTCCACACGGATGATCTCTCCCTGGATGACCACGTCTCCGATTTCTTCCACGATTTGATCAATGGGAAGCGGTTCATCACTGAAATCCCGTCCATAACCTTCTGCCTCTTCCAGTAACCTGGCGCGAGGCGCCCGGCGGAATTCTTGTTTCTTATGCTCTTTCGCGGCCGCAACCTCTTCGCCGGCCTTTGCTTCCTGGGCATGACGGCTGATCTGAGCCGCTTCCGCCAACATCGCTTCCTCGCCGGCCTCATGCCAGGACTTGTGAACCACCTTGCCAAGATGGCAGCGAACTTCCAGGGGAATTCCCAGGCGCTCGTTAAAAATCTTTTCCAGAATCCGGCAAAGTTCCTGGCTGCGGGAATGATTGACGATATTCTCTTCCGCCTCCAACACCATCACCTGCGGGTCCGGAAAAGTGATCTTTGCCGTTCGGAACAGATTGTAGTCCATCAGATGCCAGCCTTTTAACTCCAACAAAATGCTGTCTCGATAGCGGGCCATGGCATCTTCCGCGCTCATCTCTCCCAGCTCATACCGCTCATAAATCTTTACCGTTACATTTTTATGGGCAAAAAATTGTTTTTTGATCGCTGCTTCCAATATGTAAATATCCCGCTTCGCAATCAATTCCCGGCATTCCAGATAAATGCGGATCATGCTTCGATCCCTCGGCATGGTCACCCGCGTCACTGTCGCCCCATCCAAGATCTGCATCAGATGATCCGCGGTTTGCAGATTGGGAAGTACTTCCCAAAAGCTTTTATTCATATTCCTTCTCCCAATGGGCAATTTCCAGCTCCAACGCAGACAGCAGCTCCTCCTCCGGCACTTTCCGCAGGATCTCCCCTTTTCGTATCAGCAGTCCTTCTCCCTTTCCGCCTGCAATACCAAGGTCCGCCTCTCTGGCCTCTCCCGGCCCATTGACCACGCAGCCCATCACCGCCACCTTCAAATCCAGATCATAACGAGAGGCCATTTCCTCCACCTGATTGGCAAGGCCGATCAGATCAATGTTGGTTCGCCCGCACGTGGGACAGGAAACCACCCGGATCCCCGCCTTCCGAAGGCCCAAGGACTGCAAAATCTTTCTCGCCGCAAAAACCTCTTCCCGGGGATCGCCTGTCAGGGAAACTCGGATGGTATCTCCGATTCCACGGGAGAGAATCGCGCCAAGACCTACCGCCGACTGAATGGTTCCCGTCCGGATGGTTCCGGCCTCCGTGATTCCGATATGAAGCGGCAGATCCGTCTTGTCCGCAATCTGTTCATGGGCCTCGATGCACATGGGAACGTCAGAGGATTTGATACTGATCACCAGATTGTCATACCCCATATCCTCAATCAGGCGAACCTGCTTCAACGCGCTCTCTACCAGCCCCTCCGCCGTAACGCCTCCGAATTTTTCCAACAGTTCCTTTTCCAGAGAACCGCTGTTGACTCCCACCCGGATCGGAATATTCCGCTCCTTTGCACAATCCACCACGGCTTTTACTTTCTCCCGGCCGCCGATATTTCCCGGATTGATCCGAATCTTATCCGCGCCGTATTCGATCGCCGCGATGGCCAGGCGGTAGTCAAAGTGAATATCCGCCACCAGAGGGATATGGATTCTTTTTTTGATCTGCCGGAAAGCCGCAGCGGCTTCCAATGTCGGAACCGTGGACCGGATGATCTCGCATCCAGCTTCCTCCAACGCCAGAATCTGGGCTACGGTGGCCTCCACATCTTCCGTCTTTGTATTTGTCATCGATTGGATGGCGACCGGCGCGTCGCCGCCGACCGGCACGCCTCCAATCCAAAGCTTTCTCGACTTTCTCCTCATCCGTATCCTCCTGCGCTATCCAAAAATCCGCGCAATATCATTGTATAATACGACCACCATCAACAACATCAAAAGCGCAAACCCCACGGTATGCACCATTCCCTCTTTATCTGGGGACACTGGTTTTCCCCGCAGCGCTTCGATAATCAAAAAGACCAGACGTCCGCCGTCCAGCGCAGGAATCGGCAGCAAATTAAAGACACCCAGATTGGCGCTCAGCAAAATTGCTAAATTCAATACATTCAGCAGCACATACAGCGCCCCGTCGCTTCGGCTTTGTTCCACCGTGGTGTCAATCAAAGAGACAATCCCCACCGGGCCGGACATATCCTTGATGCCAGCCTGGCCGGTCACCAACATCTTTAGAGACGTAAAGCAAAAAGATACCCAGTAACGAACCTCCTGGACGCCGCCCTTTAGTACGCCGAGCACATCGGTCTTTTCCCGGTAATCGCTGGCCCGAAATCCCAGCGCAGCGCCTTCCTGTTTTTCCGGCGTCAACGTCACGTCAAAAGGCTTTCCATTTCGCTCCAATTCCAACTCTAGAGGCGAACCGTCAATGGGATGTTCCGCCAGATAGCTCCCCAGCTCTTCCCCCGTGGCAACAGCAGTCCCATTGATACGAAGCACCACGTCTCCCACTTCAATCCCTGCCTGCGCAGCCGGAGAATTTTCCGTCACTTCCGAAAAAGCCGGACGATCCTTGGTCGCAAAATAGCTGATTCCCATGCGGTAGGCCGTATAATGCGGGTCCAGAGAAACCGTATATTCTTTTCCTCCCCGCTCGTAAGTAACTGCGATATTTTTACCATCCATCGGGTGATTTAGAAAATACAGATCGATATCCCGGCCCAGGGAAATTCCTTTTCCATTGATCGCCGTGATCACGTCTCCCTCTTGAAGATCCGCCTGTTCGGCGCCGTATCCCTTTTGCACATGATAAATTTTCGCTGGATTGGAACCGGCGATCGCAATTACGACTAGAGCCAAAAGAAACGCAAAAAGGAAATTAAACAGCGGCCCAGCTGCCACCACCGAAATCCGGGCCCAAACCGATTTTTTGTGAAACGCGTTGGGTTCGTCGCTCTCGGAATCCTCGCCGATCATCATACAAGAACCGCCGAAGGGAATCCACTTTAAGGAGTACTTGGTCTCTCCGATCTGTTTGCTGACAATACGCGGCCCCATGCCAATGGAAAACTCAATGACTCCGATCCCCGCCTTCTTTGCCAGAAGGAAATGTCCGAGCTCATGGGTCAAAACTAAAAAGCCAAATACAAGAAACGCAATTAGAATACTCAAAAGTTATACCCTACTTTCTATAACTTACGACTAGCGTCCGTATGCCAAAAGATCATCCGACCGCCAAACACAAATAAAATCAAATTTCCCTGCTCAGCAGGAACCGTACTGCCGGTTCAAAAATTCCACCACCGATGCTTCCGTCTCCAAAATTTGAGAAACGGTCGGGTTCGGAATGACCCGATGGGATTCCATCGCCGCCTCGATCGAATCCGTGATCGAGAGAAAAGAGATCTCTCGATTCAAAAATTTGGCCACCGCCCATTCATTGGCCGCGTTAAAGACCGTCGGCAGACTGCCTCCTGCTTCCCCAGCCTGATAAGCGAGGGCCAATCCACGAAAGTTAACGAGATCCGGCGCTTCAAACGTCAGCTGGCCCATGGTCCGAAAATCCAACCGGCCTCCGGAGAGATTCCGACGCTCCGGATAATACAGGGCATACTGGATCGGCAGCTTCATATCCGGCGTGCCAAGCTGGGCCAAAACCGCTCCATCCTCAAATTCTACCATGGAATGAATCACGCTTTGAGGCTGAACCACCACCTCCACCTTGGAAAGCGGCACGCCAAACAGCCAGCCGGCCTCCATCACTTCCAGTCCTTTGTTTACCATGGTGGCAGAATCAATGGTGATTTTTCGTCCCATGGTCCAGTTGGGATGCTTCAACGCATCCTCCACCTGGACGTCCTTCATCTGCTCCCGGCTCCAGCCGCGAAAAGGGCCGCCGGACGCCGTCAGAAGAATCCGGCTGACCGCATTCCCTTTCTCCCCGTGAAGCACTTGAAAAATCGCGCTGTGCTCGCTGTCCACCGGGAGAATCTGAACTCCTTTTTCCCTAGCCAGAGGAATGATCCGATGACCTGCCGTCACCAAAGTTTCCTTATTGGCCAGAGCGATATCTTTTCCCGCCTCCATCGCCGCTATGGTCGGACGGATTCCCACCATGCCGACCACGGCCGTCACTACCAGTTCCGCCTTCGCTTCCACAGCCGTCTCGATCAAGCCGTCCATGCCAGCCACGATCTTCACCGGCAAATCCGCCACCCGGACCGCCAGTTCCTTTGCCGCCGTCTCGTCGAATACGCAGGCGATCGACGGAAGAAACTCCCGGATCTGCCTCTCCAAAAGCTCCGTCCGGGACCCTGCTGCAAGGCCAGTCACCCGGAAATCGCCGTTCGCCCGGACCACCTCTAAAGTTTGGGTACCGATGGAACCAGTGGAGCCAAGTATCACGATATTTCTCATCTGCAGTCCTCCGCGTTTATCCAAATACCTGCATCAGCGCAAAAATAATCGGCGCGGTGATAATCACACTGTCAAACCGGTCCAAAATTCCGCCGTGACCAGGGATCAGCTTCCCATAATCTTTGATTTCATAATTTCTTTTGATTGCCGACGCCGCCAGATCCCCAATCTGGGAAATTACGGCTCCAGCCGCGCTTAAAATAGCGACAAAAAGCACCGGGTTTGCAAAAATCGTGATATGTTCCCGCAGGATTGACGCATAGATCACGCCGATCAGCGCCGCGCCAACCACGCCGCCGATACCGCCTTCCACGGATTTTTTCGGGCTCAGTACAGGAGCCATCTTATGCTTCCCAATTAGTATACCCACACAATAGGCGCAAGTATCACAGCCCCAGGAACAAATGAAAATCAGCCAGACCAGATACGCGCCGCTCTCCGCGATCCGGACCTGATAGATAAACGAAATCATCACCGCCACGTAGAACAGTCCAAAAAAGGCCGCCATCACCTGATCCGCTTTATATTTGGGGAATGTCAGCACATAGACCGCCATCAAAGCGATCAAAAATCCCGTCAATCCCAGCAATGCCAGCTCTGTACGGCCAAAATAGACCATCGCGTAATACCCGGCCGCCGCCAAATATCCCACCGCGCCAAGCAGCGTTTTATGAAAATCAAAAATCCGGTAAAGCTCCATCATCCCCATCCATGATATGAGAAGAAGCCCGGCAAAAAGAACATTTCCTCCCATCACCATCAGGAAAATCGTTATCACCATCAGCAGTATGCTACTGCGAAACCGTACCCAAAACATAACTCGCTCCTATCGGCCACCGAAACGGCGGTCTCTTTCGTTGTAAACCTGAATTGCACGGATTAAATCTTCTTTATGGAAATCCGGCCAATATACATCCGTAAAGTAGAGCTCCGTATAGGCCATCTGCCACATCAGATAATTGGAAAGCCGCTGCTCTCCGCTGGTCCGAATCATCAAATCCGGATCCGGAATATCCGCCGTATCCAAATAAGACGCAATGGTTTCCTCTGTAATCGCATCCGGGTCCAGCTTCCCTGCCGCAGCGTCCTTTGCCAGACGACGCATACCGCGGGTAATCTCATCCCGCCCCCCGTAATTCACGGCGATCACAAAGGTCATGCCCGTATTATTTCTGGTTTCCCAGACAAGGGTATCGATTCCATCGATAATATCGCTGTCAAAGCGGCTTTCCTCCCCGATCATCTTCACTCGTACATTGTTGGCCATCGCCACCTTTAACAGCTTTCGCATGTAATAGCGAAACAGCTGCATCAGAGCGCTTACTTCATCTGCGGAGCGTTTCCAGTTTTCCGTAGAAAAGCCATAGACCGTCAAATAGCCAATGCCAAGCCTGGCCGCATCCTCCACAATCTGCTCCAGATTTTCACAGCCGGCCTTGTGGCCTAGCTTTCGGGGAAGGCCATGGGCTTTTGCCCAACGGCCGTTTCCGTCCAATATGATCGCTACATGATTCGGTACCTGCAAATCTTCCATATATCTTCCTTTCGCATCAATTAATGCTATGATGTCGGAGGCAAAAGACCTTTTGTTCTGATGCTTACGGATCCCAAAGTCATGTATCGACATGCAAGCATGTCATACATGACCTTTTGACCCTAGCATCATCATATTTTCCTCCATCATGGAAAAGGTCATTCTGAGGTCAGATGTGCCCGAAGGATATTTACCCGCACTTTCACTCAGAATGACTCTCTTTTCACACATACAGCCGAACCAGACAGATTATACCGTCATAATCTCCTTGGTCTTTGCTTCTGTTTCCTTGTCCACTTTCCCGCCGAACTTATCGGTCAGCTTTTGGATGTCCTCCTCCGCAGACTTGACGTCGTCCTCTGTAAACTCGCCGTCTTTTTCCATCTTTTTTATCTTGTCATTGGCATCGCGGCGGATATTCCGGATCGCCACCTTGGCGGCCTCTCCTTTTTTCTTGATGTCTTTCGCCAGCTCTTTTCTGCGGTCTTCCGTCAGCTCCGGGAAGATCAGCCGGATAATGGATCCGTCGTTGTTTGGATTGATCCCGATATCCGACGTATTGATCGCCTTTTCAATGGCCTTGATCAGGCTCTTATCCCATGGCTGAATCTGAAGAATACGCGCTTCCGGCACAGAAATCGTAGCCACCTGAGGAAGGGGCGTCGGCGCGCCGTAATAGTCTACCGTCAACTTGTTCAAGATCGCCGGATTTGCCCGTCCAGCGCGAATCGTCGAAAACTCATCCAGCAGACTGTTCAACGTTTTTTGCATCTTTTCCTCATAAACTTGTAATCTCTCGTCCATAACATCCTCCTTAAACGGTCACACGCGTGCCGGTGATATTTCCCATCATTGCCTGATAAATACTGTCTTCGCCTTCCAATCCAAACACAGCCATGGGCATCCGATTTTCCATACAAAGAATGGACGCCGCCAAATCAATCACCTGTAACTTCTTTTCCACCACCTCTTCGATGGTAATAAAATCAAATTTTTTCGCTTGGGGATTCACCTTTGGATCGCTGTCGTAAACGCCGTCGACAGCTTTTGCCAGCAAAATCTCATCGGCCTCCATCTCAATGGCGCGGAGGACCACCCCGGTATCCGTTGAAAAATAGGGATGTCCTGTCCCCCCGGCAAAAAACACGACTTTGCCGGACGACAGCGCTTCCTCCGCCTCGTCCTTTGAAAAAAGCTTCGTCACGCCGCCGATGGTAAATGCGCTGAACACCTCGGTTCGGATTCCCAGATATTGAAAGAGAGACGACACATAAATGCAGTTCATCACTGTCGCCAGCATTCCGATCTGATCGGCTTTTACCCTGTCGATCGCATTGCTGCTGCGCCCCCTCCAAAAGTTGCCGCCGCCAATCACAATGGCCACCTGGATACCGGCTTCTACCGAACGCTTTACCTGACCGGCAACCCGGCGTACCGTCTCCTCGTCAAAGCCAGTTTTTTTATCTCCGGCCAGAGCCTCCCCGCTTAATTTCAGCAGGATTCTTCTCTGTTTTTCCATGGAATTTCTCCCTACGCTTCGTATTTTTACGCCAGAAATTTCTTCCGGCATCGTCTGTTTTAGTGTAGCATAAATGAAAGGAAATGTCTATAAAGCCTCTCTCATTTTATCCAAAAACGAATAAGGCACCAACAGATCTCCATAGCCACATCCAAGCTCCAAGCCTTTCTTTAACGTCCCGTGGAAGTCGCTGCCGCCGGAGCGAAGGCAAGAGAACTCCCTGGCAAGGGCCTCCGTCTTCTCCTTCCACCAACCGTCGTATTCGCTGTAGCGTGTCTCCAAGCCATCCGCGCCCTGCTCCAAAATCAGCCGGCAAACCCGCAGGCTGTCTTCCGGGCTGTCCCGGTAAATCTGATGCGGGTGCGCCACAAAAGCCAATCCGCCTGCCTCATGAATCCGCAAAATCGCCTCCGCAGGCGGCGGCGTCATGCGCCTGACGTATCCGGCGCATCCCCGTATCAGGTACGTCCGAATCGCCGTTTTTACATCCGGCGCATAACCTCGGTCCACCAACAGCTTTCCGATGTGTCCGCGGGTCAAAATCGCCTCGTCTCCATAGCGTTTCAAATCTTCCATCGAAACCGAAAAACCTGCGTCCGCAAGTTTTTGGATGGAAGCCCGGTTTCTTTCGTTCCTAGTTTCCCTCATCCGCTGAAGGCTGGCTTGAAGAGAAGGGCATTCCGGCCGTAAAAACAAACCGATGATGTGTATTTCCCGTTCTTCCAGATTCGTACTAAATTCAATTCCCGGTATCACTTCCATCCCGATCCGAGCCCCCTCCGCCATAGCGGCTGTCAGTCCGGCGGTGGTATCGTGATCCGTAACCGCAACGGCGGAAAGGCCTTTTTTCTTTGCCAGATGGATGAGTTCCCCAGGACTTATGGTTCCATCGGAACAGGTGGTATGGGCATGGAGATCTACCCGTTTTTCTTCCTTTGCAGGCCGTACATATTCGTCCATGATTCGCTTCTTTCTATCTTCGACATCCGTTTGTTAACGGAACCTATTATACCAGACCCCTCCTCGCAGGGCAAGGCGTCCGATTCTGAATTTTTCGTAAACCCCGGACGCCAAAACGACCTCCTTTCATTAACAAAGACTTCTTCTCGCGCTAAAGATTCCGCCCTTCCATCTGATAGCATTTTTCTCTCCACATCTTTCCGATCCGCTGAAGCTCAGCCGCTGTTCCTGCCAATTCATCGTATTGGGCTTTCGCGGAAAGAAGCTGCGCTTCATATTCCTTTTTTAGACGCTGCACCTGCTCGTCTGCCGCCGCCGCCCGGCCCTGATCGCTTTTTAAGATCGCAATCTCCTCTTCTTTCTCCATCAATTGCCGCCTTAACGCCTCTTTTTCTTCCTCTTCCTGTTCCTGCCAGGCGTCCCACGTCTCCTCCTGGGCTTTCCTCTCGTTCTCCGCTTCCTGCCGGAAGCGTTCCTCCACGTTCTCCTTCTCCTTTCGCAAAGCTTCCAATTGCTCCCGGTACACCGACTCCCGCTCTGCTTGAAGCTTCCGCCACTCTTCCTCCTGTTTTTGCTCCCGCTCTCCGACTTCCTCCCATGTCATTCTACCCGTCCATCGATAGACCACGCCGCCTTCTGGATGCGCTCCTCCGATCAGCAAATACTGCTCTCCCTCCCATTCCAGGTAAGAAAGCTTCCCAGGCGACGCGTCTCCTTCCCGAATCTGACCGGCTTGCTCTGGCAGATACGGCGCTGCCGCATGAAATTCAAACCGTTCCTTTACAGGGTTCCAACATTGATAGAAAAGAACCAGCGCATCTTCCTTGGCCGCCAGAATCAGGTCGCTGAATTTACACCGGTCCGTTCCTTCCGTCAATACAATCTTTTCCCGTCCTCCCCCTAGTATATCCACCGCCACCTGATGTTCTAAATTTTCATAAGCAAAATAAATACTTCCCTGGAACAATACGGAAGTCAAACCGCCGAGGCAGTCGCTTTTTTGGGCCACCGGTGAAATTCCCCGGCGCAAAGTAAGGAGAGCCGCCATCACTTTGTTCCCCTCCTGGTACAAGGCAATCTGGCCCCCTTCCGCCCGCAGATAAATCTGATTCATACTATTGCCTTTCTTTTCTTTTTTTCTTGCTATTATCTTATGCAAGCAGGGCGAACAAAAAGAAACCGAAGGCATAGGATAAAGTAAGCATTCTATATGGAAAGGACATTCACCAAATGCCGAAAAGCAAACAAAACGGCTGTAAATGCCGTCCGAAACGCTATATCAGCAATGGAGTTCATACAAAGGGAAAATGCCATGACGTCTGCACCAATCCCATTTGTGGTGATCCGGATACTTTGACGCTGCTCGCGCCGGTTGTCTACGACGAATTGGGCATCAATCTTTGCCGTGCTATCCCGATTGATTTCCCGACTTTAACCGGAACCGTCGCCTGTATCTCCGCTCAGGTCATCGATGTAGCGTTTGCTACCGCAGGCCCTACTGCTACTACGGTTGCGCCGATCAACGGCCGCCCCAACTGCTATCTGGTCTCTTTGACCAATCTGACTGTCACCTTTGCCTTTAACCTTTATGACAATGCAAGCCGTCTTCTGGCGACAGAAACCGCCAGCGCGGTTTACCTGCCAGGAAACAGCGCGATTCCGGACTACGACTACTATGACGAGGATACCAATCCCAATTCGGTAGAATTGGAAATCTTCGCCCCTTATGGAGTCGCCAGTTCCAACACAACCATTGGCACTCCGGCGATTCAATTTACCGGATTCAATACAGCCTCCAATATGGTACGGGAAGGATTAAATCTGCTCGCAATCCCGAAAATTCTGGATTTCGATCTGACGACCCGGACCGCTACCGTTGGCCTCAGCCTTTATGTGAAAAGCATCTACTTTTCTCAGTACAAAATTCCTCACCAAGGCAAGGCAGCCGTACCGAAGGCTTGCTTACAGCCCACCGCCGACACGATCTGCATGGATTTTGTATCCGGCGACCTGCTGGATCTGTCCATCAAACCGTTGGAACTTGGACCGCCGAAGTATGAAGAATTTTTAAAGGAAGAGTGCGAAACACCCTGTGAACCCTGCTGCGGAACGCTCACTCCAGGAACCGGAGACCTTACCGGAACCTTCCCGCCAGCAGGAAACACCGCAGCCCCTTCCAACAATGAAGGAGAGCCTTCAGAGCCTGCGGGAAACGCCGAAGAAAGCGCTCCTGCTGGTGAAGAAGTTGTGGAATAAACTGGATTGGGCCACCCAAACGCTATCCTTCTTCCTGGATCTCGTTCCAGAAAGCGACTCGCTTTCCGGCGATAAAAGAAAAGACTAAAGCGGTTTGGACATGGCAAAGCAGTTTTCTCTGCATTTACAGATTTATGTAAGAGAAAAAAGCCATAGGATTTCCATTTTGGAATATCCTATGGCTTTTAAATCCCTCTTGCTTATCGTTCCTTCTCCTAAAAGGATTCCCCATTTAAAATTCTCTGGGGATTGTCGCAGATCATCTTCCGAATCTCCTCCCGTCGTACCTCGCACGACAGCAGCCCCTCGATAAACATCTGCATCCCTTCCACTGGACGTTCCCCGGAAAACTGCCCGCGGTCTGTCGCCAGATACAGCTGCTCTGCGCCCAGCTCCCGGATGCTGTCCGCCACCTGCGAAACAGTCGCCATCTTTAACGCAATATCCACCCAATCCTTTTCAATAAACGCTCCCAGCTTCAAAAACTCCTTCTGCTCAGCCACGGAAATCATCGTGTGGGAAAATTCCGGATGGGTGAGAACCATCGTTACGCCCTGCTTTCTGCCGGCTCGGCAGAGCTGGAAGGACTCTTCCGTGGTCAGATGGCCCGTGGAAACGCTGAGCCCATACTGTTTCGCCACCTCCAGAACCTCGTATACTTCTGGCTTCAGCCCGCCCTTTTCATCCAATACGAAGATGCCTTCCCGCTTTCTAAGATTTCCATATCCGGCATGGGCAATGCTGTTCCTAGAATCCTTTGTCGGCATCCAAACCATCCGAATCCCCGATTTTGCCGCCATTTCTACCGCATAGGGGTTTACGCCTCCCACAGACAAGTTTAAGGTGATGCTGCCATACAGTTTTGCCTGTCCGGAAAAATGCTGATTGGCAAGACAGGCCCGGCTCCCCGTAGATTCATAATGATTTTTAATCAATACGCCAGCCATCCCCGCCGCCTCGGCATCTTCCAAAATCTCATGGTCGCTCATTTTACGCTTTTCCACATCCGGCGAAGAATGCACATGCATATCATAAGCCCCTATCAAAAGCTCATCTATCTCTTCTCTTCTTGCGCCCATTGTAACCTCCTTCTCTTTCCCTCGCCAAGTTCTCTTTCTATCCTACCACAAATGGGCATAGCCGCACCAGCTATGCCCATCGAATTCTGTTTCTTTCTTCCTATTTCTTCCTGGTTTTACTTTACGCTGCCCGGAAGAGCCTTTAAATCCGCATAGCGGTTGTCCGCCTTATAAGGAGACTGCGCAACGGTTGCACGCACCTTTTTCTGACGATGTCCCGGCGCACCCCAGATAACCGTCACTTCTTTTCCCATCTCCGCATATTCCACATCGATGGAACAATGGGAAATTGTCTCTTTAAAGTAGTAGCTAAAGCAGCGGTTGGTCGCCAGACCAATCACACGGTCGCCATCCATCACGGCATCGGCATGATCGCAGTACCACTGGGTTCTAGGAAGTTCCATAAAGTCATACGGCTCCTCATCGCGGAACATGGAGGACGTAATATCCATCACATCTTCTGGATTCCACACCAGAGTAACCAATTTACGCTTGGGAGCTGCCGCGATCTTCTCCAGCGCTTCACGGCCATAGAAATCATGGGTGAATTTTACCCGGTTGGCCCAGCCCAACTCATAGGGATTGCGATACCAATCCTCAATTTTCTCCCCTTCAAAGCTTCCCCCCACTTTAAAGAAGCGGTCAAAGTCATGGAACTGCTCTTTATAGGCGTCCCAATATCCCTGCTCGGCATCGCCGGTCAGTGCCGGCAGATAATCATGGACAACCGTAGGGAAGCAGGCCTCCATATGATTTACCATTGCTGTTCTAGCGCCGATTCTACGAATTTTAAATTCCTGGCCTGCCTCATAGACCAGATCGTAGATCTGCTTGCCGAACTCCTTGGGTCCCTGAATTTCAAAGCCAATCTCACCGGCCATTCCCTGGCGGAGCAGATCCACCGGAACGCCATTGATTTCCGCCTGGCCGACGTGCATAAACTTGATGTCTCTCAAATTCTTACCAGTTACTTTTTCCATCAGGTAGATGGACTTAGGGCCGGATACCTGATATTTGAACTTGGTATCCCGCTTTTCCGATACTGTCAGCTGATAGCCGCCTTTTTTCGCATTGTAATCCAGCCAGCTCCATACTGGACCGCCCGACTGAAATTCAAAATCATCCTCGCCAAAACGGATCAAAATTCCTTCTCCGATAATATACCCTTCCTTATTGCAGAAAATCACGTGTTTTGCCTGGCGCAGAGCGTACTTGTCAAAGCTATTGACCGCAAAATCGCTGAAAAAGCGCAGGGCGTCCGGGCCGCTGACACGATACTCTACCATCTGGCTCCAATCGCCGATATAGCAGTCTTCTTTCCAGGAAAGGTTCTCATCCTGCCAGCCGCTGAACTCCATTGGCTCCCAGGATCTGGTAATCACGACATTTTGTCTCAGCTTTTTCAAATCGTAATTCATATTGCCCTCCTAATTCAACTCCATGCCAAGCATAGCGGCAGGGTTTTCTCTGGTCATTCTGCGGATATCTGCTTCCGGAATTCCCTCTTCCAGCATCAGGCAGATATAATTTTCCATGGAAGTTACCGGGCAGGGGTTAATCACCTGGCCGCTGTCGGTGCTCATCATCGTATGCTCCGGTCCCACTGCACGGATGGCGTCCGCAATCACAGAGGCCGGAATCGGATTTTTCATCTGATGGGTGGTGTCATTGACCACGTGCTCCAGCATGCTGGCTCCGCGGGATATGATTTCCTTCATATCCTGAATCGTATAGGCTTCCATAGGAGAAGTGGGGTGGGTCACTACGATTTTCTTTACGCCTCTCGCCTTTGCTTCCTCCACCAGAACCATCGCTTCCTCGATGGAAATATGTCCGGTCGCTAAAACGATATCCGCTTCTGCAATAATATCGATGATCTGGAGCACCTCGTCTTTCAGACGTCCCTGCTCATTTAACAGCCAGATTCCCTTCATTCCGCCCTTTAAGAGGGCCGCAAACATGGGAACGCTGTCCACCTCTTTCAGATAATGTTTGGCATGGATCGTCGGCATCCATACCTCCTTTGCGCCCATACGTACCGCTGTACGAACTGCTTCCGGATTTAAACCGCCCACACCATAGTTTAAGGATACGCCGCCAAATACCGGGAAATCCGTCACAATACCGGCGATCTTTGCCCTGGCTGCCGTCGGCTCCGAATGGCTCTTTAATAAAACAGCCGCCATACCAGCATCCTTTGCCTGCTGCGCCACTTCCACATCGTTTAAAAGCCTGGGAAAAACATCCGGGCCCGAATGAATATGGAAATCAATACATCCTTTTAACATCTCTTTTGCTTTTGCTCTGCAGTCCATCTTATCCTCCATTATTCCGCCCATTTGGGCTTTCCTTTATTCCTAGTCTGCGCGAAACTTCACGCCTAAAAGCTCCTCATACACACGGATCATACCGCCCTTGTCGCACTCTCCCAGCCCCTTTAGCAATGCCAGCTGATAGGTGGTCGTAGCGCTGGCCAAAACCGGCATGGGTATCTTTAAGTTGGCACCCAGCTCAGCGGCGCTGACCAAATCTTTATAAGCGTTATTGAGAGAGTATCCTTCGGAAAAGTTATCCTTTTGAATACGGGGAATAAAAAACTCGGAAGCATAACTGCGCCCGGTACCGCTGTTTACCACCTGGCCCACTTTCTCCACATCTAACCCCATCTTCACCGCCATGGGCAGAATCTCCGCCAGGCCAGCAACATTGATATCAAACAGCAGCTGATTCACCAATTTGGTTAGCTGGCCGCAGCCCTGTCCGCCCATATACAAAATCTTTGACCCAACTTTTTCCAAATACGGTTTCACTTTTTCAAAAACCGATTCTTCTCCGCCGCACATAATGGTAAGCGTGCCTTCCTTCGCGCGGGTCTCCATGCCGGAGATCGGCGCATCCAGAAAAGCTGCTCCCAAAGCTTTGCATTTTTCTGCGATTTCCAAAGTAGCCTTATATTTGATCGTGCTGAAATCAACAATGATCTGGCCTTCGTGAAGCACGTCTGCCAGTCCGTTCTCCCCAAATAAAACCTTTTCTACTACCTCCGTATTGGGAAGGCACAAAAAGATCAGATCGGCATCTTTCAAATCTTTTGGCGTTCTTGTTGTCCCAACGCCCATTTTTTCAAATACGTCGAACCCTTTTCCGCTTGCATTGCATACGGTCATCGGTTCCTTACAGGCAGCCATATTGACAGCCATATGCTTGCCCATCTGGCCTAGCCCGATAAATCCGATTGCCATGGTAACCTCCTTTACTTTTTTGCAAACCGCTCTTTCCATTTGGGAATCACATCACGGTTCGCAACAAATTCCGGCACCTCTCCCTCTAATGCTGCCAGGCAGTTTGCCGTAGCCTGGACGGCAATCCGCCGCAAGCCTTCCTCCGCGTAGCCTGCTGTGTGAGGCGTTAAAATCACATTGTCCATATGCAGCAAAGGATAATCTGGAGCTAACCCTTCCGTAACGAACACATCAATCGCCGCACCGGCAATCTTTTTATTTGTCAAAGCATCGATGAGGTCTTCCTGATTGATCAGAGCGCCGCGCGCATCGTTGACCAGCAATGCCGTTTCTTTCATCATCTCAAATTCTTTTTTCCCGATGATGCCCATGGTAGACTCCATCAGGGGCAAATGTACCGTAACAATATCCGAGCGGGAAAACAGCTCCTCCCAGCTTACCAGTTCTGCTCCGAAAAGCGCCGCGTCTTCCCTGGTAATAATCGGATCATAAGTAACTAAATGGACATCCCAGCCGGCAAGGCGTCTTGCCACTTGTTTTCCAATCCGTCCAAACCCTAAAATACCAACGGTCTTTCCATATATCTCGTGATTTGTCGTAGACGGATCTCTCCATCCGCCGTTTCTCAGATGCGCCATATTGTAGGGAATTTTTTTCAAAAGCGCCAGCATCGACGCGATGGCATACTCCGCCACCGTCAGGTTGTGAACCGGTGCATTGGCCACAATCACTCCCTGACGGGAAGCCGCCGCCAAGTCAATATTGTTGACACCCGTTCCATATTTACAGATCACCCGCAAATCCGGACAATTCTCGATCACACGGCTGGTAATGGTTTCCCTGGACATTCCAAAGAACGCATCCGCATCTTTGCACAATTCGATCAATTCCTCTTCCGAATATCCCTGATCCGCACAGGAAACCGGCGGGCCGACCACAACCTCGTAGCCTCTGTCAATCAGAACCTGAAAGGTATCATCCATCCCATCGTTTGGTTCTGCAATTACCACTTTAAAACGATTGTCCTTCATGGCTCATTCTCCTTGTTACCGGGCCCTTTTAAAAGGGCCCGGCTGTTTCAAATTTCATTCTGGTAAAACCAACAGATTTACTTTGTGCAGATATCCATAACCGCTTTCAGCAGATCGCTGCCGACTTCATCCTCGAACATATACCAGATATTTTCGCATTTTCCTTTGAATTCCGCAGCGTCGTTGATCTCATTAATCTCAACGCCTGCAGCTTTGATCGTATCCAGCATGGAAGCTTCCGTATCGGCATTGGTTTTTCTTGCGACTGGAAGAGATTCTTTTACAGAATCCAACAGAATCTGCTGCAGATCTTCCGGCATGCTGTTAAACTTATCCGCGCCGATCAAAAGACGGATAGGCGTAAAGGTATGGTTCGTCAAGGACATGTACTTGGTAACTTCCTGGAAGTTGTTGCTGTAATAAGTAGAAATACCGATTTCAAAACCGTCCACAGTTCCCTGCTGCAGTCCTGTGAAGATCTCCGTAAAGGCCATGGCCGTCGGGTTTGCTCCCAGCGCCTTGAACATTTCCAGATATACCGTGTTCTCCATGGAACGCATGGTGATTCCCTCCATATCAGAAGGCGTGAAAATCGGACGGGTATTGTTGTACATCTGGCGGAAGCCGCCGTCGTATACGCCAAGGCTCATAACGCCGTAGCTGTCCAGAATCGCCTGGTCAATCTTCGCACCTACTTCGCCGTCCACGATCTCCCAGATGGTCTCTTTATCCGGGAACAGATAGGGCAGATCCAGTACCTGGCATTCCGGAACGAAACCGCCGATGGGCGTATTGTTGATCAGCCCCATATCGATGGTTCCCATGGAGATTCCCTCAAAAGTGTCTCTCTCCGCGCCCAGAACGCTGTTGGGATAGAATTCGATCTTGATTCTGCCGCCACTCTTTTCCTCGACAATCTCCTGGAATGCATGAGCTGCGATAGCAAAGGGATCGATGTCGCTGTCTGCGGTTCCCCAGGCCAGCTGTAAAACCACTTCCGCGTCTGAGGTTGCCGGAGCTTCCGTCGCTGCGGCAGTCGTTGCGGCTTCGCTCTCCTTCGCAGCAGCCGTCGTCGCCGCGTCCGTCTTCGGAGCAGCCGTCGTGGTGTCGCCGCTGCCGCCGCAGCTTGCTAACGCACCGCACAGCATGGTTCCAGCCAGAAGAACTGCCAGTGTCTTTTTCATACTTTTCACTTTCATGTTTCCTCCTTCATTAGGCAAACGCCCGTTTATTATTTTCCTGCGCTTTACAGGGTGTAACCATCTTATAAAAAGGCCAATGTAAAGAATGGTATATACGTGATGAGCAGCAAAATCAAGATTTCCGCCAGCAGCATCGGCATCGCGTTCTTCGCAATCCGTTCAAATGGCTGCCCGGTAATTCCCGCCGCCACATATAAGGTGTATCCTACCGGAGGAGTGATATTTCCGATAGCAAAGTTGATTACAATGATCGCGCCCAGCTGAATCGGGTCGATACCGATGGCGTTTCCAATTCCTGTCAACACAGCGCAGAGGATGGTCATGGCAGAAATATTGTCCATCAAAGCGCCCGCGATCAGCAGCGCAACGTTCAAAAGGAACAAAACCACAAACTTATTGTCACTGATGGACAGGAAACCGGATACCAGTTTCGCCGGCAGCTGTTCGCTCGCCATAATCCAACCAAATAAGCTGGCGCAGCCTACCATAAAGACTACCATGGCCGTGGTTTTCACCGTATTGACCAGAATTCCCATCATATCGCTAAGCCTCAGTTCACGGTAGATAAAAAATCCAACCAGCAAGGCGTAGAAGCATGCAATACCACCAGCTTCCGTAGGACTGCAAATTCCGCCGTAGATACTGCCTAAAATGATAACCGGCATCAGCAGCGCCCAAATTCCATCTTTAAAAGCTTTGCCGACTTCTCCAAGAGACGCTCTTTTTCCCACTTTCTGAAAACCGCGTTTTTTTGCAATGATATAACTGCAGACGCAAAGGGCCAGGGCAATCAAAATTCCGGGGAGGATTCCAGCCAGGAACAAATCCGATACGGAAATTCCAGCCATCGTCGCCCAGAGAACCATGGGAATACTAGGTGGAATGATCTGCCCCAACGGTCCTACGGAAGCCACCAAAGCTGCAGAAAAATCCTCGTCGTAACCGGCTTTCTTCATCTCCGGAACCATAATAGAACCGATGGAAGCCGTCGTTGCGGGAGCCGATCCGGAAATCGCTCCGAAAAAGGCCGCCGAAGCAATGGAAGTCATCGCCAGTCCGCCGGTCAAATGGCCGATCAGGCTGCTCGCCGCGCGAATCAATCGTTTGGATAGACCGCCCTTTAGCATAACTTCGCCGGATAAAACAAAGAACGGAATCGCCAACATGGGGAAGGAGTCCATCCCCATATACATTCTCTGGGCGATCAATACCAACGGCATATCTCCGACCAAAAGGGCGATGACGGAGGAAATCGCGATCGCAAAGGGAAGGGGAACGCTGATAACAAATAAAAATACGAAACTAATGATCAGGACAACACCCATACTCATGATTTCTCTCCTCCCTCTTTCCTATTTTTCAGCATCTTTGTCAAGATTCCCAAAGACTGAATATCAATCAAAAGCCCGGATATCGGAATCGCCACATAGACCCAGGCGTAAGAAATCCGCAGCGTTGGCGTAGTCTGGCGGTAGTTTTTCATAATCAGCAAAATCCCGGAAACAATGATGACAACGCCGACCGCCATAAGCAGGATATAGACCAGATACTTCACTACTTTCCGTACTTTTTCCGGAAAAAGCTGAAAGAAAATCGTCACCGTCGGATGCGTGTCATCCACCACGCACAAACTCGCTCCCAGCATCACCAGCCAAATCTCCAAAAACCGGATCAGCTCCTCGGCAAAGGTCAAGGAACTGCCCAGCACTCTCCGCCGGAATACCTGTACCACCAAAACCAGCATCATAATACTAAGCAGGATTCCCGCCACATAGCCTGCAATCTTATATAAGATCTTGCATAGCTTTTCCATCTCGAACCTCCTTTATCTTTTTGCATCGCTCCATCCGTTGCTATTCATAAAGCCAAAGCGCTCCCTCATCGGAACCCCGAACCTGACTGCGGTAGGCTCGTAAAAAGCCGCTGACATTTCTTTCCGGCTTTATGATATGCTTTCTGCGCTCTTCCAGCTCGCTCTCCGGCACACACAGCTCGATCTTATGGTTATTCAGATCAATTTCAATCAGATCTCCGTCTTTTACCAAAGCAATCGGGCCGTCGTCCCAGGCTTCTGGGGCAACATGACCTACGCAGGGCCCTCTGGAAGCTCCGGAATACCGTCCGTCCGTCACCATCGCTACCGAAGTATGAAGCCCCATACCGACCAGCATAGCAGCAGGAATCGACATCTCCCGCATTCCCGGCCCGCCTTTTGGCCCTTCGTAACGAATCACCAACACAGAGCCTGGTTTTACTTCTTTATGCAGCATATAGTCCCGGACTTCCTCTTCCGATTCAAAGACAACCGCCGGGCCTTTATGGTAATACATCGCCGGGTCTACTCCTGTCTTTTTGACTACGGAGCCTTCCGGCGCCAGATTTCCAAACAAAATGGAAAAGCAGCCGTTTTCTGCCAAAGGATGATCCGCTTCATGGATTACATCCCGATTCACCCGCACCTTTAGTGTCTCCAACATTTTTCCGAGGGAAACATTTTCATAGACCATCTCTGCTTCCTTATCCCAGTAATCCTTCAAGGTACTTAAGACTGCCGGAACGCCGCCCGCCTGATGATAATCTTGTATGGAATACTTAGAAGATGGTTTTAGCTTCATAATGACCGGGACTTCCGACTGAATCCGTTCGAAATCCTTCAAGTCTAAGTTGACATCCAAAGTTCTGGCAACGGCAACCATGTGTAAAACCGCATTGGTAGATCCCCCCGTTGCAGAAACGTATCGGATTCCATTGGCAATGGATTTTTCATTGAAATACTGACGGAAGGTTCTGTTTTCTTTCGTCAGCTCTACAATGCGCTCTCCTACCGCACGGCTTTGCCAAATCTTTTCTGAAGAGCAGTACAGCATGGTAGCGGAACCAAAAGGAGCAATTCCAACCGCTTCCAGCATAGAACCCATGGTATTGGCTGTGCCAAACATGGAGCAGGTACCTTGGGAAAAACACATATGAGAGATGTACTCATCCATTGTATCCGCTGTGATTGCCCCGGACGCCTTCTTGCCAATGGCCTCCTTTAGATCACAAGTCACATAGGTACTGCCGTCGCTTGACTGGTATGGCATCATGGCGCCTGCCGTCAAAAAGAGGGACGGTTTATTCAGCCTGCTGGCCGCCATCAACATTCCCGGTACAATTTTATCGCAGGAACAAAGAAACACTAAACCGTCAAATCCATGGGCTTTTACCATTGCCTCCACGGACGCCGCAATCAGATCCCGCTGCGGCAGGACGCAGTGCATTCCTTCCCCTTGGGCCATACCGTCGCATGGCGCGGGAACGGAAAATTCTGCTGGAACGCCGCCGCCAGCCCAAACGCCTTCTTTAATCGCTTTGCTAATCTCGGCAAAAGGCTTATGCCCTGGGTTTACATCGGTATAGGAATTGACGATCCCGATGATCGGTTTTTTCAAATCACTTCTGCGAAATCCAACAGAAGCCATCAAACCCGAATAATACGCCTCTGTAACATCCTTGCTATTTCCTCGTGAACCCATTACTTCTCCCTGTCTTTCGACTTCCTTTTTTCATTCTCTAATGCCATTTTAGTAAAACTGTCCAACAAAGTAAAACAGCTATCTCCTCCTTTTTCAACAACCAAAAAGTTGTTATGAAATTCAAATATATAGGCATTATAATTGTATGAAGTCAAGCTCTATCCGGGAGGTCTTATGAACACAAGCCAAATGGTATTCCTGATTACAGCTGAAGAATTGAATTTTACCAAGGCAGCCAAACGCTGCTTTATTACGCAGCAAGCCTTGAGCAAACATATTCGAAAATTAGAGAATGAATATAACGTTGCGCTCTTTACACGAAAGCCTTCGGTTTCTCTGACGCCCGCCGGCCATGCGCTCTACAAAAAGCTTCTCCAAATTCAACGTTTGGAAAGCAACCTGAATATTGAATTAAAAGAAATCTCAGAGGGCAACCACGGAAACTTGCGCTTGGGACTAAACAGTTCCCGGGCTACCCGGATGCTTTCCGAGATATTTCCAAATTATCATCGATTGTATCCTCACGTTACCTGGTCCATCTATTCTGGGGACACCAATGAAATGAGTACGTTGCTTGGAAAAGGGGATTTAGACATGCTGATCGGCGTAGACGCCGTGATTCGTAAAGAATTTCATTATGTTCCGCTGGTGGAAGACAAAATTTACCTGATTGCGTCCCAGGGGCTGCTGGAAAGTACGGCCAAAAATGAAAATTGGGATTTGTCCGACATTATCCGGCATGGCCTGCCTCCGGCTTTGCTGCCAAATTTTCCGTTGTGCCTGAATTATTCTACCAGTACGCTGAATCAAGCGATCGAAAAATATTTAAACCTCCATCAAATCAGCCTGTCGCCGATTATCCGAATGAGTAACTATGACGCCCAGATCCGTTTATGCGCTTCTAAAATCGTGGCAGCTTTCTTCCCTACTTTTATGCTCCCAGAAGTTTTTCGCTACAATGAGACTTCTACGCCTGACACGTACCTGCATGTACTGTCTCTCAAAAATTTAAAGGAAACGCTGCGGATCGATTGCATTTATCCCAGCGGTCTGTACCTGCCGCACTATGCGTTACACTTTATCGATATGATAAAAGAATACTCCCTTGGATATCAAAGATATGTGGAGCTGTTTTTGCAGGGGAAGCATTAAAAAAATGATAGCCAAGCTCCTTTTTTCTCAAAGATAAGAAAAAGGCCTCCGGCCCAAAAGCCGAAGGTCTTTTTCTTTACATCAACCACATTGATACACCCTGCTTTGCAAAAAGCTATAGGCATATTGAGGGCATCTTTTCATGTAAGCATAAACAAACCAAAAATCAATTTATTGCCTTATATGTAACTTCCAAACCTTTATTCGGGTGATAAGACCAACTTACCGTTATCCCAAGATCACTAAATGTTTCTGATTGTCTCCCCATCAGTGCTGTTGTATTACTCATATCATCAACAATATAATCTGGCAAACCAAGAGCGCTATTTACAGCTAAAATCGCTGTTATACTGCCTGAAACAGTATAATCATCTATATCATATGGATTCGTATCAATACTTAAATAGCTGCCATCCGTGCCCAATGTTGCATAATCAGAACTGCAATATTCGTTATAAATAGCAGTAAAATCAGGGCCTGTCTTAACAGTTACAGTCAGGCTGTCGGTTTTTCCATCCGCTGTTACTGTGACAGTACAAGAACCATCTCCTTTTCCTGTAATTTTACCACTACTATTTACGATAGCAACGGATTTATTAGACGATTCCCAAGTGACTTCTGTATCACCGGCTTTATCGGGTGTAATCGTGTAGGAAACAGAAACAGAGTCTCCTGCCTTTAGTTCAACAGAAGATCTGGAAAGCACAATTTCTTCAACAGAGGGTTTTTTGAGAATTATTACTAGTGCTACAGCAACGACTGCTACAACTGCAAGAATAATTGGCAGAACTACTTTTTTCTTACTTCTCTTTTGAAGACCATCATTAAACTGATCCGTTGCAGAGTTTACTCCCGCATCAACAACGAGTCCCACTTTTTGCCCACATTTAGCGCAAAATGCTTGTCCATCCTGTAACTCGGCGCCACATTTACCGCATACATTTTTTTGAGGAGCATTTTTAGGCGTCCCGCACTTAGGGCAAAACTCTTGTCCGTCATCCAACGGGGTAGCACAATTTGAGCATACCGCTGTCGGGTTAGTATGCTGCTCCTCATAGTGCTGTTCAGAACAACCAGAAGTAGTGCATCCCTTGTTTTCCTCCCAGCATCTTTCATGATGAGGAATACCGCAAACAGGGCATACCTTCACCGTATCTTCCGCTTTGATTTCCGTTTTACAAAACGGGCAAATTTTACCGGTGTAATTTTCCATCGTAAATCCTCCTCTTCTCAATTTTGTATATGTTGCGCCCTATGGCATCCAACCTAAGTATGTGATTTGATAACCAGCACAGCCTTTCCCCTATTCTCAATCTATGTGATACCAAATTTCGCTGGAAGCCGTACTTGTAATGGCAGGCGAAATTTTCAATACATCTTTGTCATCATTTAGCTCAATCGTAAATGTTTCATATTTATCGCCAAACTGTTTGATTTTAATCTGGTTTTTACCAACGGGTTTCCACTCGTAAGTTCCGAGAGACCTATCGATCCAGCTGTAGCCGGTTTCCAGTCGGTACTCCATCTCGTCTTCGTCTATATCGAGCACCTTAAGTATAGAACCATCCACATCGTACCACTCTTTCACAAGAGCCTTTTTCAAATTTGCTTTGTTTATTCCGCTTATAACGAAGACAACAACGATAACGCACGCGACGGCAACCATCCCAATTAAAGCTTTTTTAGGGATTTTCTTGATTGATTTCGCTTGCTCTGGAATTTCTTCTTCCTTTTGCGATGCATACACGACTGCCTGTTCTTCCTCCTTCTTAATCAGATTAGCACCGCACTTGGGACAAACTGAACTTCCATCTGGTATGGCTTCTCCACATTTTACACAAAACATATCGGTATCCTCCATCAATTATAATCTAGTAGACTAACAGAACACGAAGTGATCTTAGAATTTTTCGTCACAGACAGCCGAAAGGACGTTGATTCTCCTGGTTCCAATCCCTCAGAGCCTACCGCATACGTCCAATCTGTATCGATAACATTACCACTCAAATCTTTGAACGATCCTTTTACTTGGACAAACTTATAGGTTTTGGTTCCATTATTCTTTACGCTTCCTGTACAAATTGTATATCCAGAATTACTTGTCACGCCATCCGCGGTAATTTTTAATACGGAATAATCACTCTTAGAGTTGTAGCTTGAAGAATAAAAACTACTAGAAGTGGACATATAGCCGCCTTTTTCATAAATGTCACTTCCATCTTTCAGATAACCTTTATTCGTGACAATTAAATCTTCAAACGTGTGAATTTTACCATTTTTATAATCCCATTTTTCTATGGATGTCTTCATATCCGCAGAGTCACTATAACTCCACTTATATATAGCAGTATCGCCATCAATAACGATTTGCCTGCTCGCTCTGCCGGAATCATCATAGTATGTATACCTTCCTTGAAGAGCAGATTTCATCTCCGCCTCTGATGAATATGTTGTGCGGCCAGCCAAAACAACGGCACGGCCGATAAAGATGGTTAATATGATTGTCACAACTACGCCAATCCCAATCTTGATATTTCGGCTTTTTTCAGCCTTTTCCTTTTCTTTTGCTTCTTGCTTGGCTCTTTCTTCACGCTCCTCCCTATTCTTATGATGCTCTGCAATCACGTCAGAAATATAGGTAAGATCCGTAATTTTAAAAATATCTGACTTTTTCACTTCGCAATTGGAACAGGATCCAAGATCGTTCGTATTATATCTGCCGCAACTGCACAACCATCCAAAATCAAAATCCTGAGGGAGATTCTTTGCTTCAGCAGAAACAACATCTCGAATTGCTTCCAGCGTTTCTTTTTCCGTTCCGTCAGTCTCAAACTCTTCAACCTCAAATTCTCTATTGTCTGCACCAGCATAACTCGTAATGGAACCATCCGCATAGCAAATTTGGCACTCCTCAAGTTCGAGCCTCCGAATATCACTATTGGGAATTTTTGCTTTGAGATTTTGGACCGATGTATTTTTATCAACACTAATATCCTGGATAATCAGATAAAATTTATCCTTTCCTGCAATCTGAACGACATCACCAAAAGAATTAAACCCTTTCGCGTTGAATTTAACTGCGGTAATCACACCGAACCCCAGATTGTCAAACGAAATTAAAGCTTTGGATACATCATTATCAACATCGATTTCACAAACGATGTTGATAATGTGCGCATTGATATCAATGATTTTCTTTTCAGTCTTCATAGTTGAACACGCTCCCGATTCAATGTTGGTTCGATCACTGCTTTCCGCCCACTCTCGATTCTCTCAACACTCAAAATCTATTCTATTCTAATTTTTGACAAAATATATTATACCTTATATAGGAGAAGAAAATCAAGATATTTTGTGCTAATAATTCATATTGCATAGCTAATTTTATTTAAATTTTCGGATTAGGTATCATGTTTTCTTCCTTTTTGCTGCCCAAAAGATTTTCCTATTCGATAAAAAACGGCCTCAAAGGATTGCTCCCTCAAGGCCGTCTCAGAATATTAAACTTTACCTTTCACGGAAAATTGTCCGTGTCCAAAAACAACAACAGATTTCTTCTTATTTATTGTTCAGAGCCGCCTGAGCCGCAGCCAGTCTTGCGATCGGCACACGGAACGGAGAGCAGGACACATAGTCCAGACCCACCTTGTGGCAGAACTCTACGGAAGACGGATCTCCGCCATGCTCGCCGCAGATACCCAGTTTCAGGTTCGGGCGGGTTGCGCGGCCCTTCTTGGCGCCCATCTCTACCAACTGGCCAACGCCGGTCTGATCCAGCTTTGCAAAAGGATCGGACTCGTAAATCTTCGCCTTATAGTAAGCATCCAGGAACTTACCAGCATCGTCACGGGAGAAACCGAAGGTCATCTGGGTCAGATCGTTGGTACCAAAGGAGAAGAACTCTGCCTCCTCAGCTACCTCGTCGGCCGTCAGAGCAGCACGCGGAATCTCGATCATGGTACCGATATGATATTCCATATCCGAGCCTTTTTCCTTCTTCACCTGCTCAGCAGTCTCTACTACGACATCTTTCACATATTTCAGTTCCTTCTTCTCGCCTACCAGCGGAATCATGATCTCAGGAACAATATCATAACCCTTCTCAGCCTTCACTTCGATAGCAGCTTCCATGACAGCGCGGGTCTGCATCTTTGCGATCTCCGGATAGGTTACGCACAGACGGCAGCCACGATGGCCCATCATCGGGTTAAACTCGTGCAGTCCGTCGCAGACAGCCTTTACTTCAGCAGGGGTCATACCCATATCTTTCGCCAGCTCCGCAATATCCTCCGGATCGGTGGGAACAAACTCATGCAGCGGCGGATCCAGATAACGAACGGTCATCGGCCGTCCCTCCAGAACCTCGTACATCGCCTTGAAGTCCGCTTTCTGGAACGGAAGCAACTCCATCAGAGCAGCCTCGCGGGCTTCCTGGGTCTTGGACAGGATCATCTTCCGAATCTTCGGAATTCTCTCCGGCTCAAAGAACATATGCTCCGTACGGCAAAGGCCGATACCCTCAGCGCCCAAGCGAACCGCATTGGCCGTGTCAGCCGGATTATCTGCATTGGTACGAACTTTCAGACGGCGGAACTGATCAGCCCATCCCATGATGCGGCCAAAGTTTCCGCTGACAGAAGCCGGTACCGTCTTGATATCGCCTACATAAATCTTACCAGTGGAGCCATCCAGGGAGATATAATCACCCTCGTGAATGGTCTCGCCGCCCAGGCTGAACACCTTGGCTTCCTCATCAATATTGATCGCGCCGCAGCCGGATACACAGGCAGTACCCATACCACGAGCCACAACGGCAGCATGGCTTGTCATACCGCCGCGTACCGTCAAGATACCCTCGGCCGCATGCATACCCTCGATATCTTCCGGAGAGGTCTCCAGACGAACCAGGATTACTCTCTCGCCGGACTCATGATGAGCCTTTGCATCTTCCGCGGTGAAATATACTTTACCAGCAGCAGCGCCAGGAGAAGCGGGAAGCGCCTCGCCGATCACCTTGCCAGCCTTCAGCGCGTCCTTGTCAAAGGTCGGATGCAGCAGCTGATCCAGGGACTTGGCATCGATACGGCAGACAGCCTCTTCCGGAGTAATCATTCCTTCATCTACCAGATCGCAGGCAATCTGCAGAGCAGCCTGCGCGGTTCTCTTACCATTTCTGGTCTGCAGGAAATACAGTTTTCCTTCCTGAATGGTGAACTCCATATCCTGCATATCGCGGTAATGGGTTTCCAGCTTATGAGCGATCTCCATGAACTGCTTATAGCACTCCGGCAGATCCTCTTCCAGTTTGGTGATCGGCTGAGGAGTACGGATACCAGCTACCACATCCTCGCCCTGGGCATTGATCAGGTACTCTCCGTAGATTCCCTTTGCGCCCGTGGAAGGGTTCCGGGTAAAGGCAACGCCAGTACCGGAAGTATTTCCCATGTTACCAAATACCATGGCCTGTACGTTGACAGCGGTTCCCCAATCGCCAGGGATATCGTTCATACGGCGATATACGATAGCACGAGGGTTGTCCCAGGAACGGAATACCGCTTTTACAGACTCCATCAGCTGATCCTTGGGCTCCTGCGGGAACTCGGAGCCGATCTCTTTCTTGTACAGCTCTTTATATTTTGCAATGACTTCTTTCAAATCGTCGGCGGTCAGATCCGTATCGAATTTCGCGCCTTTCGCTTCCTTTACTTCATCCAAAATTGCCTCGAATTTCGGCTTTGCGATCTCCATTACCACGTCGGAGAACATCTGGATAAAACGACGGTAGGAATCATAGGCGAAACGGGGATTTCCGGTCTTCTTCGCGAAGCCTTCCACCGCCACGTCGTTCAAGCCTAAGTTCAGGATCGTATCCATCATACCAGGCATGGAAGCGCGAGCGCCGGAACGAACGGAAACCAACAGCGGATCTTCCGTATCGCCAAATTTCTTGCCCTGGATCTCCTCCAAAGTCTTCATGTGATCGAAAATCTGTCCCTGAATTTCTTCTGAGATCTGTTTTCCATTGTTATAGTAATCCGTGCAGGCCTCGGTGGTCACCGTAAAACCCTGCGGTATCGGAAGGCCCAGGTTGGTCATTTCTGCCAGGTTGGCGCCTTTTCCACCAAGAAGATTGCGCATGTCCGCGTTCCCTTCTTTAAACAAATACACCCATTTTGCCATTTCTTAATCTCCTCCTATATTTGTTCTCCACTCCTGCCGAAGGGCAAGGTGAGAAATTCGAGTGTCAGAGGCCGCGGATCAGCCATTTCCAAGACTTTCCGCAAACCCAACTGCCATTATAGCATGGCCCTTTTTGTTTGTCCATCCACTGTCAAAACGTTAACAGGATTTTTATTTCTTATTCCAACAGCAAATAAAAAAAATAAAATTTTTAGACTTATTTTCTTATTTTTCTTAAGGGCAAGATATTTTCCCTTCCATTTTCGCCGCTTTCTCCCATTTCAGATTGCTTAAAAGAGTTAATAAAAGTAAAAGGACGCCTTGCTTTTCTGGGCTTTCTGCTCAAAGCAGGCAGCCCAGATCGGCAAAACGTCCTTGCATCTTTCTCCTATTCCACAATCCCCAATACCGTGCAGGATTGCTCACCCTCCAAATACTCCATGGTGATCGTATCCCCGACATCGTACTTGACAATCGGCAGATATTCCGCTACGGACACGTCATAAATCACGTCGGAACCTTCTAACAGCAGATAGCAATGGGAATTTCCTTCCACCACAGCCTCAAAAATCTTGGCGATCTTTCCGGTTGTCGTCTGGGCTGCCGTACCGCTTCCGCTGGAAATTCCATTATTCTTTAAGAGCGCTACATAATTCTTCTCACAGTCGCTGACCGTATCGCCAATGGCAACTACCTGATATTTCTGGACATTCACCATGGCATACTTCTTCACCAGCCCTGCGTCATCTTTCAGCGCGATAAAGTAAGTTGGCTCGTTGGCAATATTTAAAAGCAGCGGGAACGTTGCGTCATATCCCAGGTGCTGCACCTGACCTTCCGCCGAGGACATGGCCGAATCCTCGATGGCGCCCTCGATTTGGTAATACCGGGTCTCCATGGTTCTCTGATTGACCAGCACAAAACCAACGTTGGACTGATCGCTGGTGATGGAGGTTACGCCCGTGTAAACCCAGACGTCGTCGTCCAAGGCCAAGTAATTATATCCATTCGTGGTTTTCAGACAATCCTTCTGTCCCAAAACGCTATTGATAAATCCGTGTTTCAGCGTTCCATAGTAATCATAGAGTTCAATCAGCATACTGGCCGAATAAGCCTGGTCGATCCAGGTCGGCGCATCTTCAATGGCATAGTCCTCGCACTCACCGGTGATCGCATTGCAGAGCACCACCCGGCCAATGGTCTGGCCGCCGAACAAGCCGATATTAAATTTCTTTACGCTGCAGACCCAGTAAGGCGTACCCTCGTCATCCACCTCAAAATTGATCGTGTCAAAGATATACGTCGGATACTGGAAACGAAGATGGCGCTCCAAGTACCGATTGAAGTGGTCGTAGGGCGTGTACTTCATTCCTTCAGAAAGCCGTACCAATTCCGTATCCTGGGTAGCCATGTCGATCTTGATGTAAGCGGGGATTCCCTCTCCCATATTCGTAAACCATTTGATCAGGCTAGCATAGGCCAAAGGCGTGACGCGCACTGGCTTTCCCTGATAGTTGATCTGGGAATACTGATCGCTTACAACAAACTGAGAGGCCAGATCCACCAGGCTTCCCATTTTCCTCTGGCCAAGAATCGTCGCGGAATCTCTGTCTAACAGAGGAATCTGGCTGTAGGATACCTGCTCAATATCTGTGGTAAACTCCCTTGTCTCCACCTTCATCAGCTGCTGATACTTAGAGGCATTGATAATCGGGGAAGAAAGCAGGGAACCGATCAGGTACACTGCAATGATAATCACTACGACGCCAATCCCGATCTTCACGCCCTTATCCTCTTTCATCCCGCTAAAGTCCAAAGGACGGCGCATATCTCCGGTACGTTCCACCCGCTTCCATCCATAAGCCAGGGTGATGGCCGCCGCCAGCACAATCAAAAACCACCAGAATCCTGCCGCATGGATATTGATGGGCGGCAGCGCAATGTAATAATACAAAGCCGCTGCCAAAATCACGACAAGAACCGTAACAAACTTAAATTTTTTCTTCATTTTCTCCCTTTCCGCGCAAAAGCCTCATGACTTTTGCACACCCGGTTTTTAACGGAAATTCTTTACAGCCGGCCTTTTATCGGAAATACTTCACGCCCGCCTCAAAAAGTTTCATATCCTGGTCGCCGTAAATATTTACCGCCAGGGCCTTTCCAACGCTTCTTTCACAGTGAAGCATCTTTCCAAGCACTCTTCCATCCGGACTGGTAATGCCCTCCACCGCAAGGTAAGAGCCGTTGGAATTCCACTCTGCATCCATGGTCACGTCCCCAGACGGGCTGCAGTACTGGGTCGCCACCTGTCCATTTGCAAACAGTTTCTTCATCCACTCCGCACTCGCCACAAAGCGGCCCTCGCCGTGGGACGCCGGGTTGCAGTAAACGCCGCCGAGCTCCGCCAGCTGCAGCCACGGGGACTTATTGCTGACTACTTTTACATAATTCATCCGAGAAATATGGCGGCCAATGGTGTTAAAGGTCAACGTAGGCGCATCCGCCTCCTGGGGTACAATCTTCCCATGAGGAACCAGGCCCAGCTTGATCAGCGCCTGGAATCCGTTGCAGATGCCAAGGGCCAGGCCGTCCCGCTCGTTCAACAGTTTTTCCACCTCTTCTTTGATCTTTGCATTCCGGAAGGCCGTTGCAAAGAACTTCGCCGAGCCGTCCGGCTCATCGCCCGCCGAGAAGCCGCCGGGGAACATGATAATCTGTGACTGACGAATTCCCTTGGCAAAATCTTCCACGGAGCTGCGGATATCCTCCTCGGTCAAGTTCCGCATTACCTGAACGATCACTTTGGCGCCTGCAGCCTCCATGGCTTTCTTGCTGTCGATCTCACAGTTGGTTCCCGGGAATGCCGGGATAAAGACCGTCGGCTGGGCCAGCTTATGGGTGCAGATGGCGACGGCGCCCTTGTCATAGAACGGCTGCTCGGCGCTCTCTAAAGTAGAAGCCGCCTTGGCCGGATATACGGGATCCAACCGTCCTGTCCATGCTGCGAGAGCCTCTTCCATGGTCAGCTTGGCATCGCCATAAACCAGAGTACCCTCGTCCGTCACCTCGCCGATCACCTGGCCTTCCGCATGAAGAGCAGCCACCCGGCTTGCCGGCACTTCCGCCACTAGATTTCCGAAACCAGCGCCAAAGAATTCCTTCGCATCGACTTCGCTGGAAACAGAAATTCCAAGTTTGTTTCCGAAAGCCATCTTGGCCAAAGCTTCCGCCAGGCCGTGACGCTCGATTTCATAGGCGGAAATAATATTTCCATCCTCAATATCCTGATAAATCTTTCCGTACAAATCCATCATCTGGCTGTAATCCGGCAGTTTCTTCTCATTTTTCCGAATCCGGAACAGCACCAATTGATTCCCCGCCTGTTTCAGCTCCGGACTGATCACATGACGGTAAGAACCGGTATCCACCGCAAAAGAAACGAGGGCCGGCGGCACGTCGATCTCATTAAAGCTTCCGGACATACTATCCTTTCCGCCGATGGACGGAAGGCCAAAGCCCATCTGGGCATCATAAGCGCCCAAAAGAGCGGCAAAGGGAGCGCCCCAGCGCTTCGGCTCCTTTCCTAACTTTCCAAAGTATTCCTGGAAGGTAAAACGGATCTTCCGGAAATCGCCGCCGGCAGCCACGATCTTTGCCACGGAGGAAACCACCGCATAGATCGCGCCGTGGTAAGGGCTCCAGGAAGATACATACGGATCAAAACCATAACTCATCATGGTCACCGTGTCGGTCTCTCCGGAAAGAACCGGCAGCTTCGCCACCATGGACTGGGTTTCGGTCAGCTGGTAAACGCCTCCGAAGGGCATCAGGACGCTGCCTGCTCCAATGGTGGAATCAAACATCTCCACCAGACCCTTCTGGGAGCACACATTCAGATCTTTTAAGGTATCTAACCACGCTTCTTTGGCTGGTTTTCCTTCCACTGTGGAGTCGTCGAAAGGATTTCCCGCTACAGACGGAACCGCCACCTGAACCTTTGCTTCCTGATGGGCTCCGTTGGTATCCAAGAAAGCACGGCTGATATTGACGATCACTTTATCCCGCCAGTACATGATCAGACGCTTCTCCTCCATGACCTCCGCCACGACGACTGCTTCCAGATTTTCCTCTTTGATATAATTCATGATCTCCACCAGACTGCCTGGATCGATCACGATTGCCATCCGCTCCTGGGACTCGGAAATCGCAATTTCCGTTCCGTCCAGTCCTGCGTATTTCTTCGGCACCATGTTCAGGTCAATCCGAAGGCCGTCCGCCAGTTCGCCGATGGCCACAGAAACGCCGCCGGCGCCAAAATCATTGCACTTTTTGATCAGACGGCTGACTTCCGGACGCCGGAACAACCGCTGGATTTTCCGCTCGGTCGGCGCATTTCCCTTCTGCACTTCCGCTCCGCAGGTGGTGATGGAAGCTTCCGTATGGGACTTGGAGGAGCCCGTGGCTCCGCCGCAGCCATCCCGGCCGGTACGTCCGCCCACAAGCAAAATCAAATCTCCCGGATCCGATGTGGCGCGGATGACATTTTTTCTGGGAGCCGCGCCCATGACCGCTCCGATCTCCATGCGCTTTGCCACATAATTGGGATGATACAATTCTTTCACATAACCGGTCGCCAATCCGATCTGGTTTCCATAGGAGCTGTAGCCATGGGCAGCGTCGGTGACGATCTTTCTCTGGGGCAGTTTTCCTTTCAAGGTCTCCGACACCGGTACCGTCGGATCCGCCGCGCCTGTTACCCGCATCGCCTGGTAGACATAAGAACGCCCCGACAAGGGATCCCGGATCGCACCGCCGAGACAAGTAGCCGCGCCGCCGAAAGGCTCGATCTCCGTCGGATGGTTATGGGTCTCATTTTTAAAGCTGATCAGCCATTCTTCTTCCACGCCGTCGATGGTCACCGGAACTACGATGCTGCAAGCGTTGATCTCGTCGGATTCCTCCTGATCGTTCAGCTTGCCTTCCTTTTTCAGCTTCCGCATCGCCATCAACGCCAGATCCATCAGGCAGACATATTTGTCCTTTCTCCCAGCAAAAACTTCCGCTCGGTCGCCTAAATATTTCTGGTAAGTCGCCTCCAGTTCCTCCTTGCAATCCCCTTCCTCAAAGGAAATATCGGTCAGCTCCGTCTGGAAGGTGGTATGGCGGCAGTGATCCGACCAATACGTATCCAGCACACGGATTTCTGTCATAGAGGGATCACGCTTTTCTTCCTCCGCAAAATACTTCTGAATGAACTGGAAATCCTCAAAGGTCATGGCCAAACTGAGCGAATCATAAAGCTCCCTTAACGGGGCTTCTTCCATTTTGCAATAGCCGTCAAATATTTTTACATCCGCCGGCTCCTCAAATTGTTCTACCAAGGTTTCCGGCACGTCGCCGTCGGACAGCCGGGAATCTACCGGGTTGACGCACAGAGACTGGATCGCCTGAAACTGTTCTTCCGTCAGGCTGCCCTCCACCACATAAGTGGTGGCCGACCGGATAATCGGTTCCTCTTTTTCATTCAGCAGCTTGACGCACTGCTCCGCCGAATCCGCCCGCTGGTCAAACTGCCCCGGCAGATACTCCACAGAAAATACACGGGCCCCCTCGGCGCGTGGGAACGTGCCTTCATAGAGCATGTCCACCGGCGGCTCGGAAAAAATCAGTCCCTTGGCCGCCTCATATGTGGCGTCGCTGATATGTTCCAGATCGTAACGGATCAAGACCCGCACGTTGGTGATGGTATGGATTCCAAGAAAATTTTCAATTTCTTCTCTTAGGCCCTTTGCAAAAACAGCATAATCCGGCTTTTTCTCTACGTAAATACGTCTAACGCTCATGGTGTCCTCCTCAGATTCCTTTTCTCTCTCAATATTTCAAACTTTTTCTAAAAGTAATATTTTTTCCATCCTTATTGCCGTAAACCGCTTCCAGGCCTTACGAATTTTCCTCTTCCGTCAAATCCCATCCGGACGTCAAGCGATCTGCTTTCTCACGCTGATTTTCGCTGCCGTCCCCATTTTTCATGGCATGATAGGAAACGCGGACCACCTCTTCCACATATTCTCCCGGCAAATGCATCCGCTTTGCCAGTTCCTCCAAAGTGGCTTCCCGGCCCAATTCCTCTTCCAACTCTTTTGTCAGTTCCAGCAGCCGGTTCGCATCCGCCGCCATCCGCTTTGCCGCCCGGTCAAAACCGCTCTGCTCGCGGATGAGCGCTTCCATGGCCCCGTCGATTTTCTTTTCCAGGAAATCCTCCAGCGGTTCTCCCACCAGCCGGACGCCGGCGCTGCGATATTCCTCAACCGCCGTTACCAGCGCCATATTTCCTTCCTGAACCAGATCTCCGATCAGCACGCCGCAGCCGGCCCGGTTTCTCGCCAACTCCAATACGCGATGTAAATTCCCCTCAATCAGTCGGTTCTGCGCTCCCTCATCCCCGCCGAGCAGATGATTTACCAGGATTTCCTCCTCCGCTTTTGTACAAGGAGCCACCCCTTCCAAATCCTTCAGATACATTTGGAAATAAGCTTTTTCTTCTCCAGAAAGCCGGCCAGATCCCACTGCCACACTCCGCGTATCATGAGGTTCATAGTCCTCGATTTCGATGTGCGTATCTTCCAAATAGCGGTAAATCAGACGGATCTGTTCCTCCGAAAGCGCAATACCCGGAAAGCAGGCCAATATCTCCCCGACGGCAATCCGATTTCCATTGGCCGCCGCCTTTTCCCGAACCGCCTCCAGTCCTCTTTGCCAATTTTCCTTCTCTTCCATATAAACTCCATTCTTATTGCAGCCTAGCCCAGCAAAAACTCTACCAGAAGCTGGTTGCTCACGTCAATTCCCTTATCCGTAAATTTTAGCCGGTTTCCCGTCTCTTCCAAAAATCCCTGGGTAATCATACGGCGGACCGGCGTCCCGTAAACCTCCGCAAAGGGTACATGAAACTTTTCTTCAAATTCTCTCATAGAAATTCCATCCATCATCCGAAGCCCCAAAAACATGAACTCCTCCATGGTTTCTTTCTGGCCCTGAGGCGGAAGTTCCTTATAACGATGGTAAGCGTTCCTGGCAAATTCCCAGTACTCCTGCTTGTCCTTCGGATTGCTAAACCGCTTTCCTCCCAGATAGGATGCGGCGCCCAGACCAAAACCGACATATTCGCCTCCGTTCCAATAGGTGATATTATGCCGGCACTCCTTTCCTTTTTTCGCATAATTGGAAATCTCATAGCGGCGATATCCCGCCTCTTCCAAAATTTCCTTTGTCAAATGATACATCTGCCGGTCTTCCGATTCCTTAGGAAGCTGCAGACGCCCCTTCGTATTCCCGTATCTCTCAAAAAACGGCGTGCCTTCCTCAATGCTGAGGCTGTAGGCGGAAATATGCTCCGGCGCAAGAGCTACCACCGTGCGCAGCACATCTTCCCAGGCCTCCACACTCTGGCCGGGCAGGGCCGTCATCAAATCGATATTGATATTGGTAAAGCCCGCCTTTCTCGCCAGGCGGTAACTCTCCAAAAAGTCTTCATAGGAATGAATGCGCCCCAGCACCTTCAACTCTTCATTGTGGGTGGACTGAAGGCCAAGACTCAGGCGGTTGATTCCCATCGCGCGGTAACGCAGAAGCTTCTCCTCATTTAACGTCCCCGGATTGCACTCAATGGTAATCTCCACATCTTCCGCAAACTCATACTGCTCCCTCAACTGCTCCATAATCCGCTCAAGCTGGGACACGTCCAGAATAGAGGGGGTCCCGCCGCCGATAAATACCGTCCGAACCAAATATAAATTTCCCAGAGCCTCGAATCCCCGTATTTCTTTTTTCAAAACCCGGATATAGTAAGCTTGCTCGTCCGGTGATCCCACCATAGAGACAAAGTCACAATAATCACATTTTCGTGCACAGAAAGGGATATGTACATATATCCCTAAATCCGTTTTCGTCATACGCTCACCTCTTACTCTTCATCCAGCTTCAGCACGCTCATAAACGCTTTCTGAGGCACCTCGACGCTTCCGATCTGGCGCATCCGTTTCTTTCCTTCCTTTTGCTTTTCCAGAAGCTTTCTCTTACGGGAGATATCGCCGCCATAGCACTTGGCCAAAACATCCTTGCGGACGGCCTTCACGGTTTCCCTCGCAATGATTTTGCTGCCGATCGCCGCCTGAATGGGAATTTCAAACAGATGGCGCGGAATTTCCTCTTTCAATTTCTCACACATCTTCCGCCCCCGCTCGTAGGCAGTGCTGGCATGGAGAATAAAGGATAAGGCGTCCACTGCTTCTCGATTGATCAAGATATCCAGCTTCACCAAATCCGACCTTTCATAGCCTTTCATCTCATAGTCAAAAGACGCATACCCGCGGGAACGGGACTTCAACGCGTCAAAAAAGTCGTAGATAATCTCATTTAAAGGAAGTTCATAGCGAAGCAGCGCCCTCGTCGACTCGATATACTCTGTGCCAAGATACACGCCGCGGCGCTCCTGGCACAGGCCCATAATCGCGCCGATAAACTCCGTCGTTACCATGATTTCCGCCGAGACAATGGGTTCCTCCATATATTCGATCTCCGACGGGTCCGGCATATTGGTCGGATTGGTCAAATCCATCTGGCTTCCATCGGTTTTGTGTACTTTATAGATCACGCTGGGCGCCGTCGTCACCAAATCCAGGTTATATTCCCGCTCCAACCGTTCTTCAATAATCTCCAAATGCAAAAGCCCTAAAAAGCCACAGCGAAAGCCAAATCCAAGGGCTACCGAAGTCTCTGGTTCATACTGAAGAGACGCATCGTTAATCTGCAATTTTTCCAAAGCATCCCGAAGTTCCGGATATTTCGCGTTATCCGCCGGATACAGGCCGCAGTATACCATGGGCTGTACTTTTTTATACCCCGGAAGCGCCTCGGCGCAGGGCCTGTCCGCTTCCGTGATGGTATCGCCGACTCTGGTATCTTTCACATTCTTAATGCTGGCCGTCAAGTATCCCACCATGCCCGCGGAGAGTTCCTCGCAAGGAATAAATTGGCCCGCGCCAAAATACCCCACTTCCACGACGCCAAACTCGGCTCCGGTCGCCATCATTCGAATGTTCATCCCTTTGCGCACCGTCCCTTCCTTTACACGGAAAAAGACGATGACACCGCGGTAGGAGTCATAAAGGGAATCAAAAATCAGAGCCTGCAGCGGCGCGTCCGGGTCTCCGGACGGGGCCGGAATCTTCGTCACCACAGCCTCCAGCACCTGGTCGATGTTGATACCATTTTTAGCGGAAATGAGAGGCGCATCCTGGGCCTCGATGCCGATCACATCCTCGATTTCCTCGATCACACGCTCCGGCTCCGCACTTGGAAGATCAATTTTATTGATCACAGGAAACACATCCAGATCATGATCCAACGCCAGATAAACATTGGCCAGCGTCTGAGCTTCTACGCCCTGAGCCGCGTCCACAACAAGAATCGCTCCGTCGCAGGCCGCAAGACTCCGGGAAACTTCATAATTAAAATCCACGTGTCCCGGTGTGTCAATCAAATTAAAGATATACTCTTCTCCGTCTTTTGCCTTATAAATCACGCGGACTGCCTGGGACTTGATCGTGATCCCGCGTTCCCGCTCCAATTCCATATTGTCAAGCACCTGCGACTGCATCTCACGCTCTGTCAGCGTGCCGGTGTCCTCGATAATCCGATCCGCCAACGTAGATTTTCCGTGGTCAATGTGGGCAATGATGCAAAAATTCCGTATCTTGCTCTGATCTGCTGCCATGTATATCCTCCTGTGGGGACTGGAAGAAATCCAATAAAACCCCATTTTTCCGTATATAGTGTAGCACAAAACTCTTGTTCCTACAAGACCCTGCGCCCCCTGAATTCACTCCACATGTGGAATTTACTTATTCCTGTACAGGGGAATTCACTCTTGTTCTTTCGCAGGAAGAATCACCTTTGTCAAAATATCGGCAAAAGGCTCCATCGCATTGACGGCTTCTTCATAGGTATTGTTCTGGGCCCCTACCTCCAACAGGACGGAACGGGGTCTGAAATGGAGGTTATAGCGATATCCCTTTAAGTAAATATCCCGGCAAAATCCAGGATAGGCTGCTTTGGCCTGTAAGTACATCTGAAAACTAAAAGCTAAATTGTCTTCCCGATACGGGTTTGCCAAACGTTCAATCGGTCCGTCTAAATCTTGGGAAACGCCGTTAAAAAACATAATCTTGGCGGTGGGCTTCCCGTTTACCTCCGTCGCCAGATGCAGATCATCCGGCACGCCGTCCCGGTGCAGGTCGATCACCACCTGGATGGAAGGATTTTCGTCCAGAATCTGACTAATCTCCTGTTTGGCATAGGAGTACGCCCGGCTCCGCTCCATCTTTCCCTCCATCATATCGAAGTGGGTTGTATTGTGAAGGACAGACAACCCGTACTTTTCCGTCAAGATCCGCGCCAGCTCATCGCCGACCCCCTGTACTGTCATAGAAGGATCACCAGGGACGGAATCCGCATATTCCTCTTGAGAATGGGTGTGGTAAATCAACACCTGGGGTTCTCCGGTACCCGTTAATTTCAAATCCTTATTCAGAAAAACCTCTCCATTTAAAATATCCCCTCCTACCGCGCAAGTGGGATCAAGGCAAAATACATGATCCAGCAAATACTGTACGTCATTTAACTGTTCCTTTGAATAAAAATGCTCCGCCAAAGCCTGAGCCGAAACCGCTTCCGACGGCAAATCCATGGCTTCACCGGAAGAACTGCTGCTCTCTTCGGAGGTTTCCGGCGGTACTTCTCCACTGCTTTCCGATATATGTTCTATGCTCTCCGTCGTCTCGCCGGACTCCTTTCCATTTCCGGACATCTCGCCTTTTTCCATAATCTGGCCTCGGATGCTGTCTGCTCCGAGGCCACCAGTCATTTCCAGATTTTCTTCCTTTGCCATCATCTGCGCCTCATAATCCATAGAAAATCCTGGATCTACCATAGATTCGGCCGCCTTCATCAAAAGCCGCGGAAGGGTTTTTTCCTGATTGACAACAAAAGAAGCCGGTGAAAGAAATAAGGATACCAAAATCCATAAAAGCAAAATAATAATTCTCATGCTCCAGTATATGCGTCGCCAAGGAGCGCTATGTTTAACCCCTCGGAAATTACAAAGCTAAGCCGACGTACCCGGTCGTCGATATCCTTTGGCGTTACAATCATCGGCCCCAGCTTTGGTTCCACCAAGTCCTTTACCATCTGATACCGCTCCGCTTCGTCTACTTCCTCCATCAAGCTTTCCACCGCGTCAAACACAATGGCGGCAGCCCCCACTACCGTAGGCGCGCCGATTGCGATTACTGGGATGCCCATGGTCTCCGCATCCAGGCGGCTTCGACGGTTTCCGACGCCGGAACCTGGATGAATTCCCGTGTCGGTCAGCTGAATTGTCGTGCCGAGCCTTCGTACGCTGCGGGCAGCCAAGGCGTCGATCACAATCAATGCATCTGGCTTTGTCTCCATCACGATCCCTTTTACGACCTCCGCCGCCTCCATTCCGGTCTGCGCCATCACTCCCGGAACAATTCCACTAATCTTTCCATCGGGATACAAGGTTCTGGTAATCCTTAAATTTCCCAAGACCTGCGGTCCCAAAGAATCGGAAGTCACCTCCGGATTTCCCAACCCTACAACCAGGACAGAACAAGATTTTTTTAACCCTGCTTCCTTTAAAAGAGCTCGAATCTGGCGGGCCAATGCCTTGGAAATCTCCCGATGAATTCCGCCTTCATTTTTCCACATGTTCTGAGCCTCAATGGTCAAATAATTTCCCTTTGGCTTTCCCAGGGCTTTCGCGCCCTTCTCATTCTTCACTAGAACGCGGGAAATCTGAATCTGTCCGCCGTCCTCTTCTTGCTGTTGATAAACAACTCCGGAAATCGACTCAGCCTCAGCTCCGGATAGTGTATTTTCTCTGGCTTCCACAGCCAGATCTGTACGGATCGGAAAACGATTTGGCATAAAACTCCTCCTTATTTGACGAAATGGCATACCGTAGTTTCTTCCAAAAATCAACGAAATATGTATTGACAGCGGGACAAATTTCCAGTAGAATAAAAAAGTATGTTTACATCATCGTCCGTGTCCGATTCGAGTGTAAATAGTTTTTATACCGTCAAATCATTCATGCGTAGTGGAGGTGTACAAATTGGCAAACATCAAATCCGCAAAGAAAAGAATTCTTGTGGCACAGAAGAACGCAGCCCGCAATAAAGCGATCCGTTCGAAAGTGAAAACCTATGTGAAGAAAGTGGACGCTGCTATCGCCGCTGGCGACGCCGCGACTGCAAAGACCTGCCTGGTGAAGGCGATCTCCGAGATCGACAAAGCAACTTCCAAGGGAGTTTTTCACAAGAATACTTCTTCCAGAAAGATTTCCAGATTAACCCAAGCTGTCAACAAGATTTCTTAATTGAGATTGAATCATAAAAAAGAGCTGTCCCATGGTGTGGGGACGGCTCTTTTTTATTCCATAGGACATTCCCTGGCCTTCCATTTGTTCTCTTGTGGTAACAGAGGAGAATAGTAATGAACCGCACATTCCATACAAAACACATGCGTTCCCGTCATATCGCGATATCCGGTACCCGTACATATTTTTCCACAATTGGAGCAAAAATAACGGGGAGCACAGGAGGCAGCAAACAGTATCAACAGGGCTGCCCCCAATATTCCACTCACCCATTTTCTCATATGCCTATATCCCCCTTATGATTGTCCATTATAACAATACTTTTGTATTTTGTAAATACCTTTTCCGCATTGTACTCTTCATACAGAGGGAGAATAAAAACGATGTTTGGAGAAACTTTGAAAAAACTGCGTATTTCCTATAGTCTCAGCCAAATTCAACTGGCCGGGAAGCTTGGCGTGTCCAAGCAAACCGTTTCCAACTGGGAAAACAATAATATACTCCCGTCAGTTGATATGTTGATTCGTATCGCCCACTTTTTTTCCGTCAGTACCGACTACCTTTTGGGTGAAGACAGCCGCACCTATATTGAAATATCCGGCATGACACTGGAACAGGTCGCCCATATCCAGCAGATCATCAACGATATCCGCAAGTCCTAGGTTTACTCCTTCAAAAAAGCGCTGCGAGAGAAACCTTCTCCACCGTTTGCCCCAGTCTTTTCGGCAGGGCGGCGGAAACTTTTTCTTTCGCAGCGCTTTTTTCCGTTTTTCTAATTTTCCTGATTCTGTCCGTCGCTATGATGTGTTTGGACGTACCCCGTCTTTCTCCTTTATCGTTCGCTAAACTGCACCAATAAAAGTTCTACTGCCAGATTGTCCTTTAAATTCCCCTTTTTCACCGCATCTTCGGTTTCCACAGCCAATCGGACATAGTCCTCCAGCTGTTCTTTGGTAAAACGGGATGCCTGGCTCATATACCGGCCGACTAGAAAAGGCTGCAGCCGACACTTGGATGCAATCTCATCTTTTCCCACGCCTTGCTCCCGAAGTTCTTTTACCTGGAGCAATCCATGAAATTGTCGGGCTATCAAAAACAAGATCCGCATCGGAGGCTCCTTTAACGCCAACAAATCTCCATAAAGGGCCAATGCCTTTCGTCGCTCCCCCGCGGCAATTGCATGAATCATATCAAAAATCCGATTGGAAAGTTGGGTCGTCGTAATCGCCTCCACATCCCCCGCTTCCACGACCTCTCGCTCCCCGATGTAGCCGATCAGCTTTTCTAACTCCCGATGGATATTTTCCATATCATCCCCGGTCTTCGTCAAAAACAACTCCAGCGTTGATTCGGTAATCTTTTTTCCAGATTGGGCCAACCCCCTGGCCGCCCACTTTTTCAATTCGCCTGCGGTCTGGCGTTTGCACTCCGCCGCATACCCCAGCTTTGTTACCCGTTTATAAAGCTTATTGCGCTTGTCCACTTCCTCCTCCACAAAGAGCAAATGGGTGGTGTCCGGCATTCGGTCCAAATAATCGGCAAGCTCTCCCGACTCTTTCTTAAAAAATCCGCTGTTTTCCACGATGATCAACCGCCTTTCGGCGAAAAAAGGCAGGGTTTCCGCGATATCCATCAGTTCTGTTACCGAAAAATCCTTGCCTTCATAATAGGTAAAATTCATCGTATCGTCGCCTACCATCGCCTGCCGCAGACGATTCTTATAACTGCGCCGCAGAAATGCCTCTTCCCCATACAGCAAGTACGCCGGAGCAAAGCTTCCACTTTTAATATCACTGTTAATCTTCTGCATGTATCCTCACTGTCACCTGGCAGCTCCCATAATCTGGCAGCGTAATCAAAAGCGTCTCGTCAGTGCTTTCCTTTGACAAACGGCCTGCCGACAGCTTCGCCAATTGACGAGCCGCCTTCTTCCTCTCGTCCGCCTCAATCACAATTCCAGAAAAATACTGCATAATATCATGCCGCTCATCCCGCGGAAGCTTCCCTCTCTCAGCTGCAATCTGTTCCACTTCAAAACGATATTTCATAAATCATCCTCATTTATCCTTTGATATCGAAAAGCTTCTGCGTTTCCGTTCGTTCCTATTCTACGCTGGCCATACGGAAAAATCAAGTCTTTTCCTATATAAGCAAAAAGGAGCGCCATACACTGCGCAGCGCTTCCTTTTTCTTCCGTATCCTATTCTTAGATTTCTTCCTCTGTGATATCGGCTTTCCGATTGAGAAGGTCATAGATACAAGGCACCACCCACAAGGTAAGCAGCGTTCCATATATCATACCGCCGATCGTAACAATCGCCATGGGCTGCACCATATCCGCTCCCATTCCCATGCCAAAGGCCATGGTAATCAATCCAAAGATCGTGGTGACTGCGGTCATCAAAATCGGACGCAGACGGGTTCTTCCAGCTTCCGCGATCGCGGCTTTTTTCTCCATGCCGCCCCGTCTCAGCTGATTGATATAATCCACCATTACGATACCATTGTTGACGATAACGCCGGCCAGCATGACAAAGCCGATCATTGAAATGACACTGACCTCAAATCCTGCCAAGAACAACGCCAGGAAACCACCGGTAAAGGCCAGAGGAATCGTAAACATAATGATAAACGGCGACAGCAGGGATTGGAACTGAGCCACCATGACCAAATACACAAAGACAACGGCTAACGCCAGCATCTTTACCATCTCCACCATGGCTTCCTCAATGGTCTCGCTTTCTCCGCGAAGCGTCACCGAATATCCAGCCGGCGCCTCATAGGATTCCAGCTGCTTTTGCACCTCCTCGCCGACCAAGCCGACATTATATCCGGAGGAAACGACGGCAGTGACATTTAACGTTCTCTGCTGATTATTTCTGCGAATCGAATCCAGACCCACATCGGTCGTAAAATCTGCCACGTCGCGGATTGCCACGTCTTCTTTTTCTCCCTCGGCGTTGGTCACAGAAATCGTCAGGTCTCCGATCTCATCCTGGGTAAGCGTTTTTGCCTCTCCATCCATCACATAAACCGGATAGTCCTTACTCTCCGTGATCAACGTCGTATCTTCTTTGGACTCGGAAAGCTTCGCATAGATCGCCCCATACACCTGGGCCACGGTTAGGTTGTGTTCCGACGCCTTATCCTTATTTACAATAATTCGAAGTTCCTTGGTCTGCTCATCCATTCCGTCGGAGATTTCCTCCGTACCCTCTACGTTCTCCAACAGGGCGGCAACTTCTTTTGCCATGGATTTTAGTTTATCCAGTTCTTTTCCCTTGATCTCGATGGAAATTCCACTTCCGCCAAGAGCCGACATATCCATCATCGAGGTCTCTACCTTGGTCTCACAAGGAAGATCCGCCGTCAATTCCAGAATTTTTGTCTTCAGCTCTTCATTGGTCAGTTCCTTGTCTTCTTTCAGGATCAGGTACATGCTCACCTGTTCTGTGTTGGTTCCTCCCATAGACATCATCCCGCTGGAAGAGCCGGCCATAGCGCCGATTGCTTCCACATCCGTAAGAGTCTGAATCCTGGCGATGGCTTCTTCCGAAATCGCCGCCGTTTCTTCCAGGGTACTGCCTTCCTCTGTCTCCAGAGTCACCGACATCTGCGTGCTCTCCATCTCCGGCATAAACGCAGTTCCATTGGAAAATGCCGCCACAATACTTAGAACCAGCATGCCAAGCGCGGCCACCAAGACCAACGCTTTTCTCTTTAACATCCAGACAATGCTTTTGCTGTACACATTTTGAATCCGCTCAAAGGTCCGATTTGGCTTTAGCTCGCCTTTTAATAAAAGCCCAGACGACATAGCCGGAACCAGGGTCAACGCCACAAACAGGCTCGCTAACAGAGAATAACCAATAGTCAATCCCATATCCACAAAGAGCTGTCTGGTAATTCCTTCCGTAAATACAATCGGAAGGAACACGCACACGGTCGTCAGCGTAGAGGCTGTGATTGCCCCGGACACCTGTTTGGCGCCTTCTACCGCCGCCTTTCGCGCCGAGAGCCCTTCTCCGCGCATCCGATAAATATTTTCAATTACCACAATCGAGTTATCTACCAGCATTCCAATGCCAAGAGCCAAGCCCGACAGGGAAATAATGTTAATGGAAATACCGCTGAAGTACATCAGCAAAACTGCCGTCAGAATACTGAGCGGAATCGAGCAGGCGATCATAATCGTCGGACGCAGGCTCTTCATAAATACAATCAGCACCAAGATTGCCAGTAATGCGCCGAAAAGCATATTTTCTACGACAGAGTGAATCACCATATCCATATAGATGCCCTGATCCATCAGGATTGTGAAATGAAGCCCCTCTTCCGTCTCTGTCAGCTCCGCAAACGTTTCCTGTATCCGGTCACTGACGTCTCCCGTAGAATAACCGGTCTGCTTTTGCATGGTCATCAGGATACCCGGCGCTCCATTGATGCTGGCATAGACATCCGCCGAGTTATCCACAGTAATGACATCCGCCACCTCGCCTACACGGATTGGCTCCACATCATCAAAGCCCATATCCATCAGCACCAGATTCTCAATATCTGCCTGAGAGGAAAATTTATCGCCGACCCGGACCAAAATCTCACTGTCGCCCTCGGTGATATAACCGGCAGGCATAGAAAAGTTCTGCGCCGTCAAAATCTGAGAAATCAGATCTCTGGTCAAAAGGTCCGTCAAATCGGATTTCTCGTAGGCGGCCTCCTCCTGCTCCTCCACCTGCTCTTCGGCGTCGTCCATCTGCTTCAAAGCGCTTTCCAGCTGGGTCTTTGTGCCGGCAAGCCCCTGCTGTCCGGCGATCACTTCCGCCAAAGCGCTGTAGATCTGCATATTTCCTGTAGCTTCGCCAATATTTAACTGAGTTTCCGCTTCACTGATCGCAATCTGCCCGCTCTCCAACTGAGTAATCGTAGTTTCTAACTGACTGATCCCTTCCTGAAGCTGGGTCTTTCCCGCTGCGATCTCCGCCAGAGCTTGATCTAACTGTTCCGGGTCCTGTCCGGCCGCCTGAATCGCGCCGTCCAGCTGAGTAAGAGCATTGGAGATGGCCTGGGAGGCCATGGTCAGCTCCGTGATCTTCCCACCGATTTGATCGGCGGTGATTCCCAAAGCTTTCAGCTTCATCTGCGCCATGGCCAGATCGCTCTGCGCCTTCTGATAGTCTTCTCCCGCCTGAATCGCCCCGATCTGCGCTTGCTTTTCTTCCTCGCTTAGAGCCGGGTCATTTTGAATGGCCGTAATCCGTTCCTCAAATCCAGCCACTGCCGCCGATGCCGCCGCATACTCGTCAGCCAGCTGTTGATATGCCTGGATTGCTTCTTCTAATTGCTCTTTCTGCTGAACCAAAGACTCCCTTTGAGTCTTTAGTTCTTTGAGACTCGTTTCCGCCTGCTGCAAGCTGGCCAGCTGATCCGTCAATTTAGAAATTTGATCTGTTAGCTGAAGCTTTGTCTCCAAAAGTTCTGTCTTTTTTGTGTCCATCTCGGCACGGGCCTGGGCAATCTGGGTTGCCAGCGCCTGTTGCTGCTGCTGGATCGTCTCCTTGCCCGCGCTCATCTGGGCCGCTCCATCCTCTACCTGATCAAGGCCATCCTCAACCTCCCGGCGGGCGTCCTCCAATTCCTCCCTGGCATCGGCAAATTTGTCCGCCAGCGCGTCCCGGATCTCCTGATTTTTCGCCGCTATTTTCTCCGGAGAAAGAATTACCTGTACGGATTCCGCAATCTCTCCGCTGGCCTGCACCGAGGCCACGCCCTCGATGCTTTCCAACTCCGACAAAAGCTCATTTTCCACATAGTCGGTTAAGGCTCCTCCGGTCAAACCATCCTTGCCCGCCGCTACAATCATCACCGGCATCATATCCGGATTCAATTTCATAATGATCGGATTCCCAACCGAATCCGGCCACTGGGACGAAATCTGATCTAAACTCTCCCGCATCTCAATGGAAACAGAATCCATGTTGGCGGTCTGCCCAAATTCCAACATGACCATCGAAATATTTTCCGAGGAAACAGACTGAATATTTTCAATATTGCTGACCGTAGCCATGGCGCTTTCCACCGGCTGCGTCACTGTACTTTCCACTTCCTCCGGGCTGGCGCCTATGTAAGTGGTATACACCACCGCATAAGGCATATTCATACTTGGCAGTAAATCCGCCGTCATGTGGGATAGGGATACAAATCCGAGAATAATCGCCAGAACAACTCCAACCAGAACTGTATAAGGTTTTTTTACACTGAAACGTGATAACATCTTTTTTCCCCTTAGATAACCAGGTAAACTATTTGACAAGTGAACGGATTCAGTTTATTCCGTTTTCGGGGGAATGTCAAGTTTGGAAAAACAATTTATACACTTTTCATAATTAGGACTTGTCATAATGGATATCCCGGATTTTCTTCGCATTGGCCTGCCATCGCTCGCTAATTTTATGGGATTCCCGGATCTTTCGAAGCGCCAGGCGAAATACATCCGGATTCAGCCGCCCGGAGCGCAGCAGCCCGTCCGTCTTTTCCGGAGCAGCCGCATAGCATTCTGCCAGACACCAGCCGGCTGCCATCTTCACATAGTAATCCTCTTCTCCGACGCCCGCCGTGCTTTCCAGCACCGATTCCACATGGGCATCGTCCAGAAAATAATTCATCTCCATCACCAACGCAAACCGCCGGAAATAGGTCCTGGTATCCGCCAGGCATTCCTGTATCAGCTCCCAGGCGGCTTCCGGTTCCTTCGCCGCGCCCTTTAGACCGGCGCAAAAGCTATCGCAGACCGACCAGTTGGCGATCTCCGGCAAAAAATCTTTGATCGCCGGAATCTTTTCCCGAAAGGAAATCGGAACGCAGCCAATCACCATTCCTCGAAGCATCGTCTCTTCAAAGTATTCTCTCCCAATTCTCTTTAGGCTCTCCATTCCGTCCTCTTTCGCCAACCGCTTTGCGATCTTGCGCAGAGCTGGCAAACGCACGCCAAGCATCTTCTCTTTCTGCAGATTGGGAATCAGCCGGCTGGAAAAATCTCGGTAGGATGGCTCCGCCAGCTGGATCAGTTCCTCTCGCAGCTTCTCTTCCTTATTCATCCCGATACCTCTCCCGCAGCATATGGATTTCCCGTGCATATCCTTCTTCATCATTGGGTGTTTCCAGCACAAAGGGAAGTTTTCTTAACAGCGGATGGTTGATGACCGCACAGAGAGCCGAAAGCCCAATGGTCCCTTCGCCGATTTTTGCATGCCGGTCCTTATGGCTTCCCATCGGATTCTGGCTGTCGTTGAGATGAATCGCTTTTAGGTGTTCTAAACCGATCACCCGGTCAAATTCCGCCAGCACGCCGTCCAAGTCATGGACAATATCATAGCCGCCGTCCCATACATGGCAAGTATCCAGACAAACCCCTACTTTTTCCCGGCGCTCCACCTGCTCCCGAATTCTAGCCAAATCTTCAAACCGGCCTCCGACTTCACTGCCTTTTCCAGCCATGGTTTCCAACAAAACCATGGTGCTTTGCTCTGACGTTAAAATTTGGTTTAGCAGCTCCGCAATCCGGGAAATTCCAACCTCCAGACCTTGCCCCACATGACTTCCCGGATGAAAATTATAATAATTCCCCGGCAAAGCCTCCAATTTCTCCAAGTCCTCCCCCATGGCCCGCCGGCTAAAGTCCAAAACTTCCGGCTTTGCCGCGCAGGGATTTAAGGTATACGGCGCATGGGCCACCAAAGGGCCGAAGGAATGCTCCTCCGCGATCTCTAGAAACCGTTTCACATCTTCCAAATCCAAAGCCTTCGCCGAACCGCCTCTCGGATTTCTCGTAAAAAAAGCAAAGGTATTTGCTCCCAGCTTTAACGCCTGTTTTCCCATCGCTTCATAGCCTTTTGACGAAGAGATGTGGCTTCCAATCATCAACATATCCGTCTCTCCTTATGGCGCCATCTGATCGGCCATATCCCAAAAAGCCGCTTCATACCGGCTGCAATTGACAAATACTTCGGTTAAATACTGCTTTCGCTCTTCCGAAATCCCCTGGGCCAGCGCATCGACTCCCGCCAGGTTTTCTTCCACAATCCGTCCGTATTCCTCGGAAATGTACCCGCTTACCCATTCGCCGTAAAGCTCGTGCTTTGCCGCATCAGGGTTTCTGCCAACAATTTCCCGTCCAATCTCCTGATAACTCCACGCACAGGCCAAAACCGCCGTCAGAATATCGAGAGCGTCTCCCCGGTAGCCGACTGCCAGCATATAATTCGTATAAGAAAGGTTTGCCAGAGAGCTCTTCGTCGCGTCCAGCTCCTCCTCTGTAATTCCCAGCCGTTTCATGTAGGAACGATGGATATTCATCTCTCCATTTAGGGTAGAATGCTCCATCTCCGAAAACATCTGCATCCATTTCCGGCCCCTTGATTTTGCCACGCCCAGAGCAAACAGCCTGGCATATTCAAACAGATATAAATAGTCCTGAATCATAAAAAAGCGAAATTTCTCAATGGGAAGCGTGCCGTCCCCGATCCCACGCACAAAGGGGTGCTCATGGTAACCGGCCCAAATTTCGGCTGCTGCCTCTCTCAATTCTTCCGTAAATTTCTTTGTCATAAAAGCTCCCTTCTTCCCCGTTCCTTCTTCCGATCATCTTGTTCCAATAGGCCCAGCGCCACCGCTAAAAACTCCGTTTTTTCCTGGATAGACGGGATAAAAACATGTTCATTGACTGTATGAATCTCTGCTCCGATGGCGGAAAGGGCGTCCACGCAGGCGACTCCATAAGAACTATAATAACAGGCGTCCGTAGCCGAAGCATCTTCTGCTTCTTCCACAAAAATCCCTAAGACTTTCGCCGCACGTTCTAACAGCAGGAAGGCCCTATGATTCTTTTCGGATGGTTCCATCGCAGGAAACAACGTGTGTTCTTCCACGGTCGTAACGCATCCTTCCGTATAGGAGGAAGCCGCCAAGGAATGTATCTTCTCCCGCTCCCGCCCAAAATCCGCATTGGTCGGAAGCCCCGCGCAGCAAAATTCCCCACGGGCTTCCCCTGCCACCACACCGTTAGGACGACCGCCGGAGATCGGCGCTACATTGTAATAAATCTTTTTCTCTTCATCGTTAAAGGCGTAGAGATCCAAAATTTTCTGGGCCAGCTCTTTCACTGCGCTTCGACCGGAAAGGTAGTCTTTTCCCGCATGGGCCTCCACGCCGGTTACGTCCATCCGACCTAAAATCACGCCGCGTCTTGCTGTAATCAGCCGCATCACCCCGTCTTTTTCCCGCCCGCCTTCTAGCACAAAAGCATAGTCGGCGTCTGCCGCCTCTCTTTTCATTAACCGGCTACCAGAAGGGGAACCGATCTCTTCGTCGCAGTTAAATAGAAAGGTGATCTCCCAATCCGGCAGAAGATGTGCGCGCTCCAAAATGCCCGCTGCCGCAAGAGCAATCACCACGCCGCTTTTGCAATCGCTGATTCCCAGGCCATACGCCCAGTCGCCCTCCTGCCGGAACGGGTGCTTTCCTACAAATCCATCCCCGAATACCGTATCCAAATGAGCGGCTAAAATCACCTTTCCCACTGGTTTTTCTGGACGCAGACGTCCGATCACATGGATGCCAAGCTCCGAATCCTCCTCCCACTCGACATCGGCATGAATCTCCCGCAGGCATGCGGACACCAGTTCCGCCACCTTGCGGTTCCCGCTTCGGTTTCCCGTACCGCAGTCGATACCGGAAAATTGTTCCAGCAGCTTCATCTGGGCGGAAAGAGCCGCCTCGGCGCCTTTCCTGGCAGCCTCCGCCACAACACGATTTCGTTCCATCGCTCCTCCTATTCCGCCAGCAAGTTTACGACAAAATCATCTGGCGTCAGGGCCTTCTCTGTAATTCCCGCCTGCTTCAGCCAGTCGATATTATTCTGCCAGACTTGTTTATCCTGGGTTAAAAAGGGAGAGCCCTCCTGCTCCATCAAAGGCAGAAGCACCTCAAAACTTCTGGTCTCCACATATTCGGAAAGCGGAAAGTTGTCCACACTCTGATTGTCCATCAGGATTTTCAGCGCCTCTTCCGGGCTTTCCTTCATATCCTGAAATCCCTTCTGGCAGGCGCGCAAAAATCCGGTATAGGCATCCTCCTTCTCCTCAAGATTTTTCTCCCCGGCTACCAGAATCAGCGAATAGTAATTGGGCACTCCATATTCCGTGGGAGAAAAATAGTGGACGGTAAATCCCTTTTCTTCCAGCGCCGGAACTTCATGGTTTACAAAGCAGCCATAGGTAGCGTCCACGTTTCCTGTCGTCATCGAACTGGTGAGATCAAAGCCCACGTCGATCAGCTCGATATCATCCAAGGAGAGACCCACATTTTTTACCGCTGTTTCAATTGCTTTTTTTCCAAATTCCGTACTGCTGTAGCCGATGGTTTTTCCTTTAAAATCCGCCGGAGTCTGAATCCCTGTTTCTTCCAGGGCCGCAAAGATACTGATCGGTCCCTGGACTACGGTCCCGATGGATTTTACCGGTACGTCCTCGTTGGTCTTGGTGATGATCGTATCCTCCTGGTAGTAAAAACCGATATCCGCCTTCCCAGCCGCCGTCAAGGCCACCGCATCGTTGCCATTGACCGGATACAGCACGTTTACTTTCAAGCCCTCTTCCTCAAAATAACCCTTTTCCTGGGCGATATAGAGGAAGGCATGGACCGCATTGGGATACCAGTCTAAAACCACATCCAGCTCCGTCTCCCCAGCGCTTTCCTCCCCCGCCATAGGGGTTGTCCCCTCCGCGTTTCCTTGGCCGGAACATCCAGCCGCCAGAAAAACCATCGCCGTCAGCGCGGCTATCCATCTTCCTTTTTTCATTTCAACATCCTCCTTCGCGCCCGTATATCCTCCGCGGAACATCTTTTATACGGCAGTTCCTAGGCAAAAGACCTTGGCGTGAAAAATATTCCAATACTTTTCACATCAGGCTCCTTTGCCATAAGAACTTTAACGTATAAAAAGGGACTTCCCATCCATGGAAAGTCCCTCTGTTTTCGTTCTGCTTCCCTACGTTGGCATTAACCAAATCAAGTTCAAAGGGTTGGACTTTACGTCCTCTCAGCCTTTCGGCACCCCCAGCCCATATGAAAATATGTAAAAATTATAGCATGAAATTTTTTTCGATGCAAGTTCTATTTTTCTTTGGAGATCAGGTGGTACGGAAGCGACACAAACACAATGCCGCCCACCATGTTTCCAACCGTAGCTAAAATCACGCTGTAGAGATATTCTCCCAGGGAAATACCGCCGTTAAACAGCGCCACGCCCTCAATACTCATATTGGCAACGCTATGCTCAAAGCCGCAGACCATGAAAACAAAGATACACCAGAAAACCATAATCAGCTTTCCAGATTCCGTCTTCATTTTAATACTGCACCATACAGCCAAGCAAACCAGAATATTGCACAAAACCGCACGGCTCAGCAGCTCTACCGGTCCCAGTCCAACCTTTCCAGCCGAAATCTGGGTAAAATACTCTCCCACAGCTCCCGTCGGTATCTTTGTCAGATGGAAAACCAGAACCGACAGCAAGGAGCCGACTAAGTTTCCAATCCAGCAAAAGATCCACAGCTTGCAGGCATCTCCCCAGGATACGCTCTTACGCATCGCAGCGGCTCCAAGCACAAAATTATTGCCCGTAAACAACTCGGCGCCCGCCGTAATCACCAAGCTTAAAGCAGCAGCAAAAGCAAACGCCTGAACCGCCTTGGTCCAATAGGCCGCGTCCCCATTAAAAATGATACTGCCGAACACAAAAGCCACAAAGCTGCCAAAAGAGATAAACATTCCGGCCACCATCGAAGATACAAAGTAACCCGTCGGATTCTTCTTCATCAGGTTGATCTTGGCCCCTCCCGCATTACATACTGCCTGAAATTCATCTTTGAACATACGCTCTCTCCTTTCCTGAATATGTTAAATTTATCACGTTCTCCCAAGAAAGTCAATTATTTTTCCTTCTTCTTTTCCCTTCTAGCTTTATTAAAAAATTTTACCGCTTCGTAAGATTCCGATATCAAAAGGTCTCTGGGGAAAAGGGGGGAATATTTTGTATTTGCAGGAGTGTTCGTACTTCTTCGATTCTGAAAATTTGTATTATAAACAAAAATAAGACTGTTTGAGCGCAGCGAGTTTCTTATTTTTGTGCATGCTTTTTACAAATTTTTGGAATCCTAGAAGTACTCACTCCGAAACTCTACAAAATATTCCCCCCCCCCTTTTCCCCAGAGACCTTTTGGCATCGGAATTTTAGTAAAGAAAAAACAGGCTTCCACCTGTTTTCTTTTCCACGCTCTTATTTTTCCTTCTCTTCTTTTTCCAGTCTTTCAAAAATCATGTCATAACCGTCGTTCCCATAATTCAAAGAACGATTCACGCGGCTGATCGTAGCCGTAGAAGCTCCGGTTTTCTCCGCGATCTCCAAATAAGTTTTTCCCTTGCGGAGCATCCGCGCCACCTCATAGCGCTGGGCAAAAGAAAGCAGCTCGTTTACCGTACACACATCCTCAAAAAAAGCATAACACTCCTCTACATTTTTCAGCTGCAGCACCGCTTGAAAAAGCCCGTCTACGGTCTCCGTCTTCAATTTCTTATTCATGAGAATTCCCCCTGAATTTGAGTTCACACTTTCTATAAGCATTAGTTTAGCACTGTAAAGTTTTACTGTCAACTAAAATCCCGGAGAAATTCAGAAAACCAAGGGGCCATTTAAAACCAAACGGCAGAAACCGCCAAATCTTCATCTAAAAATACCAGCTGCGCCCTCTTTCCCGGCTCAATACTGCCGTACTCGTCTTCAATGCCAAGACTTTTGGCCGGGTTGATGGTTGCACATTTCACGGCTGACTCCAACGGGATTTTTGCCTCCTTGACCACAAATCGAAGACACTCCATCAGATTCGAGGTGGAGCCTGCAATTTTTCCCGTGGCTGTGACAATTGCCGTTCCTCCCTCCACACGAACCGCTTGGCCTCCCAACTCGTACATGCCGTCCGGCATTCCTGTCGCAGAAATACTATCGCTGATAAGGATAATACGGTCATCTCCAAACATTTTAAAGGTATTTCGAATCATCGGAGCCGCCACATGGACGCCGTCGCAAATCAATTCCACAAAACAACTCTCATTCTCCAGCGCCGCCCCTACCACGCCGGGAGCACGATGATTCATTCCGCTCATCCCATTATAAAGATGCGTAACCTGGGTTGCTCCCGCTTGAAAGCCCGCCACTGCTTGATCGTAATCCGCATTGGTGTGGGCCAAGGAAAGGCGAAACTCCCCTTTTAATTCCCGGATAAAGGCCAAGGCGCCTTCCGTCTCCGGCGCCACATCCACTAATTTTATCTTCCCGTCCGCTGCTTTCTGTAAACGGCGCACCATCGCTGCATCGGGCGCCATCAGATAAGCGGCATTCTGCGCGCCTCTCTTCTCATAAGAAAAAAACGGGCCTTCCATATGGATTCCCACCAGATGCGAGCCGCCCTGCTGTTGATAGGCCGCCGCATTCTGATAAACCTTCCTCAACTGTGCTTCCGGCAAGGTCATAGAAGCCGGGCAGATGTTGACAATGCCATTGGAAGCTTCATAACTGGCAATCCGAAGCAGCGATTCCGGAGTTGCATCACAAAAATCCGCTCCCATGCAGCCATGGAAGTGCAGATCTGTCAGTCCCGGAATCAAGTAACAACCGGAAGCATCAAATTCTCTGCCATCCCTGCTCTCTGCTGCAAATCTTCCATTCTCGATATAGATGTCCTGATTATGAAATTTCCCATCCGGGCCAAAGACCCTTCCATTTCGAACACGCATGCTCACTCCTTACTTGCCCAGATTCCTTGCAAATCTCGTCTTCTGGTCTTAGGATGAGCTTCCCTTATTCCCAGAAAATTTTTCTCCGCGGCATCCCCATAGCATACCTGTTGATGAAACGCTGGCCTTGCTCCATAATCCGTGATTCCTTTCCCGGTATTGGGGTGAACGCTGGAGTATGCCGCATCAATGGCGAAAACTGTCACAAGAACCGTGCAGAGAAACCATTTCTTTCCCTTCGGTATCTTTCGATATAATTCATCCAGCAAGGGGGCTCCCAGATAAATAATCGCCATACCGCCAACGCCAAAGACCAAAAGTCCTTCCGCGCAGATCCTTCCGTTTAGATTTAACAGATAGCCGCTGTAATCCCACCATTTGGTTCCCTTGGTGACTTCCAGATACCAGGCGGTAAAATATTCCACGATGCCGCAAATCACAATGGTAAGACCAAAGGTTAACCATGGCCGCTCTCTCACTTTTTGCAAAAGGACCAAAATCAGGATTCCTCCACTTCCATAGATGGGAAGCCAGGGGCCATGCAGCACACCCCGGTTTACAAACCCATCGGTGGATAAATGCAGGCTGACCTCCCAAAGCCAGCCGATCAAGGAAAAGGAAAAGAACAGCAAAATCAGATTTCCCAGCGAATAACTCCGCCGCCAATCCACTTGAATCCACTGACGCCGTTCCACTTCCGGAATCGGATAAAGGTGGACCGGATATTCCTGAAGAGGCGCTGTCTGCCCTTCTGCAAAAGGAGGCTGTTTTGCCAAATATCGGTCGTTCAGACACTCGGAATAGGGAATTGCCCGCTCCAACGCCGATTGCCGCAATTCCAGATATAGATTTGTATTGGCCAAAGTACGATAAGGATTGAGAAAAAACAGATTCAGCAGTCCGCCCGTCGCCAGATTGAGAATCCGCCAGGGAAAAAACGATATATCGAGCAGAAAGGCGCGCCATTTGTTTCCCTTCATCATATGTCTGGACAAAGTGATGGCTTCCTTCCGGCTTACCGCCGGATTTTCCGCTAAAATATAGGGCACCATCCGATAAGAATATGCTTTGATAATTCCTCCCACAATAGTCAGCGTCCAGAGCCATTGATAGAGGTAGGTAAAAAACATAATTTTTGCAATATTCCAGATCTTTCGTACCCGTATGGGGAAGGTTAGTCGGGAAAGCGGTGTCCCTTCATAGATAGAAAGTTCCAAAAAGAACCGGCAGCCGGCTACTTTTAAAACATTCTTGACCCAAAACCAATAAAACGCCAAAATCAACATTCCAATTCCCAACACGACGCTGGCGCCGACCTGGTCATGAAAAAACGCCTGGTTGAATACATTCAAAATCCCAAACAAAAACGAACCAGATTGGGTCACATTGTTAAAAATATCCGCGAATACACCATTCGTATACTTACTATTGGATACGTCCGGCGGCGCGCCCTGGTTCAACAATTCATTGACAATCTCCGAATTGCTCTTACCGGTCGGCAGTCGGGTGGTTTCCACGCTATTAGGAGCAGCTTCGGTAGAATCATAGGACTCAAACAGCATTAGGGTATCCGAATATTCTCCGACCACAAATGCTAAAATAAAACAAATGGCCAGCATTCTCCAGTAGCTTCTTTTTAATACTCCTTTTGCGCTTTTCTTCAGCGATTTCCGACTCCATATGGCTCTTTTCTTCATCCTTCACCCATACCTTCCGTTGACAAGGGCCAATCCGCCTTTTATCTTCCGGTCAGACGCGACCGCCCTGCCGGATAAAACCTTTTTTCAGTCTAACTGCTCATGAATCTCATGTCAATGGAAAGTTTCGATTTCCTCCGCGCACCGTTTCACGCATTCCCCATATGTTATAGTATGAAAATTTTTTAGGAGGACTTCCATGAAGAAAATTTTGCCATCCTTTCTTGTGATGGTTCTGCTCTTTGGCCTGTGCGCCGCCGGCTGCGGCCAGAAAGAGGAGGAACTGACCAAGATTACCCTGAACGAGGTTGCCCACTCTATCTTCTATGCGCCCCAGTATGCGGCGATTGAACTCGGCTATTTCCAAGAAGAAGGGATCGAATTGACCCTTGTGAACGGAGCCGGTGCAGACAATGTTATGACATCTTTGATCGCAGGCGATGCGGATATCGGCTTTATGGGAAGCGAATCATCCATCTATGTCTACAACCAAGGAGCCGACGACTATTTTATCAACTTTGCCCAGCTGACCCAGAGAGCTGGAAACTTCCTTGTCGCCAGAGAGCCGATGGATTCTTTTACCTGGGATGACCTGAAAGGGAAAAACGTACTTGGCGGCCGGAAAGGCGGAATGCCTCAGATGGTCTTTGAGTATATTTTGAAACAAAATAATATTGACCCAGCCAAGGATCTAAACATTGATCAGAGTATTCAGTTCGGATTGACAGCAGCCGCATTTACCAGCGGTGACGCAGACTTTACCGTAGAATTCGAGCCCTTTGCCACCAGCCTTGAACTGGAAGGTTCCGGACACGTGGTCGCCTCTCTCGGCGTAGATTCCGGCTATGTTCCTTACACGGCTTACTGCGCCCAGGCCAGCTATATTGAAAAAAATAGCGATATTATTCAGAAGTTCACCAATGCCATGCAGAAAGGCATTGAATATGTAAACAGCCATAGCTCGGAAGAAATCGCGAAAACCATCAAGCCCCAGTTCCCGGAAACGGAAGAATCTACGATTGCCACTATTGTAGAACGCTATAAGGAACAGGACACCTGGAAAAACGATATGATTTTTGAAGAAAGCAGTTTTGATCTGTTACAGGATATTCTGGATGAAGCAGGCGAGTTGTCTGCCAGAGCCCCTTATGACAAACTGGTGACCACCGAGTACGCCAAAAAGGCAGCCGAATAACTTCAAAATTCCTATTTTCTGAGCGGCAAGCAAAAGCTCGCCGCTCTTTTTCTTTGGTCGAATTTATTTTTGCTCCCGCCTATTTTTGCTCATTTGCCTACATAATTTTGAGCCGTAATGAGCAATGAGGATACACAGCCCCACCAATGCAAGATAATCCATATAAAATAATATTTTCGGCTCACCGTAATCGAAAAATACAAACTCACTTTTCAAAAAGAGATACGTGAGAAAATCTCTTTTGACGAAAGCAAACACACCGTAGCCCGCAATTAAGATTCCGGTTATGGGAGCAGTCATTTTACTGAATTTTGACATCCGCTTCTCACAAATATGATTTCTCAGCATATGGATTACCATATTCCAATGGAGGCCCAAATGCAGGCTCATCAAAAGCAATCCCCAATAAGCGCCAAGAATGTGAAGTCTGCGGGCAAACGACATACTACCGCCCATCGGTAAAAAAGCGAACACATAGCGCGACATCACAATTCCGCTGTACATCTGCGCAATCATCGCGGCCAATACAAGCATATCACCACAAAGCGTTAAGGTACGCAAAGCCGTATATTTTCCTTTGAAGATGCTTTTGTACCAATTCCAATTGAGCAAATGATGAGCAATGAAAAGGGCGAACATTCCGGCTCCCATCCATTCGTGCGCGGTTTCTCCCCAAAACTGGTACCCCATTAGAAACAAAAGCAGGACGGTCATCAGAATATCAATCACCCGTTTTATGATTCTTTTGGGCTTCATTCTTCCACCGCCTTATGGATACAGGCAATCGCATTTAAGCTGCGGGGATAACCGATATAAGGCAGGCATTGAGAAACAACACAAATCAGAAACTCTTTTTTGTTTCCCATATGGATATTTCCTTTCGCATGGGCGATCAGCTGCGGTTCACAGCCGCCTTGTGCCATAAGGAAACAAAAGGTTATCATTTCACGCTCCGAAAGGGTAAGCCCCTTTCGTGTATAGTAGTCGCCAAAGCAGTTAGCGGCAAGCCACCGGTTGATATGTCCGGATTTCCAGGCTTCTTTCATATGCTCTCCGAATATTTCTGCTTGCGCCGCAATGCCTTTTTCAAGCCGATTTTCAAGCGTTGTTGTTGCCTGACCGTCAAGCGGAAGCGCTATGCCCTTTTCGGTCAATATTTCATTGGTGGCGTTCAAAAACGGCAGCATTCTGCCATAGCCGCAATAATCGGTCGCCTGATAAACAATTTCCTTTGCCATGATTGGCGTGATACCATTTTCCAATGCTTTTGGGAGCATTTCTTTGAAAGCGTCCTCGCTGGCGCTGCCGATCAACGCCGCCAAAATCGCCAGATAGCGTGTCTTTTCCTCTAACTGCTGATTTTCTTCGTTTGGCACTTCGTTAAAAGCAAAATGTTCAAAACGTTCCATAAATTCCGTATCTGTTATTCGTAAATTCATTTTCACATCTCCTCTCAGATCTTCTAATTTTCCGTCTGACTGCAATCCACTAAAGAAAAAGCAAGCATTATCGCTATAAAAGCAGATAAATATTTTTTCATATCATTTTCTCCTATTCGGCAAGGCCGATTTCAGCCAGCCACTCGCTTACGGCTTGATCGGGATTCGACGCAGAGGAACTTCCGATGTGCAGTCCAGTTGTTACCGCTGCACTCGGCTCAAGTTCTTTCATTTCGTTTACGGTGTTGGAAAGGCCGCTGCCGCCGCTTGTGCAAAACGGAGCGATCGTTTTGCCGGACAGATCATAACTGTCAAAGAATGTATAGAGAATCATCGGCATATCGCCCCACCAGTTCGGATACTAAACTGTAGCCCACCTCTGTAATCCCTTGAAAACACGGGGCGTAACGCCATACAAAAATGTGTTTTGTGTTCCGTTTCCTTTTTCTAAGTTGAAGAAATGGAAACCTCACTTTAAATTATATTGCGCTATCGCCCACATAGCAAATACTTTGATTGCATATGTTGTTATGCCTATTATGAATGATACCTCTTTGAAAGAGAAAGCAGAAGTCTCTATTAGTTTTACAGTATATACCTTTCGGTTATAACTGACAGAGCCAGCGGTTCAATAATGCCGCTGGCTCTATGTATGAATTCGTTTATTATAAGTTTTTGATAATGTTCAGGCTTTTCTTATTCAGCGCCTTTTGCAGTCTTTGATTTTCTGTCAGCAGCTTGGCGTTCTCACGCTTCAGTTCTGCGACCTGCTGCCTAAGAAGTTCGATCTGGCTGTCCATCGCTTGATCAAGGATGCTTCTCCGGGGATCGACCGTTCCTGCCTGTTGTTCTATGGCGCGGTCTATTTCGGCTCTCACAATTGCATTCTTGTAAAAAAATCCTCTCGACAGCCCTGTCATCTTCATAAGCTGCGGTACAGAAATCCGTTCACCATTTTCCATTAGTTTTCGGATCGCCCTTTTCGCAGAGGCTATTTTCTCGTCGCTGCGTTCTTTATTGATTTCAATCATCCTGTCGTATTTGCTCATATTCATCACCCCATCCTTCTAAGTGTGCCAGCAGGATTCTTGTCTGTGCTTCTCTTGCCCGTCGAGTCTCGTCTGCCAACAGTTGGTTGCTCATCTTGCGGTAATGCTTGACCGCACCGAGGCTCTTGTGTCCCAGCAGCTTGGCAATCGTCCAGTCATCCAAGTGCAGTTCTGTCAGTTTTACTCCGTATGAGCGTCGGAACATATGTGATCCGAAGCGGAAGGGCTTGCCCTCATCATCTGTCAAGCCTTCCTTTTGAATCAGTCCGAGAACTTTGTGCTTGATAGTTGTGTATTGAAGCGGTCTGCTGTTGTTCTTTGCATCTACGAAGATGTATTCTGACTCACCATGCTGCTGTTCGGAGCATTCGATGGCTTTGCGGATCAAGGCGGCAAGTTCTGCACTGATTGGCTTTTCATAGGTGCTGGTTTTGACCTGCTGAATTCGTATGATGTCTAAGCCGTTCCGATTGGAGAGGCAATCCCGCCGCAGTGTCAGTGTATCCGAGATTCTCGTTCCGAGCATTTGATGAATGACCATGCACCTTGTAAGCTGTACATCCAGCTTGGTGATCTGTGCGTTCAGCCTTTTTAGTTCGCTTTCCGAGTAGGTTTTGAATTCCGGCTGGATTTCGGAAGGAATGTCTGTGCTGATAAACAGCCGTTCCAAGTTCGGGTATCCGCATATTTTTCCGATGGTTTCAAGCACATTTCGTAATTTCAGAATGCTATCACTGTTGCTTCTGCCGGAGCTTCCGTCCGTTGCTCTGTGGATCAGGTAATCTTCTAATAACACTCTGTCAATCTCGGAGCATGATTTGATGCCCTTTGCCTTTTCTCTCAGGTAGGCTGAAAATTGACGCATGGAAGTCATTTCCCGCTGCACAGTTCCGAGTCTTTCAAATTTCAGGTGCTGATAAACCGCCTGCTTGAATTCTTCCCGAATACCTTCTTGTGATATTCCTGTAAAGTTTAGCGTTTCCGTCTTGTAAATCGGGTTTTCGTTTATCACAATCCCTAAGTTATCCAAACGCCATATATCTTTTTCTTTCTCCGGCCGCTGATCCTGCGGCTGTAAAAATCGGAGGATGCACATTACATATCTAATCAAGCGAGGCTGCGCTTTGGTTATTGTTCCATAGGTGCTTTTCTTCTCACAGAAGAGTGGCTTGCCATTTCCCAGCATCCATATATGGAGCAGCTTTATCCATTCCTTTTCATTCCAGTCGGTAAAGCTTTGGGGCTTCTTTCTTGCTCTCTGAATCGCTTGACAAAGCTGTTTATAATAGGTTTTATCAGCCTTGATGGTTGTCAGGGAGACTTCTATTCCTCTGTGCAGGAGGTATCGGCCGAATTCTTCCCTCATGGCGTCAGTAGGGAGCAGGGATAGGTCAAAGCAATCGGTTTCCGCATCAAGGTTTTCCCCATTTTGAATGGCGGTTATCCCGCACTCCAATTCTCGGTAGAACACCTTATTGTCCATATTTGCCTCCTTTCTTCAGGCAGGAAGCCAGGCTGTTGCCCGGTTTCCCGAAAAATTCTGTGTTTGCCGCTGCGATCTTTCTCGGCATATAGTCGATGTACTGCTCAGTCATTTCCTCATAATCGTGACCGAGATAATCCCGTATGCTTTGCAGTGACACGCCGCTGTCGTAGAAAAAGGTCGCTACCGTATGGCGGTAATCGTGAGATTGGAATAAGTATTCACCTCCTTCTATGGCATTGTCGCTGCAGAACTTCTTCATCTGATAGCGGAAGGTCTGCGACCGGTAGGCGCCGCCGTATTGATTGGTAAAGAGGTAGTCATCCGGGGCGATGCCGTTTCTTTTGATGTACACCTGCATGATTCTATATAGTCCGTCAGATATCGGTATCCGCTTATAAGTTTTCATCTTGACCTGATACACCTGTATCCATGCGTCCTCTCCCTGACGGTAATATGCATTTCCTTTTAAGGTACATACCTCGCTGATCCGAAGCCCGATGCACCACAGGTGCAGGTACATACACCGCAAATGCTCCGGCAGAAGGGGGAGCTTTTTCAGCATTTCCATGCATACTTCCGGTGATACGCTCCGATCATGGTGCGTAGGTATTACTTTCTTTTGGTAGTATTCCAAGCGGAAGGGGACTTTTTTGGCATATCCCCGTACCGTTAGGAAACTGAGGAATTGGTAAATCCCAACAAGATATTCATTATAGGTTTTCGCAGCGATTTGCTGATTCTGCAGCTCTTTGATGTAGCGTTCCATCTGTTCTTTCGTGCAGTCGCATATGGATTGTCCCTGCTCGTTAAACCATACCAGCATATTTCGCAGTCCGTGGTATCCTATTGTGATTGTGCTTACAGCCCTGCTTGTAACGCCGAACTGGTATTTCATATATTCTTTTGCACACTGCCGGTCACCCGGATGTGGAATCTCTGCAAAGGATATGCTGGCGAACGAGCTGCTTGGATTTATTCTGTTTTTCGGAAGGTGCAGCCTGTCTAAATACCACACATTGGCATCCCAGTTGATTTCATCGCTTTGCAGAAAGAGTGTTTTTCTACAATAGTTCAATATCGGCAGCAACAGTTCTTTTCGGGTGTTGCTCGTTGTATGCTCTGCAAGGTACTGCTCAAATTTGGTTTCCTCTTTAGCGTCCATTGCTTCAATGTCTTTGATTCCGTACTCCACACAGAAATCATACAAGCACTGCAGCCCTGAAAGTCGGAATTCCCGCCGTCTTGGTTCTTTGAAAATATCGACAACGCTATTCAGCACTTGGAATATCTGCTGTTTTAAAGACATTGGGCAGTTTCGTTTGAAATCCCATACCATATTGGGCTTATGTCTGACGGAATCAAATTCCATCTCTATTGTTTGATTCGGATGGTATGGGAGGAACAGGATTTTATCTTCCAGCCGCCATTGATACTCGAAGCCGCCGGCGATGGTTTTCGTCTGCTGTCGGATATGCGCTTGTTTCGCGCGGTCAAAGGCCAGTATATAACGGTTTGTCTGTCGGATTCCCTCATTGATTTGCAAATATTCTTCGAAGGCTTTCCTGAGTGGGTAATCCATTTCAAAAATGCTTTGGATTCTTTCTTTCCGAAGAAACTGCTTCAGCTTCCTTTTCGCCGTACTGCATACATCCTGACAGCCGTCAATGATTTCTGATATTTCTTCCGGCAGGGTAAACGGTTTTTCTTCCGCTTGCCATTGTCTCAGTGCGTATGCGGGCATTTTTCGCCACCTCCTTCTACAGCAGTTTTTCTACACCGTATAGTGCAGAATGCTTTGCGTAAAATTCCTGACTGGCTTCTATCAGCTCATCGTCGATAATATTCAGATATCGAATGGTGGTATCCAAGTGTTTATGTCCGAGAGCCTGTTGGATCAGTTCCAGCCGCCAGCCGTCTTTTCTCCGCATATTGGCGAAATACCTGCGGAGCATATGAGGAGTCAGGTCAATCCCTGTCTTTTTCTCCATACGGTTTAACATATCGTAAACACTGTCCACCTTTAACGGCTGCCCTGTGGTATTGCCGGAGATATTGACAAACAGGTATCTCTGATGCTGGAGAAGCTCTCGATACTCTGCAAGATAGTACATTAAAAACTCGTAGGTATCGTCGCTGATCCGTGCTTTTCGATATTCCGCATTCTTGGCTCTGGCGTCATTTTCATTGTCGTCACGGAAGTATACGCCTATCAAGTGGTTTTGATAATCAATATCATGGGCGTAATCCACGCCGAGGATTTCTCCTATGCGGAAACCTGTCTCGGCAATTAGCAGCAGGAGGAGCTGGTCGCGGCAGTTTGTGCAGGCTTGCAGAATTGTAACGATTTCGTTATGCTCGGCTGGTCTGACCTTTCGATCCTCCGCTTTCAGGTATCCTTTGAAGGACTGATAGCGGAGCTTTTTCTTTACACCTACGGCGTTGGCGGCAACATGATAGTTGTAGGACAGCACCTTGAGGTCGCCAAGCTGTTCATACTGTGCCTCGATATAAAGAAAGAACCTGAACACATCTTCTAAGTATGCGTTACAGGTTCCGTTATGAATCGGTTTTATATTTTCCTTCTGCGTATGATTTCCGGCTTTCAGCCAATATAGGAAATTTACAAAATGTTCGTTCTGCTTCTCAAAGTCCAGATCATAGACCTGCGGTATTTCCATCTGCATTTCATTCAGGTATTCCAGATAATAACAGATGGCAAAGGCGGATCGTCTCACCGTATTTGGCGAACGGTTGGACATGATTTTATGCTTCAGGTACTTGGTCGGCAGAAGCACGATGTCCATTGTATCATAATCACGGATAAAAAAGTATTTCTTTATGTTTTCCGATATGGATTCAACTTTATACCGTTTCATCTGCCGGCCTCCTTTCCTTTACGCAATACACAGTATACCGTGTTGTGCTTTCAATATCCAGCGCAAACCGCAATAAATATGAGAGAATTTTTCTCTTTCAAACCGGGCATAACCAACAACGTTCCGAATCATTTTTCTGTTTCTTCCTGCTGTGCCAGCAGCTCATCCAAACCAAAACTCACAGCTATGGCGTGATCCACATACTGCATGGTCGCTGCATTGGCGCTGCCGATATATTCCTTCAGCCGTTCCCGGTCGATTGTCCGCACCTGTTCCAGCATAATGCGGGAGTCGGCAAAGAGCCTTGTCCCTTCTTCATCCAGCAAAACATGAGTCGGCATATCCTTTTTTCTTCTGCTGGTAATGGCGGCCGCAATGACAGTCGGGCTGAAATGATTGCCTACATTGTTCTGTATAATGAGGACGGGACGGACGCCGCCCTGTTCACAGCCCACGGTAGGATTTAAGTCTGCGTAATATATATCGCCCCGCTTAATCTCCATACGCTTGCCTCCTGTCACAGTTCCATACCGTACTCAGCCATCGTCACCATTTCGTCTTCCAGCCTGCCGTATTCGTCAAAGGCTTCCATTGTAACCATAGGGATTTCCTTCGCTTCTGCTTCGCCCATCTGAATGGGAGCAAGCAGGGGAATAATCTGACGGCACAAATCCTGATCCGGGCATTGGTCAATAAAGCCGCCTATCGTATTCAGAATCAGCCTGTCCAGCATGTCCGTCAGAATAATCTTTTCTGCGTCAAACTGATGAGCGCCGAGGAAATTGGCGATATGCTCCGAAGTCATGTCAAAAACATATTCCTGCCTGCCGCCGCTAAAAGGATATATATATGCATACCCGACATGACCTTTGCCGAGGATTTCTTCTTCAATGATTTTTTGGTCTTTTTCATTCATACTTAATTCCTCCTTCTGATTATGTAAAAGGCTGCGATCCGCTGTTTGTGCAGACCGCGGCCTTGTGATATCAATCGTTTCGTTTGTCTGCCGATATTTGATCCACGCCATCCCTCGGCTCATGGGAACGCATTTTCCGGTCATGCATTTGACCTCATGGGAATCTCACCCCTCCCAGGTTCTCTGCGAGGCGCCCTCCTTTGCTGCGACGGCTCACGATGCTCATGCTCGCTTCAACGCTCGGCTTTAGGACTGGACGCAAGTATCTTTAATACCCCTGCCTGTCATGGCCTTCGCTGCGGATGCACCGCACCGTCTGAATCTTGAAGCCATCGGACACTTCTTGTTGAATGCCTGTCCGTGAATTCGCTCATGTAGCTTGCCGGTTTTGCCGACAGCAGAGGGAAAGTAAAAAATGCGCTGTACTATGAAATTTTCAAAGAGCAACGCCTGTCCTTCCTCATCAGAAAAAACAGGCAAAGGATATTCCTTCACCTGTTTCCTCACTTAGAAGCGTTTTTTAGCCCCTGTTTTCAAAAAAACTTTTTATTTTTTCTAAAGCACGGTCTATGGATCGCTTTACCGGCATAATCGAGCAGCCCTCTATTTCCGCAATTTTCTCATATGTAAAATCATAGAAATAATACAGGATCAGCCGCCTGCGCTGTACTTTTGGAAGATGGTCAATCGCCTGATGGAGCTGATCATATTGGATTGCCCGATACACAGTTTCTTCCACCGTGCAGGGAGTTCTGTTCATTCGCTGCTCCAGTGTTCCTTCTGACAGTTCGGATTGTTCAATATGCCTGTCCCATTCATTGAGATAGGACAGATCCTCCAGCTCGAATGCGTTTAGAAGCCGATACAGCTCACCGTCAACTTCCATTTCATGAAGCACACCCATCCCATCACGAAAGGACAGATAAAATCTGCCGCCTGCAATGCTCAGAGTGTATGGGTTGTTTTTGTCTTTTCTTCTTTTCGGATGTCTCTCATCCATGACTTTTACCTCCTATCAATCGTTGTTGAACAAATCAAAACGATTGACCCGGAGGACTGCGGCAGCCGACGCTACCGATACCCTGAATATCAAAAAAGGCACACTGGCAGGCATGGATACCCGCTTGTGCACCTTTGTAATGGCTATATTTATTTTGAAAACACTGCAGAGCTAAGTCCGAAATGTAGGGGAGACATGATGGAAATATAATCCAAAGCACATATAAAACGAGCTAAAACTCACTTGCATGAGTGTAGCCCGCCGCCTGTGTTGCTGTATAATTTTTTGTTCTTTGAAAATCTCCGAAAGTCTTTTGGATAACCCCTTCATTTTAACCTCCGTGCCATAATTGTGTTCATTTTTAATTCTTCCCCTCCAAAATATGATTAGTAACTCACTCTATATGAGTTTAATAGTTATTTATATGAGCGTTAGCGCATACTAAAATATATATGAGGTGAGGTGCAATGAAGAATCCGCTGGATTTGTTTGCTGCCGATGTCCGTGCCGCAAGAATCAGGCGGAATTTAACACAGAGGCAGTTGGCAGACAATCTGCACATGAGTGTGCGAACAATCATAGAAATTGAACGCTGCAAAAGTAGTCCGCGCTTTGAGACGGTTGCCACGATTGCAAAAGAGTTGAATATCAGCATTGATGCTGCTGTTTTTCAAAACATCCAGACCGATGGCATTTCTAAAAGCGTTGTGGATTTCTTTTCCGGAAAAAGTGAAAAAGAAATCCAAAAGTATATTCTTCTGTGTCAGCAGGCAGATACATTCAAAAGCGAAAACTAAAGACGGCTGCTTAAATCAATCGGTTTAAGCAGCCGTCTTTTTCTAACAATATTCAATGATGTGGAATCTTTGCTGATTTCCTCATCGAAATCAGTCAGAACAGCTTACTTAGAATACTTTTTCTTATTGGAATATACGGTTGTTCCGACCAGCATTCCACCGGATATGAACAGCACTGCAAACCACATCCACAGATTGCTGTTATCACCTGTTTGGGGACTGTTGGTATTTTTATTCCCATCTCCATTAGGATTGGTCGGCTTATCGTTATCCGGATTTACAGGATTTGTTGGGGTGTCGCCACCCGGATTTGTCGGATCAGAAGGCTCCGTTGTTCCTTTGGCTGGGATTTCTTCTCCCTTTACCTCATAACCGCAAACCTTGCAGGTCTTATCGCCCGTATATCCTGACTCAGTGGCTGTGGCTTCCTTTGCATTTTCTACCTTCCAGTCATGTTCAGCTCTATCGCTGACAGCCCCGCAGCTGCATTCGTGCCAGTGTCCATTTTCGTCTGACTTCCACTCACTGCCATAGTTGTGCTGGTGTGTATCATCTACCGTCACCGTGATATTCAGCCGTTCACTATAATCCATGCCATCCTTATATGCCGCAATACGGAATTTTGTATTTTCCGTAATTGGTATTGGGCCGGTATAGATTTTCCTGCTTGCGCTGTTCTGGCAGGGACAGGTATCGTCCGTCGTGTAATAAATCGTTACGCCATCCTCGGCCGAAATGATGAGCTGTTCGCCGTTCTTTACCGTGATATAGTTTTCTTTGGGAGAATCTGTCGTGAACTGCGCGTTCCCTATCACAGCAGTCGGACGCTTTGGTCGGCTTTCTTCCAAAGCCACACGGAGCATTAACGTTTTTTCAAGACTTGTACCTGCTGCCCGGAAAGTAATATCTATATATCCCGGCAACAAAATATCTGCCACAAAAACAGCTTTTCCGTCCGCATCCGTGACTTGTGAATCGGAAAGCAGCGTAGCAATCAAGGTATTTCCAATTTCTGCTTCTACCGTAACGCCTTCCATGTAGTTTCCTTCCGAATCCTTCACCCGTACTGTAATCTCTTTCTCTGTACCGGCCTTTGCGAAAATAACGCTTTCATAATCCAGAAGGAGTTCCGCCGGACGGGCAGAAACCGTTAGCTCTCCGCTATTGTAGGAAGCAAGTGCCTTCCCGGCATAATTCTGTGCTCCGTCAAGAGTAAAGGAAACCGTACTGCCTTTTTGGAAGCCGCCAGCCTTTGTAATGTGCAGTACCTTTGAATATCCGCTGTCCACGGACTGCCATGTACCGCTCATGCCTGCCGGGAGTGTGATTTTTTTTGCAGTATCCATGTACTGGTTAAAGATTACTTCGATATAATCGGGATAAGCGCCCACCGACGAAACCACCGGATTTTCCGTTGATTTCATAGAAACTTTCAGTCCCATCCTCGGTGGAGGAACCTGCATCCATTCGGTTGTTGTGGATTCATAGCCTTCTTTTTCAAAGCGAACCTGCCACCAACCTGCCGGCACATCCCATGCAAAAATTCCGCTACTGTCCGTAATCTGTGGATTAATCTGCTCGTAATTTTCTGCATCCCACGCTACTGCGTTTGTTCCATTTTTATCCTCTGCATACCATACGGTTGCCTTCACGCCGGATAGCGTATTGGATTCCACCGCCTCATAAACAATACCGGACGGATCCATAACCGGCTTTACCCGGGTGCTCTTATGTGTCTTTCGCATCAGATCTTCCATATCGGTATCATCACACTGCTGTTTGCGGATTCTCGTCTGACGGTCTAAATCTCCCAGTAATTTCTGAATCTGAGCCGCACGTCTTTCGCCTACCGTATTCGTCGCAGCATCCCATACGACGCCGACGCTGTCGGAAAATCCGGTCTTATCAATATATCCGGCTGTATAAAGAACCGAACCAGCAATCGCATTTGCCTCGGAGCGGAACGCTTCGTTATCCAGCAAAAGTCGGATATCCATAGCGGTAAACCGCTCCCGCATAATGGAATTGGAGCAGAGCGGCTTATCTGCATACCGATTCTCGTACAGCTTTAATTCCTCGATATAGCCTTCCATCTCCGCAGTTTTCTCGGTGAAATCTACCATCGCCTCGGCATCTTGACGGATGTTGTCAATGGTTGCCAGATCTCCGGCCACATGCATCCCTGCGCCGACGCCGCCCAACATTCCGGCTTCCAATGCGCCACAGTCCGGATGCTTGGTGATCGCATCTGCGAAATCATCATACGCATCTGTAAGCTGCCCGTAATTAAAGTTATTAATCGCCTGCTGGGTATTGCCTTGTGCATTTCCAACGAAATCCACCTGATTGCCGTTACCATCCACAAACGTAAAGCCTCCGGTCACTCCGCCTACAGCCGCATCTCTTGCAGTAGCCTTCCTGCTCGTCTTCGTTTCTGCCAATTCTGTATAATCTTTATAAGCGGTAAATTTGCCATCCTGCTCTAAAACAGTATAGCCCTCGGCTCGAAGTTCGTCTGCGCTACGGGTATTCTTTCCAAATGTAAATCCAAGTTCCTTATAAACTTCCTCCCAGGAACCATATTCGGTCAAATTTTTTTCCAACCCATAGGCTTCGGAATAAGCAACAGTCACATTATCGATTGCTTTTTCCAGATTATATGCCGCGCTCTGTACATCTTCCGGGAGACCTTTAAACCAGTCGCTTCCGGACACTCTGTATTTTGCGCCGAAAATGTACTCGGAAGGATTCTCTGCCTTTCCTATCCACTGATTTAACTCCTCGGATATATGCAGTTTACCCATAGATGCGGTAACTGCATCTTCCCGATCCAGTGCATTTGCTGCTGCCTTCTCATCAATCCTTGCCGCCGCTTCCGCATCATAGGTATATGTTTCGCCCTGGTTTTCCCAGTCGATGGCAAATTCTTCCGGTATCTGCCCTTCGGAGATCACACCGTCCTTATCACACGGAAGCGTCATCTCGCCGGCAAAGGTATAATGATATCCTTTTCCATCCGGCAATTCTTTTTGATTTAACAAGGTCATCGGCACAAGCTTTACCTTACCATCCAATGTTTTTACATAAGTTACAACATTTTCCGGTTCCGTCTTTCCCACAAATGTAGCTCCAATGGTCCAGTCGTTATCCGCTTTCTCATTGAACAGATAGTAATAGAAAGAAGGCGGCTGGAATCCATTTTCTGCCCGGTAAAGGTAAGCGCCGTTATAAGGCTTTCCAAGCCGATTCGTCTGGTAAAAATTCCATGTCTCCAGCCCTGACGCTGTCATCTCGTAAAACACTTCCGCAGTAGCTTCCACGCCACCTGATTTTGCTGTCAGCTTAAATGTCTGCCCGGTAACGGCAGACTCCGGAAATTCATAAGTAAAGGTTACACTTCCAAGCTTGTTTGTTTTCCCCTCTTTTGCAATCATTCCTTCCAGATATAAAGAAACTTCTGTTTCCGGCGCAGCCTTGACTGTCACCGAATTACCTGTCCGCTTATTCGTAATGCGCGCCGCCGGACGAATGGATAGTTTCCCTACCGTATAGGATGCGCTTCCCACCGGAGCAGTTGTATCTCCAACGGTTGCCGCTGCCGATATATCATGTATGCCCTCTTCCGAATTAGAAAGCAGGATATAATACATCCCTTTCTGTCCAGCATTTGGGATTGTCACTATATTTCCGTTTTTTTTGTAATCTGCGGTACTAAGCTGTGTTGTCGAGGTACAGATATAGTTCAGTGTACTGTCCTCTGGCAGAAGAATGGATAAGCTTCCTTCCTCACCATCTGCAAATCCATAGTACACCCGCACTACATGATTCTGTCCTGCAACGACTTCGTCATGCTCCACAACGACAGAACACTGGGATTTATCCAGAATGCCATCCACATCTGCCTTTAATAATGGTATGGTAACCTTAATTTCATTCTCAGATCCGTCTGCAACCTCTGCCGTAGTTTTCACATAATCTCTGCTCTCCTTAAGCCCCATTTTCGCAAGTACATCCATAGAAGCAACTTCAGCAAAACTCTCATTTGCATTGTAGGCCAGGATCGTATAGGTTCCAGCTTTCAGGCTTCCGGTTCGATAGAATCCATTCTTTGGCATCCGGCTCTTTCCTATAAGACTGCCAGACGCATCGAATACAAGGATATGATTATCTCCGGCAAACTCACTCTCCGTTGTAATCTCAAGACTGCCCCACTGTGTCATAAACAGAGAAAAGACACCATCTTCCCGGCTGGCAGCCGCACTGCCTCCGGTATAGCCTGCCTGATCTGCTGAAACAGTCAGTGTAAAACTGTCCTCCGTTACCGTATCGGCAAGCACAATATTTGGATACTGAAGAGTATAGTCGGTTCCTTTCGTCAGTATCCGTTCTCCTGCTTTTAGTGTCAGCTCCAGATTGCGGAAACTGGAAATCTTCGCTTCTCCAAAGTCCACGCGCAGAACCTGATTCACTGGAAGTCTGTCTACCTTTGTGAAAGCGATCTCTCCCAGATCCCAGTCTGCGTTTAACTCTGTCTTAATAAAGTGTTTGCTATAATATCCATCCAGCAAAATTTCTACCGTCACCTTCGCTCCGGCATCTGCCTTCACTTCAAAATGATTGTCCGTAAAGGTAACAGGCGTTTCCTTTTCATTTACATACAGCTCTACCTTGCCCCCTGCAGGAACAGTTCCCGATACGGTATAAGAAGAAGCGCTACTTTCAAGCGGTTCAAAGATATACAGGTTCTGTGCGTTATACTGCACATCTTTCTGTGTGTCATAGAACTGCTTCAACATCGTCGGATTCCCGACAGAATCCGTCTCATAAGTTCTGATATTTGTAAAATCCGGGAATGGATTCTCATAAGTCTGACCATCTATGTCCACCGTTTCTCTGCTGTCTTCATTCCATGGTGTCAGACCGAAATCCCGGTTTCTCACTTCCACCGTAATTCCGGTAAACGTTGTATCATCATTCTGTTTCTTACATCCAGCGAACGCACCGCTTCTAAGCTCCGTCACCGTCTCTGGAATAACGACTGTTTTTCCGGCAAGCCCAATACACGAATTGAACGCATAACGACGGATCTGCTCCACACCCGGAAGAATCGTAAGGGAAGTCATATTCAGATTTCCGGAAAATGCCGACTCTCCGATACTTCTGATATTTGCAGAAATCGTCACCTGATCAAAATTACAGTTCGTAAAAGCAAAATCACCAATCGCTGATACACTGGGAAGCGTCAAAGCCTCATTCAGTTCCGATACCGGAAGCGCCGTACAATTTGTAAATCCTGCCACCGTTGTGAAATTCTTATTTGACGGCCATGTAATATCCGTCAGTGATGTACAGCTATCAAAGGCCTTAAACCCAATATCCGTGACGCTGTCCGGCAGCACAAGAGATGATATCGGGCAGGATGCAAATGCTTCTTCGCCGATACTCTGGACTCCCTGTCCGAGAGACAGATCTGTCAGCTTCTCACACCACCGAAACGCACAGTTGTCAATTCTCGTCACACAGTCCGGTACGGTGAATTCTGTAAACGCTGCATTCTCAAAAGCATAAGCTGGGATAACCGTGAGCGCAGTGCTTTTTGAAATATCCACTTTGGAAAGACTGTGGCAGCTGGCAAATACCAGTTCCTGCATATCCGACACACCTGCCGGGAACGCGACTTCTTTCAAAAGAATCGCTCCGGAAAATGCACTGTCCCCAAGGGAAACCGCTTCCGTACAAGCCGAAAAATCAGCAGTCTCTAACGCTATACAGCCGGAAAATGCATAAAGTTCGATGGTTGTCAGATGCGCCGGGAACTTCACAGAAACCAGTGTTTCATTATAACGGAATGCTTCCCCAGTAATGGTTGTAACAGTTTTTCCGTCGATTTCATCCGGGATCACGATCTCCGTAACCGTATCCTCGCAGCCTGTAATGGCAACCGTTTCATCCTCCAGCACCTTATATGTTACTGTGCCGCCTGTGGCATCAAAAGTTCCCGTCTCGCCGTATGCCAATGCATTGGACGGCAGGATTCCAATAAGCAGGCATATGGCCAAAAGCATGGCCATAAATCTTTGCTTTTTTAACTTCATGTCTACGCCTTCCTTTCTGCTGTTACCGTTTGTTCAGCTTTCGGCGTCTGCCGTAAACCGTGCATCCTACCACGCCGCCAAAAGACACGAACAATACGGCAAACCAAAGAGCAAGATTGCTGTTATCGCCTGTTTGCGGGCTTGTAACATCTTTATTTTCATCCGGTTTTGTCGGATTGGCCGGTTTCGTTGTTCCCACAGCCGGAATTTCCTCGCCTTTCACGGTATATCCACACACCTTGCACACTTTGTCGCCGGTATAACCTTTCTCGGTCGCCGTTGCGTCCTTAGCGTTCTTTGTTTCCATATCGTGAGCCGCTTTGTCTGCGATGCTGCCGCAGGAGCATTCGTGCCAATGATTGTCTGCGTCTGATTTCCAATCCGTTCCATAACTATGGGTATGGGAAGATGTCGTCGGTGTTATGGTCAATCCTGTGTCAACCCACATTGTTGCATATCCACCATTAGGATATTGCAACATCGGGTCATAGTCAGTAGTGTCATAATCGTAATACTTACCATTTATTTTTAATTTAGTATCGACTGTAAAACAATATCCTTCTGCCGCCTTGAAATATATTCCGTAAGTGTACGTTTTACCACTTTCAAATTCGGTAAATAAATCATCAGGGTTATTGTCGTTCCAAAAATCAGCCGCGTAATAATATTTTTTACCTCCGTCCGTACTCCAAAATTCAGATTGGTAAATATATGGAACATTTTCAGGTGCTTTCCCTGTGAATACAGGCTTATCTCCTACCTTAAAACTGATTGTTGCATTATTTATTTCAACAACACTAATATTTTGCCACTGAAGAGTTTCCGGTTTTATTGTTCTTACCGCGACTACAAAAAGCCCTGTTCCGGTATTTGTTACATTCGCACTATTCACATTTGTTCCATTTACCATTACTTTTCCATTCGTTGCAAATGTATTTCCCTCTCTTGCTTTAAGAGAAATACTATACATATAGGTTTTGCCTTCCTCGAAGGTCGTTATTTTTTGGTCTTCTGCAAGTGCATTATTCTTACTTTCATCAGAGTACCAGTATTTCACTGGTACAGATTCACCATTTTTATTCGTTTCCATTTCTTCCCAATATTCGTACTCTATATCATATTGTTCGTCCCATGGATCACATTTGTAAGCAGTTGCTTTTGGAGCGTCTCCCGGCTCATAATTAAAAGTTACACCCTCAATATCCACATCGCCAATGCTGTCCTGAGAACTTCCGTCAGTAGCTGTCACCTTAATGTTGTTAAACCAAAGCGTCAACTGTTTTCTATCATCGGAGAGCGTGCCCGAAAACGCCGTCGTAGTGGAACCATCGCATATTACGTCGCATTCGACGCCGCTGCCTTTGAAACCGTCATGGAAGTAGTAACCGTCCTTCGCCGTTAATTTTACTGCGTAGCTGTAGGTTTCCCCTGCAATCGGCTTTTGTGGGTTGGATTTCGCAATTCTGCTACCATCAATAGCCACCTGTTGCCAATACTCGTCCGTAAGCGTCATCTGGTTTGCACATTCCGAGTTTGGATTGACTTCGGCAGTAAATGCAACGGGTTGTGAAGCATCAAGATTTTTCCAAACATTACCGATGTCAACTGTGGTAATAACCTCGTCGGTGCTGGCGGCAGGAAGATCGATTGAGTAAGGACTGTAAATACGTAGTTCCGTACTCATCTCTTTTATTTCAAGATTCGTGTCGGAACCCGCCTTCCCCCACTCATAATCGCCTACGGAAACAATTGTATCGTCGCTGATAAAGTAGCCGCTATTTGTTTTAAGTACAATATTATAGGAATAATGGTGTCCTGCTTCAAACTGTGTAATCTGCTTGTCTGCTGCAAGAGACGCCATTTTACTCGAATCAGAATACCAATACCGTCCTGTACCTGTCCAAACACTGCCTTCTGTTTTTTGTTCTATTTCCCTCCAATACTCATAGGCAACAGAACATTCTCCCTCTGTCACCGACGCTACAGCCTGCGGTGCATCGCCAGCTTTATAGTTTGGTGCAGTGTAGGTGACACTAATTTTGTCAATGTAATTGACTCCTGCCGCAAACGCAGTTATCGGCACAATCGTCAGTGCCATGCAGAGTACAAGCAGGATACTCAGCAGCTTTCTGCTGTGTCTTTTTTGATTTTCCATAATGATTCCTCCATTTTCTAAGCCTTGCAAACAGACTCTTGTAATTTTGATCTTCTCAGCGAAGCATTCGCCAGCACTGTCTCATTTTCCAGATATTGTGATATCCGGTCGGCAACAGCAGTAACGGCTCGTTGTATTCCATCTGCGGACAAGTATTTGTGTGGACGCACCATTGTGACAAGCAATTGTGTTCCATCTGCCTGTTCGCTTACAGAAATAGAAAAGACGCTTTTGTTTCCGTATACTGGTATTTCAGAAACGATACTTGACGAATCCGTTTTTTCATATCGGACGCCGTCCTGTTCCAGAACTTCGTATATTGCAACAATGATATACTGTCTGCCATATGGAAGCATCCTTTGGGTGGTTTTCATTCTCCGGCCTCCTTTCCACGTCGTGCTTCACCTGTCTATAAATTATAGATGGCATAGGTTCTAAAATATATAAGGGAAGTCCGCCAATCTGCTGAAAATGGGGTGGCGGAAGTCCGCCAATCTAAAAATTGGGGACAAAAAGCTGTTTTTCACTACGAAAAGAGCATAAAAAAACCGCCTTCCATTTTCAGGAAAGCGGCAAAGCAAACACCGGGTTCAAAAATTATTTATTGTAAAGATTGAGTAGTCCGACACGGGATTTTACTCCTGTCTTTTCGTAAATTGCAGAAATGTACCGTTCCAAAGTCCGTCTGGAAACATACAGGCTTTCAGCAATCGTCTGAACATTGTCCTCTGTATTGACAAGACAGTTAAACACCTCAGCTTCTCTCTCTGTAAAAGAAAACACTTCAGAGAATTTTCGCAGTTTTTCCTTCTCAGTGATTGCATCGGCTGCATCTGTAATAAGCTGCTCCATAAATATTTTCTTCTGAAAGGTATATGCGGCAGCTACAATGCTGACGGCCGCAAACAAAAACAGCACAAGGACAATGACTGCAATGCTGCTTTCGGTGGAAAGCAGGGTTAAGACAAGACTGGCAATGACTGCGGCGGTAATATTATTGATCGCGCGTCCCATACCTGCCCACAGCGCAGGTGTTCTCATATGACGTGCAAGCTCCATAAAGCCGGAAGTAAAAAACACGGCAAAAAAGCCTGCCGATAGATAAAATACGATCAGTCCTACCAAAAATGGTCCGGCGAATTTAAGTACAACGATACATATGGTTGACAGTATCATTATGCAGTACATGATAAGCCCCATATATTTTCTGTTTTTTATGTCAAATACAAATCCTGCTGTCAAACCACTTAACGTAAGCAGGATTCTCGGCCATTGTCCGATATCCATTGTTCCATTTGCGTGGGCAAGCGTTACCGCATTGTCAAGCGTACTGAAAATGAATGTCATCAGCACTACAAGCAGAACCATAAGAATACCGACGATTGCTCCTTTTTTAGTTTTTTCGGCATCATCTTTGGTCTTTTCATCACTCGCCGTCGGATCAGCAGATGGTTCGTCTTTTTCACAGTAAATCCGATCATTTTTTATCAGCATACAAACAAGCAACATTAAAAATACTGATAAAATAATAGCTTGTGCAATCTCTGAACGAACAAGATTATTGTTTGCAAACTGGAGCAGGATACCCAGTGCATAAGAAATCCCCACAGTCCTTGCTAAATACCTGTCCGTTTTCATCATACGCATGGAAACATAAAAAGCCGCGCTGCCGAACAGACCCAGAAGCAGGAATAAAACAAGTCCCATTATAAACGTCATAGTATAAGCAGTACCTGTACAGATGAGAGCTATGCATAAGATAGACGCCAGACTGATGACAGCCGAAATTATAATCTTCAACCGTTTTTTACAAAATCGATGAAACAACGGATACAGCAGAAAGCCTGCTGCACTTACTCCGAGTGCATAATTCTGTGCCAGAACGGTTTTGTCCTCTGACACCATGCGGGAAAGTACATCTACATATAAATATTCCGCACCTAAAAACAGAAAGGTGAATAAGCCCATCAAAATAACAGCGTTTATATAAGGAATTCTGTCTTTCTTTTTGAAATCAACGTTTTGCGTGATTTTTGTTAATATATTGCTCATTGAAAAAATCTCCTTTATATGCTGTCATCGCTAAACTCCATGATGTCGTTGGGAGTACAATCCAATGCTCCGCAAATCCTGCCCACAATATCTACGGTTATGTTTTCGCCCTTATTCATCTTTGAAATGACATAGTTGCTGATTCCCGCCGCTTTTTCAAGGTCCTTCTTTTTCATGTCCTTGTCAATGAGCAGTTTCCATAACTTTTTATAACTCACGGTCATATCGATTCCCCTCGTTTCTGAAATCATTCTTGTAATAGCAACGGCAACTGGCAAAAAACAGCCAACGCATTTAAATCTGATTCAGTATAACATATTTTCTCAAAAAACACAAGGGTTTATAAAGCGATAGCTTTATTTTTCAGCGTTTTAGTTGACTCTACTTTGAATATTCTCTTTCTGCTGTAATCACTTTTCAAGTGGGAAGTTCACTGCACCCGGCATAATGAAAGGTACCACCTGTCACCAAAAGGCCACAGTTGCCCCTCGGTGTAGGTGGTATTTTTTTGCCCCTATTTTCTCCGAAGCATATAAAGCAGGCTGCTCTTGCCGCCTTTTTCACGGTATCGCTGCTCGGTTTCAAGAAGTCCGGACTTTCTCAAATCCTGCAGCGCCCTGCGGACAGTAGACTGCGACAGCTTCAGTTCGCTTGCTATGGTCGGGATCGCAGGCCAGCATTCGCCGTCCTTGTTCGCCCTGTCGGAGAGATAAATATACACAGACACCGCACGGTGGGGCAGATCCATGCGGTATAAAAAATCAAGCCTGCCCATCAGCCTTCACCTCCTGTTCCTGCACTGTAACCGGCTGCTGGCTTCTGCGGTTTCTCGGAGCAGTCTGCAGGGCAGTACCGCCGCTTCGCCGTTTCTCCTTATCTTGCTGTCTTGTGGATTTTGGTTCGTTCTTCTCTGTCATCTGCTGTTCCTGACCTCCCGAAGCTCCGTTTTCTTCCTGCGGTGCAGGAGGTTCCAACAAATCAGGGCGGTATTTTTTTACAATGCCGTCCATGATATCTTTCTTCGCAGCGTATTCCACCTTGCGGTTGCCCTGATCAGGGATTTCATAAGGATTGTTCTCGTCGAACGCAATACCCCACTTAAAGAACAGCTTCAGTTTTACCTTCATGGGATAGAAGCCTGTTTTCATAACCACAAACTGACCTTTCGGCATAGATTTCAGTTCGTCTGCTGTCATAAGCGGGCGTTCCATCATCTGCAGGGATTCTGACGGATCGTTCCTGCTCCGGCTGACAGAGCCGGACATAACCGTTCGGCTACCGAGGGCTTTGGATAATGTTTCTGCAGAGCTTGACTGCGGAGCGAAGCCGCCGAAAATGGTGAGCTGTGTGTTGTCCACAATAATCTCCGCACCTTCCTTGCCATAGTTCTTTTCAAGCTGGGAGAAGGACTGGATGATAGGCACGATCTGCAGGCGTCTGGAACGGGAGGCGGAAAACATCATCTCGGCAGATTCAATCTTCGGGAGCGTTCCGTACTCATCGCAAAAGAACACACAGCGGTTTTTCAGCTTGCCGCCGTTCTCATCGGCGACCGCAAGAATTTCCCTGTATAACTGCTGGATAATCAGGCTGATCATGAAGAAGGTCGCCGGATTTTCTTCCGGCATAATGATAAACAGGGCAGACTTCTCCTTACAGAATTTCTCCGCGTCAATCTCGGTATCGAAGCACAGTATCTGCTCCAATTCCGAATCGAGGAAAGCGTTCAGTCTTGAAAGCGCCGTACTCATCACGCTTGCCATCGACTGCTCTGCAGTATTCAGGGCAGCTCCGGCAAACCACTTGGCTTTGTGATCGTTCGGTAGTAACTCCATGAGCTGCTGAAACTGATTCTTGCCTTTCTTTCCAGACGGCGCCAGCAGTTCCTGAATGATTTTGAACACGGACACAATGTGCCGCTGCTCTGGCTTGCAGAACTCCGCTACCAGCAGGATGGTTGCGGTCAGCAGTCCTTCAGCGGCGTCATAGAAATATGCATTTTGACCGAAGCTCGCCGCGTCCATGCCCGAAAGGATGATGGTCTTTGAAATGATCTTGGCATATTTTTCACACCGCGCCTTGTACACCAGCTTATCAGGATTTGCCTGATACAAATCCATATATTTGTTCACGAGATGCAGGAGATTGTTTCCGTTGCTCCTTGTGGGGTTTCGCAGGTCAATCACCGATATATGATATCCATAGTCTTTGGCGATCTGCCCATAGTTTCGCATGATATCGCCTTTGGTATCGGTGGAGAGCCAGCTCATGCCGGAAGCACAAGCATACTCAATACAAGGGTACAGCCAATACGCCGTCTTACCAACGCCGGCCGCACCAATCATCAGGGCATGGACATCGCCGGTATCCACCATCGCCGTGGTGTTGCCAGTGCAGCCCACAATAATCCCTTGCGGAAGCTCCGCGCCTTCGGCGGTCGTTGGCTTTTCGCCACGCTTTGCCTGTTCACGCCATCGCTCCGGCGTAAAAGGAATATGCCGGTAGGTCTTTCGGATTTCATGCTTGGTCGCCCAGCGGGCTGTGCCGTGCTGCCCATCGCCGACCGTCCGGCTCTTAATATTGTTCAGGCTGTAGATGTGGGCAAGCAAAGTCACGCCGCCGAGAACGGCAAACATGACCGCACCTACAAGCACTAAGGTTGTAACGCCTGACATTCTTCTTCACCTTCTTCCTCTGATTCTTCATCTGGATATAATAAATCCTCGTTCCAGTCCTTGTGGATCGGTACGAGGATTTCATGTTTGATGCCCTTTACAAAGAGCGATTTGGATATTCTTTTGGATGCCTTTTGTCCCGCCTCGTCATTATCGAGGCAGAGGTAGATGGAATCGATCTGCGGATTGTCCGCTATCATCTGCCACAGCACACGGTCAGATACGCCGCAGCAGGCAGCATAGCTGTGCTTTTTCCATCCTCTCTGGTGCATGGATATGAAACTCAACATATCGATTGGGGCTTCAAACAGGCACAGATGCCTGTCGTTTCCCGACCAATGAAAGCTGTACTCCGACAGGCTGCTGTCAACATTCCCTTTGTAGGTACTTGTCTGTCCTGTACCTCGCTTGTGTGCGTGACGGGCAGTTCCGTCTGTATCATAGCCGACGAATACAGCGTTGTGATATTTCTCGGATTCGTAAATCATGCGGCGGTCTGCAAAGGTCTGCAGCACCGCCCGATCAATACTGCGTGTCCTTGTAAGGTAGGCAAAGACCCTGTGCATCGTATCATTCGCTGGCGGCAGCTCAAAGGGTTTTACTTCTTTGACAACGGGAGGCGATGTTATGAGCGTTCCTCCGCATCCGTCCAGCAGATATTCCACTGCTTCGGGGTAGCTCTTATCATAAAACCGGCGTACAAAGTCAATGGCGTCGCCGCCGACTTCTTCGTATTGATGAAACCATAGGTTTCCCCGGATTGTAACCTTTGCGGAGCCGTCTTTCCATTCATACTCCGTACCGGAACGCTTTAATCTCTCGCCCTGCCTGCGGAGCAGATCGGCAAGGTCTGTTCTGCGAGCCTGTTCTTTCTGTTCGTCTGTAAAATAGACATACTCTGTGGGCATTTTTCTTCCTCCTATCCCTGTTTGATTCCCAGCGCTTCATTTTTATCCTGAATTTTGCGCCGTAATTTTCTGTCAATGTGAGCGCCGTCTTTTCCTCTGCGCTCATCCTCCAAGCGGTTTTGTATGATCCGGCTTATGTGGTGCAGGAGACGGAAAGCGCCCATCGCCGCCGACCAGTTTCGGTTATTTTGTATGCTGTGCAGCAATTGTTCGGCATACTGGTTTCCGTGTCCGGCAGAAGCGGTCAGCCAGCGGATCGCTTCTTCATAGTCACGCTCGACATCCCTTCCGTAGAGATACAGCTTGCCAAGTATATATTCCGCGCAGTCATTTTCCTGTGCAGCGGCCGCCTTCAGCAGTTGGATTGCTTTCTGAACATCTTTCACTGCATTCTCTGTCAGATAGATTTTCCCTGCGTGGTATGCGGCATAGGAATTTTCTTTTTCCGCAGCCCTTTCCAGACATGCAAGCGCTTTTGAAATATCCTGCGGTATCGCTTCGCCTTTGTAGAACAGCTTGCCGAGTAAATATTCGGCAGGTGTGAAGCCTTTGTCTGCGGACAGGGTAAGTAGGCGGATTGCTTCGGGAACATCCTGCAATAAAACTATGCCGTCCAGATATTCTTTGCCAAGCAGATAGGCGGCATAGGCGCTTCCGTTTTCGATTGCCTTTTTAAGCAGTGCCGCAGCCCGGTCTGTATCCTGATCGGTTACCTCACCTTGAAGGAGAACTTTGCCGAGCAAGCATTGTGCGTCGGTGTTATCCTGCTGGGCGGCTTTCCCTAACCAGTACAGGGCATAATACGCACTCCGCGTATCTTTTTCGCCCGTTAGGAACAGTTTTCCCAATGCGTACTGTGCATAGCTATGGCCTTTCTCTGCGGCTGAGGTAAGATAATCTATTGCCTTTTGCGTATCCGCTTCGGCAAATTTCTTGTTCAGATACAGCTTACCGAGACCGTATAAAGCGTCGGCGTTATCCAAAGCGACCGCCTTTTCAAAGTAATCCTTTGCCTTTGACAGATCCCTTTCTGTTCCCGTTCCGGTCAGATTCATCTGCCCTAAACGGTAATACAGCTTATCGTCCGCCATGTTTTGCTCTATCATGAGAAAGCCCTGATACGCCTGTCTGTACCATGCGTCGGAGGCAGCCTGATCTATCTTTGTGCCGATTCCGTCCCTGCACATCCGCCCAAGCTCATAGGCGGCATAAGCATTTGGTTTTTCTCCATGCTCAGCAGCCATACGATAAAGCGAGTAGGCTTTAACATCGTCTTGCTCTATGCCTTGTCCTCTGCGGTATAAGCTACCGAGGGCGTAAGCGGCGAAGGGATTATCCTCTGTCACAGCCTTTTCATACCATTCGGCAGCTTTCAGGTAATCCTGATCCACGCCATAGCCAAAAGAGAACAGCTTGCCGATCCGATACTGCAGGTAATCTTTTTTCTCTGCTTGGGATTCCTCTGTGATAAAGGCATGATAGGCTTTTGCAAACCAATCCTGCGCCTGTTCCTCATTTTTCTCACAGCCGAGTCCTGAGAGATATATTTTCCCAAGATCATGCATGGCGAAGCCGCTGCCTTTGTTTGCTTCTGCCGTCATGAGAGCAAGTGCGGCTTTGAAATCCGGCGGCGTATCCTTTGTGCCGTAGAGATATTTTCGCGCCTGCTTATACTCGTCCGTCCACCAAGTCTGTTTCTTTTTCCGTCCAGCGCCGTAGAAGACTGAGGGATCGGGAGCGTCCTGCTCGGTCGGCTCGTCCGGTATCAGGCTTTCCTCCATATCTATCTCCGGCGCTTCAGGATCGGGAGCAGGCGGTTCCTCCGCATCCTCTATGGGGATACGGTCGGCAGCAATGTTCATCGCTTCTTGTATAACGGCGTTTTTGACAGACTTAAACTCCTTGTTCTGCGACAGAGACAGATGCTTTGGCATTTCTTTTGTATAGGTCTGTATAACTTCCTCCCGTTTCTGATACCACAGCTCATAGAGAGAGGAGAGGCGCTCGTCTTTTCCGATCTCATCCACAATGGAGTCAATGAGGTCTTTAACATCTGCTTTCAAGTAGCCATACACCATCTTGCCCGATGTCTTGGAGAGCCTGTCGGCAAGGTGCAGAAGCATTTCTTCCAGCTTCGGATTGTCATAGACTCCGCTATTGATTTTGGAGACGATCTCCGAGATTACCTCTCGGCTGTTCGTCCGAAGCGCATCCCGATGCTCGGTCTGTTTTTCATAAACGCAGAGCAAATCCTGTGCAAAAATATCCTTTGCGAAGGAGGAACGCAGGTTGTTCACGCCCTGTTTTGTGAGATAGCCTTCGTTTGGATTGATGGAATAGGCGATCAGATGCACATGGGGATGGTGGCTTTCATCATGAAAGGCAGCGAACCACCGGAGATTTTCCATCGGGATTTTCAGGTTTTCACTTAAGGCGACGGTCTGCGTCCGCAGCATATCCCGCCAGCGGTATCCATCATCGAAGCCGAGCCTTGCCGCATCCTCACGGCGAAGAGAGAGGATGGCCGTCCAGACATTTCCCTGATGCTGATTCAGTTCTTCAGACACTTTCGAGAGATTGACGCTGACTCCGTCATCGGTAAACAGACCGTGAGAGCCAAAGCGCTGCGCTCTCGGCCGTGTAGCAATATAGTCCGCATAGGTTTTTCCTGTCATCATCTCCTGTGCATTGTCTTCCAGCGCACGGGTAATAAACTCGGAGGCGTCTGCCACCGTCATGGTGCGGCGGTAGTCATCGTACTCATGCATATCCTTTGTATCGGGAAAATCCCGGAGGATTTTTTCAATCAAATCCTTCTGCTTTTTGGAGGCGGGAAGATGTTTTTTGCTGTCGTCAATCTTATCCACGCCTTCACGGATAGCAATATATTTCAGATAGCCTCCGGCTTTTTTGCCTGGCTTTATGAATTTGAATTTCGTAACGAGCTTCGCCATATGCTATCCTTTCTGCCAGTCAACAGCGTCGGTAAAGGACAGCGAGCCGTTCAGCCGCTTGACCTCTTTTGCGCATTCGCCGTGCAGACGGTTCAGCGATACCTCATCGATTTCGTTGGTAGCCGCCACCACATTCTGCAGGACGGCAAGCTCCACGGCAATCTTGAACAGCATCCGGCTCGTCCGGTTATCGCTTTCCGCAACGATCGCTTTGAGCGTAGAAGTTACCACGCTGGGCAGATAGCCGTCTTTATCCTCTGATGTGAGGTACCCGATATAGAGATTGACAGCCTTTTCAATAAACTCCGACCGGCTATCGCAGTTGTCCTGCTGATAGATTTTTTCCACCTTTTCAAGGGTGTCGGGATACATCCACAGGGCAAATTTCTTCTTATTTTCGAACATCATCCATCTCCTTTCCGTGCCCGCAACGCCTACCGTAACGCCGTGATTTTGCCTTTCGGTACTGCGGTTTCGAGCAGATACAACCCCGACAGCAGGCATTTGGGCGAATTTACAACCCCTGCGGATTTTGGGAGAGGATAGTAGATAAAAACCTTGTGCGGTCGGCGTTGCCGTCCGCTGTGAGCCGAGCCGGGGGAGCGTAAGCAACCCCGACTCTTTCTCCTGCTTACATATCGACTCTGTGATATCTGCTGATACAGGTCTTTTTTACCGCCTTTCACATCTCGCCCAAATCCGTCCGAAACGGCTTGTATTTCTGCGTTGTGGGTATTTCTCCGCATCTGCCTTAGAAAGCCCAGCAAATCGGCACACGGTGGCTTACAGGCTCATCATTGCCGGCTTTTCCTTTACGGAGATTTCTTTTCCGTCCAGCGTTTCAAAATTGCTTTCCGTATAGGACAGCTCATTTTCGGAAGCGATGCGGTCGAGGACAGCCAGCATATCCTGTTCTCTGAGGCTGACCGAATCGGTCGGATTATCGTAGCAGATCCATTCTTCAGAGTCAGGATCGTCTTTGACGAACACATCGTATCCAAGCAGAAGCACACCACCTGCCCGATAAAGGACGGCATCGATTTTTAAGCATCCTGCGGTAAGCGTTGCCGCTGTCGTTTCGGGAAAATCGGGAGGATTCATTTTCTGCATCTGCCGGATTTCATCCTCGTCATGCAGCTTTTCAAAAGAATATCCGTTTCCAAGCTCTGCTTTCAGTTTCTCTATTAAATTCATAACGCTCACTCCATTCCTACATTGACATTCCGTCCGAAAAATAAAAGGAATCGGACTCGCAGTCCTCGTCATCTAATTCTTCGCCGTTATCTTCATCCAACTCCGATTCCTCATCGTAATCTTCATCATCATATTCGTCGAACAGATTTTGTTGTGCCTGCCGCATCGCAGAGGGAGAAAGCCGTTTCCCGCTTTCTTCCATCGCCTGATTCAGCACTGTGACATCCAATCCACAGTCCTGATAGCCCTGATACACAGTTCCATAGTATCCAGATGAAGGAATTCCAAAATCCATTTTCAGATTCATGATATATACCATCGCTGATACTTCCTCGCCGTCAAGCTGTACGGGAACATCCTGCTTGAAGTAGTGTGAGGGGTATCCTTCGTAACGGTCAAGAGCCTGTTCGTCTCTCGGCTGAATTTCCCATACCGCCACGGGAACGGAAGCGCCTTCCTTCGGAGCAATGGTAGCGAAAGCGCTTTCGGGATGCCCTTTAAACTGCAATTCATAATCTTCAATCGTTCCTGTGCCATACAGCTTTGCCGTAGGGCATCGGTATTTCATCTGCCGAATATTCAGGTTGCTGCCGTAGGCAACATAAAGCCGTTTACTCATATTCAATCATTCCTTTCACATTGACATAAAAAAAGCAGGCTCATCGTCCTGCTCATCTTCCGGTTCCTCATCCGTTTCTACCGGATCGGAATATTCGTTTTCTTCCTGCATTGCTTCTCTTTGCTCCGCAAGCCTCTTAGCGGCGAGTCTTTCTTTCTGTGCTTCTGCCTGTGCCGGATCACGCCACGCAATATTGCCGTCCAGATTTTTGAGCAGATGCAGACGGGCGGTCTTGAATTCATTTCCGATTAAGCCCAATCGCAGAAGCCATGTGCGGAAGGTGTATTTTTCGTTGGAGCTTTGCGTTTTGCTCCGTGAAGCTCCCCGCTGCACAAGCGCCTGATGACTGATGGCGAGGCAGAGTTGAATGTAGGACTTGATCTCGCCTGCATGAAGTGTGGAATTAAAAAGCCGGAATTCAATCGTTCCTTTCGAGAACACGCTGTGAAGATTCAGGGCATGATACCTTGTATCGTTATAGTGATCATGACGTCCGCTTGATCCGTTATACCACAGCCGTTCCACCTCATTCATGGATTTCGGTTTTCGATGATTGAGTTCATCTAAAAACCGGGTATCCGCTTTTTGGCAGTAACGCTCCCGTGCAACATCCACTTTCAAAGCTTTGTACAGCAGTTCCTCTTTTGCCGCCATGATGTTGACAATGTTGCGGAGCGTTTTCGGAGTATGGGAGGAGGCGTCCACATGAACATGAATCCCACAGGAGTCATTGACTTTGGCGCCGCCTGAACGGAGCTTTCGCACAAGTTCCTGTATGGTTTCGATATCCTCGTACCGACAGATTGGGGATACAAACTCCACAGAGTAATCTCGGCTTGCGGACTCATTTCTTCGGTTTCGACAATGGATCGAGGCGTCACTTACAACTCTCCACTGCCGGTTCTGATTGTCTCTTATCGTGTAGGCATCATATGCGCCGCCTACATGGACAGCTTCAGATCCGAAATGTCCGGCAATGATTTTCGCCGCCGCACACCGAGTCAGTCCGGTCATTTCAATCTCGATTCCAAAGTTCTGGCTTCTCAATCAACATCACCTTCCTTTGCGGCGGGAGCGCCCACAGCAGAGGAAGGAGAAGGCTTCGGCTTTTTCGGTTTCGGAACAGGTTTCGTCCCGGCGCTCAGCTCAATAAATTCCCGCACATTAGCAGGGACATATTTTCCGTACAGTGCGTCGGCGGCCTTTTCCATCTCCGTTTCAAACGACAGCCCTTTCTGTTCCATATACAGCTTGGCCGCAGACAGTTTCTCATCGTCAAAGGCAACGCTTACAGTTATTTTCTTCATCTTGGTTTCACTCCCTTCTTTCGATTACATGGTTTGTTCCGGCACTTCATCCTGACACTGTTCCAAGCTCTTGCCATCCTGATTCACCCAGCATTCATAGTCTTTTTCCGAACAGTGTCCCGCCAGCATATAAGAAAAATCACGCAGCCGATTGGCGGGACATCCTGTCAGCCCGATCTGTACACCGTAGGCGCCTTCATAGATGGAGGTCACCTTTGCATTCAGCACATCCGACCATTCACGCTTTCCATCCTCAGTCAGCGTATCCTGATTCAGTTCCGACACAGTCGCCAGCTCGTGATCCTCATCGCTGTCGCACAAATGTACATCATAGAGATTGCAGCCCATCAGTGCAAAAAGGCTCATCGCTCCTTCGATGCCGCCCTGCCGACAGTTTTGGCAGTATTCCATATGGTAGGTCATTTCGATGCAGTCCTCGGTCATGATCAGCTCGTTAATTTCTTCTTTCTGCTGTAATTCCTCACGGAGCAGTCTGCCCATTCCGTTGCGGCTCGTTATGGTCGTACTGTCAAAATGGTAATACAGCTCGTCGTAGCTGACCGACCATTTCCCATCTTTCGTATTGTCCACGCCTTCCCGAACACAGTAATCAGCAAGGAGCCGGATGTGGTTTTCAAGCTGCTCTCTTGCATCGGGAATAATAGCGGGGATTCCCTCATAGGCTTTTTCTGATAAATCCACAATCACGCCATCTTCATAATCCTCGCCCAAAGTCAATAAAAACAGGTGTTCCGTTGCAGGGCTGCGTTCTTTTGCTGGATCAAAAGTTACGATTTTAAGCCGGTCACGGTAAGCTTCATATGCTTCGCCGCCCAACGTTAAAACCTCTGTGATGAGATAAGACTTGTTTTCTTTTTTTATATGCATTTCTACCTCCTGATTTCTTTTGCTATTTTGCTAATTCGAATTGTGGCGTACCGTATCCGAGTATCTCATAATAGCCTACCTGATAATGGTTTTGTCTACAGGAATCACCTGAATTACCTTCCACTGTAATGACTGTGCCATTTTCCACCCGTTCCACAATGCCTACATGATCAGCGTCACCATCTTGTCCATCGCTTGCCCAGTCGAAGAAGATAATCATGCCGGGGGAAGGGACTTCCGACCCGTCTATCCATGCATTCTTTGACTTAAACCAATTGACACCGTCCGTGCATAGAGAAAACTTTGGAATCAAACCGGCGTCAATATATCCGCATTCATTGGCACACCAAGACACAAAGCAGGCGCACCATTCCACCCTTGATTCAAAACCATACCACGACCAATACGGTTCACCGCCCACATTTCCAAGTTGCGAAAGAGCCACCGAGACCAATTCTGGACTGATAGCAGCCATCAGTTTTGTAAATTCATCAACGGAGATATTCTTTCCGAAAGTAGCATTGATAGCGGCGATGAGCTGCTCATAAGTTTGATCCACCGAAAAACAGCCTACCAGTCGGTCAATAAAACCAGTTTCCGAGGCCGCTTCTGAAAGGGCAAGTACATATAATACATGTGCCTGCTTTACCTGCTGTGCAGAATATCCGGCTTCGGCCATTTTATCCTCAATGCCGTACATGGTATCCTCAACATATTGCAGCCGTGCCTGTTCCTCAGCGGAGAGATTTTCCACCACCATCGTCTGCAAACGATCTGTGTCGATCTCAATACCGCCATTGAAAATAGAGACAATGGCCACGATAGGCATAATGATTATGATAATAATTCCAAGCACAATGCCGCCGATGGTTTTTAAGACTTTCGGATTGGTAAACAGCGCGACGGCAATCTTTTTCAGTGCCGCCGCTACTGTTGCGCTCATCGTCCGCCAGCCTTTCCGAACAGCGCCGATTTGTAATCAGGTGCGATGACTTGGAGTAGATACCTCTCGTTACCGCAGCGGTAAAGGCAGGTGCCACGCTCCGGATATTTAATCAGCTCAAATTCGGAAGGCTCAACTTGAAGTGCGTCCATATATTCCTTCGGGTTGATCTGCCCGGCGTTGAACAGGAACTGATGTGTCGGGATGGAGAACAACGGCTTTGTAAACTCTCGAATGGACGGTATCAGAAAATCCTCGATGTTCTGACTTGCCAGAATAATCGAGGATTCCTTTTTACGCACACGCTTCATAGCATTGCGGATATATTCAATCGCCGTCATGTTGGTAAGGAAGAGGTATAGCTCGTCTATTGATGCCGCCGTATTGCCCTTACCAAGAAGCTGATTGCTCATAAAGGACAGGATATTGAACAGCATGGCATCCTTCAATCGTTTGTTGGTATCCATTAAGCCTTTCACGCCGAACACGAGGAAAACATCGTCCGTGATGTTGGTGTGACCGTTGAAGTATTTGCTCTCCGCACCCACACACATAGAGTGAATGCCGAGACATACCTCTTGGAGCGTTTCCTCGGTATAGAGATATTTTCGGCTCTTATCGTAGCTGTAGAATTCTTCCTCACACAGATTGTAAAAGTCCTCCATAATGGGGAAATCGGACGGTTTCTTTACGCTGTAATCTGTGCTGTCAGTAATGCCGAAGCGGGCATATAACTTTGACAGCAGGATTTCGATAGTGTCGATCTGTGCATCCGAAAAATCTTTATAACTGCGGAAGAAGTCTTTTAGGAATGCGATATGCTGACTGAGTCTTGTCACTTTTTTGAAGGCTGCAGGCGCATCGGGATCGACATCGTCCGTGCTGTCACTCCAAGCCTTTGGCTCTAACGGATTGATGGTGTACTCGCCGGACAGAAAATCGATATAGCAGCCGCCCAGCGCCGAACAGATTTCCTCATATTCCGATTCAGGATCAAGGCAGATGATCCGCTTGCCCGATTCACGGAGGTTGGTGAGTATCAGCTTTAACAGATAGCTCTTACCCTGACCGCTGTTACCCAAAATGAGAATATTGCTTGTTGTCTTGTCCTCGGCTCTGCGGTCAAAATCCACAAGGATATTTGTGCCGAACTTATCCCTGCCGATATAGATGCCTTTCGGATCAGTCTTGCCGGAGAAGTTGAAGGGATAGAGATTTGCTACCGAGCTGGCGGGCAGGACTCGCTCATACTGTGCGCCGAACTGATTTGCGCCCACGGGCAGAACAGAGAGAAATCCTTCTTTCTGCCGTAAGGTCAGTCGGTCTACCGATATCTTGGAGCGCGTCAGTTCCATTGCGATCTCGCTCTGCAATTCTTTGAGAGCGTCCATATCTTTTGCCTTCAGTTCGATAAACACAGAGCAATGCAAAAGCGGCTCTTTGTTCTTTCTAAGATTGGCCAGCAGCTCAATCACATCCTGCAGATTGCCCTCCGCCTCAATGGTTTCGTTCACATCGTTTCCGCCGGACATCAGCTTGTTTTTGCGGGTGGCGTTTTGAATGATTTTTCGCTGTTCCATGCTTTCCACCAGCCTGTGGTAAATACGGAGCGTCACGCCGCTTCGGTCGGCAAGCTGGGAGAGGATCGCCTGTTCCTCGGTAGAGGGCGGATATTCCCTGATCGCCCATACACAGCGATAGCTGTCCCCGACAATATAGTGATCGGACAGAAATTTTACCGTGCCGGGGAGAATGCAGTCGAAGAAATCCTTTGTGCGGATTTCTTCCATTTCCGCAGGCGTCAGCACCTTTGGTTTTCGTTTGAACATGAATTACCTCCTGACTGCCGTCTTGCAGACAGGAAGGCATAAAATTAAGCCGTCCCGCTGTCTGCAAAACGACTGATATATTGAATGTTGTTTAATTGTCTTTTACTGCGATAATAAGCAGCCTGCCATTTCCGCCGCCGTAGCAGGTGGAGAGGACAAGAAAGCTCTTGTCCTCAAACAGATTTCTGCCGATATCCTCATACCATTTGTCCGAGGTATCGGTTACCTTTGTTTCGGAAATGGTATAACGGTACAGGTTGTCTCCAATTTGCAGTTCAATGGTTTGATGGCTGTCCAAAAAATCTGCGTCCAGATACTTCTTTAGATCAGAGAACATTGTACCGTTTTTCATGTTATGGCCGTAAATCAGCAAATTCCCACTGTCAGGGTTGCACCGATAATCCAGAAAGGGAACGCCGCTCTGACTGTATTCTCCGTAAAAGTTCCGCCGCAGGTATTTCTGCGGAGCATTCGGCGTGTACATGACAGGATAGTCTATCGCCGTATCGGGGATACACAGCCAGCCGATGCATTCACTGTTTTCTGCAAACAGTACTGACAGATCCCGCAGGCTTTCTTCCGGCTCGTCATCGGTTGGCACCGGTGTTTCATCGGGCTGTGCCGGCTTTGAAGGAGTAATCTGCACCAATTCCACAAGTTCCCTGAAATCTTCTTTTTCTTTCTGCTGTATAGACAGCTCTCTAAAAATCATCACCCCGGACACAGCAAGAAGCGCCGACAGCAGAACAGAAACAGCCGCCATGCTAATCCTCTGTTTTTTCGTCATCGTCTGTTGCATAGAATTGTTCTCCATCTGTATCTGCCATCTGATCGCCGTTCATGCTTGCCTCAAAGTAAATGGCGAGAAAGCGTTTGATATCCGCTTTCTTCATCCGCTGTACCTCAAAGCCCTGCTCGGAGATGACCTTTTCGGTGCGGTTGGCAGTCTGAAATATCTGCTCAGGCTTCTGGCCTTTGCAGCGCATGATAAACAAAAACTGTCTTGCGGTCGCCATTTCCGCCTGCACATGATCGAGCATCTCCACATCTTTTTTCAGGATTTTCCGCACCTTCGGATTCTGTTCCTCCGAAAGCCTCATCTGCAGATAGCTCTTATTGTCATCGAAACACTCGCAGGAGTCTGTGCAGGTGATTTCCACATTAGGAATAGCGGACAGCACCATCATCAGGTGGCGGATTTTAATTTCAATGTTGGTATGGGACAGCACCGAAATGTTGGTGGGCGATACAAGGTAAAAGAGCAACTCGCCTTTCGTTGTTTCAAGACCGTATTTGGTAAAGGTCTTGATGCCCACCAGTTCCTGCGTGGAGCGCCCTTTTTTCTTTTTCTGCTGTGTTTCTTTTTTCTTCCCCACAAGCGTCACCTCCATTCGTAATATTGCTGGGTACTAATAAAATACCGCACGGCGTACCGGATAAAATCAAGCACGGTCATATCGTCCATTCGGATGGTCAAAAAGCCGTAACCCAAGGTCATTGCAGCCGGGATAACTATGCCGAGCTTTACCAGCGCCACCACCGAAAGCAGTGCGGCGATACATAAAATCGAAAAATCCCGCAATCCCCACAGCCACAGATTCGCCGTGGCTTTCAGATTCTGCGGATACAAATAAATTGCCATCATATCCCTCCCATAGTCATGTCATCATCGTTCTCTGCGTGTTCTCCGCGTAAGTCATCCGTTCTAATTCTTTATTTTCTTTCATGCTGCTACCTCTTTACTTAACCGCCCTTGCCACAGAACGCGTCAGATTGACCGCCGTGGTCGTGGCATGGACAACGCTCATCATATTGACTCGGACAGAACTATCCAAACCGAACTGCTGGGCAATCCTCGGCACTTCGTTGGCCGCCAGCATAATTCCAAGCCCTAAGAGCATATTGCCAGGGAAGGTTAAAAGCCCCAAGAACAGCAGCGTTGTCTGCATGAACGCCGTCAGGCAGATTGCCGCCACCTGCTTCATCCACTGGTTGAATCCATCCTGATAACCTCTCGGCACAGAAAACATATACAGTGCGCCTACTGCCATCTGCACCAACAGGATGCCGCCTCGCTTGATGTTTTGAAAGAATATTTTGATCACACAATAAGCAAAGGCGATCATTGCCAGCAGATTAAACAGATTAAAGCTAATCTGGCTTGATACAGCAAAACTGCCCACAAGCACAGAAGTGCTTTGTCCTGCCAAATCAATAGACTGCTGCCCGGCGAAAATTGCCGACAAATCATGGGCAAAGGTGTTCTGCAGGGATATACAGAATTTATACAGCTCCACTGGCACAATACCGATTAACGAACAGGCAAAAAATCCTTTCAGGACATTGATCGCCGTGGTCTTAATGGTTGCCCTTCCGTTTTGATATTCGATTGCCGTATCAAATACAGCTACCACCACGCCCGCAATAAAGAGCGTCCAGCCGAACAAGGTAAACAGCTTAATGGTCGCCTGCACCCAATCAAGGGCAAAGATATCCGCGCCCATGTTTCCCATCATGGTAAAGAAATCGGCAACAGCGTTATAAATGGTTTCATAAAACCACTTCAGCATTGTGTTCCAAATCACATTGGATATTTGTTCTCCAAGAAAATCAAACGCGCTTCCGATGGCGTCGCCTATTCCGGAGAATATATCTCCTAACCAGTCAAAAATAGGTCATCACCTCCCGCTATATACACAGGCAGGACAGACGGTTTTGCCGCCTGCCTTGCCGTTTCCTTTGATTTACATACTCTGCGTTTGCAGTGATTGGCATCAGAGTATTGACCAGATATACAGCGGAGCTGTCAGTGTAAAGATCAGGCAGGCGAACAAAATCGCCGGAGCTGTAAATTCAAACTGACCGTGTTTTCTGTAATCGAAATACGCCGTCCCAAGCTTCACAAAGAAGAGGATGGCGAGGATCATATCGATTACTGGGAACACCACATTGTTGACGACCGACTTGATCTGCGTCTGTGCCGCCGTCCAAGTATTTTCGATGGCGGTTGCCACATCGCCTGCGGCAAAGGCAGTTACAGAGGTCATGGTCACCATTACCGCCATCATCATAACACAGAGCAGCGTTCTCATTGTTTTCTTTTTCATAAGCAATTACCTCCTATCAATTTGCTGATTTCTTGTTCCCGGATTTTTCGGGTTTTCACATTCAGGTTTCTGCAGAACTGAATCTCTGCCGCCATACCTTCGGTTATCTCATCCCCAAATATCCACATTTCGTCACAAAACCAAAGCAGGGAAAGCCCTGCCGCCATCCCGATTTCACGTTCCTTCGGCTTGCCGTCATCGAGACACAGCGCATAGAAATGCGGCACGACCGGAGCCGTGCCGCACTTAAGCGCATATTTGGTGTATCTCTTTACCCGTTCAAGATTTTCGCTGACATTGCCACCGAGTGGAGAGCAGATATACACCTTTTTCATCATTCGTTATCATCATCCTTCTTTCGTTTGATCTGAATAATCACAAGAGATACCAAACCGCCGAGAGCCACTGCCCCAAGCCCGATCCAGAAGCCGAGGTTTGAATTATCGCCGGTCTGAGGAACATCGGGAGTCGGCGGAACAAGTTTTACGGTCTGACCGTCATCTTCAATATCCGTATGGGCGACAATCTCTACGCCGTCACGGAACAAACGCTCGAACACCACAACTTCGGTTTCGGTTGTGATACCAGTTGCATCGAAGTTGAAAGATACCTTGATTTCGCCGTCCGGCTGTTCGGGAGTAAAGGTTACTTCTGCTGTAATCTCTTTTCCGTCAACCATAAACAGCTCCCCAGTCTTTTTGTTCATGAGAATGCCCTTGACCGTATACTCCTTGCCGGGAGTCAGGTTCTTGTAGGATACGATATCATCGATAGTGATGCTGCCTTTTGCGGTGATTTCCTTTTTTCCTTCTGCTGTTGCCTGTGTCCCGATTTCGGGAACTTTCACTTTGACGGTCTGACCTTCGTCCTCAATATCTGCATGGACAGCAAGCTCTTTGCCGTCTTTATACAAACTCTCAAACACGACGATATCGGTGTCGGCCTTGATATACTTAGAATCGAAGGTAAATTCGACAGTTACTTCACCTGCGGGAGTTTCCGGTGTAAACACAGTTTCCGCAAGGATTTCCTGACCGTCGATTACAAGCGGTTTGCCTGTGGATTTATCCATAAGAACACCCTTGAAGACATATTCCTTACCGGGGATCAGGTGCTGATACGCCACAACATCGATGAGGGTGAACACTTCTGTTGCAAAAATTTCTTTTTCGCCGTCCACGGCTGCCGTTGTTCCGATTTCGGGAATACGGTCATTGACCACGGTAATCTCAATGGTTTCTTCATGCTCGGATACGGTCACAGGGTAGATTTCCTCGTTAAGGAGAAAGGATTCTGCGGGCTGCAGTTCCTTGATGATCCAGTTTCCGTAAGGCACATTCTCAAAGGTGAAGACTCCGTTCTCGCCGGATTCGGCTGTGAGGATTGCCTTTTCTGCTGTAAATTCCATTTCATCTGCACGGAACAGACCGAACAGTGCGCCTGCAATGGTTTCCTCAGTTTCACGATCAATCTTGAGTCCCTTGATATTGCCGTAGATGATATCGTTTGGTATCGCTTCGCCGTCATTTACGGTAATGCTGACTGTTGCTGTGTCCTGTCCAGCATACTCGAAGTTTACCGGGTACTTCTCATCAGAGAGGATATACTGCTCGTTGGTTGCAAGCTCCTTCACATACAGCTTGGCGCCCACGGGAACATCTGTGGCAAAAACAGCCTTGCCGTTTTCATCACAGGATACCATCTCCATAAGCCCATCGGCAGGAATAACCGAGCCATCGGCAGAAGTCAAATCCTCTGCGGCAAACAGTCCAAACTGCACGGAAAAGATTTCTCCATTCATACAAATCTGGAATCTCTCATCCTGCGCCATTACTTTGGAGAGGTCAATCTGCACACGCTGGCGCTCGTTATAGAACGCTGTCGCCGTTTCCGTAATTTCCACTTCCTGTCCGGCATAGGTCAATTCTACCGGATGCACCTCATCACTGATGACCATTCCATAAGGCGCCTTTATTTCCCGCACCTCGAATTTTCCAAGATACAGCGGTTCTGTAGTCGCTGATCCTGTACTGTCGGTTTCAATCGTTGCGACAACTTCGCCTTTGCTGTATCGAAGCGTACCGTCAGGCGTAACCACATCCTCGGCGGCCGTGATCTCATAGACAGCTCCCGCAAGTCCGCCGACCGCATAAATCGGATGATAAAAGCCTTTGTCGCCTGCCACCGAGTCAAAAATTTCGCCGGACTTGCTGACGGTGATTGTGCCTTTCTGCGGCGTATTCGGGCGTTCCACCTTGATGATGGTAATGGCGTTTTCTTCGGATGAGTTATCCTCGGTCACATCAAAATACACAGGCGTGCGGTCGATGGTGTATCCAAACGGTGCGGATACCTCCACCAGCGAATACCCGTATCCGAAATCCAAGACTTCGGGAGTAATCAGTGTACCGTCCGCCGTGGTATAGAAGGTATCGATCTCCGTTACTTCGGGATAGGTGAATTTCATCGTTACCAGCTCGCCTGCGGGGTTGTAAATCTGAAATGCCGCACCCGCATAAGGGATGGTTTTTCCTGTTTCCGCATCGGTTTTGATGACTTTGATATAGCTCTTAAACGGTGCGTTGTTAATGAGATAGCGATAGGTTTCGCCATCCTTGCTGATAAACACATCAAAGGCGTCCATCAGCTCCCTGCCGTCCCAGCCTTTGGTCTGTTTTACAGTATAAATTCCGTAGGGCAAATCTTTTGTTTCGGCAAAGCCGAATTCATCACAGACGAGGATATCTCTCTCAGATTCCTTTGCACTGTCATAGCTGCCTGATGCTTTGAGGAACACCTCAAATTCCGCACCGATCTCCGGTGTTTCGAGCTGTGTTTCGCCATCGTCACAATGCTTGATGAGAGCAATTTTTCCCTTCTGCACGGTTTCGAGAACATCGTTTGCAGTAGCATTATATTCCACCGTATAAAGCTCCGGCTCTGCTCCCACCGGATATACGGTATCGTTTAACAGGTAACCTTCGCTCGGTGAGATTTCACGGATTGTCCAATCGGAATCACAGATATAAAATTTGGTGGTAAACTGTCCGTTTGCGTCGGTGGTGTAGGTATCAACAAGCTGGTCACCTTTGTAAATACCATATACTGCACCGCTCAAAGAAGCGTCGCCCTGTGCGGTTCCGGTTTCCGCATCGGATTTGGTAACAGTCACTTGAAATTTCTTCAGAATATTATAAAATCCTTTTTCCGTCACCTTGTTCCACTCGATGGCTGCCTCCTGATCGTCAGGCACCACATAACGAATAGCCGTGTCTACTTCCGACAGTACATAGCCGGAACCGATGAGGACATCTCTGAAATACGCCTTGCCCGTGCTGTCTGTAACGGCGTATTCGTCAACGGGAAGTCCGCTGAGCGAGGTTCCGGAAAGATGGAATTTCACGCCTTCATTCAGTCCGTCCTCACTGGTCTTGGTCACGGTAAGATCCCCGCGTTTCAGTACATTATTGAATGTCACGGTAGAAGTGTGGCCGCTGACGATGGTTACTCTCTGAACGCTCTGCGGCTCATAGCGGTCAATGCTCAACTCGCTCACGGTGTAAATTCCGGGCATAAGCTGCACATCTACTGTGCCGTCTGCGTTCGTTGTGACATTCTGATTGACTCCGTTGCCGGAAATATTGAAGCTGACGCCGGATACCACGCCGTCCTCCGAGGTCTTTTGAATACGCCCTGTACCATAGGTTTCGGTGTCGATATTCAGGTAAAAATATACGGGATCGGAAGCGCCGGAGATCATGGTCTGTTTGCCGACGCATCCCCAAATCAGCATATCCCCGCAGTTGAGATTGACATTCTTCTGTGCGGAAACCGCAACGGGAGAGGTGATCATCGAATCGCTGGTAAAGGTATACTGGTTTCCATTTCTCGATACCCGGATGCCGTCTGCGGAGAGGTGAATATCCGCAAGGGTATTATTGGTATCCGTCAGGGTAAGGCTGTAGTTATTCGCGTCAGGGTTATACTTCAGCGTATAGGTATCCGCATTGCCCTGACTCCTTGCCATAAAGCTCGGAATCCTGTAATGGTCTGCCATCTGCGATAAAATCCAGTTATAGCACTTCTCGGCAGGTCTTCCCACTAAGGAACAGCAGTAGGTGTCCGCGTCTATGCCGTTTGCACTGTGCAGATCGGTGGGGCTTGTGCGGAGCTGCTGTTGGTATTCCCAGATAATCGTCTGTGTGGCAAAGGCATAGTCATCGGCGTTCGTACCTGCCACAGGGGAGGACAATCCTTCGTGCCAGCCGTACATCAAAGCCATCATAACACCAAACTGTGCGTCGATGGGCAGATTCTGAAAATAGGAGCTGTTCGTCCCGTTCTGCGACACATAGGAATTTCCCGAACTGAAATCAATGCCGGATTCCACACAGTACACCTGATGCATTCCGCTGCTGTCATTCATCATATATTTGCGCTTAGCGTTTCCTGCGCTGATCGGGTGAATAGAGATATTTCCGTTACTGTCGTATGCGATAATAGAATACGAATCCTTGCTGTAATAGTATTCGCCGTCAGAGCCGACATACCTGTCTCCGAAAGAGGAGGTGCAGTTGTGTCCTTCCTCGCTTGTCCACGCAAAGGCGGACATGGGCAGTGCGGTCACCATCATCAGCAGGCAGAGAGCCGCTGACAGGATACGCCTGCCGCTTAACTTAAACTTTGTTTTCATAGGCTGTTAAACCGTCCTTTCTTGATTTTGGGCAATCGAGTAGGAGGAAAATTTAAATAAATTTCCCGACCTCTCACACCACCGTGCGTACCGTTCGGTACACGGCGGTTCAACCAACTTAACAAGCGACACTCTTTTCGGTGTAGTAATCTAACATTGAGACTAATCCAAATCGGGTTAGTCTCTCTTTTGTAACAGCCATATTCATTGCACCTCTTTGGCACACGTGTGCTATATGAGCTCCGTAATAAGCTGTTGACCATGCAAATTTCTTGCTAATCCCAAGTTTCATCAAATTCTTTGCTCTGTTCTGTGGGGTTTTCCATTGTTTCCATATACACATTCGTAAGCGGAAACGTATTCGGGAATCTAGTTCCTTACAAAGTGTTCTCATACTTCCTATCTTGAAGTAGTTAATCCACCCTCTAATAAGCTGATTGAGTTTCTTTACCTTGTATCTGTTTCTAACGCCCCAACTACGGCAAGTGAGTTCTCTCATTCTCTTCTTGAACTTAGCTACCGACTTTGCATGTGGTTTCGCCTTAAACTGATGTGCTCTTGTGTCAAAGTAGAATCCAAATCCAAGGTATTTCACTCCGCTTGGTCTGTCTACTTTGCTCTTGGTCATGTTCACCTTAAGCCCTAGTTTCTCTTCAATGAATCGTGAAATATTTCTCATGACTCTGTTTGCAGACATTTCACTTCCGACCATAATGATGCAGTCGTCCGCATAGCGTACAAAGTTAAGCCCTCGCTTTTCCATTTCCTTATCAAGTTCATTGAGCATGATGTTTGCCAACAATGGCGAAAGGTTTCCTCCTTGCGGTGTTCCCACAACAGAATCCTTGTATTCCTCATCAATCATGATTCCGCTGACAAGGTATTTCCTGACGATTGAGATAACATCTCTATCTTTAATAGTCCTACCTATGATAGTCATCAGCTTGTCATGATTCACTGTGTCGAAGAACTTTTCCAAGTCTATGTCAACAATCCAATCATTGCCGTCATTCATCATATCTAATGCCGTTAGGATTGCCTGCTGTGCACATCTATTCGGTCTGAATCCATAACTATGGTCATGGAACTGCTCTTCATAGATTGGTGTTAACACCTGTGCAATGGCCTGTTGTACAAATCTGTCTGTTACTGTTGGTACTCCTAAGTTTCTGACACCTCCATCAGGCTTTGGTATCTCCACTCTTCGTACTGGTTGAGGTTTATACTTTCTTGTCCTCAACTGTTCCTTGATGGTTTCTCCGTTCTTTTCAAGATGCTCTTTGAGTTCCGTGTACTTCATTCCGTCCACTCCCTCTGCACCTTTATTTCGTACGACTTGCAGATATGCTCTGTTGAGATTGTCGCTAGATACAATCTGCTCCATTAGACTACTTGTGTCCATGCGTTCTTTCCTTTCCGTCTCGCTTGATTTGACCATCTTTTACCCGATTGGTTACGGCAGGTGTTGCCATCTCTGCAATACGAGACATACTCAAACTTATTGATTGTTCGCCCCTTTGCTCCATCCCCATTACAGAGACTTCTTCACTACTATGGGCTTTGCTGACTTCTCACAGTTCGTTGTTACTAGGCAAATGAAACCTCTGTGAGACCTCCACGCTTAAGGTGTGCGCTCTTTCTCTCCATATATCCGCCGCATTTACTCTGCTACTATAAATGTGATAGTTATTAGACTTCGTTGTTTTCAGCCAACTTATCTCTCGTAGCCTAGCCTTATATGCGATTTCTGTCCGTCGGACCAGAGATTTGCTTACAGCTTCCTTCAGATTCCACCTCACGATGGACACCCTTGCTGTTCGGCTATACACTTCCCACTATCTGGGCGTGTTCGGGACTTGCACCCGTTAGAGCGCACCCATGGCGCGCAAACTAAAAAAATCCCTCTGTGTTTTTTCACAGAGGGAGGTTCCCGATAATAGGCTGCTATGCGAAGAGGAAGTATATGGAGTATACGCCGTTTCCTCTTGCTTCGCAGTAGATATTAAAGTGTGTGATGTCATCCATGCCGTAGGCGCTTAGGTTGTCGGCGGTATGGAATCGGATATAGCCTGCAAGGTTCTGCTTTAAGGCTTCGCCCTGATTGCTTTGCGACGCCGTCACGGGATTCCACCATGAAGCGTTGTCCGGGGTAAGGGATGCGTCAAGCGTAAGCCCCATGCCTTGTCCTATCCCGATGCAGTCTGCTTTGATCGCCTCGATATCAAACTCGAAGTCATAGGCTGTTTTCGGCTGTGCCTCATGCGGAGGCGTTTCAGGTTCTGCAGGCGTTTCCGGCTGAGCCGGAGTAGGCTGTGCCGGTGGCACTTCAGCCGGTGTTTCCTGCGGTTCTTGCTGCGGCTGGGTTTCCGGCGCCGCAGGCGCAGGCTTTGCCTGTTCTGTCTGAGCCGGAGTGGTTTCTTTCTTTGGCTGCGATTCGGCAGGCGGCGTCGGTGGGCTTTCTGTTTCTTCTGCCTGTGGTTTTGTTTCAGGTGTGGCGGGCGTAGGTGTTTCCGATTCCTGCGAAGTTGTCTGTGCGGCAGAGGTAGCATCGCCTGTTTCGCTGTCCGGCGTCGATATTGCCTCTGCTGTGACCGTACTGTCCGGTATGGTCTTTTCAGGCGGTTCTGCCTGCTTTCCGCACCCGGCAAGCCCTGTTATCAGAAGTCCGCATAAAACTGCGGTTATTACTTTTTTCTTCATACTTGATCACCGTCCTTTACCACAAGCATACCGAGAAAAACGCAAAAGTCCAGACATTTCTGCGAGATTTCAGAAAAAGTTACATACTCGGCGCCATGTCCTGTGATTCGCTTTCTGCCTCAGTCTCATCCTGCTGTTGCTGTTCCTGAAGCGCCTGTTCATATGCTTCTGTGACCTTTTCGTTAAGCTCATTTCTTGCCTCGGCGGTTATTGCATGAAAGATATCGCTGTATTTGGTATTGCCGTTTCCGTCCTTATAGCTGTTCTGGGGCATGGAGACGAACAAGCCTTTCTGTGAATCCACGACACGGATGCCGTGGATGGCGAAGGCGCCGCCGATGTTGGCGCTGGCAAACGCTTTTACGCTACTTCCTTCATAATCATTCAACCTGTCGATCCGCACCTGTATAGACGGATTCTTTTGCTTCTGCTCCTTTGCGGGAGCTGCTTGTTTCTTTGCTGCCATAGCTTTTCCTCCTGTTCATGTTTACTGTGCAGTGATGCCCGGCGCCTGCTTTTCCGCCCACTTAACCGACAGATGAATTAAAGCGGCGTGCTGCTCGGAATCGGACAGCCCGTCTAAGAATTCAAGCAAAGTGACCTCATTTACACTGTCGCCGGGCGGATCGTCCTTGCAGTTGTTGCAGATTTTTTCTCTCCTGACAAGCACAGTCCTGCCATCTTCCGATTCCGTAAAGGACAGCACATCGTTATAACTGAATCCGACACGCCGCCGCATTTCATAGGGAATGGTGATGCGTCCGCGCTTACCGAGGATACGGTACATGGTATTTGCCATTCTCACACCTCCGCATCTTCACATTCTTCGCTGCAGGGACAGTCCTCGCAGTTTCCGTCGCAGTCTGTCTCGTTCAGCGGGCAATGCTCGCAATCGCCGTCGCAGACAAAGTCCTCCGGCGCATCTGCCTTTTCAATAATGAGCCTGTTTTCTTTCACGCTCATCCTCATTCCGCCGCCTTCAAAAATCCCCGTTGCCGCAAGCATTTTGGCGGGAATGGAAAGCAGCACGAAGTTTTGCTTCATTTTTTTATTTTGCATGATATGATACACTCCTTTAGGATTTTTTCGATTTCTGCAGGGCTTAGCTCGTTTTCCGTCTCAAACAGAGTGAGCTGTCTTTCCTTCTGCCGTTCCCGTTCATAGAAATCATAGTTTCCGATAAGCAGTTCGGGGAATTCCTTTCCGGCTTCGTATTTCTGCACCATCGAATGGATTCGCTTGAATCCGAACTGATTGTAGTCCTGATACAGCTCCCTAATTTCAGGGCAGTCGTTATAGGATACCAGCCATTTTCCTTTGGTTTCTGCAAGCGCACGGTGAAGCCGGACATGGTCATCCCATGTGAAGCCGCACTCGTAGACATATTCGCTGGTGAAATATGGCGGATCACAGTAGGTAAAGGCGTCCGGCCGGTCATAGTGCCGGATCAGCACCTCGAAATCCTGATTTTCAATGATTGCGTTTGCCAGCCGCTTTGCAAGCTGCTCAATCAGTGAAAACAGGCTGGCAATGTTGAACGGCTGGCAGGCATAGGATTTTCCGCCGCTGGAATAGCTGTAGCGGACGAGCTTTAAGAACATCACCGCACGGCGCAGGTCATAATCCTCCTTCGCCGTCTTATACAGCAGCCTGATTTCCGCCGCATTCGGTGCGGGGAGCAGGATGCTCGTCAGGTCAAGCTCCTGTTTCAGAAACTCGTTGGTAAATTCCTGCTTTTCAAAGAAGCGCTTGAGGACGACAAAATCGTCTCTTGCGTTTAAATTGAGAAAGCCAAGCTCCCTTATGAATTCCATTGGCCTGTCACGCATACAGCGGAACAGATTGACAAGGTTTGCGTTATAGTCGTTATACACCTCAAACTTGTCGGGAACAGCTTTGCCCAGCAGCACGGCGCCCGATCCGCCGAAAGGCTCAATGTACCGCCCGTAACTCAGCGGAAACAAAGCGTATAAAATGTGAAGGATGGAAGTCTTGTTTCCCATCCAACTGACAGGGCTTTTGATAATCACCACCTCCTTTGGCGGCGTCAACCGCCCTGAAATAAAAAAGGCCGATACCAATCGTTTTCAGGGCGATTGATACCGGCTCGTTAATTTTTGTCGTTCAGCTTTTGCCGAAGCCTTCTGATTTCCTGCTCATAAGCACTGATACGGTTAATCTGCACACAGCAGAGTACCGTCGCTGTGATACAGCCGCCGATCAGAAGCCCTGCCAGCAGCCATGCAAGCTCACTCATTCTACATCACCATCCCTTCGAAATCCTGATTTTCTTCGAGTTCCTCATTGACAAATTCCTGCGGCGTCATCGATAAGCCTGTAAAGTTGGGATCGGTATCTTCCTCGAAGGAGATATATCCGCTTTCTCCGAAATCGAGGATTTCCTTCATAAGCACCGTGCCGCCGTGATTTACGCCGACCTTCGGCTCAATGGAGATGAATCGGCCGCCGTCGTCACTGTGCCTAAGATCGTAGGCATACAGTCCTTCGGGGATTTCCTCCGGCATAAGCCTGCCGTTTGAGAATAACGCCCTGCGGTCAAGCACCTCGATGACATCCAATTTTTCGTTGGTCAATGTCTGCGTTTTCAGCTCCTTCGCTTCCGGCTCGTCGAATGGGACGATTTCATACAGGGAGCGTCCGCATGCGGAAATTACGCCATACGGCGTCTCGGCGGCGCCGAGCTTTTGAAGCAGCAGTTCGCCCTCGTTCTGTGTGAGCAGAGTATCCAGCCATCTGCTGTCAAAACGGCTGTCCATAAAATGGCGCAGATAATCTTTGAAAAATACGCCTGCTGAATCCGAATCATAGGACAGTTCATAGCGGTCGAGCTGCTTCAGCGTATCCAGTGCGGTCTGAGTATCCTTCGGAGGATTTGCGGACAAGACTGCCTTGAATTTCATCTGATCCAGCGGAGACAGTTCCGCCATGCGCTGTGCCAGTGTATTCAGCGTATCAAAATCCGCCATGTCTCCGAACATTTCAGATGTAATCTGCGGGACAGATGATTCAAAACCGTAATACACACAGTCTTCAATACAAGCCTCATTATGCCGTTTCGCAATCTCATCGGCTTTTTCTTTCTTGGTAGGCAGGCTAATCCACTCGGCGCTGCCTGCGGTTTCATCGGCGCTGTTTACGGGAGCCTCTGCAACCTCCAATCGAAAAGCAAACCAATGGGAAGCTTCTTCATGGGGAAGGTTTTTTCCGTCATACACCTCCGGCATTTCATAATCTCCTGCAATCACATAGCAGCCGTTTATAAACACACCGCCGTCATTTTCCCTCTGAAGCTTTCCGATCTGCTTTCGATCCAGCAGATACAGCGCATTGTCGGGAATACTTGCAACATCCTCATGCAGGTCGTTTTCCACCACAAACTGTCCGAGCTGCTCATCGTTTCCCACATTGGAAGCAATCATGACGGTATCAAGCCCATAAGTCATGTTGATTAAATCCTTCATGCTGACAAGTTCGCCTTCGGGATGATCGGGTATGACACGGGGAGCAACAGCCAGCAGCGCCAGCCGTTCTTCATCATTCAGAGAATCCAGCCGCTTTGCAAAAAAGTTCAGTTCATCCAGCGTAGGCGAATCCAGCCGGACATCTGAAAGTCCCGGCAGGAGGTCACAGTTTAAGATGGAAATTTCCTGATAGCCGTCCTGTCTGAGAACAGCCCTTGCTTTTTGCAGGGCGTCCCGGATTGCGTAATCCTCGGCGGGCAGATCAAGGTCTGCGTAATAATAGCCGTCAAGTCCTTCATATTCTGTTACAAGTTCAATGGTCATTTGCTTTGCCAAGTGATTCACCTCATTTCACAATGCCGTAACGGTCATTGATTTCTTTTATTCTTTTGCCGATGGCGGTGATAACGGGTACGCTTACCGCATTTCCCGCCATCTTATACAGATGCCCGTCCGAAAGCCCGATGGCCTGTGCTTTATGAAACTGCTCGTCCGTAAAGCCCTGCAGCCGCCAGCATTCCATAGGCATCAGCTTTCGGATTCTGCCGTGATGCACAATGCCGTGCCTGTCCCGCGCCGTGATTGTAAACATTGGCTCGTCCGGCTCTTTCATCCTTCTGCCGTTCTGACGGACGGTTTCACGGTCAGGCGTCAGGATCGCTCGCGGCGTATCCTCTACAAGAATGCCGGAATTTCTGCCCTTGTGATTTCCCACGCCGGAGTCGTAGCGGGCGATCAGGCATCTTGCCTCATCGGTAATAGCGGGTTCGGGATTCAGGTCAATAAAATAGAGTCCCGTTTTGCCTCCCCAGCCGCCCGATCCCGCACACTGCGTACAGGCTACGCCGTCGGTGCTGTAGACTCTCGATCCCTGCGGTCCGGGTATAAGCTGCTTAAGATTTTCCGCATTGCCGCTTCCGAGAGGAAATATTTCTCCGGCGCCTCGTCCGTCACGATGTCCGACAATGTACAGGCGCCTTCTCTGCTGGGGGACTCCGAAATATTTGCTGTTAAGCACACACCATTCAGGATGATACCCCATTTCAACAAGCGTGGAGAGGATGGTTTCAAATGTCCGGCCGCCGTCATGCGACAACAGCCCCGGCACATTTTCCAGTAAAAGAAATGCAGGTCGTTTCTCATCAGCGATGCGGGCAACTTCAAAGAAGAGAGTTCCTCTTGTATCTGCAAATCCGAGCCGCTTTCCCGCAACTGAGAAGCTCTGGCAAGGAAATCCCGCACAGATAAGGTCGATGTCGGGGAGTTCGGCAGGGTTGATTTTGGTTGCGTCTTCATAATAGATTTCTCCTTTCGGTTCATAGAGTGCGTGATAGGCTTTGTTTGCATATTTGTCGATTTCGCAGTGGCCGACACAATCAAAGCCTCCCGCCGCTTCCAGTCCCGAACGGAATCCGCCGATGCCTGCGAACATATCAAAAAATCGGATTGCCATTTCAATCCGACTCCCTTTATCTATCTGCTTTCCATATCACCTCACATTCCCATAGAGAAGCCCTGTTCCTCATCTTCGGATTCATCCTCGTCAGAATCGTCCTCAAAATCGTCTACAGCGGCTGTTTCTTCCTGCCCGGTATCTTCTTCGGCCTGTTCGGAATCGTCCGTCTGTGTGTCGTTTACGCTCTCACGCTCGGCCATATCCCGTTCCAGTTCGGTTTCGATCAGCCCGATGATAAATTCTTTCTGCGTCATGTTGTTGCGCTGTAGGTAGTCTTTGATTCGCCGGAACAAATCGTCCGGTACCTGAAATGCTAAAGTTCTCATATTTCCCATATCCTCCTTCGTCTTAAATTTAGGGTGGAGTTCGTCCTGTAATGCCAGCGATACAAACTCCGCCATTGTCATGCCGTGGCTTTCGATATACTCCTTGACCTCTGCGTGAAGCCCGGTGTCCACCTTGACCGTAATACCTTTCTTTTCCTCAGTCGGCATTGTCCTCACCTCGTTTCATATAGTTTTGAATTGCCCTGACCACGATTTCCTCTGCCGGGATTTCCTGCACAGCCGCCTGCAGCAGAAGCAGTTCTATCACCGGTTCTGAAAGTTCAATCTGAATCTCCAAATTTTCGCCTCCTACATTCCCATGACAGGGGAACTGTCCTCATCCATGTCGTCATCCTGTGTTTCCTGTTCTTCTGCCAGTTCTTCCTGCGTCAGCCTGCGGAAAGAGTCTTCGTCGCTGTTTAATGCAAGCGTCCTGCCGTTATCCCATTTCATATGGATTTGCGCCATATCGTCGATAAAATCCACGGTGCCTCTTGTACCGGAAGGCACAGGCGCATAAGGATCATTCATGTCGATGAGTTCCAGCCGTGTTCCGGGCGGATAGGCTTCTCTGTGCCTTTCCGCCAAGCGGTGCAGGCGTTCAAATTCGTTCATGTTCGTTTCCTCGCTTTCGATCACTTGTTTTTGTTTCTGCTCGTAAAACTGAAAGGTCATAAGGATACTGCCATCATTTTTTCTTGTGTCAAGCAGTGAAATGGTATCGCCGTCAAAAATATATGCCGAGGCTTTTTCGAACGGCGTAAAAAAGCCCTTTCCATAATTGCAGACAGAATATCGGTGGTTCGGCTGATCCTTAACAACCGAATAAAATCCAACGGTCTGTACCTGTTTCACTTGACGGATAAGCCCGATCATATCCTTATGGTAAGCGTGAGATGTGGTAAGCATTTCAACGCCGGGCTTGACGGTTCGTTTCAGTTCCGCAAGATTCTTTATCCGCAGCGGCTTTCTTTCGTTTGACTTATCCACTTTATATCCCTCCCATCTGCATTCCCTGTGATTCCTCGATGCAATCGTCGAGTTCATCCTCCGTGCAGAGAAAATAACTGTCGCTGCTGTTCCAGAAAGAAACAAACAGATCGCCGTCCTCGGTATGAATGGGCTGCTGCTCAAAATGTTCGCCGAATCCGTCCGAACACTGTCCGAGAATCCAGTCTTTGAAAGTCTCTGTTTCGTCCTCTGTTAGTTCTTCCTTGAATCGACAGTCAATCCTGCCGTACAGCTTATCTTTGTATTCGTCAACAGTCCATACGGCGGAGACGAGTTTGTTCTTGATGTTATCGTCATCATCAAAAAATCGCGCCATTTCGTCTTCCGGCGACGCTTGCTCCATTTCCAGCAGTTCACGGATATCCCATTCATAGCTTTTCAGATAGAGGTTTCCCACAGGCGTTGTACCGCCGTATTCGGAATCCTCAATATTTCCGTCAAGCGGGCAGAAGAAGGACATTTTCACCTGTCCTGTCTGGTAGGTCATATCCTTAATGTCACGGAGCAGTTCTGCGGTGTTGGCATATTGGTCGTGCAGCAGATTCTGCTCTAATTCCTGTTTGATATCTTCGCTTGCATTCAGCACAGCATAGGCTGCGGTATTGGCGTCGGCCAGAGTGCTGCTTTCGGTCAACAGGAAGAGCAGATGATTGCCGATATCGCTGTCCGCATAGAGCTTAACCCGGATATCGTCTTCCTCGTTATCGGTCAGCGGAATCCTTTCGAGCGCCTTGCGGCAGCCGATGGAGCAAAGTTCCTCATAAATACGGAGATAATCCTTCGGCAGCTCTGTTATGAGCGTATTTCCTTTGTTTGTTATGACTGCACCTATCAATGCCATGCTTCATCACCTCGTTTCATGGCTGCGATTGCGCCGAGTCCAAAGCGGCGGATTGCCATTGCATTGCAGATTAGCCGGAAGGCTTTCGGCGGCACAAGACACTTATCGGCAAGGTCGCTTACGGTAAGGCAGCCTGTTCCGAGATACAAGTCCTTTGCCGCACAAAACAGGGGATAGCTGTCTGCGTTTGTTCCGTGCAGGTGTATCTGTTCAAAACAAATGACATTATTGACGACGCAGTATTTGACGGATCGCCATAGCATAAAGTCAGCCGTCAGCAGATAGAGTGCGGACATAAGGGCTTGGTTGTTCCGATCCCTTTTTTTGATGCAGTCTTCAAATACCGCGCGGTGCGTTTCATTTCGATAGTCCATCGGGTTTCTCTCACTTTCCTTGATATATTGATTCAGCCGCCTCTTAAATGGAGGAGAGAGCGCGGCGTACAGCGTTTCCCCAAGCACTTCGCAGGGAGAAGCATTTCCATGCTTGATCCTCTGTGCAATGCAGGAGCTTTCGCCATAGCCGCACTCATAATCCGGCGGTCTTCCTCTGCGGTGCATACAGCACATACAATCGTCACGGATTCTGTTTCCGCTTTTCAATACGACAATACCGTGTCCTTTCTGCGGAAAATTCGGGATGCGCTGCATCAGCCGTTCCATTTCCCTGAGTGTTTTTGTTTCTGCAAAATACATAGGCTTTCATCCTTTCCTGAATTTGAAAATATAAAAAAAGCACATGGATTTTTCTTCTTCCATATGCCTGTAATATGATTGGGTTATGTTGTTTTTTCTGTTAGCAGGAACTGTCTGATGTGTAAAGGATACAGAGTAGTATTTTGCTTCGCAAAATCTCCACTCCCGGCTTCGCCGTCCTTGACACACCAGCCTGTTCCTGCTTTGTGGCAATTAAGCCTGAGAAGGCTTAATCGCCTCTTATAAAAAATGGGCATGGCATAGCCCACACCCATCATATAAATAATTTAATGTTTATCCTGCAGCCTTTCCATGATCCCTTAAAATGACCGGCATATCACATCCATTCTTTTCCCGTTTTTCAGTAGTTCGGGATACATCCGTCATAGTAGCATTCAGTCGCATCGTTTATATCTATCTCTTTCAAAGCATGCTGTATATCTTCAGTCCCTGCTTCAATCAATACATTCATGTCGTCGGCTGCAAGCTGTGCTATGAGCAATTCCAGTTCTTTTGCCGTCTCAAAACGGATGAAGCTGTTGTAATAATCATGTTCCTCATCATACTCATAAAAAACCAGATTCCTTTTTATTTGGCTATACCCAACAATACGATTTTGATCTGTGTGTTTTTGCTCATCCTATTTCTTTCTAATACAAAATAAGGAAAGTGACCATTCTTATCATCAGTTTCTCTAATACCATATATCATTTTCAGGCACAAATATTTCAGTTTAACAAAAATGGGATAAAACCTAATATAAAATTAATATTATATAGGCTCTACCCCACATTTAATTTATCATATCATTTTAAAGCTTTCTAATTATCCTCTAGGCGGAAACGGATCATTACCATATGAATCTCTTTCCCTAATTCTTCCATTTCTACCATGAATAAATAACTCTGATTCTTGATTTCGAGCAATCTCTCGCGCTATCGCAATTGCATCCGCCTGTCTTTCTGTTCTAACAGTTGCTCTTGAATTATTGGCACCTTTTACCTGCCATCCGCCATCTTTATGTGGCGTAACATGCTGATTTTTTCCCATAGTCTATACCTCCAGTAATTCATCAATATCATGTTTCCAGTTATCATTATGAATCAATCGTGCTTCTTGCAAGCCTCCAGCTAAAATCTCTGCTTTCGACAATTGAGAAAGTATTTCCCAATCTTCGCCAAAAACATATGTAGCATTATTCCTATAAACGCTTTCAAGCACGTACATTTTTTGCTTTCTAAACCCGAAAACAACATATCCCCTAAAGCCCGATTTTCCATAAGCAAGAAAATCGGGACGAAAACTATGAATATATTCGCACCTATCCAATAACATTTTCCTTGCAGTTTTACTTTCAGGTTTAGATATTTTTTCCAAATCATCCTTAATTTTTTCCCAAGGATACTCCCCCTGCGGAAGAATCTCCCAATTAAGTCTTATTACTTTTGTCGGAATTAGTTGTTCATAGTTTTCCGCCAATACTTCACACTCTCCAAAAACTGTCAGAAAAATATTGATTGTATTTATTAACTTTTTCTTGTTTTGATCGCAAAATTCTATCGGTGGTGTTATTACAAAGATTTTATTTTCCTCATCATGTTTCAAAGCCAATTCTACACTATAAGGCTGATATTCAATTTGGGGATACCTTTCTTTTGGAATATCCACATAATCTGTGACTTCTCTTGTTTCACCCCTGCCTGCCCATTCTTGTCGTGTCCACCATAACGTTTGATAATATTTTTCCTTTGGCAACGACTTGTCTGCCACATAAAACTTTTCAGCATTTCTTCTTGTTGCAGGATTGAGAACCGCAGGAAGGATTTTTTCACCATCTCTAAACTCTGCTGTAAAACCCAGTTCCAATAATTTTTCTTTAAATCTGAATGCATCATATAACGCAATCACTATCTTTTGCCCTTGTTCAATCCAATTTAAACAGGACAATTTGTTAATTCTTTTTTTGCATAGATTCATCTAATGCCCTCCAATTTTAATAAAATATCTATAAAAAAAGGAGAAATGACCAAAGTACTTATTTTCTTAATGGCACATCATACACCATATGTTACTATTTGTTATGCATATTTTTGCCTCCCTTATTTGATTTTTCAGTTGAAAAAATGTAGTAACCATGGTATTATAAGTATTGGTTATTTCTATTTGTGCCATGGTCATTTCGTTCATGGTTACTACATAAGGTGGAATATCCACCATGGAACCAAAGTTGCCGCTTTGGTTCTTTTTTTATTCAAAATCCGAAATATTTGGTACTGCTCCAAATACTCCTTGAAGATATTTTGCGCTTATGTTATCATTTCCGCGTACATTAGGGAAATTACTTAACCGATTGATTTGTGTTTCTCCATACACATTTTTGTCTGTAAACCACACTTGATCTCTTCTTACCCCATTTAATAATAATGTATCATGTGTAGTACATATTAACTGAGCATGGTTAGGATTTGTTTCATTTGAATTAAATAGGTTTACTAGCAGCTTTACCAAATTAGGATGCATACCATTTTCAATCTCATCAATAAACAATACCCCTCCTGTATCCAAGGTTTCAAATATTGCTGGCAAAATCCTTAACATTCGAATTGTACCATTTGACTCATATTTTAAAAAAGGCAAATCTATTTCTTCTACAGGCTTATGATCCTTGTAGATAGTATGCCAAGATTGGACACTCACTTGTATATTTTTTATAACCAGTTCCTTGTTCTCTAATTCATCTTCATTTAAAACATGCTTATCCAATTTTGATTCTAAATCAATTTTTAAATTTGTAAGTGTTGGATCTGCAATTTTTAAATATTTAAGATATCTTTTTATCGCTTCTTCGCTAGTATTTTCCTCATCAAAATTAGGGGTCTTTTCAACAGAAGCCATATTAATAACACGATAACTCATTATTTCATTCAAAATCATATTAGCCAACGAATTATTTAGCATACCCGCCATAGCCAAGCATAGCGCATCGTCTCTTACAACAGATACCATTTTTTTAAAAGAACCCATTCCCGAACGAAGTACTATATCTTCATAATTAGGTGATGTTCTTTTAATAAGAACTTCCGTTCTCTTATTCTTCTTTGTCAAAACTTCTGTTTGTATTTTCCCATCCTTTGTTGTGAAAGAATACGAATATAAAATCCCTTCTAATAATAACTGAATTTCAAAATAAGTTTCTTTCATCCTACAATCAATGTCAAACTTATATGTTTCTATTGGAGATGCCAACTCTTTTTTTATTGCAGGTACTTCTAACAATTTATTGTTATTTGCACCTAATACAGTTGACATAATTATCATTTTTTGCATTTTATTTAATGCTGCAAGAAAATTTGTTTTACCTGAACCATTAGCACCGTAAATGTAAGATACCTTATTGTAGTACTGTCCAGAAATTTTAAACGTATTTTCTTCTATTAATTCTTTTTTTAAACTTTCAGCTAAAGTTGTAATTCCTGTTATATCCTTAAATGGCCCTGTATTACCTACTGAAAACGAAACAAACATAATAGCACCATACCTTTCTACAGCTTGTATTATATTATTTCTACCACCGCCTGTCAAGTAGTTATTTGAATTTTTTGCATTTTTTTTCTATATTCTAATTTAACTAACGCTTTTTCTTTTCTTTTTTCCTCTTATATTATTATAATTACACAAAAATTGCATTTAATCATCATGAACTTCATGGCAATAAAAAATGGCGATGAATATTTCTCCTCACTACCAGATATCCAAATTATCTTACGCCATACATACTTTTTACTGTTCTTCATATAAAATATTCTTCTTCCTCGCTTTTATCTAAATTTAATACAGATTCAAAACGGAGTTATAGTTTAATTTCTTCACGACACATACCTGTAGCACCAGAAAATTCTAACATACTTTGCTTCTAAAATTCTTACTACCCAAGTATCATCTCCATACCTTTTGCCTCTCCCTGCAGCCCTTCTGCAATATCCCCAATCCTACTGACACCATCAATCTCATTCGGGACATTTCCCATGTCTGCCCCATACGCCTGATTACATCGGAAGCTTCTAAAATCTGGTCTATTTCTTTCACACCCTTAACTTCTGCCATTTCTTCAGCATATCTTCCTAATTCCTTAATTGCTTTTAGCTGCAATAAGTTGGAACAATGCTGTGGTGCATTTCCCCTTTGGCCAACCTCCAAAATTCTTTCATCAGCCATCCTCCTGCTCCGCTGCACTCTATCCATCTTCCCCTGCCGGGCAATCTGCTCCCCGTAAATGGTTAGCCCCTTCAATGTTGCCCGCCAATTCCTTATCCTTACGTATACTTCTTTCATCTATTCTTTTTCCTCCATCTTATGCCCATAATATTTTTCAATAAAAAAAGATGCCTCTGGCTACTCACTACCAGATACATCTATTGCTATCCTAAATTTATGCTATTTACCTGATAACACCATACACACTTTTTACACCCATATGTGTATGCAGTTCTTTTTCTTTCCATCTCCCTTACATAATACACGCTATACACAGCCAAAAGGATACTACAGTTTAGGATAGCCCACATAGATCACGTCATAGTCCGCCATATTCGTAATATTGTCTGCAATTGCAGGGCGGGCATCGTTGCGCTGTTCCTCCTTTGCCACATCCAGAACAGTGTCATAATCATCGCTGTACGGTGTCGCAGGAACAATCTCAAAAATATCAGAATCCGTCTGTTTCTGAATGGCTTTGGCAACATTCTCGGTATTGCCTGACCAAGAAAAATAAACGACCAACGATTTTGAACCTGTTTCCGTTGGCTCGGTATCCAACACAGGCGTTTCCGTTGGACTGCTCGGAGCGTTCTGTTCCTCGACAGAAGACGAACTCGGCTCGCTGCTCTGCGGTGTCAAAGAGGAAGATTCCTCGTTGTTTGCATTGTTACCGCAAGCGGCCAAAGAGAACAACAAAGTAATAACCATCAGAAAATAAACCGTTTTTTTCATTTTAAAAATCTCCTTTTCTTGTTCTTTGATTTCCTTTCCGTATTTCAAAACGGAGATAATCTAACCGATCTAACTGTCTCTCCTTAAAATGAATTTCATCAAGCGTACCACTCCGCTTATCATTCAACATTTTCAATCGTTCTTGTTGGGTTGATTTCCCCTGCAGAAGAAGTTTCATATACGTTTCTATTTCGTCATTGGTAAAACCGATATCGTGGAGCGTCATAATTGTGCTCAATCGTTCGATATCGCTGTCATCATATTGCCATGAACCCATTACCTTTTTTACCTCATCACACAATCCCCAGTTTTCATATTCCTGTAAAATTTTAAGCGGAATATTATATTTCTCACTCGCCTCGTGTATCGTCATTTGGGACTCCTTTCGTCAGAACTTCCTATGAAATAAAATAAAGGTATTCCATCTTGGAACACCTTTATTATAGACTCAATTTCCTGAAATATCTAATACTTATCGCTTATCGCAAGTTATGCCTTTTGAGTATTTCTTTAAAAAATCTATAAAAGTGGAAGTGACGGTAGAAAAAATTTGTTCTTTTTTCCACGCCAAAGCCGTACCGCTTTTCAGGGCAGGAGATAACGGGATAAAACGAAGATTATTGTAATTATAATTCAAACGAATCCCTATGACGGCTCCGATACCGCTTTCTGCTAACATCGCCTCATTGTAAAGCAGGTTGCCTTTTGCAACAATATTCACTTGTCCGGCATATTCTCCAAACCACTTGCCAATATCGCTTTCTATAAATTCACCTAATGCGGAAATAATCGGAATATCCACTAAATCCTGTGGTGTTATAACGCTTTTTTCTGCCAAAGGAGAATCCTTTTGCACCAACGCCCCCCATTCTTCTTTCATCGGCATAGATACAAATTCATATTTCCGTATATCAATCGGTTCGGACATCAGCCCGATATCCAGAAAACCTCTTTCAATGTAATCGCGGATATTATCGGCATTTCCGCTATAAAATTCATAGCGTACAAGCGGATGCTTTTTCCGAAATTCCGCAATGCAGTCGGTCAAATATCGGGTGGCCAAAAACTCTCCGCTGCCGATGGAAATAACGCCCTCAAGATTTTCATCCTTATGCAGAAAATCTCGTTTTGTCTTGTCAGCCAAAGACAAAATTTCCTGCGCTCTGCGTTTAAGAATCATTCCATCCTCGGTCAAAATGATATTGTGATTGCTCCGCACAAAGAGTTCAACGCCAAGTTCTTCTTCCAGTTGCGCAATCTGCCTTGATAAAGTAGGCTGCGTCACATGGAGTTGTTCGGCTGCCCTCGTAAAGTTTTCTTCTCGTGCAATCGCCAAAAAATAATTCAGTACCCGAAGTTCCATAAAATTGCCCCCTATTAAATTAAGAAATTCCGGCGGAATTGACAAGCCCTTCCAAAACAGATAAAATAAGAAAATACCGGTCATAAAAATGAACCCGGATAGAATAGGAGAACCGTATGAAATATAATCGTACCAAAATTTCCCTCGTATTGGTCGCTCTGGTAGCCGCATTTCTCCTGGTAAAATATTTTCTTTTGGATCAGGTCCTTCATCTCGGCGAGCCATGGTTAACCATCATCAGCATCGCGTATTTTATCATCGCGCTCTATATCGCTCAAGCAGTCTCGAAAGAAGACCCCAAAAAAGATTCCAAAGAAAAGAAATAGCGCAGGGAGGATATCATGCTGACGCAAGAACGTTTTGACTTTTTCTGCCGGTCTATCGCTCCTTTTGGCGTGGAGCATGCCATTGTGCGAAAAGACGGCCGGGAGCTGATGCACCGCGACTTTGTCCCGGAAACCCGCCAGAATCAATTTTCCATCAGCAAAAGTATTACCGGCACTGCCGTTGGATTTGCTTTGGAAGAAGGGCTGATTCACCTGGATGATCGGATCGTCGATCTGCTGGCGGACGAGCTTCCCGCTGCGGTAAGCCCTCGCCTGGAACGATTAACGATACGCCATCTGCTGACCATGACCATCGGACAAAAAAAGCCCTATTTGATGGGAAATCAGCGAAGAACCATGCAAGAAAAAGACTATATTCGTTTTGTCCTCTCCCGTCCTTTTGAGGAGGAGCCGGGAACCGTCTTTCTCTACAGCAACGCCGGCCCTTATCTGGCCGGCGTCATTTTAGAGCGAGCTTCCGGGGAACGTTTGCCCCAATATCTCCTGCCGCGGCTTTTTGAGCCGCTTGATATTTCTCTTCCAGAATGGGAAACCGATCCGCTGGGAAACACATTTGGAGCCGGCGGCATTGAACTAAGCTCCACCGAAGTTTCCCGTTTCGGAGAGCTCTATCTACAAGACGGCGTCTGGAACGGACGACAAATCCTCCCGAAAAGCTGGGTACGTCTGGTAGACCGCACGGTGATACCGGTACCGGACGGAATCCGGGATTACGGTATGCTTTTCTGGAGAGGACGTTACGACTCCTTAAGCGCCGTTGGCCGCTTTGGCCAATACTGTACCATCTTAAAAGAAAAGAACGCCGTTATCGTGTTAAATAGCAATGATCCGGGAGAAAATAACCTCCTGGAATATGTCTGGACTTACCTGTATCCATACCTTTGATTCCCAAGGGAGCATACAGCCAAGGCAAAACCATATCAAAACTTTTATGGCAAAAGAAATTCCTGTCCCTGCCGTTCAATCTCTACGATCTTATCTTTCCACGCTTGGGACTCCTCCCGCTCTTTGTATTCTCGGATGATCTCATACTTTTCCCAAAAGTGCATCGGGAATACATAGTCCGGGTCCATATGTCTCAGGAAATAGTCTATCCCCAAAGGGGCATATTCTTCCAGTCTCGGGTCCAATGGAACAAACGCCACATCCACATGATGCTTTTTCGGCTCTTGCTCCTCCAAATAGTGAATTTCATCCTGATAGCGGGCCGCCATACTGGAAAGAGAACTCTTCGCCGCCCCCTTCCAGGCCCACCAGTTCAGATCTCCGCCGTGATAAATCAGTTTTCCGTCCGCCCGAACCAGGAAAGCCGTACCGATATCCGTAGAACGCAGCGTTACCACGGAAATCCGATGCCCTTGAAACGTATAATCATACATGGCGCGCCTTCCCAGATAATGGACCTCGCCTTTTTCCATACCGCGGGCCGGAATTCGAATCTCCCGCGATAAAAGATAGACCGCCCCCGGATTGGCGTCCGCCAGAGAAAAGATCTTGGGATTGAAATGATCGTGGTGTTTATGGCTTGCAAATATGATCAGCTGCTTTCCCCGCGGAAAATCTGGCAATGTGCCCTGATAGTAATCAAAAAGCAACACAAAATGATCCAGTTCCACAGAAAAACCGCTGTGCCCGATATAAGTAACCCTCATACACATTCACTCCTATTCTATTGATTTCCCATTCTGCTTAAGGTCCATACTGCCCGATCGGAATCCTTCTAAATCCGCTGTAATATAAAGAAAATCCAATCGTTTCAGCTCCTCCACAATCTCCTTTCGAAGCGCAAACAGCTGCTCTAATTCATCGCTTTCCACTTCGATCCGAAGAATCGGATCATGGTAACGCAAGCGCACCTGCCGAAAGCCTTGACGCCGAAACCAGGCTTCTCCTGCTTCCAAACGATGCAGCAGTTCCGGCTCCAAGGGCGTCCCGTAAGGAAGTCTTGTGGCAAGACACGGCGAAGACGGTTTCTCCGCTACTGATAGACCAACCGCAGCCGCCATCTTTCGTATTTCCGCTTTGTCCAGCCCACACTCTGCCAGAGGACTTAAAATCGACAATTCTCCCAACGCACGAATACCTGGCCGGTAAGCCAGAAGATCTTCCGCATTGGTTCCCTCCACAATCTGATCCATGCCCCGCCCGGCGGCCCAGCGTTTCAGCTCAGAAAACATCTTCTTTTTACAGTGATAACAGCGATCCGGAAGGTTCTGGTAAACGGAAGGCTCCGTACTCTCGTCTACTGCAAGAAGCGTGAACGGCACGCCGCATTCCGCCGCCAACTGTCTCGCGCCCTCTATATCTGCTCTGGGGTGAAGCCTGGTATCAAACATCACAGCCTGGATTTTTGCCCCCGCGTCCACAAATAATTTCATCAAAAGGCCGCTGTCAACGCCGCCGGAAAAAGCCAGACAAACGTTCTTTTTTGACAACTCCTCGATTCTCGTTCTTAACAGCTCCCATTTCTCGTTCATATCTCTTCCTTTTCCGCTAGATTTTGAATGAGACGGTAAACCTCCCCAAAGCTTTCTCCGCTCTCATTACAAATCCGACGGATATCCTCATATTCCGGGTAATTCCAAGTAGTTTCACCCGCCCGGCAGCATTTTACCCGCGCCGCGCCCCAAGGAGTCTCTACCGTATCCACGGTTCGTTTTAGGCATCTTCTCTCCACGGGATGTTTCCGGATACCGATGGTTGTCGTATGGGTAAAAATAATCTGCTCCGCTTCCGAAATCTTTTCACGGTCACAGACAACGGTGAGAAGAACAGCCGGACGATTCTTTTTCATAAACACAGGAATAAAAAAGGCGTCCCGTACTCCGGCTTCTCCCAATTTTTCCAAAGTGTACCCCAACGCCTCCCCAGAACAATCGTCCAGATTCGTTTCTAACACCCATATTTCCTCGGCCCCGTCTATCGGATGAATCAAACTGGCCCGTAACAGATTCGTCTGAGACAACTCACTTTTTCCCGCACCGATACCAGTCTTTTGAATCTGGCAAGGCGGAAGAAACGTCCTGCCCTTCCAAAGTAAAGAGGCAATGACTGCCCCGACTCCTGTCACCGCTTCCCCTTCCATATTGGTCGTACCAAATGGAATCCCATAGGTTTCCATCAAAGTCCGCGCCGCAGCGATCGATATGGGGGATGGTCCAGAATTTCGGGAGACTTGACCTTCATAGAGAGGAGAAAGAATCACTTCTCCAATATGTAATTGATCAAAACAGTAGGCCGCTGCCAAAAGTTCTACTGCCTCCGATTCCTGGAACAAAACCTCTTTCTCCGGGACTCCGCAAGTTCTTGCCACCGCCGCTCCCAAACGGAGAAACATCTCTTTTGCCATTTGACACATCTCCGGATTTGCCGGCAGTTGGTCCAGCATCTCCCAAATATCGGTCAGGCAATACGAAGAATTCCTTTCCGCCATCACCTCAAAGGTGTTGGCAAAAACCCCTTGCTTTTTCGTTTTTCCATGAATAAGAGAGATCGGGCCAAAAGGCAAAAGGGACAAGAGATGCGCAAGCGCCTTCTCGTCCACGCCCAAATCCAACAAAGCAGCGGCAGCCATATCGCCGGTAAAACCAGCATAGCTTTCCAAATATAATAGATTCTTACCCATCTTTTTTCTCCACCAGCCGGTTGATCTGGGTAGCCACATACCCCGCTCCATAGCCATTATCAATATTCACTACTGTAATCCCATTGGCGCAGGAATTAATCATGGTCAAAAGCGCGGAGATACCTCCAAAGCTGGCTCCATATCCCACCGAGGTCGGCACGGCAATCACCGGCTTATTTACCAATCCGGCCACGACGCTTGCCAGAGCGCCTTCCATACCAGCCACCGCGATAATACAGTTGGCCCTATCGATATCCTCTTTTACTGCCAGAAGCCGATGGATGCCGGCGACTCCTACGTCAAAGTACCGCTCGACACGGCCTCCAAAAAATTCCACGGTCTGGGCTGCTTCCTCCGCCACAGGAATATCCGCCGTCCCCGCTGTACAGACAGCAACAAGGCCAGTCTGCTCCGTTTTTTCATATTCCAGCTTGAGAATCCTAGAGATCGGATCATAAAGGATTTCCGGAACCTCTTCCGAAACAAACTCCGCCTGCTCTTTGGATGCACGGGTACCCATAGCGTTCTCCTGACGGTCTCGAAAGCTGGCAAAAATTTTTTTCAGATGCTCTTTCTCTTTCCCTTGGCAAAAAATCACCTCTGGAAAACCGGTCCGGATACGCCGATGGTGATCCAATCTCGCGCACCCCAAGTCTTCATAGGGAAGAAGCCTGAGCATCTCCTGCGCTTCTTCGATACTCAGACTCCCTTCCTTCACCTGACACAGTAATTTTTTAACATCCATATACTTCTCCCCTTTATTTACACATAGACCACGAGACATTTGACTTTCTAAACCGGCTGTGAGATTGCACGCACCTTATCTTTCAGATAATCCAAATAATAATCCGGACAAAACTCTTCCCCCGTCGCATCCTTTAATAGCTCCGAGACCGGCTTCACGGCGCCAAATCGATGGATCTTTTCTCGAAGCCATGCCGTAATCTCGGAAAGTTTCCCCTCCGAAAGCAGTTCGCCTACCGGAAGCTCCTCTTCCATCTTTTTTCCAATCTGAGCAGCAAAGGCATTTCCCAGCGCATAAGACGGAAAATATCCAAAAGATCCCTGAGCCCAATGGATGTCCTGCAAAACTCCTTCCGCTGCGTCTTTTGGACGGATGCCCAGATATTTCTCGTACAAGGAATCCCAACGCTCCGGCAGTTCTTTTACGGAAAGGTCCCCATTAAAAAGTTCTTTCTCCAAACGGTAACGCACCAAAATATGAAGACTATAGGTCAGCTCGTCGGATTCAATTCGCACTGGACCGGGCTTCACTAAATTCACCGCGGCCAGAAAACGGTCAAGGGAAATATTTCCCAGCTGTTCCGGAAATAATTCCTGCAGCTTTCCATAAAGCGGAATCCAAAACTCCTTGCGCCGTCCCAGCATATTTTCATAAAAACGGGACTGGGATTCATGCATTCCACAGGATGCCCCCATGCCCACCGGCGTCAAAGTCAGCTTTTCGGACACCCCCAGCTCATACAAAGCATGACCGCCCTCATGAATCGTAGAAAAAATAGCGCTGGCCGGAAGATCTTCATAGTAATGGGTCGTAATACGCACATCATCGCAATGCAGATTCGTCGTAAATGGGTGGGCGCTCTCCGCCATCGCCACCCGTTTTGAATCCAATCCCATATATTCCGCCAAATATTTGTTAAATTCCCGCTGCTTACTTACAGGGAATTTCTGATGAAGAAACGAGTCGTCGATTCCTGCTTGCGCTTTTTGTGCCTCCTGCACCAAAGGAGGCAGTTCCTTTTCCAGCTTTTCAAAAAAGGAGTCCAACTTTTCTTCTGTAAATCCCTTCTCGTAATCCTCCAACAAAACATCGTAAGGACTTTTCTTTCCCTTGGCTCTCTTCTCCGCAAAGCGTCGTGTCATGTCGACTACTTTTTCTAACGTCGGAGCAAAGGAAGAAAAATCGTTCTTTTTCTTTGCCTCCGCCCAAATAGACGCCGCCGACGCCTGTAAATTTGCATACTCCCGGTATTCCTCGGATGGAATCGCTTCCATCTTCTCCATCTCTCGAACCAATTCCCGCACGATGGCCGCTTCCGCAGGCGATAGGTCCGACGCATCTTTCAGCGCTTCTATCGTACGCTTTGTCTCCGGTTTTAGAATCGCTTTCCGAAGTCCGTCCTGGAGCAGTTCCATCACCGAAGCCGTACGCTCTATGGAGCTTTCCGGAGCCATGGTTTCCAGATCCCACTCAAAAAGCGTCAGGGAGGTCTGAAGCATCCTCCACTGTTCCAGATATGGGGTTAATTTCTTATAAAGCTGGTTCATATCATACTCCTAGAAATATTTTTTATTACCCCATAGGTTTTTCTTTTTCAGGTTTAAATATTCATTGTAGGCTGTTTCTAAGATTTGCTTTTCATTGGAAAATTTTAAAAGATGATATGCCTCATGGTATTTGTAGTATCCAGAATCCACAAAAAACTCTTCTCGCTGCGGTTTACTGTAATAGCTATCCGACATCATTAAAAACCAGTGGACATCCTTCACGATTTCCTCTTTCAATGTAGAAAAAGTATATTGGCTTTTTCCAATGTACTTGATAATCGACGCTTTTACTCCGGTTTCCTCCATGACTTCACGCAAAGCAGTTTCCGAATGTTCTTCTCCATCTTCCACCGTACCTTTCGGAAGTACCCAGCCTTCGTATTTGTTTCTCACATTCTTATACAAAAGCAAAATCTTCCCGCGAAAAATCACCACACCGCCACAGCTCGTTGCTTCTGTCATTGCAATCCCTCCTGTCCGGTTGGAACAGTACCTTGTCTATATTAATTAACATAAGTATACCTTGTTCAGTAGAAAGCGTCAAGGTTTCATAATAACTCCATGGGGAGCGTTTTTTTATTCAATAGGAAATTTCAATGAAATTTCCTATTGAATAAAAAAACCTTTTCTCTTTTCACCCTGATTTTAGGACGCAAAAAGAAAAGGCTGTTTTTTACCTGTATCAAAAAAATCTCAATCCTCATCCGCGCCGGACATAACAATTCCCCGATGGGGTACCGGAACGGAAAAAACAATCTGTGTTTCCGTATGGCCAAACTTTTGAAGCTGACCGATAAAAACATCCAGATCGGTGGTAGAAGGAAAGCTTACTTTCATCAGCATCGAATAATTCCCGGAAACGGTATTACACTCAATCACATTGGGCACTCTGGAAATAAAAGGCAAGAACTCCGCCTTTTGCTTCGGCGTCATTTCCAAATTAATAAAAGCTGTGATATGATACCCCATCTTGTCCAAACTAATGTCCGCATGATAACCGGAAATAATGCCGTCGTCTTCCAGCTTCTGGATACGGGCCGCTACCGCCGGCGATGACAGGAATACCTTCTCCGACAACTGTTTCAGAGAGTATCTAGCGTTTTCCTGAAGAAGCCGCAATAACTTCTTGTCAATTCTGTCCATGACAAACCTTCCTTTAACTTTATATAAGAATTATACCACGGTATATTCAAAAGTTCAATTTCATTTTTTCTTTCAAAATAATTGTATCATCCATCCAAAAACTGGAAATCCACCCCAATATTAAAAATTCAGCGAACCTCTCTATGACCAAAAATAGCGGTTCCCACCCGAACCATCGTAGCGCCCTCTTCAATTGCCACCTCAAAATCTCCCGTCATCCCCATGGACAGTTCTTCCATGGAGACTCCCGGTATATCCAGAGCCGCAATCTCCTCTTTCAGCTTTCTCATCGCGCGAAAGTGCACTCGATTTTCCTCCGGATCCTCTACCGGCGGCGCAATCGCCATCAAACCGCATATCTTCAAATTCGGAAACTCTGCCATCTGACGTATCAGCTGGGCAGCATCTTCTTTCGCAATTCCAGACTTCGTCTCTTCACCGGCAATATTTACTTCCACCAGAATCTGGCAAGTCAGCGCTTTCTTTTCCGCTTCTTTCTGTATAGCTTCCGCTAGATGCAAGGAAGAAACCGAATGAATCAAGCATGCTCTGCCCACAACGTACTTCACCTTATTTGTCTGCAGGTTGCCGATCAGATGCCAATGCAGCGGCTCCACAATTTCTTCTGTCTTTGATTTTAATTCCTGCGGCTTATTTTCACCGAAATCTTTCACGCCAATTTCGATTAGCTCCCGGATCATGTCCACAGGTTTTGTCTTACTGACCGCGATCAATGTCACTGCCTCTCGTCTCCGGCCACACCGCTCGCAGGCGGCGGCAACCCTAGCTTCCACTTCCCGGTAATTTTCCGCTACCATTTTTCTACCTTTCGAAAACCAAATTTCAAATTATTTTTATTTTCCGTCCCGTAGTATAGCACGTTTTTTCGGAAACTTCAAGAATCGATTCTCATTTCTTGATCAAAATTTTCTTAAGCGGAATCGGTAAAATCATGCTATTTCAAAAATAAAAGCCGACGGAATACGCTTTCTTTTTGTTTCGCATATTCCATCGGCTTTTCCTAAAATTTAACGAAAAACAATCTCTCCCGTTTCCGCATTCATACGTTCTACAATCGCAAGGGATTCCACGCGAATCCCTTTGTCACGCACCATATCGCCGCCGTTTTGAAATCCCTTTTCAATGGCGATTCCAACGCCTTCCACGGTAGCTCCGGCGCTCTGAATCAAATCAATCAGGCCGTTCACAGCGCAGCCATTGGCCAGAAAGTCATCAATAATCAGCACGTGGTCTTCCGGCCCCAGATACTTCTTTGACACAATCACATCATAGGTTCGTTTGTGGGTAAAGGATTCCACCTTTGTCACATAGGATTCTCCGTCCAGATTGATGCTCTGGCTTTTCTTTGCAAATACTACCGGCACATGAAAATGACGCGCGGCAACGCAAGCGATCCCAATACCGGACGCCTCGATGGTTAAAATTTTATTGATCGGCCGGTCGGAAAACAGCCGCTTAAATTCCGCTCCCATCTGGTCAAACAATTCCACATCCATCTGATGGTTTAAAAAGCTGTCTACTTTTAATACATTTCCCGGTTTTACCAAACCGTCTTTCTGGATTCGTTCTTCTAAAAGTTTCATTGGTCTTTTCCTTCTCTCCACCGCCTCAAAAGAATAAATCCGAATCTTTACCTATTGGAAAAGATTCGGATCATATTGGCTTTATGCAGTTGGCGGGACTTGAACCCGCACCCAAGTAATATGGACATGAACCTGAATCATGCGCGTATGCCAATTCCGCCACAACTGCGCTTTCATGCGTCTTTCAAACGCTATTATAGAATAGCGCATGACACGAAAAATGTCAAGCACTTTTCTTATTTTTCACCTCATAAGATGTAGGATTACAATACATGTGTTACAACTGAATAATGAAAAAGCAGAGATGCCTCCTTTGTGTTATACTTTAGTCACCACAACAAAACAAACAAAAAGGAGTTCTCTGCTATGGCTAGTATAACACAAGATATGAGGTATCGTCTATCCCTAATTCAATATGCGGAAAAGCATGGCGTTACAAAAGCTGCTATTCAATATAGTACCAACCGCCAGTATATTTACCGCTGGCGACGCCGCTACGACGGCTCCATACAGTCTTTGCGCAATCTCTCAAGAAAACCTCACCACCATCCCAATCAGCATACTTCGGCAGAACTGAAATTGATCTCCGATATGCGCAGACGCAATCCCCATGACGGTCTCGTTGTTTTCTGGGTTAAGCTTAGGCAGAGAGGCTATTCACGCTCTATCTCCGCACTCTACCGCGTTCTGAAAAGGCAGGGGATTATGGCCGTTCATCCTCCCAATCCCAAGTATATCCCTAAGCCTTACGAGCAGATGGATCATCCCGGGCAGCGCATTCAGATCGATGTCAAGTTCGTTCCTGCTTCTTGTCTGCTCAACAGCAATGTCAAAGACGAAAAGTTCTTCCAGTACACTGCTTTGGATGAATTCTCCAGATGGCGTTTCGTAGAGGCTTTTGACGAACACAGTACCTACTCTTCTGCTCAGTTTTTGGACCATTTGATAAAGGCTTTCCCCTATCCGATCGAATGTGTTCAAACGGATAACGGGGCTGAATTTACCAACCGCTTCACCACACAACGGGATAAGCCGACAATGTTTCAGGTTCATCTGCTGGCACATGGGATTCGCCACAAGCTTATCCGTCCTTTTACACCAAGGCACAATGGCAAAGTAGAACGCAGTCACCGTAAGGACAACGAACGCTTTTATGCCACGCACACCTTCTATTCCTTTGAAGATTTCAGCAGACAGCTGAAAGTGTACAATCGCAGGGATTACAATAACTTTCCCATGCGCCCTCTTGGTTGGAAAACTCCGGCTCAGGTACTTAGGGATTATAATGGCTCAGTGTAACATATGATTGACAAACCTACATTTTCTTATTTTTCACCTCATAAGATTTCTCTTCTCTTGCTTGAAGCAACAATATCCGCATAACTTACAAGCGTTACATTGCCCATTCTTTTGGCTTCGTCGATACAGCCTCTGGCAAAGCCGGACTTGAAAAACAGATACAGATGTACATTTTTATAGGAAAACAGTCTGCTGCGCTTTGCAAGGGTTTCCAATACACTCAGATCTACTTTTTCATTCGTCCACTTGCACTCTGCAAATAGAGCGGTATCTTTCCTTTCAGGATGGCTATAGTATACCACATTCTTTCAAAATTAGTCAGATATGATTCGGCAAATCATATTTGACTAATCTGAATTAAAAATATCCAATGGTAAAAACCAACAACCCCGAACGTTTCACCGATTGGTAAAACGTTCGGGGTTGAATGCTTTCGTGCAGTTGGCGGGACTTGAACCCGCACCCAAGTAATATGGACATGAACCTGAATCATGCGCGTATGCCAATTCCGCCACAACTGCGCTTTCCATACGCTTTTTAAGCGCTTTTATAGGATAGCGCAACCCCTAAAAAATGTCAAGTGTTTTTTTTAATTTTATCCACGTTTTTCCGCCAACTGCTTTTATCTATTTTAACCATTCTCCTGCTTTAAAATATCTACCGTATTCTCCTTTTTCAATTTTCCCAAGGCATACAGCATCGTCGCAATTACCACTAAAAACACGCTGCCTATGCTGATCGCCAGACTGACCCAAGGGATCTGGAAGCCGACTTCCACGCCTGCGTCCATGCTTCGATAGAGCAGATAATTGATCCCGAAAGCAACCGGAAGGCCATAGAAAAGGGATTTTCCTCCATAGCAAAGGCATTCATAATACATCATCCTCTGAAGACCTTTTTCCGTCATACCGACGGATTTTAACATAGCGAACTCCCGCCGTCTTAAGTGCAGATTCGTCGATATGGTATGGAATACATTGGCAGCGGCAATCAAAGAAATCAGCACGATGAATCCATACGAAAACACATGGACGATCTCTAACATGTCCCGACTCGATTCTTCTCTCTCCGCCTGATTATACAAAGATCCGCTTACTTTCTGTGACTTCAAAATTGATGTCATTTCCTGGCAGACTGCATCCGCATCTTCCGCAATAAATTGCAGAACCGGATTCGAAAGCTTGCCGGAAAGTTCCCGCGGAACCACCGCTTCTTGAACCGCTTTTGGATAAATTAAGATCAGCGTTTGCACATATCTGGAAACATGGATTCCCATAGGAGGCTCTTCCGCAAATGTCCCGATGGAAACGCCCCAATCCAGCATGTTTTGTACTTCCCCTGTTTCCGAAAAATCCAAAATAGACACATCCACATCTGCGGGCGCGTTCCCCTTCAATATCTGCAGTTTTCGAAATGCATCCTGTTCTCCATCATAATCCCAATATTGATTCAAGGCAATCGCCTGGGGATGATGCGGATCGGCAAATGCATCTACGTCGAGCCCCAATTCCGCCGCATATTGCCGGAACATTTCATCTTCCAAAAATACCGTGCGCAGATTCCAGTATGCCTGATCGGACGGACTTTCACCCAGAGAATCCAGATTCCAGCCGCCTTTCCGATCCAAATATTCTACCAGCGTATCGTCCAAAAAGGCTCGTCCCAAAGAAATTTCAAAATATCCCGCCTGATACCGGCTGCTCCGCTCTACGCCTGGTACCTCCTTCAATATCTGGTAGATCGAATCCACATCGTCCTCCTTCTCTGAATAGTATTCCAGATCATAGTTGGACGTTCCCGTTCCTCCATCCACTCCAGCGCTCAGATACTGGACAAAGGAACTGGCGGAAAGGAACAAAACAATGCTTAAAAACAAAGAAATCACAGTACTGCGATAACCACGGCGGTTCCGTTTAAAATTCTTTGCAGCAAGCAAACCAGAGAGGCCGAACAGGCGGTAAGCCAAACGCCCTGTTCTCCTTTTCTGAGGCCGGATTTGGATATCCTTGGTCTGACGAATCGCATCCATAGCCGACATGCGGGCGGCCCGACGGGCTGGGGTCCAAACAGAAAGAAAGAGTGCCAGCCACGCAATCACAAAAGCGATGGCAATCCCCTGCCAGGTCACGTACAAATGCATGGTCCCCTCCCCGGCCAGGTAGGTAAACTTGTCGCTCAGCAGACTCAGGGTAATCCAGGCTCCCAAAAGACCGGAGCCGATTCCCAAGGGCACGCCGATGGCGCCAATGGCAAGAGCTTCAAAGCGAACGCTGGACGCCAATTGTTTCTTCGTAGCCCCCACCGAAGATAGGATACCAAATTGGCGTGTCCGTTCTCCCACCGAGATCGAAAAAGCATTGTAAATCAAGGAAACCGAGCCAATCAAAATCAAAGTCATCAGAATGGTCCCCATACTGTACAGGACTCGATGAAAACCACTGTAGGCAGATACATTCAGATATAACAGCAATCCTTGATTGCTCTCTCCCAAATTTCCGTATTCCTTTAGTACGGTGTAAGCGTCTTTTGGATTTTCCAGGCGCAGGTAATAGCTAAGGCAGTCCTTTTTCAGGGATGCGCCCTCATCCGCCCAGGTAATTCCTGCATATCCTGGGGACACAGAGGATTGATAGGAAGGATTTTCACAAAATCCAACCAAGGTGTATGTTCTTTCCTCTGTCGCCACGAGTTTCTCTTCTTCCTGATATTTCCCCCTTGGCGTCAAAAGTTCTCCATCCGGAGAGTATCTCCATCCCATATCAAAAGTCAGTTCCTGCCCCACTTCAAAATTCGTCTTCCCCATGCGGTTCACATAGTCGCTCAGCACAATTTCCCGACTATTTTCCGGCAAGCGTCCTTCCGTTATTCGAACCGGCAGCGTTTCCATTGCATCCTCGGAAAATCCCATAACATGGATATAAGGGTATCCGTTTGTGGACTGCTCTTTCAATTTCGTGTAACCAACATTCTGTATCCAATCCAGATGTTCTACTCTGGAATCCTCTTCCAGGCGGGAAGCCATTTCCCCGCTTAGACAATCCAGTTCCACATGCCAGTTTCCATTATGAAGAATCTCATACTCGATCATATAGTTTTGAAGGCTTGTGATAAAAGACGTCACAGCGGTAATCATCGCGGCTGAGAGAATCACACCGATAATGGTTACTGCTGTACGCACTCGATTTTCCTTCAAAGTCCGAAGGGTAACATGGTTCAGTACATTCATCGGCGAATCACCTCATCTCTTGCAATCCGCCCGTCCTCCACTGCCAGCACCCGGTCGGCTTGAAGCGCAATATTTTCATCATGGGTAATGACAATCAATGTCTGGTGATATTCCCGATTGGAAAATTTTAAAAGTTCCACGATCTCCTGACTGTTCTTACTGTCTAAATTTCCGGTAGGTTCATCTGCCAGAACAAGAGCCGGCGCGTTGATCAGCGCGCGGCCGATGGAGACGCGCTGCTGCTGTCCACCGGATAACTGGTTCGGCAGGTGATTCCGTCTGTTGGAAAGGCCCAGGATGTCCAGCATATGATCCAGACGCCCCCGATTGATTTTTCTTCCGTCCATGAGAAGCGGCAAAGTAATATTCTCTTCCACATTTAGAACCGGAATCAGATTGTAAAACTGGTAGATCAGCCCCACCTGACGCCGCCGAAAAATCGCCAGCTGTTCTTCATTTTGGGCATATACATCTGTCCCATCCAAAAAAATCTTTCCCGACGTAGGAGTATCTACCCCTCCCAGCAAATGAATCAGCGTTGATTTGCCGGACCCAGACGGGCCAATGATCGCGACAAATTCTCCTTTTTCTACAGAAAAAGAAACATTTTTCAGCGCTTCCACCCGATTTTCGCCTGTTCCGTAAGTTTTGCACAGATTCTCCACCCGTAATAATTCCATCATTTCCTCCTGTCCCTGCGTTTTTTCTTATCTTATCCTCTCCGGGTGACTTTCCCGTGACTGTAAAGTGACAGTTTTGTCACGTATTCCCTTTCGAGCGGAGCATTTTTAGTCGCTAGGGTTCCGGTATTTAGAGAACTCCTTGGGAAAAGGAGCTCTCTAAATACCGGAACCCTGGCGATATAAAACGCCGCCGCTTTTTCAAAGCGGCGGCATCTTCTTAAAATTACAACAACTCAAATCCTTTGCGTCCAAGCTGCAGAAACGTGTCTCAAGCCCCATGCTGAAACAAATGCTTTAGATTGTTTCGTCGGGACATTGCTTTTGCCGCCCAGAGGCTTCGATTATACATACGAAACGGTACGCTCATCGCTCTTTGAACCGCGACATTCTTTTGCTTTTCCCGCTCCATGCCGCCAAACCCCACGACTTTTCCCGTCTTTACCGCATAGATCAAATCGCTATTGCAACGAACGTCCGCATCAATCTCGGTAAATGCCAAGCCAACGTCCTGGGGCCGATGGGAATCCGAACCTCCAAAGCCGACCTTATGATAAACATCTACCAACCTCTTTGCCTGTCGGTTGGACTCTTTTGTCTCACAGGTATTAAAAGCTTCCACAAAATCAAAGGCATGAAGCAGATCCCCTTGAATCTTCAGCCGGCGGCAACGCATGGCGCTTAGATAAGGAGCGCCGTAGGGATGGGCCGGTCCCAAAATCCCTCCAAAAGCATGTACGGTATAAATCAACTGGCGGAGGGGCATTCCGCGCACCTCCAAAACTTTTAAGTTTACGTCATCCGGCATAATCACCAAGATATGTCCGGCATCTCTCGTATCATATTCCACGCCTTTTAATACAACAAAATCGTCGTATTTATGGGTCCTTCTTCTAATTTTCTCCCAGGCGCGATACCCGTTATAAGTATTATGATCTGTCACCAGCATTCCCTGAAACCCCTCCATGCGAAGAAGCTCGATATATTCCTCGATATCCACACGAGAATCGAAAGAGCCATTGCTGGTGTGGCAATGCATGTCAAACTTCAAAATTCCTACTTCCTCTCTAAAAACAGGTCTGTCTCCCTCCTCAGGCCATATTATAGCACACTTATCCGGCAGAGACTACTAGAATTTATTGGATTACGAGCCGACAATGGTACCCCCATTGGGATGAAGCACCTGACCCGTCATATAACTGGAATCCTCAGAAGCAAGAAACACATAGCAGGGAGACACCTCGCACGGCTGACCTGCGCGCATCATAGGAACCTGTGATGTTTTTGTGCCGAAGGTTTTTACCTCCTCCGCCGAATAGGAAGCAGGAATCAGCGGAGTCCATATGGGCCCAGGAGCTACGGCATTCACACGGATTCCCGTTTCTGCCAGCGACAAGGATAGAGATCTTGTCAAGGAAACAATCGCGCCTTTTGTGGAACTGTAATCAATGAGATCTTTATTTCCTTCATATGCCGTGACAGAAGTTGTATTGATAATGGAGCTTCCTTTTTTCATATATGGCAGCGCATACTGAATCAGATAGAAAAAGGAAAATACATTATTTTGGAATATAAAATCAAGCTGTTCATGGGAAATATCAAGAATGCTTCTCTGTATGAACTGGAATGCGTGGTTATTGATCAGAACATCCAGGGTTCCGAAATGACGCACGGTTTTTTCCACACAGCTTTTCGCAAATCCCGGATCTTTCAAATCTCCGCTCATGAGAAAACATTCTCCGCCTAACTGCTCTATTTTATCCGCCGTGTCTCTGGCATCGCGCTCTTCATCAAAATAAACAAGCCCGACTTTTGCGCCTTCTTTTACAAAGTCATATGCCACGGCCCTGCCAATCCCACTGTCGCCGCCTGTAATAAGAGCAACCTTATTTTCCAGCTTACGGCGCGGTTTACAGCATTCTGACATGGGTTTGGGAGTCATTATATATTCCAACCCCGGCTGTTCGTCCTGATGCTGAGGTGGAAAACCTACTGGGAAGCTGCAACTATCTGTATTCGCAAAATCATACTTTGGGTTCATAAGCCAATTCCTCCTTGCCCTATGATATGCGCAAAGCTTGAACAGGGTTCCGAAAGAAGACAGGCACATGGACAAGGAGCGTTACTTTTGAGATTGAGAAGCCGCAAAAATGGTATTATATAAGAACTGACAGACAAAATGGTGAACTACCTCCAGGAACTGCCCGGTTTGACGCCCTATTCCGGTATAGCAGCCAGCGCATCCGAGGATTTTGCTGTCATTGCGGACCGGGTACCCAGTACGTTTATCTATCTTTCCGCCGGATTTTCGGACGAGCGGGGCGAGGCTCCCGCGCACAACCCGAAGGTACGGTTTAACGAGGAGGTATGCGCCATTGGCCCAGCGTGTCTTGCCCACTGCGCTGTGCGCTGGCTCGAACGGTTGGAGAATTAAGCTTGGAAATAAAATACCTGCCTCAGAATATAAAAACGTTTTTATCTTTAGTCTCCAAAAAAGAAAAAAGCCGCCCGGTCAATCGGTCGGCTTTTTCTTTCTGCGGGAAAAGGGACTTGAACCCTCACGGTCGTAGACCACATGATCCTTAGTCATGCCTGTCTGCCAATTCCAGCATTCCCGCGTGCTATGGTATTATAGCACGGCGGTTTTCAAATTTCAAGAGATTTTTCAAATTTTTCCACACTTCCAATTTTCCACCGTTCTTTCTCCCCGCTATCTCCTTTAATCCAGCAGCAATTCGTCCATGGTCACAAATTCGTATCCCTGCTTTTGCAAGTCGTCCACAAGAGTCAAAGCCGCCTCCACGGAAGTGCGGTAATTGTCATGAAGCAAAATAATACTTCCGTCTTTTACATGTTTTTTGACCTTAGATACAACGTGATCCCGGTTTTGATCTTTCCAGTCCTCCGGGTCAACGGTCCAGTGGACTACGGTTAGCGGCAAGGCCTCCGCCAAAGAATCTTTCCAATTCCCAAAAGGAGGGCGCACGTACTCCACGACCCTTCCCGTAATTCCCATGATCAGATCATTGGTCAATTCCACCTCACAGAGAGCCTCGGAAAGAGTACATTTTGTCAAATCCACGTGATTATATGTATGGCAGCCAATCAAATGTCCATCTTCTGACATTTGGCGCACCAAATCCTCATTTCCCTCGATATTCTTTCCGATCAGAAAAAACGTGGCCCGTACTCCTCGTTCCCGAAGCCCATCCAAAAGCTCCTTCGTATAGGTACAGTGGGGTCCATCATCAAAAGTCAGAGCGATGGTGCCTCCTTTCTCTGCTGGAGCAGAGGCCTCTTGTACCGTTTCATTTCTCCACATTCCCGTAAGCAAAACCAGTCCGCACAAAAATACAACCAAAGCTTTCTGTTTTCTCATCACAAATCCTCCTGCTTCTTCTATTGTATTTGCCGGACAAATTTGTTAGAATGGAAGACAAGGCTGACAACAGCAGAAAGGAGTAATTTTTATGCTGTCCTTTTCCACTCCCTATTTTGCCCACCGCGGATTACACGGCGCATACCGAGAATTTCCCGAAAACTCTATCGCCGCTTTTTCGAAAGCGATTCAGCATGGCTTTGGTATTGAGCTGGATGTCCGCCGCAGCCGGGATGGCGCTCTTGTGGTTTTTCATGATAGTTCTCTCACCCGCGTCTGCGGCAAATCAGGGAAAATCGAAGAATTGACCCTAGAAGAGATTCAAAAATATACGCTTTATGATTCGGATCAAAAAATCCCTCTGTTTTCTGAAGTATTAAAACTGATTCATGGACAAGTTCCACTTTTGGTAGAGATCAAGATGGAAGGCATCGATCCGAAGCTTTGCGAGCAGGTCGCCCAGGCTTTGGACACCTACCCAGGAGAATTTTGTATCGAATCGTTCCACCCTTACGCCCTGTTCTGGTTTCGCCGCAACCGCCCGTTGATTCCGCGCGGACAACTGGTTACCAACTTTTTTCGGGAATGTCCCTCCATGCCCAGGTGGCAAAAATGGCTGATGCGTTCTCTGATCTCCAATGTCTGGACAGACCCGCACTTTTTTGCCCTGGATCAAAGATATCGCCAGACGCCCTTCTTTCGATTTTTAGCAAAACGAAAACCCACCTTTGGCTGGACGTTTCGTTCCAAGGAAGAGATGCGAAAGGCAAAGGGCGCCTTTGATTTTTACATCTTTGAACAGAGCCCTCCACACTGACAAGAGCGCACCCGGCCAGGACAGAGCAAATTTTGCCGCCGTTACCGAAAGGTACTGACCCGCAGTTTTCCTGACTTGACAAAGAACCGGATGGCTCCATTCTCATCGGTCCGATAGATATGGGTTCCTGCTTGTGCCAGCCGTTCCAGCGTCTCTTTGTGCGGATGGCCATAGGAATTTTTCTTGCCGCAGGATATCACCCCATAGATCGGATGTACCGCTTTCAGGAAATTCGCTCCAGAAGACCCTCTTGCCCCATGATGCCCTATCTTTAAGACAGTCAAGGGCTCCCATGCCTCCGGAAAGAGCCGTTCCTCCTCTTCTCCCAGATCACCTGGGAACAATCCCCGGAAACCGGCAAACTCCACCTGAAGAACCAAAGAAAAGCTATTGGAGTCGGAGCCAGCAAATGCAGCTTCCGGGTGGAGGCAAGTAAAAAAAACCTCGCCGTCCTTCCACCGTTCTCCCGCCTCCATCTCCAAAACTGGAATTTCCGCTTCCGCCGCTAACCTTTTGATCTCATCCCAACCGCTCTCCCCAGAGGATGCTTTTGGAAGAATCAGGCGCCCGACGGAAATCTTTTTTTCTTCCAGTAATTCCAAAATTCCATTGATATGATCCGCATCACTGTGACTTAGAACAATTCCCGTAAGAGCTCGTACCCCTTCAAATTTTAGAAACGGTAAAATCCGCTTCTTCCCAACAGATTTCACACTGCTGCTTCCCCCGTCAATCAGCCAGCAGCTTTCTTCCGGCGTCCGAAAAAAAGTACTGTCCCCCTGTCCCACGTCCAAGCTGACCACGGTCAAGCCTCCATCCGGGAATGGCATCAAAAGGCGGAAAGCCACGGCAATGCTCACCGCAAGAGTTGCCCAGCGAACCACCGTCCTTCCCTTCCCAAGTTCTTTTGCCGCATGCTTTGCCTGCCGCCTTTTTGTCTTTTCTCTTCCCTTTCGAATTCTTTTCCCCGCTGTCACCAGCAACAATAACCAGCCGTAGTAAAGGACAATCTGCCAAAGCTCCGGCCTTCCTGTCCATATGGATTTTCCCCCATATTCGCAGAAAAAACGATACAACAGTAAAATGTAATGACCAATCCCGGCAAAAAATGTGCCAAAAGCCGGAATGATAGAGGAAAATACTATGGTCAGCATCGCGGAAAGAAGCAGCCAGGAAGCCAGCGGTAACACCAGAAGATTTAACCAGATGCCGGAGACAGCCACTTCAAAATAGTGCCAGGCGGCAATCGGCATCGTACCCACAATCGCGCAGAGCGATGCCAAAAGCCCTTTCTGCCACTTTCTTTGGGGCTTAAGCCATTCTGCTAATTCCGGCCCCAAAAGCCCAAGGGACGCTACGGTGCCAAAAGAAAGCTGGAATCCCGCTTGGAAAAGCTGCATCGGCTGCGCGGCAAGCAGCAAAAGACCAACAAGCCCCAGCCCCGACAGCATATCGTAAGATCTGCCCAGAATCCTTGCCAATAACAAGACCCAAAAGAGAAGAAGCGCCCGCCTAGAGGATACGGATGCTCCCGCCACCGTCACATAAACGGCCATCACCCCCGCGCTTAGACATTCCGGCAGTCTTTTGGGAAGAGGGAGGCGGCAAAGCAGACGGAAGAGCCCCAAACCAAGAAGAGAAACATGAAGCCCGCTGACCGCCAAAATATGTGAAATCCCGCCTTCTTGATAAAGCTCCTTGGTTTCTTCCGGCAAAATAGAGGTATCGCCAAGAAACACCGCGGCAAATACGCCGGCTTCTTCCTCCCCTACCGTTTTCTCCAAATGTTCCTTCCAGCGCCGGCGAAGGTTAGCCAAAAATTCCCTCGGCCGGTTTACCGAAGTTCTAACCTGCTCCCATCTTTCCCCGTCGACTTGATAATCCACCCCCTGGGCGCGATAATATTCCCGCAAAGAAAATTCGCCTGGATTTCCAGGCACGCCAAAATGAGACAGCTCTCCTGTCACCATCACCCGATTTCCGATCTTATATTCTACTTGTTGACGGAAAGAGATAAGCAGACGTCCGGGAACCTTTTCCTCTCCCCGGCAGCTTACAGAATTGTTCGTTAAGATCCATTGGCTTCCATAGGCGCTGTCTTTTCTTTCCGCTACAGTTCCGATCACCGTCACCGGGAGACAGTCTTCCTCCAAAAGCCATTCGTCAAAGACGGCAGTCTGGGACCCGATCAGCCCCAGCTGCCAAAGAATCACCTCTCCTATGATCCAAATCCCCAAGACCCACAGAAGTGGTCGTCTAATAAGTTTCTCCTCCTACATAATCCATATTCGGTTCCAATGGCGCCGCCAAAGAAATCGCCTCACTGTAGCTGACATCCGTCTTGCTATTGATCATTAGCTGGACTTTCTGCACGGACGGCAGCTCCGCCAAAGAATTTACCAAAGAGTAAACTGGAATATAATCATATCCTCCGCTTAAAGAGTCTGTGATAAACTTATCGTCAAAATTGACATAACAGATTCCATCCCGCACACTTACACTCAATAAATTACTTGTGGAAGGAAGCGTCGCCTTCACCCCAGACACCTGCGGTCCTCGCAAAAGCTGCTCCACCACAAACCGTTCCAAAGAAGTACCGGAAGGATACCCCACATGCAATGTGGTTTTCACCAACTGGCGTCCATCCTCACTGGCAAAATAAAGGACCAGATCCTCTTCTATATAGGAATCCGGATTATCCTTGACATCGTCCATAAACATCCCTGAACGCAGAATGCCCACCTCTTCTTCCCCCTGAGTAACCGGCTCTCCATTTACCGACAGGCGAATATAATCCACCTCAGAAAGTTGGGTCATGGTTTTTGTCAAAGCGGCCAGACACATCACTTGAGACGCCGTAGACATTTCATAATAAGGTCCCTCTATATCAAGGCATAGAATTACACCGTCCAATGTCTGAGACACGAGACTCAAAGCTCCGGGTACGGCAGCCACGGTCTCCCCATGACCGCTTTCCTGGAGAACGGCAAATAATTCTTCTACCTGTCCTTCCAAATCGGAAGCCTTCAGTTCATGGGCATCTCCCGTCAGGCGGGTTACAGCTGCATTCACGTAGTAAGCCAGAACATAACCGTCCCCTACCTGCTCTTCCGTTATATTTTTTTTGCACCCGGAAAGCAAAAGAAAAACCAGAAGTAAAATCCAAGCTTTTTTCATTTCTGCTCCTTCAGATAAATCAACGGAATACGAACCACGAACGTTGTCCCATTTCCCTCTTTACTGTAGACTTTAATGGCCCCATGATGTAAATTCACGATGGATTTCGTGATCGAAAGTCCCAGTCCGGTACCGCCGGTCTCCCTGGAACGAGCCTTGTCCACACGGTAAAACCTCTCGAAAACATGAGCCAAAGCATCCTCCGGTATTCCGCAGCCGGAATCCGACACTTTTATATAGAAATATTTGTAGTCCGCATTCAAAGATACTTTCACCCAGCCGGAATCCCGGTTATATTTGATCGCATTTTCGATCAAATTAGTGATGGCCAAAGAAAGCTTTACCTCGTCGATTTCCCCTGTTACCGGCCGGAAACTTTCCAACAAAAGCTCAATATTCCGCGTCTTCGCAATGGGACGAAGACGTTTTAAGATGAGCTCCATCATATCGTTTACATTGACCTGAGCAATGTGCAGGCCCTGCGCCTTATTTTCTAGACGCGTCAGGGACAAAAGGTCGTCGATGATCTTACTCTCCCGGTCGATCTCTGAGGAAATATCCTCCATAAATTCCTGGTACAGTTCCACCGGAGCCCCTTCCATGCTCATCAAAGAATCCGCCAACACGCGGATCGAGGTAATCGGCGTTTTCAGCTCATGGGACACATTGGAAACGAAATCCTGCCTGGACTGGTCTAAAGTCTGCAAACGGCTTAAGGTATGGTTAAAGGCGTCGCTGATCCGGCCCGTCTCCGCAAAGTGCCCGCCGTCCACCTGACTCGTCAGCCCTCCGGAAGCCGCTTTCTCAATATCCTTTGCCAACCGCTTCAAAGGTTTCATCAGATGTCCGGAGAAAAGCAAAACCATCGGAACAAGCAAACAGGCGGCAATTAATGTCATCAGGACAACCTTTTCTCTTAGCAGTTCCACTGGGGCTAAAATCGGTCCTGCATCGATAATCGCCAAAAGAACGCCCACGGTTTTTGTCTCTGTTTCAGACGCCTTTACCACAACCGTGGTCTCCCCGCTGGCAGTAACCGTATTTTGCAATTCTTCCCTCACCACGATTGGCTGCGTAAATTTTACAAACTGCTTTTCCTCATCGAACACGCTGGTACTCTGACCAGACATTCCCCGCATGACAAGCTCGGAAATACTATACTTCTCCTCGTCGATAATATACGTATCCCGTACCACCCGGTAAGAGCTGTCCACAATCAAAATTCGGCCGCCCCACATGTCAGCCGCTTGCTTTAACACCGCGTTCATCGTAGAATTATGCGGATTATTTATGTAGTCTACAGAAGAAAGCTGATTAGCAAGGATCAAGGCCTGTCCCTTCATCTCACTTACCGTAGAATTCCTCTCAATCTCTTCCGCAGAGATTAAAAGAATCACATTGATCACGACCATCGGCATCGCGGCCAGAAACAGCATGATAAGAAAGAGACGGACCCGCAGACTGGCGGACCGTCTTTTTTCAGGCTTAATTTTTGTAGAAATAACCGACACCCCACTTCGTATAGACATAATGCGGGTCGCTGGGGTTTTCCTCCACTTTCTCCCGCAGACGCCGCACGTGGACGTCCACAGTGCGGACATCGCCCGGATATTCAAATCCCCACACGATATTTAACAGTTGCTCCCGGCTGTACACCTTACCCGGATTAGTCAGCAGAAGTTCCAGCAAATCGAATTCCTTTGCTGTCAGGTTAATCTCTTTTCCCTTGGAGAATACCCTACGGCTGTCAAGATCCAATACCAGATCCCTCGCAGAAATTTTCTTTCCGCCCGCCTCTTCCTTCTGCCTGTTTTTCGAATTCCGCCGGATAATCGCTTTGATTCGCGCCTTCACTTCCAGAATATTAAATGGTTTGGTCACATAGTCGTCCGCCCCATATTCCAATCCTAAAATTTTATCCATATCGTCGCTTTTGGCAGTCAACATAATAATCGGCATATCGGAGAACTCCCGGATTTGCTGGCAGACCTGTAAGCCGTCCATCACTGGCAGCATCAGATCCAACAGAACCACGTCGTATTCGTTCTGTTTTGCCATCTTCAACGCTTCTTCCCCGTCGTAAGCGCAGTCAACCTCCAATCCATCTTGTTCCAGACTAAAACGAATTCCCTTGACAATCCGCTTTTCATCGTCCACTACCAAAACCTTGCTAGCCATCGCTACTCCCCACTTTAACTTTCTCTTTTATTTTCTCAAAGGTGCTTCCTTTAATACCAGACACCTCCATCAAATCCTCGACCGAAGAAAAGGCTCCATGGACCTCCCGGTAAGAAAGAATCGCTTCCGCCCGAACCTCGCCGATACCTGGCAACGTCATCAACTCTTCCTTCCCAGCCTGATTCAGATCGATACGCCCATCCGATGACGCAGACTGTACCTGCGCTTCTCTCTGCGCCTTTGCCTCTTCCATTGTAGGTACCGCCAACTGCTCTCCATCCGAAAGCAGCAGCGCTAGATTCAGGAAGGAAACGTCCGCGTCCTCCGCGAAGCCTCCGGCCGCTTGTACCGCATCCTGATATCGGCTTCCAGCTGGAAGTTCATACACTCCCGGCCTTTGCACCGCTCCACAGACATGAATAAAAACAGAGCCAGAATCCCTCTCTGTCTTTGTCTCCACCTCTATCGGTATCTCAGCGCCTGCGCCAGACGACATCCCAGGCAAAAGGTACGTCTCTTCCGATCGGCCGCAGCTATAAAGAAAACCCGCCACAATCACCAGAAACGTTCCCAGAATCCATAATGACTTCTTTTTTTTCATCCTCTCAAGCCTCCCAACTCTTTCGGAGACCGGATTCTCTTCTGCCTATCAATATCTTACAAAATTATTACGATTTTTACAAGTCTTACTTTTGAAAAATCACAATTCCGACAACCGCAATTACAAGGCCAATGAGCTTATGAAACTGAAATTCCACTTTATCGGACCCAAACAAACCGAACAATTCAATCAAGTAAGCGACCGCCAGCTGAGCAACAACAATTAAAAGAACCGCTTTCGCCGGCCCCAACGCCTCCATTCCCTGTATAACGGTATATGTGATAGCAGCTCCAAAAATGCCTCCCAAAAGAAGATATCTGGGATGCACGCCTGCAATCGCCGTCACCGATGGACGGCCAGTAAAAAACCAAGCGACCACACACGCCAAAAAGGCGGTCAGCTGCACCCAACCGGCCGCCACCCACACGCTGGTCTTTTCCGTTACGCCTGTATTAAAGACGCCTTGAATACTCATCAGAGCGCCAGAAAGCATGGATATTAAAATTCCCCACATAGAAAAGAAAACTCCTTCCGTTTTCTTTCAGTGTTTCCTTTTCCTTCATTTTTATGCTATTTTTATAGAATCAACTGTATGCTCTTCATTCCTTCTAATTCCGGTATTGTCCAGGCGTTACTCCTGTATATTTTTTAAACACACGTATAAAACTTTGCGCGGAAGCAAATCCGCATTTATAGCCAATCTCTTTGGCCGGCAGTTTTGTTCCGTTTAGCAATTTCTTTGCCTTTTCTATACGATAGGAATTTAGATAATCCAATAAATTTTCACCTGTGGCATCCCGAAAGATTTGTCCCAAATAGGCTCCGCTGATACCGATATAGTCTCCAATTGAGTCTCTAGACATATTCATATCACTGTAATTCATCCGAATATAATCCTTTGCCATCGTAATATAACGAATGGTCTTATTCTTCGCATAAATACCAAGGACACCTAACAATTGATAACATATGTTTCGTATATATCGCTCTAACTCCGGTACATTTTTCACGGAGTACAGCTCTCCATGGGAAAACGATACCACATCTACTAATTGAGAGTCATCGCTATCCATCTGCAATTCCCATATTCTTTCCATCAATGAATCAATCAATCTCTCGCTTAAAATCTTCTTTTCTTCCAGGTCTACGGCCTCTCGGCTCACCTCTTCGATCAGCAAATCCACCTTACGCTCCGCTTCTGGACGGTTCCCTTCTAACATCTTACGGACAATTTGTTCCGCCAATTGACCATAAACTTCCGCTTTGGTATCTTCCGCCCCCTCGTTTCCCTCCTGATTTATCTCACCATATACCTTTCGGTTGATATCTTGGAAAGCCTCCCGGTAGGATTCATGGATATCTAGTAGAGAATTACAAATGCTTCCTTGTCCAAAAGTACATTGAAATGGCAATGTTCTCATTTTTTCCATAAAGACAGCAACGCCTTGCGCCAGAGTCTGCTTAATGCTCCAAGCGGACTGTTCTTTATTTCCCACAAATAAAGCGACTACCTGAACGGAATCTACAGAAAAGCAGTACAGATTCCCCTCTCTCCAAACAATTTGTTCCAAAATGCTGCCAATGCTTGCCCGGTATAACCCCATCTGCAAACTATTATTTTCTGACCCATCATTTTCCGAAATAGAAAAGCATAAAACGACAAATCTTCCCTGGATTTCAAAAGGAGTTCCCGCGCTGTTTAATAATTCCATCACATGGGAAGAGTCCATATTTTTTCCGATCACCAACCCATGTAAAAGTTGTTCCAAAATATCTTTTCGAACATTCTGCATTGCTTCTGTAATTTGTTCATTTTCTGATAATACATTGAGATAGGCAAGTTCCAGGTAATCGGTTTCACTGCGCGGGGTAAAATGCTTTTCTCCCTTTTCATTCTGGTTTGCAGTTAAATTCATCAACCGGTTAATCGGTTCATAAATACGCCGCGAAATCCATATTGACAAAATTGCGCTGACAATGAAAAAAACGAGGAGCACAGGAAGCGCATACGTGACCCCCACTCTCCATTCAATAAAAACTCCCGATATTTCAATGGGGCGTATATAATACCAATCCATAAATTCTGACTTTAACACGCAAAAGGAAGTATCGCCCAATTGACATACATAGGAAAACTCTGTGCCCTGATACTGTCTATTTGCATTTTGTAAATCCGACAATGAAATTTCTTTTCGATTTCGGCTTTCTTTTCCAATGAAAATCTCTCCCTGATCATTTAGCAAAAAGACATCTTCTCCTTCCCAGCGAGGATCCTGAATCAAATGATAAACGTGTTCCGCATTCAATTGATAGATCAGAGAACCGATTCGTTCCCCCGGATAAAAATCTAAAATCAGATAGAAATGATTGTCGAAATTTTCCATATTCAGTGTGGTTCTTTTCTCTGATAATATCACCTTATCGTTCCGGCTCGGATTCAGATCCAAAATCTCACGAAATCGAATCTGGTCTTTCGGCAAAATTTTTCCCGTATCACAATATGCCTCTTTCGAAAATGGAGAATAGAGATATGCCGCATCCACAAACTCTACGCTATCCACACAATCCTGCAGCAAGTTGAAAATTCGATTTCCATTTTCACCGTCAAAACCATACGGGTCTACCAAATGGTGCACCACATCGCTGTTCCATATGATTTGATTCATGTTTTGTTCCATCAGGGACAACATTTGCTTCATCGAGTGATCCGCCTGTTCCAGTAAAGAAAGATTTGTCCGATAATCCTCCTGCTCCTGATTTTTTCCCATAAGCATCTGAATGACAGAAAGAAAAAACAAGATAGCAACCGCATTTAATACAATTAAAGCGGTCATTGTGCGCAGCAAAATCACTCGATATTGGCGCTTTTTCAAGAAACTTTTCTTTCTTTTTGGCATTTGTCCCTCCCCCTTTAAAACTACAATTAGCAGGAAGGCCTATAGGCCCTCCTGCTTTTTCCTATCGTGTTTAATTATCATGAGGTTTCCATGTATTTGCACGAATTCTATATTTCTCTATGCAATCTGCCGAAAGGTCACGGATTGTTGTACAAATTCCCTGGGCTTTCAGCGTCCTCTGTAAAACGGAAACATCCAATTGCTTCGGCGTTATTCCTTGCTTCGCCGCCAGAGCGCCCGCTGCGCCTGCTGCCTCCCCAGCACAAACGCTTTGCACACAGTGCATCATCGCAAACCATGGAACTAACTCATAGGAGCCGGAAGCTCCCGCTGCCATCAGGTTATCATATGTTTTAGAAAGCAAACAGCGATACGGAATATCATGCGGCATTACTCCTAAATCAAATGGATAGCTCGTTTGACCGTCTGCCATATAAACATCTGGAACCTGTGCGCTGACACAAACAGAGTCTTCCCAAAAGGTTCCCATCATATCCTGCTCACACAAAACATATTCTCCGGACATCCGATGGTTTCCAATGCCCCACCCCTGAATCTGAGACTGTTCAACTGTCACATGTTCAAACCCAGGAACCTGGTCACGCAATAGCTCAACCAGTTCCCACGCTTGATTTCTCAATTCTGTTTCTGCTTTGGTTGCCATATCTACTTCCCATGGATAATGACCTTCCGGAACCGGGTAATTCGAGCCTAGTACCCATGCTCTCCCATTGGGATAATCATTGATGTTGAAATATGGCATCGACATATGAAGGCGTCCTTCTTCTTTTGCTTTTGCAAACATCTCCCTCCCTACATGCCATAAATCCCACTCTGGATTTTTCCTTGCATATTCACGAAACTTAGGATAATCCTCGCCACACAGATAAAAGCCCGATACATAGCCCGCGCCGCCGCTTCGTTTGAAGCCAAAACGGCCCTTTAAATTGATGCCTTCTTCCCCAAAACAATCCGCGCCAGATTTCCATACCAAATCGCCTGTACCGGTACAATCGATGACTGTTTTCCCCATAACGGCGATTCTTCCTTCCTTTGTCTCTACCAGGACACCCTTTAAGCAATGATCTTCGCAGATCGCGCCTACTACTAAACTATGATACATCAATTTCACATCTGATTCCAGCATCATCGTTTCTGTCAAATGCTTATAATACTCCAAATCCAAAAAGTAACACCCGTTTTCCCGCAGCACATGATTTGTGTCATGGCAGTTTTTTTGGATATAAGTATCTTCATGCAGCTTTCCCGACGCTTCCATACGCTGGACAATTTCCCAGATGATCCCGCCATGAATTTCCGGATCTACAAAAGATAATATTGCGTTGGAACAAAGTGTTTGGATTCCTCCTAAAAAACCAAACCGCTCAATCAAAATTGTTTTTGCGCCATTTCTAGCCGCGCTTAACGCTGAACCAATTCCTGCCGGTCCGCCGCCGACGACGATAACATCCGCCTCGTCATAGACCCGCACTTCCTTTGGCGGTTCTAAATAGGTCTTCATCTCTTCCGTCCCCTTTCTTTCCTATTTTTCTGTTGCATTTACCGCTTCAATGAAACTATCCACAAATTCCGGATCGATTTCTTCTTTCATCATATCAATAACCGCCTGATTTGCACTTTTTAATGCCTCCATCGAAGTATCATCCAATGTAATAAATTCTGTTCCGAAAGTTTCTTTGCAGGTAGCTTCCAGCTGTTCATTCTCACTTACTGAACTTTCCGCCATCTGTTTTAAAGCTCCCTCCGCCATATCGGTCAGCAACTTCTGATACTCTTCCGGATAGGACTCAAACTTCTCTAAATTCATAACATAAGTCATGATATAGGGCATATGATGTGTATAAATCACATAGTCCTGCACTTCTCCCAGATTTGCCGCCGTAAGCTGCATCAACGGGTTTTCCTGCGCATCCAGAAGTCCCTGTTCCAACGCGATATACAATTCAGAAAATGCCAGCGGCGTCGGATTGGCGCCCAGCTCAGACCAAAATTTCATATGATATTTATTTTCCATTGTACGGATATTCAGGCCTTTCAAATCCTCCACAGAACGAACCGCACGGTTAGAAGTCAACTCGCGAAAATAAGCAAACCCCATTCCCAGAAGATGAAGTCCATTTTCATGATAATAATTTTGCATTACATCGAAGAAATCCCCGGACAAAACCTCCTGGCATTGTTCCATCGAGGTAAACATACAAGGAATATCAAAGATAGCAAGTTCGGGAATTAGGCCTACTTGGCCGGAAGGCATTCCAATAAAAATATCTACAGTCCCATTTTTGACGCCCTCTATCAATTCGCCATCGTTTCCCAGGGAGCCTCCATCATACAAATTTACAGTGATATTTCCGCCTGACCATTCCTTAATATAATCATTATAATCATTCACAGCCGTTCCCAGTCCGCTGCTGCGGTCAATAACGCCTGAATTTCCCATAGAAAGATCAAGCACCAACTCCGAACTTTTATCCGAAGCCTGGGTTCCCGCGTTATCCGCTGCTTTTGACGATAATTGATCCGATGCAGAACTGCACCCAGAAATCATCATTGCTACTGCCAGCATTCCTGCCAAATAACTTTTCTTATTCATTTTTTCTCCTCTCTAATCCTACTTTACACCAAACATAAACTGATTGCCGGAATAAATGTAATTGCAATCAAGGCGATCAAAAATGCTACAATAAAAGGAAAAACTTTCTTTCCCAATTCAATTACAGATATATCTACCAATGGCGCCGCCACAAATAAGTTCACCCCAAATGGCGGAGTCACAAAACCAATTGCCAAATTAACTACCATCGTGATCCCCAAATGGATACCATCAATCCCCATCGATTCTGCCACAGGAAGTAAAATCGGCGCGATTACAATTACCGCTGCGCCAACATCCATAAACATGCCAATAAACAGCAGCAAAATATTTAGTGTGATAAGCAGCATGACTTTATTTGTCATCACATTTGCAATCAATGTTCCGATTACATCCGTTGCCTTTAACAAAATCAACACTCTCATAAAAGCAATTGCCATGCCAATTAAAACACAGATAGGCGCATAAGACACCACTGACTCCTTCAGCAGCTTCCAGATATCCTTCCAGCGGATCGTTTTATAAATAAACAGACAAACGATCAAAGCGTATACAACCGAAATACACGCCGCTTCCGTTGGTGTAACAATACCACCATAAATACTACCTAAAATGATAACTGGCGTCAATAAAGCCCAAAAACCATCTTTCACCACGTGAAGCCAACCACGCGCTTTTAAATCCAGATAGTTTTCCTTAATTTTTTGCTTATCTTCCCCATTCTTTTTACAGTAAATATACGCATATATCATCAAACAAGCAGCAATCAAACATCCTGGAACCACTCCCGCTTTAAATAAGTCTGCAATGGACTCTCCTGTAAATAGGCCATACATAACAAATGGAATACTCGGAGGGATAATAACGCCCAAACCTGCTGCTACTGCGACTACCGCCGCGGCAAACTTTTTATCATATCCCAATCTCACCAAGATCGGAATCGTCATGGTGCCCACCGCCGCGCAAGTTGCCGGGCCGGAACCGGAAATCGCCCCATAAAATAAGCAGGTAATAATAACCGCGCAAGGAATTCCCGCAGTGCGAGTCCCCACAATAAGAGAAAACACATCAAATAGACGTTTCGAAATCCCCCCTTTCGTCATAATAACGCCCGAAAGCATAAATAAAGGAATTGCTAAAATAGGGGTTGAATTCAAACCACTTGCCATGGAAGTCAAAATGTATTCCATATCGCCTACGAACGAAGGCCGAATCAAGCTTGGAACCAAACTGGCAAATCCCATTCCAAGCCCCAAAGGCAAGGCTAATAAAATGGTCACTAAAAATGTCAAAAATACGATGCCAATCATTCTCATTTCCTCCTACGCTTTTTTAAAGCATGGGCAAACGCTTCCAACTGTCGGAATATAGCCAGACCGAATCCAAATGGAATCACCGCATAAATTACACACATCGGGATTTCCATTGCCGCCGTAACCTGGCCGTTGGCAATCGCCTTTTGCATTACTCCAAATGACGCATAAAATGCGTATACATAAAATATTGTTTCCAGTATCTTCCCAAGCGCATCCACCACTTTTTGAGCTTTTTCCGGTAATAAATAAAGCAAGATATCTACTCGCAATGTTTTTCCCTTCTTTACGCAATAGCCTAAAGACAAAAAACCGGACCATACAAAGCAATAACGTGAAAATTCTTCCACCCAAGACAATGAGTTTGTAAAAAGATAACGCATGATAACTTGGAGAAATATCGTAGCTGTAATCGCAATCAACAGTAAAACCAATAAAGCTTCTTCTAAACTGTCGTCCAATCCATGCAGCAACCTTTTCATGTAATCCCTCCTTTTCAGATTTTTGTCGACCGGTCTGCGCAAAATATAGCATAAATGGAGCATTGAAAAAATATCTTTTTTGTCGACTGCTTTACAAAATGGCTATTCTCTTGCAAATCATTCACTCTCTTTCGTTTTATACATCGAGATTCCTTGTATTTCCTAAAAATACTGCTCCTTTTTGTTTATGGCGGCAGAGTCTTTTGTTTATGACAGCATTGACATTCCTATGTCAAAATGTTACGATAAAGAAAGAATTAGAAGAATTCTTGTGAGTAAAGGAGAACTTACTATGGCAAACTTTGACCCTCAAACTGGAGCTCCGCTGCAAAACGGCCAGCCCCCTTACGGCAACCCTCAGAATGATCCGTCGCGCGGTCCTGCCATCGCATCTCTGGTCTGCGGCATTATCAGCGTCATTTGCTGCTTCTTAAGCTACGGCGCGCTTTTTGGTCTGGTTCTCGGCATCGTGGCGATCGTGCTCTCTGTAAAAGCAGGGAAGCTTTCGATGGGCGCGGCGAAAAATGGCATGGCTATTGCCGGACTGGTTCTCGGCATCATCGGCACTGCTCTGTGCGGTCTGGCATTTGCCTGTGCGGCCTGTGCCTGCGCGAGCCTCAGCAGCTTGGCGTTCTTGCGCTAATCGGCCATGTTTCCTTCTTTCCTTTTATTCGGAAAGTCCATCGAGATGTATCCGATGGTGGCCGCGGCTGGCGCTGTCCTCACGCTTCTTTTCGCTGAGCGGATTGCGCAAAAAAAAGGCGTGCCCGCCTTTCACATGATTGAATTTCTGCTCTGGTCAGCCGTCGGTGTCTTGATTGGCAGCCACCTGCTTTACGGTCTGATTCATGGGAGAGATCTGCTTCTTGTGATTCAAAACTTTGATCAAATCACTGGGCCAGACATGTTTCTATCCTGTCTGGCCGCTATTTTTGGAGGTTCTGTTTTCTATGGCGGTCTTTTGGGAGGGATGGCAGTTGGTTTCCTCTTCCTGAAACGACACCCCTCTTATGACCGTCCGTTATTTTTGGATATCAGCGCCTGCTCCATCCCTTTGTTCCATTCCGCAGCGAGAGTCGGCTGCTTTTTGGCCGGATGTTGTTATGGAATCGAGTGGCCGGCCGGAGTGACCTTTCATCACTCTCTGATTCCTGGAGCAAACGGAGTCGCCCGTTTTCCTGTTCAGTTGCTGGAAGCAGCCTTTGAACTGGCGCTCTTTTGTTTTCTTTTCTTTCTATTTCATCATAGAAAACAGCAAGGACGATTGTTAGAACTTTATCTGATCTTGTATGGGATAGGCCGCTTTCTTTTCGAATTTCTCCGGGGGGACGACGATCTTCGAAAAATCTTTTTCGGCCTTTCGACTTCTCAGTGGATTGCGATTCTAACCGTGGGCGCCGCCTGTGTCCTTTACCGACAATCCAAAAAATCGCAAAAACAATAGGAGCAAAGTCTGTGAGAGTAACGATACCTTCCATGAACAAGGGCAAACACGCTCTGGTTCATGGAAGGTACCTTTACGAATTAATGATTTAAGATGGAGCATCCCTTACTGGCTGTAAGGGATATGAACCATAACTATATTGTAGTAGGAGAATAGGATAAGTATGAACTGTTTTCAAGAATCCCGTCGTATTGTCATTAAAATTGGCAGTTCCACATTAACTCATAAATCTGGACATATCAATATCCGCCGTATGGAGCAGATTGTCAAAATTCTATCCGATATCCACAATTCCGGCAAGGACCTCATTCTGGTATCCTCCGGTGCTATCGCCGTCGGCGTGGGAAAGCTCGGTCTGCGGGAGCGCCCGTCTGACACCGCCTCTAAACAGGCGGCGGCAGCTGTCGGCCAATGTGAATTAATGTACCTATATGACAAAATGTTTGCCGAATATAATCACAGCGTATCCCAGGTGCTTATGACGCGGGATATCATCGAAGACGAACACCGCAAACAAAACGCCATGAACGCGTTTCGACGGCTGATCGATTTTGGGACAATCCCGATTGTAAATGAAAACGATACGGTTGCGGTAGATGAGATCGAATTTGGAGATAACGATACCCTGTCGGCAATTGTAGCGAAGCTGACCGGAGCTGACGTCCTGGTTCTTATGTCGGATATCGACGGCCTCTATTCGGGAAATCCTCGGACAAACCCAGACGTACAGTTAATTCCCAAAGTAGAAAAGATTACCCCAGAGATAGAATCCATCGCCGAAGAAGCCGGAAGTTCGAGAGGCACCGGCGGCATGATCACCAAGATACACGCAGCGCAGATTGCTGTGGAAGCAGGAATCGATATGGCGATTATCAACGGCGAACATCCGGAACAGCTCTATCAGTTATTCGATGGAGAGACAGTAGGGACACACTTTACCGCGCGCCGGAACGATCCGGAAGGGGAATGAAAGGAAGGAATCATGATGACTCAGTTGCAGGAGATGGGGCAGCGTGCGCAAAAGGCGGCGCGAATGCTAAGCACCGTGTCCACATCGAAAAAAAACGAAGCGCTTATTGCCATTGCGGAACATTTGGAACGCCGCCAGGATGAAATTTTAAAGGCCAATGCCGCCGACATGGAAGCGGCAAAAATGTCTGGCATGACTTCCTCTCTGTTGGATCGTCTGAGCCTGACTTCTAAAAGACTGCAGGCGATTGCCATGTCGGTGCGGGACGTGGCTTCCCTTCCCGACCCGATCGGAAAAATCATAGGCGGCGGCACCAATCCCAATGGGCTGCGCATCGAAAAAATCTCTGTCCCTTTGGGGGTAGTAGGAATGATATTTGAAGCCCGCCCCAATGTTGTCGCCGACGCCGCCGTTCTCTGTCTCAAATCTTCCAATGCCAGTATTTTACGGGGTGGAAAGGAAGCCATCCACACTGGATCCGCTTTGGAAAAAGTCATGCGGGACGCTTTGGAATCGGTTCATCTACCTGCCGACTGTATTCAGCTTGTCAAAGATACTTCCAGAGATTCCGCACTGGAAATGATGAAACTGAACGGCTATTTGGATGTGTTAATTCCTAGAGGCGGGGCGGGATTGATCCGTTCCGTTGTTGAAAATGCCACGGTTCCTGTGATCGAAACCGGTACAGGAAACTGCCACGTTTATGTAGACGCTTCCGCTGATCTAGAGATGGCCTGCCAGATCGTAGACAATGCCAAAACTTCTCGTCCATCTGTCTGCAATGCAATTGAAAATGTTTTGGTACATCGGGAAGTTGCCGCCTCCTTCCTTCCGCTTATGAAAAAAGCGCTGGACACACATCAGGTGGAGCTTCGCGGATGCCCGGAAACCGTACGGATTTTGGGAAATTGTGTAACGCCGGCATCTATGGAAGATTATGATACGGAATTTTTAGACTATATTTTAGCGGTAAAGGTGGTGGATTCTTTAGAGGAAGCCATCTGCCACATCAACGCTCACAGCACCCGCCACAGCGAGTGTATTGTCACAAGGGATTATGGAAACAGCCGGAAATTTATCCGTGAGATAGACGCCGCGGCGGTATACGTCAACGCCTCCACACGATTCACGGACGGCGGAGAATTCGGCTTAGGAGCTGAAATTGGTATTTCCACGCAAAAGCTTCATGCCAGAGGGCCCATGGGACTGACGGCGCTTACCTCTTACAAATATATCGTAGAAGGGGATGGGCAGATCCGCTGACCTTCCCCTATTCCATCCAGCTGTTTTCACCAGTTGATAGGGTTCCAGTGTCAAAAGGGTCTCTGGGGGAGGATATCGGAATATTTTGTATTTGCAGGAGCGTTAGTACTTCTTAGATTCCAGAAATTTGTATTATGAACAAAAATAAGACTGTTTGAGCGTAGCGAGTTTCTTATTTTTGTGAATGTTTTTTACAAATTTATGAAATCCTAGAAGTACTCGCTCCGAAACTCTACAAAATATTCCGATATCCTCCCCCAGAGACCCTTTTGACACTGGAACCCTACAAAAAAGTTCAGCCAAAGAAAAAACTTCCCACCTGGAACACCAAGACAGCCAAAGCCCAGGCCAGAAACAGCTGAAAAAAGACCTGCTGGATCGTAAATCTCCAGGAATGACTCTCCCGGCGGATGGTACCGATGGTTGCCGCACAGGGCGTATAGAGCAGGCAGAATACCAGGAATGCGTAGGCGTTCACCGGACCAAAACCGCCGGCGCCTAACGCTTCCCCCAGCTGTGCCATGCCTTCGCTGGAATTGATATTACTGACTGAAAAAAGTACGGCGCAGCTGGATACCACAACTTCTTTCGCGGAAAGTCCGCACAAAAGTGCCACGGCGATCTGCCACATGCCAAGCCCCGCGGGTCTTAAAAAGGGTACCAGAATACGCCCCAAATACGCTCCAAAACTGGCGGACACATCCTGCACTGGACCGCGCCAATTGTAATTCAGCAAAAGCCAAAGAAAAACCGATACCAGGAAAATGATGGTTCCCGCCTTTGTCAAATAATCTTTCACCTTTTCCCATACATAGATAAAAACCGTGCGGGCATTGGGCATTTTATAAGCGGGAAGCTCAATCAAAAGAGCATTTTCTTCGGATAGGGGAAATCGTCGGTTCACCGCCTTTGCTATCAGGATTGCCACCAGCGCTCCAACCACATACAGAGAATAAGCGGCAATCATCGCATACTTTCCAAAAAAGATATGGGAAAACAGTACATAGATGGGAAGCCTCGCAGAACAAGACATAAACGGCGTGACCAACATGGCCCTCCTCCGATCCCGTTCATTTTCCAGACCCCGGCTTGCCATAATCGCTGGTACCGTACAGCCAAAGCCTAAAATCATCGGTAAAAAAGCTTTTCCGGAAAGTCCAACCGAGCCCATGATCTCATTCATCACATAGGCGACCCGCGCCATATATCCACTGTCTTCCAAAAAGGCCAATGCTAGAAATAAAATTGCAATGTTTGGCAAGAACGTCAAAATTCCCCCGACGCCCGCCACAATACCGTCCACTGCCAGCGAAATCAACCAGTCGGAGACGCGGATTTGAAGAAGGAAGTTTCGAAGGCCGTCCGAAAGCCACTCCAATCCGATTTCAAAATACCCCTTTAAGAAATCCCCTACGGTAAAAGTCAAAAAAAATACCAAGGCTAAAATCAGTAAAAAAATCGGAATTCCCCAAATCCGATGGGTTAGATACCGATCCGCCTTTTCCGTAACTGCCTCCGCATTCTCCCGATAAAATAAACATTTCTTCACGATCTCTTCTATGTAATCATATTTTTCCTTGACGATCTGCTTTTCATCCCTTTTATTCCCTATATGCGGCAGTTCCAAGGGATAAAGCTTTGTCATCTCCTCATCCCGCTCTAGAAGTTTTATTGCAAGAAAACGAGAGTTGGACGCAGCACCCTTGGTATTGCGGAGAGCTTTTTCTAGTTTTTCCAGCTTTGCTTCCATCTCCTTTGTATAGGTCATTCCCGTTTCATATGTCCCCTTTTTATCCAAATGAACCACCGTTTGAAGCAAAACGTCCAGGCCCGTGCGCTTTCTTGCCGATACCGGCACAACCGGAATGCCTCCCAACAGTTCCGATAGACGATGGGTATCAATTTCGATTCCCCGTTCCTCCACGATATCCATCATGTTGAGCGCCAACACCATTGGCTTTTGAAATTCCAAAAGCTGCATGGTCAGATAAAGATTTCTCTCCAAGGAGGAAGCGTCGACAATATTTACGATGACATCGATTTCTTCCTCCAGGATACATCTGCGGGCTACACGCTCTTCCATGGAATAGGAAGTCAGGCTGTAAATACCAGGCAAATCGATCAGGCGCAGCGAATGCCCTTGATAGAAAGCTGCGCCCTCCACTCGTTCCACCGTCACGCCCGGCCAGTTGGCCACCTTCAGATTGGCGCCAGTATAAGCATTAAACAAGGTGGTTTTTCCACAATTGGGATTCCCGACAAAGCCAACCGTAATTTTTTTGCCGTTCATCCCTCTCCCTCCTTTACTTCAATACCGTCCGCAATCTTCGCCCCCAGCGCCAGCCAGGTCCCCCTCACTTTGATCATCACGGTCCCCGTCTTTTTTCGGTTCAAAATTCGCACGAAAATCCCCTCATTGACGCCCAGAGCCTCCAAGCGCCTGGTTATCCGTTCTGCCGCATCCACTTGTTTTACCAAGTAGGATTTTCCTATGGTCCCATCTGATAATCTCATCCCTCTCCTCCCCTGTCAGCAACTATTTATCCTCCGAGATCTCATGGGACAGGCGCGGCCGGAAAAACCGATTTTTTACTTCCTTCCACCGGAAAGGAATCAAAGGATACAGGTAACTGGTACCGGCAATGGTCCGGTTCGTCACAATCGCAAACAAAAGCAGCAGCATACCTGCGACAAATCCCCACACATTGAATATGGAAGTTAAAATCACCAGGATCAGACGTAGGAACTTGATCGCATAGCCCAACTCATAACTGGTCTGCGTATAGTTCGCCACAGTCACGAAGGCCATATATAACATAATCTCCGAGTTAAACCACCCTGATTGCACAGAAAAATCTCCCATAACAATACCGGCGATAATACTAAGCGGAGTCGACAGCATGCTGGGCGTGTTCACCGAAGCAAGCCGCAGGCCATCCACCGCCAGTTCCAGGATCAAAATTTGAAAAATCAGCGGCACGTTCACGTTTTCTGCAGGACGAATAAAATCAAGCCAGTCTGGCAGCCAGTGGGTATTCTGCATCAAAAGCAAGTAAATTGGAATCAAAAACAAAGCCACACCGGCGGTCAATATCCTGGTCAGCCGCAAATAGGTTCCAGTAATCGGCGGAAAATAATAGTCGTCCGGAGCCTCCGCGATGTCAAACACCGACGAAGGGAGAATCATAGCAGCTGGAGAATTGTCCACAAGGATGACTAAATTCCCCTCCAACAGACAAGCCGCCGCTGTATCCGGCCTCTCCGTATATTTAAATTTCGGAAACGGATTGTACCATTTGTGGGTATACAGGCATTCGGCCAGGCTTTCCTGATTCATGGTCAAAGCGTCTACCTTCAAATTTTGAATCCGTTTCTTTATCTTTTCCAATAACGGCTGATCTACCCTGTCCTCCATATAGATCACCGCGATATCTGTTTTCGATGCCTCGCCTGCCTGATAAATTTCCAGGCGAAGCTTCGGGTCCCGAATTCTGCGGCGTATCAATGCGGTGTTTGAAATAATCGTCTCGGAAAAGCCATCCCGCGAACCTCGCAGCACCCGGTCTTTGTCCGGCTCCTGGACACCACGGCTCGGATAATTCCGAACGTCAAAGACAAATCCCTGGTCATAACCGTCTACTACCAAAGCCCCAAGCCCCGAAAGCACGGAGGTTACCAAATTTTCGATGGCTGGTTCTAGTTTTACATCGCCAAACGCCGTAAAGCCTTCCAAAAAAGTCTCCGGGTCTGCAGGCATCTGATCCGCCTTTACTCCCAGGAAAAATTGAATGATTTTTTGTACGTTCTCATCGGAAACAAAGCCGTTAATATTATAAAAATACGCTTTCCGGCCTCCGATTAGAAGTTCACGCTCTACGATATCAAAATTAATATCCGGCTGAAAGACTTGGCGCATGGCGGCAAAGTCTTTCGCGCCTTCCCCGGTTAAATTTTTCTGCATAAAAAACACCTCGCTCTTTCCTTGGAGTTTCTCCAGTTAGGATGAGCCAGGTGTTCTCGTTTTATACCTTTAAAGATTTTTCACCTTAAAATCACGTTCCGCCTCCCGGCGAAGATCTTTCTTTGCAATATCCTCCCGCTTATCGTAAAGCTTCTTTCCTTTGGCAAGGCCAATCTGGACTTTTACCAGGCTGCCTTTAAAATAAACCTGTAGAGGTACGATGGTATAGCCCTTGGCAGTGGCCTTTCCCAGAAGCTTATTGATCTCATAGCGGTGAAGCAAAAGCTTCCGGATACGAAGAGGGTCTTTATTAAAAATATTCCCCTTCTCATAGGGACTGATGTGCATGTTATAGATAAAGAGCTCTCCCCGGTTATCCTTGATGAAAGACTCTTTCAAGCTGCACTTCCCCATGCGAAGCGATTTGACCTCGGTTCCCGCCAGAGAAATCCCAGCCTCATAGGTATCCTCGATGAAATAGTCGTGGCGCGCTTTTTTATTGTTGGCAATCAATTTGACGCTTTCTTTTCCCATTCTAATTCCTGCTCCTCTATCCGAAAATCAATGGTACTGGTATCCAAATCCACCCCTGTCACCTGAACCCGCACCGGCTGTCCCATACGATATACGCGGCCGGTCCGCTCGCCGATCAGCTGATGATTCTTTTCGTCCAGATAAAAATAGTCCAGATCCATCCGACTCACATGCACAAGCCCCTCCACTGTATTGGGAAGCTCCACATAAATTCCCCAACGCGTCACACCGGATACCAGTCCATCGTAGTACTCTCCTATATGAGAGCGCATAAACTGGGCCATCTTCTGCCGGTTCACCGTACGCTCCGCTTCCGCCGCCCGGCGTTCCGTCGTCGAAGAAAGGCTTGCGACCTCCTGCAAAATACTATGATAATGGGCCATCCGCCGCTCGTCAAGTGTTCCACGCTGATTTTCTTTCAAAATCCGGTGAATCTGAAGATCTGGGTATCGGCGAATCGGGGAAGTAAAATGGCAGTAATATTTCGCCGCCAACCCAAAATGCCCCGTACAGGCCGGGCTGTACCGAGCCTGCTTCATGGAACGCAGCGCCAGACGGCTGACAAAGGACTCCTCCGGTGAGTCTTCCATGGCCGCCAGCATTTTTTGGAGCTCTTTGGGATGCACCTTCCCATTTTCACTCCGAAGCTTTCCTCCCATTCCACGAATCAACGCCGTCAGTTCCAAAATCTTATCCGGATCCGGCTCCTCATGGACCCGGTATAAAAACGGAAGTTCCTGCCAAAAGGCGTCCTCCGCCACTGTCTCATTGGCGATCAGCATAAAGTCCTCGATGATATCGGTAGCCCGGTTTCGTTCATAGGGACAAATCTCCACCGGGTATCCCTTTTCATCCAGACGAATCTTTGTCTCCGGCAAATCAAAATCAATGGAGCCCCGTTTTCTCCGCTTGGCCCGAAGCTTCCCGGCCAGTTCCTCCATCAACTGAAACATCTCCACAAATTCCGCATGTTCCCGGCAAGCCTCTTCCTCCCCGGAAAGCACAGCCTCCACCGCCGTATAAGTCATCCGGCGGTCTACCCGAAGAAGCGTCTCCTCGATCTGATGCCCGATAACCGTTCCCTGTTCATCCAGCTCCATCAGGCAGCTAAGCGCCAAGCGGTCCTCCCCCTGATTCAGCGAACAAATCCCATTGGAAAGCCGCCGCGGCAGCATCGGAACCACCCGGTCCGTCACATACACGCTGGTTCCTCTCCGCTTTGCCTCCTCATCCATCGGAGAGCCTTCCGTTACATAATGGCTGACATCCGCAATGTGCACTCCAAGACAGTAGCCCTTCTCCGTCCGGGAGATCGTAACCGCGTCGTCCAGATCTTTAGCGTCCTCCCCGTCAATGGTAACGGTTAAAAGCTCCCGCAGATCCATCCGTTCCGGAAACCGTTCCCCTTCTATCGAGGTTCCCACCATAGCGGCCTGTTCCATCACCTCCGGCGGAAACTCTTCCGGTATTCCGTAAGCTCGAAGCACGGAGAGTACATCGACGCCAGGATCGCTTCTGTGGCCTAAAATCTCTGTAATCCGCCCTTCCGGCTGATGTCCTTTGTCGCCGTACTTGGTCAGCTCCACCACCACTTTGTGTCCGGAAACCGCGCCCAGATCTTTTCCCTCCGGAATAAAGACATCCTCTGCCATCCGGCTATTGTCCGGAATCACAAAGCCAAAATGCTTCTTTTTTTGGTAAACGCCCACCACCGAGGTGATATTCCTCTCCAAGACCGCAAGAATCTTTCCCTCCGGGCGGCGGCCATGACGGCCTTCTAAGGCCACCAGCTTCACCTTGTCTCCATGGAGCGCGCCGTTTACATCTTTTTCCGGGATATAGATATCCTCCGGCCAGCCCTCCACAGCTACAAAGCCAAAACCGCGGGACGTCCCAGAAAAAATCCCGGTCAACGCAGTTTCCTCCGGACGGCCATATTTGCCACGCTTGGAAAGACCGATCCGCCCTTCCGCAAGCAAAGCGTCCAGCACCGCTTTCAATTCCTCCCGCCGTTCCCTGGGAACGCCGAGCAAAATCGCCAGCTCCTTTATCTTCATGGGCCGGTACTGCGGGTCAAAAATCAGCGCCTCCACATGTTTCTTTTTTATTTCCAATTCCTTTTCTTCCATTAAAATCCTTCTTTGTCTTCCAATCTTTCGTAGGGCATTTTTATTGTAAAGATTCAGGGAGCCAGGGAACTTGGGGTTAACACGTGTTGGAATATTTTGTATTTGCAGGAGCGTTAGCACTTCTTCGATTCCAGAAATTTGTCTTATGAGCAAAAATAGGACTGTTTGAGCGCAGCGAGTTTCCTATTTTTGTGAATGCTTTTCACAAATTTTTGGAATCTTAGAAGTGCTTGCTCCGAAATCCTACAAAATATTTCAATACGTGTTAACCTAGAGACCTCTGGCTCCCTGAATCTTATAAAAAATCCCCTTGAATAAAAACAGCTCATGGTTTATTCTTTTGCAAAACCATGAGCTGTATTCGCTTAGTTCAAAATATTTAGTACTAAGGCCAGAACCATAAAAGCGGCGATCATAATCTTCGTCCACTTTTCCATCTTTCCTTCCGGCGTCCGGCCCTTATTCTTACTTACATAAGACTCCGACGAACTTCCGGTAATGGTTCCGCTTAAGCCAGAGGAGCGTCCCTCCTGCGACAAGATCACTACAGTCATAATAATACAAACAACGACTAATACGATGGTCAGAATAATTTTCAACACGTCCATGTCCGTTCCTCCTAATGGTCATACACTACGTACTGTACCATAAAGGCATAAAAAATACAAGTTGTTTTTTGCATTCGTAGGATAAAAAAGAAATTTTCTATGAAATAAGGACGGTTTTACCCCTCCACCTCGCCGGAGGTAGGGTTATAGACGCTCGTTCCACGAATTTTACCCATCACATCCTCTTCTCCGAACGTCGCCCATTTGATCCCTCTCCGGGTCTGATAGGCATAGGCGAGATGCAACATTCCATCCCTGGACTGCATCAGATACGGATACTCATACTGGCGATTGTTGGCTCGATTTTCCCGACCCACAAATCCCTCTCCCCGTTCCATATTGCGGATAAAAGGAAAGGTCTTTCCGCCGTCCTCGCTCAGCGCAATGCTGACCGGACACCGCAGCCCCGGCCACGCGCCTTTTTTCGTGTAGGATTTCGGCGCGCTGGAATGATTATAAGCAATGGCGATTCGCCCGCTTGTTAGCTTCAGCGCGCTGATCGAGGAATTGTTGTTCGGCAGCTCTGTGGGCTCTGGTTTTGTCCATGTATCACCGTCGTCATAGGATTCACTCTTATAAATCCAGTCCGCCTCGCGGGAACGCATAAAAGCAATCAGATGGCCATCCTCCAGTTCTATGACATTGGCATGGACCCTGCCGGCGGAATGCGGAACATCGACGGTATTCCAGGTTTTTCCCTCATCGTCGGATACACGGAAAACTGTTGGATCGCCAGAAAGGCCCTCCGCGGAATCGGTACAAAGCCAATTGCTAAAAATCCATCTGCCGCTTGCCAGAATCTGGATGGGCTGTCTGGCAAATGTGCCTTTTTCCGGGAACACGATCTCCGGATCGCCCCAGGTCCGACCATCGTCTATGCTGATCTGCCTCTTGATGACAGAAGTAAACTGCATATTATCCTTCCCCGGCTGCCTGCCCAGCTGTGATGTATACATACACCAGATCTCTCCATGAGGGGCCAAAAACAACGAGGGGTTCTGATTGGAAAAGTCATTTTCATTGGAAATATGGATGGGTTCCTCCCACCGGTCGGCGCCTTTTGGAAGCCTGGATACCACGATATTGATATCCGCGCCGCCCTCGTAGGTGCCGGCAAACCAGCAGCACAGCATCGTACCGTTCCTGGTCTCTAACAACGCCGGCGCGTGAGCGGTGGGCCATCCGCCTGTCGGCAGCATCGCCTCAGTAATCCCCATCTCCTCATCATAATAAAGCTGTCCATCCGCAGATAATCCCGCTAAGATACGAATACTCATACGCTTCTCCATTCTCCGCTTTTTACTGGCGGCGCTGTTGGTCTCGATTTCTCTTGCCTGCTGCCATACGCAAAGCATAGTCGATCGCGTTCACTAAACTCCGCTCATTGCTGGTTCCCTTGCCAGCCAATTCAAATCCCGTTCCATGGTCTACAGAGGTGCGGATGATAGGCAGCCCCAAGGTAATATTAACGCCTTCCACCGCTTTCCATTCCTGCCTTTCCCGGTCAAAAACGAAACCAATGGTCTTTGTGGGAATATGTCCCTGGTCATGATACATACATACCACCATATCATACCATCCGCCAAGCATCTGAGAAAAGACGGAATCTGCCGGCAGCGGCCCAATCGCCTGGATTCCCTCTGCTCTCGCGGCTTCCATGGCCGGAATAATCTCCTCGATTTCCTCGCGGCCAAACAAGCCATGTTCACCGGCATGAGGGTTCAGGCCCGCCACGGCGATTCTGGGCTTCTCTATGCCAAGATCCTTTAACGCCTGATCGCCAAGCTCGATGCACTCCAGCACCCGCTCCTTCTTCACCTTGTCGCAAGCCTCCCGCAGGGAGCAGTGGGTGCTGACATGAACGACGCGAAAGTCATGATGGGCCAGCATCATCGTGTATTTCTTTGTCTGCGTGTAAGCCGCATAGATTTCCGTATGACCGTCAAAATGCAGGTTTCTGGGCGTCAGGGCCAAATTTAGGGCTTCCTTGTTCAGCGCGTTGGTGACCGTAGCGTCGACTTCCCGCGCCATCGCCAATTCGATTACTTTCCGGACGGACTCAAAGGCAGCGCAGCCGCCCGCGGCGCTTACTTGGCCGATAGGAAATGTGGAAACATCTTTGATCAAGTCCAGATGCAGTACATCTATGACACCTGCTTCAAATCCCGCCTCTTGGACAGAATTCACCGGACGAATCTGGATATCCCTTCGATTCACAAAACGTGCAGCCTGCTCCAGTATCCTGGCGTCTCCGATCACCAGAGGCCTGCATTTTTCATATAAAGCAGGATCCGCCAGCGCTTTGACGGTAAGCTCCGGGCCATTTCCCGCCGGATCGCCCATGGTAATCCCCACAATCGGCCTATCCATATCAACACATCCCCTTTGCTTGATTTTCAGCCAAAACCTTCTTTAAAGCGGCCTGCCCTTCCTCGCTCAGCCCATTGAAGGGCGCTTTACACGGTCCAACCGGGTACCCCAGCAAATTCACGGCCTTTTTGACAATCGTATTGGGATTGCCGTAAGAGAAAACAGCGCGAAAGGAAGCAATGCTGTTTTGCGCCTCACGAGCCTTCTCCCCTTGTCCTTCCACAAAGAAATCATAGATCGAACTCATCGTGCGGGGATATACGTTCGCGCATCCTGCAATCGCGCCGGCCCCGCCTTCCATCAAGGTGTCAAGAATAAGACTGTCATTTCCGGAAAGCACACAAAAGTCCGGTCTCTTCTTCGTGATGGCAAGATAAGCTTTGAGATTCTCCCAATTGCCGCTGGAGTCCTTCACGCCTACAATATTGGGGATTTCCGCCAGACGCGAGACGGTTTCCGGCTCAAGGGCATTGCCCGTTCTCGCCGGTATATTATACAAAAGAATCGGCATATCCACCTTCTCTGCGACCGATTTATAGTGCTGATAGAGCTCTTCCTGGCTTGCTTTCGCAAAACTCGGCGTGATCAGGCTCAGCACATCCGCGCCAAGCTCCTTTGCCATCAGGGACTGTTTTACGGTCTCCCTCGTCGAGATACAGCCGGTGCCGGCATATACCGGAACTCTTCCGCCCACCTGTTCCAGCACCGTCTGAAGCACCTGGCGTTTCTCGTCTCCATTTAAAATAAAGCCCTCGCCGTTTGTACCAAAGCAAAAGATTCCGTCTACGCCTTCCCTTATCATACGGTCGCTCTGGCGGCGCAATTCTTCCAGGTTTAGAGATTCATCCTCATAAAACGGCGTGATAATCGGAACAATGATTCCTTTGATGCTTTTCATAATTTCAATCCCTCCCTAAAGCTGCTTTCTTTGCAGCCATCTCCACACATGTTCCAGCTGATCTTTTTTTCCAAACCCGCCGGATTTCGTAATCAGATATGAGGCGGTATCCTTGTCGGGATAACTGGCAAGCACAATGCCCGGCGCAATCTCCCCAACCGGACAAAGCTCCCGAATGTTCCTCTCTCGAATAAAGCTTTGCAACGTATCTCCCCCAATGATCATCAGCGTACAAGGATAACCTTGCTCCGCGACAAGACTGGCAAGGCTTCCCATGTGCCGCGCAGGCTGAGAGACCGTCTGGGGCGAGGGCTCCGCCTCGATCTCATCACATGGGCCCAAGGTATCTACAAGAATCAAAGGATTCTGATCCGTACACGCTTCCCATATATTTTGGATAAACGTTCTCTTTTCTTCCGTCGACCATTGTCCCGCGAACGCCCGCTTCAAAGGGATATGCCATCTGGGACGCCCCATACCTTCCGCATAATCCAACTGCTGTCTGGTAACCGTATTCACCGACCCGGATAAAACAATCAGCTTTGCCGAAAGTTCCGGAATATCCAGCGGCGAAGCCGTCGTACCCTCAACCGGATAAACCTCAAGAAAGCCCGCGCAGCCGGCGCTTAGCCGCAGATCTGATTTTGCCTGCAGAGCTTCCGCAATCCTTCTCATATCGGCATTCGTCTCGGCATCGTAGACCACCACGCCTTTTGGTACGGCGTCACAGCCCGAAGTAACGGATATCTTGCTTTGCCGGTGAATCAAATCGGCAATCCGGCTTTCTGTCACCGGATCCAGCGGGTCATGGGCAAAAATGCTCTCGGAAAGCGGCGCGCCGTCCACATAGTGAATGCCATTCCTAGTAATCCGCTCCATCTGGGGATAGGCCGGGATAAAATTCAGATGTCCGCTGCCGGATGCCGCCAGCGCTGCTGCCAGCTCAGCGCCGACATTTCCCCGCAGCCCGCTGTCCGTTTTCTTATAAATCCGGTCAATTCCACATTGACAGGCTTCTCTGACAAGCCGGAATACGATATCATAAGCCTCTTCGCTGGAAAGATGGCGGGTTTCTGTATTGATAACAATGACATCATTGGCGCTGTCCTTTTCTGCCCGGATATCACAGCCGTCCGTATGGACCACGACGCGCATCCCTTTGCGGGTCAGTTGAACGCCGGAATCCAAAGCGCCCGTCAGGTCATCCGCAAGGATCAGCAATGGGGAAGAATATTTTTCCGACATCATCCGCCCTCCTTTTTGATTCTATATTACCGCAATCCGCCTGTACGTACCATTCATATACGGTCCGTTATGTTTCAACATGAAACTTTTGTATTGCTCATCTTCATTTTTTATGTTATTGTTTCATTATGGAACATTACAATATCACCATATCGAATCAAATACGGGTTCTCGCAATTGCACCTTATGATGGAATGGCCGGGCTGATCGAAAAGGAGGCGAAAAAATTTCCCGAACTGACGCTGGACGTCGTTACCGGCAATCTGGAAGAAGGCGTTCAAATTGCTCAGGCAAACCATCCGGCAAACTATGACTTGATCATTTCCCGCGGCGGCACGGCCGAGCTGCTCCGGGAAAAGGTCGCCATTCCTGTTGTTGAAATTCCGGTCAGCTCCTTCGATATCTTGCAGGCGGTTCAGCTCAGCGTTCACACGCCTGGCAAACGCGCCGTGGTTGGTTTTTCCAACATTACCCACAGTGCGCGGATGATCAACGACCTGCTCAATCTCGGCCTTGATATTTATACCCTGGTTGAAAGCGGCGATATACAGCAGGTAATCCATGGGCTTCTCCAAAAAGATTACGCCACCGTCATCTGCGACGTTGTGGCCAGCCGCTTTGTCCACGAAGCAGGCCTGAATGCCATTTTGATCACGTCGACGGCCGACAGCATTGACGCAGCTCTGCAAAAAGCGGTCCAGACAGCCCATGACATGAATTTCCTGCGCCTGGAAAACCAGATTTTACATTCCCTATTGCGCGAACGCAGCAGCAAAACCGTCGTGTTCGATGAGCACAAGGATCTATATTTTAGCTCTCTTTCCCCGGAGGACGACCATGATATTTTACCGATTCTGAAAGTCCTGATTCCAGAGGTCCATGAGGGGACTGCAAAACATATATGGAAGTCGCTCAAAGGCTCTCTGTACTCTATTCAAGCCTCTCGTTTTATGGTAGAGGAGCGGGAATATACCGCCTATTTTTTTACGTGCAGCCGCGCCTCCCATGGTTCCCGCAACGCAGGCATCACCTTTTATACCTGCAAGGAAGCTGCAAAAATATTTCAGGAAAGTTTCTACCATTTAGCGGAAAAAATCAAACCTCTTGTCCATACCATTGATGCCTATAACCAAACCAACCTGCCTGTTTTGATCACCGGTGAATACGGAACAGGACGCACTTCCGTCGCGAACTACCTTTACATCCACAGCCCCTATCGAACAAAACCGCTGGTTGAAATCGACTGCAAGATGCTCAAGAATAAATCCATCTATTTTCTGCTCCACTCCCAGAAATCTCCGCTGTATTTCACGGGAAATACCATCCATATCAAAAATATGGATGGCTGCAGTGAACAGCTTATGGGCGATTTTCTGGATCTCCTGACCCACATTCGCGTCTGTGCAAACAACCATGTTATTTTCTCCGGAGACACAAAAGGAGTTGTTTTTCAGTCATCCATCCGCTCTATCAAGGATCAGTTCCAGTGCTGCCAAATGGAGCTTTCCCCACTGCGGGATGTCCGGGAACAGATTCCTGCGATTGCCAGCCTATATCTGAATTATCTGAATACCAAATTGCCCCACAACGTATTCCGCTTTGACCGCAAAGCGCTCGATCTCCTCCAGGAATATGCTTGGCCCGGCAATTATGTACAATTTCAGAGAATACTCACCCAAGCCGCCATGGATACGGACGATCATATGATTCACGAAAAAGAGATACGAAAGCTTCTTTCCATGGAGGAGTCCCTTGAGTTTTCGGATATACCTCCGAACATGTCCTTTCCTCTCAAACGGACATTATTTGAGATGGAACGGGATATCGTCCGGCAGGTTCTCCATGAAAACAATGGGAACCAGACTGCGGCCGCCAAGCAGCTTGGCATCGGCCGTACTACGCTGTGGAGAATGTTAAAATCAGAATAAAAATCAGAAAAAGCACCGCGGCCTTTGCCTTACCCGGTGCTTTTTCTCTTGACTGCTGTGATTCAGTCCAATTTTTTTCTATCCTTCCATCAGGAACGCAGCTCGATTCCCAAATCCTTCAGAGCGCCCAGGATCTTGTTCATCACCTCGCCGACTTCCTTATCTTCCAGAGTACGGTCTTTGGCACGGAAGGTCACGCTGTAGGCCACAGACTTATACCCCTCCTGAATCTGGGAGCCCTCATAGATGTCAAACAAATGGTAGCTCTCCAAAAGTTTTCCACCCTTTTTCTCAATAATCTCCTCGATCTTCCCGACGATGATATCCTGTTTCATCACCATACTGATGTCACGGGTCACGGCAGGGAATTTGGCGATCCCATCGTATTTCCGGTCAAAGGTTGCCATCGGAATCACGGCAGGCATATCGATCACTGCTACATAGGTTCTCTCACCGATTCCATAATTGTCCGCAGCCTGGGGATGAAGCTCTCCCATGTATCCTACAACCGTATCCTGATAAGAAATTTCCGCCTGACGCCCCGGATGAAGGAAAGGTTTCCCAGCCTCCGGATTATAAGAAAGCTTGCCGTGCATGCCAATCTTATCAAAGAATTCTTCCACCACGCCCTTCATGGTAAAGAAATCTCCGTCTCCATAAAATCCCAGAGTAAACTGCATCCGCTCTTCCGGAAGTTCCGTCAGGGGCAGGGACTTGGGCAAATAAATATTCGCCAGCTCATACAGGCGCACGTCTTTGTTTCTCCGGTTATAGTTGGTCGCCAAAGAGGTCAGCATACCATTTAACGGCAGCGTCCGCATAATACTGAAATCCTCGCCCAGAGGGTTCAGAATGGTAACCGTCTGGCGCAGCGGGGAATCCTCCGGCAGCATCAGCTTATCAAAAACCTTCGGGCTCTCGAACGAATACGTCATTCCCTGGCTAAAACCGCAGTACTCCGCCACGTCTCTGGCCACTTCCTCAATCCGAAGCTTAAAGGAAAGCTTTCCGGTTGTGGCTTCGCCGCGGGGCAGAGTGGTCGGAATCTTATCATAGCCGTAGAACCGGGCCACTTCTTCCGCCAGATCCGCCTCACATTCCAAATCCTGACGGAACGACGGAACGATAACTTCCTCTGTGATCTCATCGTAAGCAAGATCAATTTTCTCAAAATATTTCAGCATTTCCTCTTTGGAAATCTGCGTTCCCAAAAATTCATTAGCCCAATCTGGCCGGAAAGCGATACGCTTCGGCCCCAAAGCCGTCGTATACACATCTACCAACCCGCCGACCACTTCGCCGCATCCCAGTTCCTCAATCAGCTGGCAGGCTCGGTTGATGGCTGCTTCCGCATTATTGGGGTCCAGGCCCTTCTCAAACTTCCCGGATGCCTCTGTCCGAAGTCCCAGCCGCTTGGCGGACAGGCGGATATTGGTTCCGTCAAAACACGCCGCTTCAAACAACATGGTCTGCACGTCGTCGGTGATCTTCGAGTTTTCACCGCCCATGATGCCAGCAAGGCCGACTGCCTTCTCGCCGTCGCAGATCGTCAGAATATCCTTATCCAGTTTTCGAATCTGGCCGTCCAATGTCTGGAATTCCTGGCCGTCCTCCGCGCGTTTCACCACGATCTTATGGCCCGCTACCTGGTCCAGATCATAGGCGTGCATGGGCTGGCCGTACTCTTCCATCACATAGTTGGTGATGTCCACAATGTTATTGATGGGGCGGATACCGCTGGCAGCCAAACGGCGCTGCATCCACTCCGGCGACGGCCCCAATTTAATATTCTTCACGACTCGTGCGCAGTAGCGCGGGCAGAGATTTCCATCTTTTACTTCCACTTTGATGTAATCGTTTACATCTTCGCGGTTTCCCACTTCCCGAACCTCCGGGGGCACAAATTCCTTGCGGAAGGTGGCAGCCGCTTCCCTGGCAATGCCCAGCACGCTGTAGCAATCCACCCGGTTCGAAGTAATCTCATATTCAAATACCGTATCGTTTAACCCTAAAATTTCCACCGCGTCCGCGCCGACTTCCGCGTCTTGCGGCAGGATGTAAATCCCCTCTTCCGGAGCGTCGGGGTACATATCCCGGGAAGATCCCAGCTCCTCGATGGAACAAAGCATACCGTAGGACATCACGCCCCGCAGCTTGCCGCTTTTAATCTTGATACCTTCTTCCGGCATGGGGCCGCCGTCATGGCCTCCGGCCACGCGCCCCCCGTCCTGTACCACCGGAACTTTATCGCCGGTCTTTACATTTTTAGCGCCGGTCACAATCTGCAAAATCTCGTTTCCAATATCTACCCGGCAGATAATCAGCTTATCCGCGTCGGGATGGGGCTCTATCGACGTGATCTCTCCAACTACGATTTTCTCCAGGTTCTTATCCAGCCTGGTATATCCTTCCACCTTGGTTCCGGTCAATGTCATGGCATCGGTATATTCCTGCGGCGTCGCATCCAAATCCGGAACATATGCTTTTATCCAAGAATATGCTGTATTCATCTCATTTCCTTTCTTTTCCAGAGGTTAGAACTGCTTTAAGAAACGGTCGTCGTTCTCATAGAGCAGTCTCATGTCGTCGATCTCATATTTTAACAGGGCAATTCTCTCAAGGCCAACGCCAAAGGCAAAACCGGAGTAAACGTCCGGGTCGATGCCGCTCATCCGCAGTACCTTCGGATGCACCATGCCGCAGCCCAAAATCTCAATCCAACCGGAGCCTTTGCACATCCGGCAGCCCTTGCCTCCGCACTTAAAGCAGGAAACGTCCACCTCTGCCGACGGTTCCGTAAACGGAAAATGGTGAGGGCGGAATTTTACGCGGGTTTCCGGCCCAAACAACTCCTGGGCAAATTGCTGTAAGGTTCCCTTTAAATCGGAAAACGTAATATTTTTATCGATTACCAGGCCCTCAATCTGATGGAAAGAAGGAGAATGGGTGGCGTCCACTTCATCGGAACGGAACACGCGTCCCGGCGCGATCACGCGGATCGGCGGTTTTTGCTGCTCCATCACCCGTACCTGTACCGGCGATGTCTGAGTCCGCAAAACAATATCCTTATTAATGTAGAAAGTATCCTGCTCATCCTTCGCCGGATGATTGGCCGGAATGTTCAGCGCTTCAAAGTTATAATAATCATACTCGACTTCAGGCCCTTCCACTACCTCATAGCCCATGCCGATAAAGATGCGCTCTACTTCTTCCAGGGCGATCGTATTGGGATGACGGTGGCCGACGCGGTTTCTTCTGGCCGGCAGCGTAACGTCGATTACTTCCGACTTTAACTGCAGCTCCCTCGCTTTGGCCGCCAGTTCCGCTTTCTTTGCCTCCAGCTTTCCTTCCAATTCGGCGCGCGCCTCATTTACCATCTGTCCTACCTTGGGGCGGTCTTCCGGGGCTACGTCTTTCATGCTCTTTAAAAGCTCGGTCAGCTGTCCCTTTTTCCCCAAGTATGCGACGCGGATCTCATTGAGGGCGTCCATGGTGCCAAGGCCCTCCATCTTTGCCAGCGCGTCCTGCCGGATCTTTTCCAATTTTTCCTTCATGACTTCCTCCTTTAGAATTTTCGGCCGGCAGCTCCCGTCCGAAAAGAATGATAAAAGTATTTTGCAACAAAGAATTCCGCTTAGCGAAATTTCCTATAGAATAAAAAAACCTCCATCCCAAAAGGGACGAGGTCATCGCGGTACCACCCTAATTCCTGCTTCCACAGGCTCTCTCGCTGCGTAACGTGCAGATACGTCGTCCCCTAATATTCGTTCAGGGACGCGGCTCCGGCGGGAAATTCGCTCTTGGAAAGGAACCTGGGAAAACTTTCAGCCGGTGATTCTCCCTCTCTGCCGGAAATTCCAATGCTACTGTACGCCTTCTATGCCTTTTTCTGTGATGAAAGAAAGGAACGTGCGTGAGAAGATTCGAACTCCCGACCTTCTGATCCGTAGTCAGACGCTCTATCCAGCTGAGCTACACGCACATTAGATACGTTTCCCGTATCTGAGTGTAGATTCTACAATACTTTTTCTGGAAAGTCAAGGGCTTCGTGAAAAAAGTATAAAAAACGAGAAAAACTCCCCGTTGAAAAATCCCGTTGATCGTGATACGATGGATGGAAACAAAATGGAAAGGAGGGTGTATATGAAAAAGTGGCAAAAACAACTGATGGAAATATCAAAAAAAGTCAGCGGAGATCAGATTCCGGTCTACGGCGCTCAGGCATCCTTCTTCATTGTAGTCTCGGTCATCCCCTTTGCCATGGCCTTGGTTTCTCTGGTCCAATTTTTTATCCCGGCCAATAAAGGCGAAGCGCTGTCGTATCTCCTAAACCTGCTTCCAACTTCTCTGAACCAACAAGTGCAGGCAACGGTAGATGAGCTGTTTACAAATTCTGCCCCTTCGATTGTCTCGATCTCCTTGCTGGTAGCCGTTTGGAGCGCCTCCAAAGGGGTGTTAGCTTTGGAACGCTGCCTTCATGTGATTTATCAGGTTACAGAAAATCAAAATTTCATCCTGCGCCGTCTGCGCGCCGTACTCTACACCCTGCTTTTCCTCGTGGTACTTGTCATGGCTCAGGGTCTTTTGGTGTTCGGTAATTCTATTCAGGCAGCGGCCAGCGCGCACTTTCCCGCCCTCAATAAGATGGCGCCGCTGATTTTCGGGCTGCGCTCCCTGGTCTCCACCTCGGTCTTTGTGGCAGGATTTACCGGACTTTATATGATTCTTTCCGGAGCAAAACGTCATTTCCTCCAGGTACTGCCAGGCGTACTTTTTTCAACCGCCGGATGGACCATATTTTCGCTGGGATACGCCTACTACATCACCAACTTTTCCAACTATACCTATATTTACGGCAGTCTGGGAGCGATCATCTTAATGATGCTCTGGTTATATTTCTGTATTCTTATTTTGCTCGCCGGCGCCGAGCTGAACGTTTTTTTGGAATCTCATGTTCCGGATCAAAACTCTCATCTTCCCTCAGTTCGGGAGCCGGAAGATGGATCGAAAATGTGATTTCATGTCCTTCGCTGGTCACTCGGATCGTGCCTCCGTGCAAATCCACGATTTCCTTGGCGATGGCAAGGCCCAGACCAGCCCCTCCATTTCTCGTCCCACGGGAACTATCCGCCCGATAAAACTTTTCAAACAGCAAAGAAAGCTTTTCCGGCGGGATGGGATCGCCCTGATTGCGCACGATCACCCGGATTCCCCCCGGTTCCCGCGCCGCCTCCATACACAGGCAGGTATTCTCATATCCATATCCCACCGCGTTTCTCAGCAAATTATCAAATACACGCGCCAGCTTATCGGAATCCGCATCTAGCTTTAATCCTGCCTCGATATCCATGACCGCAGTCATACCCTTCTCCGCTAAGACCGGATAAAATTCATCGGCAATCTGATAAAGCATCATCGTCAGATCCACCCTTTTTTTCTCCAACACCATTCCTTGAGTATTAAACCGGGTAATCTCAAAAAATTCATTGATCAGCTGTTCCAGCCGATACGCCTTATCCACGGAAATATCAATATATTTTGCCCGCTGTTCTTCCGGAAGCGCCGGATTTTCCTGAAGCAGAGAAAGATAGCCGATCACCGAGGTCAACGGTGTTTTTAGGTCATGGGCCAGATAGGCCAGCAAATCATTTTTTTGCTGCTCCGCCTCCCTTGCCTCCTGCTCTCTCTTTTGCAGTTGTTCCCGCAACCGGACCAACGCCATCTCCACTTCCTTCAAGTCTGCCGGAAATGCCTGAATCGCCACGCCTTCGTCCACCAACGCGGTCAGGGAATGAATCACCAACTCCAAATACCGCAAATTCCGCCGGGCCGTCCGGACACAGATCACCAAAGCTCCCGCCAGATACACAATGGAAAAGAGAAGTTCTTTTTTCCCCCGCAGCAGCTCCATGGTTTTTTGGCCCAGTTGCTTTTGTACCCAAATCGAAATCACGCCTCGGTAAAAGAGATAATAGCAGGCCATCACAAGGAGCATAAACAAGGTATAGATCAACAGATTCCGTAAAATCCTACTGAGGGCCCGGCGCTTGACTAACCGAAAATCTCCCTTTTTACTTTTCAATTTTGTACCCTACTCCCCAAACGGTCTTAATGTATTTTGGATTTCTGGGGCGTTCCCCCAATTTTTCCCGAAGACGCCGGATGTGTACCATGACCGTATTGTTGCAGTCCAGGTACTCTTCTCCCCAGACAGTCTCAAACAACTGCTCCGAAGAAACCACTCTTCCATCATTTTCGCAAAGGGTCCATAAAATCTTAAATTCAATGGGAGTTAAAGCCACTGGCTTTCCGTAAAGCGTACACTCATGGCGTTCATTGTCGATGACAAGCCCACCGATCTCATACATGTCCCGCGCTTCCTCCTGGGAAATGTCGTTATAACTCTTATAGCGCCGGAGCTGCGCCTTTACCCGCGCAATCACCTCCAATGGATTAAACGGCTTTGTGATATAGTCGTCCGCCCCAATGGTCAGCCCCCGAATTTTATCGACATCCTCAATCTTTGCGGTCAGCATAATAATCGGATAGTTAAACTTGTCCCGGATCGTACGGCACAGAGAAAACCCATCGATATCCGGCAGCATCACATCCAAAATCGCCAAATCCAAACGCTGCTCTTCAATTACTTTCAACGCGCTTTTTCCGTCGTAACATTTATGAATGGTAAATCCCTCATTCATCAAATACAGATCGATCAGGTCTGCGATTTCCTTCTCATCATCCACAACCAAAATATGATCGCTCATTTTTCGCTCTCCTATGCGTTTCCGCATCCGTCTCACCTCCACGGATAGGATACGCCGTTATTGTATCAAACTTGTAAACATACTCTTATCAGTATCCTTATCTTATCATATTTTCCTTTATAATACTACCTCCATTCCTCGATTGCTTTTCATAACATTCCCTTTTCCATTCATCCATTATCATTTGCCCTAAAGGACTTGCGCTGCATCGCAGTGCGATCCATCGCGGAGCACTTTTCTTCAATAGGAAATTTCATTGAAATTTCCTATTGAAGAAAAAATACCCTGCGAAAGTTTTTGCTTTCGCAGGGTATCACCTGTTCCTGATATCGCCGTCAATCTCTCTTCTTTATATATTTTCGTTCTGAATCGCAGACATCACCGACGGCACTACCTGCTTTTTCCGGGACACAACGCCCGGCAGGTACATGCTTTCCTGAGGCGCCTGATGGAACGCTCCGGCCGCCACCTCCGCGGCGCCCTCGCCCTGACAAAGCAGCAGGGTGCTTTCCTCCATGATGTTGGTCAGCATGAAAAACACCATATCCACGGTCTTCTCTTTCAATACCTTGCTCATATAAGGCAGTAAACGTCCCTGAAGCTCTTCCATTTCTTTCCTGGACATCATATTGACCTGACCAATCCCCAGGGTACGATCTCCCACATTAAATTTCTTGTAATCCTGATAGAAAATCTCTTCCGCTGTCCGGCTGGCAAAATTGCTTCCCGCCGCAAACATGGCCTGCGCGTGCTCTTCCACAGAAATCCCGGCAATCTTCGCCAGTTCCTCCGCCGCCTGCCGGTCCATCGGCGTACAGGTGGGAGAACGGTATACCAGAGTGTCGGAAAGAATCGCCGAACACAAAAGGCCGGCAATCCCAGGCTCGACCTCGATCTGATTTTCCTGATACATCTGATACACGATGGTCGCCGTGCATCCCAAGGGCTGATTTCGGAAAAAGACCGGATTGATGGTTTCCAGACTTCCCAGCCGGTGATGGTCAATAATTTCCAAAATGTCGGCGTCCTCAATACCGTCTACGGCCTGAGAGCGCTCATTGTGATCCACAAGGATCACCTGCTTTTTCTTTGCGCCCAACAGCTTTCGCCGGGAGATCATGCCAAGCAGCCGCATTTCGTTGTCAACCACTGGAAAATCCCGGTGGCGGTATTTGGTCATCGTGTCTTTTACATCGTCAATAAAGTCATTGGGATGGAAGGTAATCAGGTTTTCCTTCTTCATATAAAAATCAATGGGGATACTCTGGTTGATCAATCGAGCCACGGTAAAAGTGTCGTAAGGAGTCTCAATGATCGCACAGTTTTGCTCACCGGCTAACTTTGTGATGGTCCGGGACACTTTCGAGCCGCCGGTCACGATCACACAGGCCGCGTTCATCTCAATGGCGCAAAACTGAGATTCGTAGCGGTTTCCCGTGATCACAATATCGCCCGGCTCGATAAATTCTTCCATCGTATCCGGATTCGCCGCGGCAATTAAGACTTTCCCCTCGGCCAGCACGTTGTTCTTATCTCCCACAATCAGTTCGCCGCCCAAGGTTTCCACCAGGTTCTTGTAAGAAGTTCCCGCCTGGGAAACCACTTTACTGTCATACATGCCCATATAGGACTCCGCAATATCGCCCTCGGTGATAATCCCGGTCAGAAAGCCCTCCTCATTCACAATCGGCAGAGTCACTACGCTCATATCTGCCATCCATTCCCAGGCTTTCTTCAATGACAGGCAGCTAAGAACCCGTTTAAAACGGCGGATATCCATGTCCTTGACCTGACGCCGGACGTCGCTGATAAAATAAGGCTGCGGAAAGCCAAACCGCTGAAGCACATACTGGGTTTCCAGGTTCAGCTGACCGGCCCGTTTCGGGTAATGGGGAACTCCAGTCAGCTTTTCCTTTAGATTTGCATAAGCGATTGCAGAACAGATGGAATCGGTATCCGGATTCATATGTCCGACCACATAAACCGGCCGCACCTTTTCCGTTGTTTCTTCCGTAATTACAGCAGAACGTTCTTTTTTCACGCCGGTATCCTCCTTCTGGCCATCCTCTGGCTCTTCACAAAATCATTTTCTTTTATGAGGCGGCATACAAATGCACATCCCATCTGTTGTCATCGCTCAACTCTTTTCTCTACACTTTACAGCAGGTGGCTGCGCAGCTCTTCTCCGGATAAAGGAGACAGATACGCCGGCGCAATATCAAACACCGTTTTCGCACCGGTCTGACCTTCGCCTCTCAGACGGGCGGCCGCTCTGGCGTAAGCAATCAGGACGCTGGCCGTAAATTCCGGGTTGGAACCAAGTTTCAGGGAATATTCGATCATCTGATGTGTCCCTTCGCCGGTCACGCCGCTGCGCATCACGAAACCGCCGTGAGGCATCTGATTATGTTCCTTTAAGAACTCCTCTTCTTCCATAAAGGTAACCGTCGTGTCATAGTCCGAGAAATAATTCGGCATGGTCACGATGGCTTTCCTGATCGCTTCTTTGTCCGCGCCCTCTTCCGCTACCACATAGCATTCCCGCAAATGCTTTTCTCTAGTAGAAAGCTCCGGATTTTTTCCTGCGCGCACCGCGTCCATCGCCGCCTCAACCGGCACTGTATACTGAATCGCACGCTTTACGCCTGGAACCCGACGAATCGCATCGGAATGCCCCTGGCTGACGCCGCGTCCCCAAAACGTGTAGGTTCCGCCTTCTGTCAGAATCGATTCCGCATACAGACGGTTCAGGGAAAACATGCCAGGGTCCCATCCGACAGAAATCACGCCCAGGGTACCGGCCGCCTTGCACGCGGCATCCACCGCGGCGAAATGCTCCGGAATTCTTGCATGGGTATCAAAACTATCGATCACAGAAAACCACTGGGCAAGCTGCGGCGTCTGCTCCGGCAGATCCGTCGCACTGCCTCCGCAAAGAATCATCACGTCCACGTCCTCTTTATGAGCCGCGGCGTCTCCAAGAGCATATACCTTCGCTCCTGCCGTTACCGGCTTTACATCCGCCGGATTCCGACGGGTAAAAATACCGGCCAGCTCCATATCGCTGTTTTTCTGAATCGCCAACTCTACGCCGCGTCCCAGGTTTCCATAACCTGCGATGCCAATACGAATCTTTTTCATTATCCTATCCTCCTTTGGCAGTGTCTCTACCATTTTCTTCTGTGCCATATTGTAACCGATTCGATTTAAAATTTCCACCCCTAATTTTATTAAATTTTCCTTTTCTTTTATTTCAAAAAGTAAGCGACCTCTTGCTTTTCTCTCGTATTTGATGACCCTTCCTTCTTTCGTTCTCTTTTGTGATACACTTTTGTTTAGAAAAAACGAGCTGGAGGCTAAATCTTCATGAAAATCATAGACGCCCATATTCATTTTTCTACAAACTCTCCGCACTTTGATCAGATTGCCGTTGCCGCGGGATACGAAAATACAACGCAAGGACTTCAAAAAAACTTCGCGGACGCCGGCGTCTGTCATGGAATTGTGATGGGAAATCGGAGCCTTTATCCGGAAGATCATAAATATCCCGATTTTCTTCACTACTGCATCGGGCTGGACGGCAGCGTCCTCGCGACAGTCAATCCTAAAGAAGCGTTGGCTCTGGTGGAGGAAAATTTAAAAAGAGATTCCTGCGTTGGCATCAAATTGTACCCCGGCTATAGTCCTTATTATCTAAATGACCCTATGTACGCTCCCTTTTACCAATTGGCGGAACAATTTCAAAAGCCAGTCGCCGTCCATATGGGAGCAACCGCTACCAGCGGCGCGCGCCTCAAATACAGCCATCCTCTGACCATGGACGACGTAGCGGCGGCACATCCGAAAGTTTCCTTTGTTATGTGTCATCTGGGCAACCCTTGGATTGTCGACGCCGTTGCCGTCTTAGACAAAAACCCCAATGTCGCGGCTGATCTTTCCGGGATTCTGGAAGGAAAACAAGACATGGAGCGCTTTTTAAAAGAAAAGGAAGGATACCTTTCCCACATCCGGACTTGGCTCCAATACGCCGAAAGTTACGATCGCCTCCTGTACGGTACCGACTGGCCCCTAGCCAATGAAATCGATACCGTGGCATTCGCCAAAGCCATCATTCCTGAGAAATATTGGGAACAGGTATTTTATAAAAACGCGCGAAAAATTTATTCGCTGGGAGACTGCTGACATCCCCCGATAAAAGGGAACAAAAAGTAATTTGGTAAAAGGAAACAAAAAGTAATTCTCCTTGACATACAAAGCCTCTTAAGATATACTAATATTCGTCATGGAACAACAGTTTCCACAGAGTATCCATGCAAATATTTTCTCTGACCACCCACAGGGTTAAGGCCATACGGACAGCCGGGTCAACTGCCGATCGGCGGGTATTATCCGCCATTATTGATTGAGTTAAAAGCTCAATTTTATAAGTTGGTTACTTTACAACCGGTGCGTGCGCACACATCAACTTGTAAAACGGTCAATAAGAGTGGTAAAAGTAAGTATTTGCTATATAGACTCTAGTGAGAAGCTTATCCTTCGTTCCATCGCCCCTATCAACCGGTGATTTTCCATCGCCCGGCGCGGCAGCGCCGCCGTGGAGAGGAGTTGCTTCCTACAAATAGATTGATTCTTGCAAGCAGAGCGCCCGCGTTCTGCTTTTTTATTTCATAGGAAATTTCCTAATTCATGGAGAGGAAAAGATATGGGTGAGAGATTAAAACTGTACGGCTTCAACAACTTGACCAAATCGCTTAGCTTCAATATTTATGATGTCTGCTATGCCAAGACTGCCCGCGAGCAGCAGGATTATATTGCCTATATCGACGAGCAGTACAACTCCGAACGTCTCACCCATATCCTGACTACGCTTACCGACCGAATCGGAGCGCAGGTTCTAAACATCGCCCGCCAGGATTATGAACCCCAAGGGGCATCGGTTACTCTCTTGATCGCGGAAGAACCGATGCAGCCCCGCGGTGAGATCCAATTGGGCCATCTGGACAAAAGTCATGTAACCGTACACACATACCCGGAGTTTCATCCCAAAACTAGTCTGGCTACGTTTCGTGTAGACATTGACGTGGCGACCTGCGGAGAAATTACGCCCCTTTCCACTTTGGATTATCTGATTGGTTCCTTTGATTCCGATATTATTACCATCGACTATCGCGTGCGCGGCTTTACCCGCGCCGAGGACGGACAAAAACTGTTCATGGATCACAAAATTTCTTCGATTCAGGAATACATTGACCCTGCCACCTTGCAGCGGTACGACGCCATCGACTTAAATGTCTACAGCGCCAATCTGTTTCACACAAAAATGATGATTAAGGAGATCGATCTCCAAAACTATCTGTTTAAAACCGACGTCTATGAGCTTCCGCCTCAGACAAGGCTGAATATCATGACCAATCTGCGCCGTGAGATGATTGAAATTTTTCATGGATAAGTCCTACTAGGAGGTATCGCAATGAATTCTTTGACCCAGGACCGCGCTCCGATCTATGAAGCGCTGGAAAACTTAAAACGGATGCGGATCGTTCCCTTCGACGTCCCTGGGCATAAGCGGGGGCGCGGAAATCCGGAACTGGCCGCGCTTTTAGGAGAAAAATGCGTCGGAATGGACGTAAATTCCATGAAACCCCTCGACAATCTCTGCCATCCAGTTTCTGTCATCCGAGAAGCAGAAGAATTAGCGGCCGAAGCCTTTGGCGCGGCCCATGCCTTTTTGATGGTGGGAGGAACCACCTCCGCGGTTCAAAGTATGATTCTCTCTGTGGCAAAACGAGGGGACAAAATCATCCTGCCGCGCAATGTCCACCGCAGCGTCATGGGAGCCATGGTCCTCTGCGGCGCAATTCCCGTATACGTCAATCCGGAGTGCGACGAACGCCTGGGGATTCCTCTCGGCATGAGCGCTTCCGCCGTCAGGACAGCCATCCAAAACCACCCTGACGCAAAAGCAATTTTAGTCAACAATCCCACTTATTATGGCATCTGCTCTGATTTGAAAACCATTGTACGCCTGGCCCACGAGCATGGAATGCTCTGCCTGGTTGACGAGGCTCACGGCACTCACTTTTATTTTGGAGAAAATCTTCCGATTTCCGCTATGGCCGCCGGCGCGGATATGGCTGCCGTATCCATGCACAAATCTGGAGGCAGCCTGACACAGAGCTCCCTTCTCCTTGCCGGCCCCGCCATGCAGGAGGGTCATATCCGTCAGATCATCAACCTGACGCAGACCACCAGCGGTTCTTATCTCCTGCTCTCCAGCCTGGACATTTCCCGCCGTAACCTGGCCCTGCGGGGAAAGGAGGCTTTCGCAAAGGTAGTCAGCCTCGCGGAATATGCTCGAACAGAAATCAATGCCATCGGAGGCTATTACGCCTATTCCAGAGAATTGATCAATGAGGACAGTATCTTTGACTTTGATATCACCAAGCTTTCTGTCAATACGCTTCCCGTTGGCCTGGCCGGCATTGAGGTTTATGACCTGCTTCGGGACGAATACGACATTCAAATTGAATTTGGCGATTTGGGCAATATCCTCGCCTATCTTTCCATCGGCGACCGTCATCGGGAAGTAGAGCGGCTCGTCAGCGCTCTCGCGGAAGTCCGCCGGCGTTTTGGAAAAAGCCGCGTGGATCTGATGAAGCAGGAATATATCGATCCGGCTGTCATCGTCTCTCCCCAGGAAGCGTTTTATGCCGAAAAGGAATCTCTGCCGCTCCGGCAGACCGTCGGAAAAGTATGCAGTGAATTCGTCATGTGCTATCCGCCTGGTATCCCGATTCTGGCTCCAGGCGAACGGATTACTGCCGAGATCCTGGACTATATCGAATACGCAAAGGCCAAAGGCTGTTCCATGACCGGACCGGAGGCTCCCGATATCGACCGGCTTAACGTCTTGAAAGGAGAGATTTGACATGGAATTTTGGTTTTCGGAAGAACAAACTCCGAACGTGAAGTTTTCCATCCGGGTAAACCGCCAGCTTTACGGCGGGGAAAGTGAATTTCAACGCATCGATGTGTTTGAATCGCCGGAATTCGGACGTTTCTTAACGCTGGACGGCTACATGATGCTGACAGAAAAAGATGAGTTTATCTATCACGAGATGATTACCCATATCCCCATGGCGGTTCATCCCTGCGTCCGAGACGTATTGGTGATCGGCGCGGGAGACGGCGGGGTCATCCGGGAATTGGCCCGGTATCCAGAGATTGAGCATATGGACATGGTGGAGATCGACCCAATGGTAGTGGAAGTCTGCCGGAAATATCTGCCGCAGACCTCCTGCAGCCTGAACGATCCCAGACTGACCATCCACTTTGAGGACGGGCTCCGCTTTATCCGCTCCAAGGAGAACCGTTACGACCTGATCATCGTCGATTCCACGGATCCCTTTGGTCCCGGAGAGGGCCTTTTTACCAGGGAATTTTATGGAAACTGCTACAAAGCGCTGCGGGAAGACGGGATCATGGTCAATCAGCACGAAAGTCCTTTTTACCAGGAAGACGCCGCCGCCTGCCAGCGGGCCCACAAGAGAATCGTGGAATCCTTCCCCATCAGCAAGGTGTATCAGGCCCATATTCCCACCTACTCGTCCGGCCACTGGCTGTTTGGCTTTGCCTCCAAAAAGTATCACCCTTTAAGAGACCTAAACGAGACCCGCTGGAACAAACGCGGCCTTTCCTGCCGGTATTATACGACTACCCTGCACAAAGGCGCTTTTTATATCCCCGCTTACGTAGAGGAGTTACTAAAAAATGTGGAATAAAAATGTGGAAGTATTTATGGGCTGTGACAAGGACGAAGGGCAGGCGGATACCATTCTCTTCGGCGCGCCCTTTGACTGCACAACGTCCTACCGGCCGGGCGCCCGGTTTGGAAGCGGCGCGATTCGCCATGAATCCTACGGCCTTGAAACCTACAGTCCTTACCAAGATCGGGATTTGGAAGATACGAATGTTCTCGATATCGGCGACCTGGAACTTTGCCTTGGCGACACGGTGAAAGCTCTATCGCAAATCGAAAGCTGCGCCAGTCAGATTCTTGCTGATGGAAAGCGTCCCTTTCTGCTTGGCGGCGAACATCTCGTCACTCTCGGCGCATTTCGGGCGGCGTTTTCCCGCTATCCAGATCTCCATGTGATTCACTTTGACGCCCATGCCGACCTGCGGGAAGAATATCTGGGAACTCCCCTCTCCCACGCCTGCGTTCTCCGCCGCTGTCATGAACTTACCGGGGATGGCCGCATCCATCAGTTTGGCATCCGTTCCGGAGACAGATCGGAATTTCTCTGGGGAAAAGATCACGTGGACACAACGCGTTTTGGCTTTCATGGGTTGGAAGAGCTTCTAGAAAAGCTAGGGGATACTCCCGTCTACTTTACTCTGGACCTAGATGTATTAGATCCTTCCGTTTTTCCCGGTACCGGAACGCCGGAACCGGGCGGCGTTTCCTTTGATGAACTTCGGAAAGCCGCTACCTTAGTCTGCAGAAAAGCCCGCATCGTTGCCTGCGATGTCAATGAATTAAGCCCGCCCTACGACCCCAGTGGAATCTCCGCGGCGGCAGCCTGCAAAATTGTGAGGGAGATGCTGATTGGTTTGTCTTCCACGAAGTAATATACTAGGAATTATAAAGGAGGAAATCTCATGGGAAAAGCTCTTATTATCGGCTGTGGCGGCGTCGCCTCGGTCGCCATCCACAAATGCTGTCAAAACAGCGCTGTCTTTGAAGAAATCTGTATTGCCAGCCGCACCAAATCCAAATGCGACGCGCTGAAAGATAAGCTTTCGGCTACAACCAAAACGAAAATTACCACGGCCCAGGTAGACGCCAATCAGGTGGACGAGCTGGTTCGCCTCATCGAGGAGGTAAAGCCGGACGTGGTTTTAAATCTGGCGCTTCCCTATCAGGATTTGACGATCATGGACGCCTGCCTGGCCACCAAGACTCCCTATGTGGATACCGCCAACTATGAGCCGGAGGACACGGCAAAATTTGAATATAGCTGGCAGTGGGCATACCGGGAGCGTTTCGAGAAGGCCGGTATCACCGCTGTGTTGGGAAGTGGATTTGATCCGGGCGTCACCGGCGTTTTTTCCGCTTATGCCCTGAAACATGAATTTGACGAGATTCACGAGATCGATATCTTGGACTGCAACGGCGGCGATCATGGCTACCCTTTCGCCACCAACTTCAATCCGGAAATCAATATCCGCGAGGTTTCCGCCAATGGTTCCTACTGGGAGAACGGCCACTGGGTGGAAACCAAACCCATGGAAATCAAACGGGAATATGACTTTGAAGGCGTGGGAAAGAAATATATGTATCTGCTCCACCATGAGGAATTGGAAAGTCTGGCGCTGAACATCCCCGGCATCCGTCGGATTCGTTTCTTCATGACCTTTGGCCAGAGCTATCTGACTCATCTTGCCTGCCTCGAAAACGTCGGAATGACCTCCATCGAACCGATCGTATATGAAGGAAAAGAGATTGTCCCGCTGCAATTTTTAAAGGCTGTGCTGCCGGATCCTTCTACGCTGGGCCCTCGTACAAAGGGAAAGACAAACATCGGCTGTATTTTCCGCGGCGTAAAAGATGGAAAAGAAAAGAATTATTCTCTCTATAATATCTGCGATCATCAGGAGTGCTACCGGGAAGTGGGCTCCCAGGCGGTGGCCTACACCACCGGCGTTCCCGCTATGATCGGTGCTATGATGGTAATCACCGGAACATGGAACAAGCCCGGCGTCCACAATATCGAAGAATTTGATCCCGATCCCTTCATGGAAGCGCTGAACCGCTGGGGTCTGCCCTGGAAAGAGAACCGGGATCCGGTGCTGGTGGATTGATGGAGACGAAAAAAGCAAAAAGGGAGGGCCCGCCCCTATCCCAAGAAGAAGGGCGGGCGTTTCGTACTCCTTACTTTCTCGTGGATGAAACCAGGCTTCTTCGGAATCTGGAACTGCTGAGACAGATTTCCGATCAAACAGGCTGCAAGATCCTGTTGGCCCAAAAAGCATTCTCCATGTACTCCTGCTATCCTCTTTTGCGCCGCTACTTAGCCGGAACCACAGCCAGCGGCCTTTTTGAGGCGCGGCTTGGCCACGAGGCCTTCGGCGGAGAGACCCACGTATTTTCCCCGGCTTACCGGGAGGACGAGTTTGAAGAACTTCTCCAATACGCCGACGACTTCGTGTTCAACTCCCCGGCGCAAGTTCGAAAATACGCCAAAAGAGCAAAACAGGCAGGAAAATCTGTGGGCCTGCGCCTTAACCCGGAATGCTCCACCCAGGAAGGTCATGCCATCTATGATCCTTGCGCTCCTGGCTCCCGCCTCGGCACTACGCTGGAACACTTCGACGAAGAGCTTTTGCCACTTTTGGACGGGTTCCATTTTCACACCCTCTGCGAACAGGACTCCGACGCCCTGGCGACTACCGCAAAATCTCTGGAAGAAAAATTTGGAAAATATCTGCACGGAAAAAAGTGGTTAAACTTCGGCGGCGGGCACCATATCACCCGGCCCGGTTACGACTTAGACACTCTGGTTCAGGTGATTCAGCATTTTCAGGATTCCTATGGCGTACAGGTTTATCTGGAACCCGGCGAAGCCGTGGTATTAAACGCCGGCTTTCTGGTGTCTGAGGTTCTGGAAGTGGTCCACAATCAAATGGAAATTGCCATCCTTGACACTTCCGCGGCCTGTCATATGCCGGATGTGCTGGAGATGCCTTATCGGCCCCCGGTTTGGGGAAGCGGGAATCCAGGGGAAAAAGCATATACCTATCGCCTCGCCGGACCTACCTGTCTGGCCGGAGATGTCATCGGCGATTATTCCTTCGACCAGCCGCTGCGGGAAAAAGACCTGGTTATTTTTGAGGATATGGCCCTTTACACCATGGTAAAGACCAATACCTTCAACGGCATGCCCCTTCCTTCCCTGGTATACCGGGATGCCAGAGGGAAAACCAGACTTGTCCGCGCCTTTGGATATGAGGACTTTAAGGGACGTCTGTCTTAATCGGGAAATCTCTTGTATTTGTCCTCATTTTTTCATATAATAAGAAAGACGTATCTTTAGTTTAAATAGGCGGAGCAAAAATCCATGCTTTTTGAAGAAAGAAACTATATTCTAAAGCTTTATGACACAGAATTGATCAAATTCACTGCCGGCGTTACACCGTTTGGCCAGCTATATGCAAAGATTTCCATGGTGAATGAAGAATTACGCCATCTCTTTCCCATGCCGCTGATTCCAAAATTTACCAGCGAAGCGCTGGTGAATTGGCTGAAAAGTAGGACCATTCCGAAAAACCGGCAATTTGTAAAGGAAATTTTGGCACAAGCTGGTTTAACTGTCGGCGATACATTAGGCATTATCGATGTATGTAAGGGGCTTTCTGTCAACGACGCATTTTGGGTAGATCGTGAGGGAACAGAACAGTCATTTGCGGATGTAAATCTATATGAGCATGAACTCGATGAAACATTAGCTCTGGTCGCTTATACCGGGTATACAAGCTCACAGCATCGCAAGCTCGGCCTATCCACAGAATGGACCACCGACGGTCAATTTCCCAAAGCCTGGAGAAAAGTGGACGGCAATTTATACCTTTACAAGGCAGGTTCCGAAGGCTTCGCCAACGCTGGTATGGAGCCATACTCAGAATATTTTGCCTGCCAGGCAGCAAAGGCGATGGGTATTTTTTCTGTGTCCTATGACCTTGCTAAGTGGAGAGGAAAGCTCGCTTCCGTATGTCCGCTTATGTGTAGCAAGGATATCTCTCTTGTACCATTTTATGCCGCTACCGAACAATCACAATTTCCTATTAATCTTGCTATTTGCTCAAAGTTTTCTGGAGATACTTTTGAACAGATGCGTTCCATGATCGTATTTGATGCGTTGATTTGTAATGTAGACCGTCATGCGGGAAATTATGGCTTTTTGCGGGATAATCATACCGGTAAAATTCTGGGACTGGCTCCACTGTTTGACCATAATCTCTCACTCTTTGCACGGGATATGAAAGATGATTTTAAAAATTGGCCTGCCAAAGCGGACGAGCATCTACCAAGAACAGGTATGCTCACCTTCAAACAACAATGTGAAATGATAATGGGTGAAATGCAACATGAAAGGCTGCGGATGCTCCTTGGTTTTCAATTCCAAAACCATCCGATTTACCCGATTCCTTCCGACCGACTGGATGCGCTCAATCAATACATCCACAGCAGGACGAAAGAGTTGCTGGAAATTCCTGTAATAGATCATCGCCGCCTTATCTCCATGTTGCATCAGGAACTGGAACAGATAAAATCTCCTATCCCGCTTTTTTTCCTTAAAAACAGGAAATGAGGATACCCTCCGCAGAGGGTATCCTCATTTCCATTTACGGCCGGAGTCCCAGACCGCCTTCCAGGGTAAGGGTCTCGCCTGTCAGGAATTTGAAATCCGGAGAAGCCAACTGTACGCACACACGGCCAATTTCCAGCTCGGAATCTCCCAGATGGCCCATGGGCGGCATATGAACGTTCTTCTCATAAGCTTCCGGATATGCGTTCTTAAACTGCTCTAACTGTGCGGTCCATGCCAGCGGGCAAACAACATTGACATTGATGCCATCCTTTCCCCACTCGGTCGCCGCCACACGGGTAAGGCCACGGATTCCTTCTTTTGCCGCCGCATAAGCGCATTGTCCAAAATTGCCAAATAATCCGGCGCCGGAGGCAAAGTTAATCACCGAGCCTTTGCTCTTTGCCAGATAGGGATAGCAGGCCTGCATATAATAGAAAGCGGCATACAGTCCCGAATATACGGCCAGATCAAACTGCTCCGTGGTGTGATCCGCCAGCGTTACGCCGGAGGCGGATGCCTGGGCATTGTTGATCAGCACGTCGATTCCGCCAAAGGTGTCCACGGTCTGCTTTACCACATTTTCCACTACCGCTTTGTTATCGGAGCCTGCAGATACGTCCGCCTGTACGCACAGAACTTTCACTCCATACTTTTCTTCCAGCTCCTGCTTTGCATCCTCCAGTTTTTTCACATTGCGCCCCGTGATAACCAGATTTGCGCCTTCCTTGGCATAGGCGGTCGCAATTCCGTATCCAATGGAGCCGCATCTTCCATCACTCAGTACTGCTCTTCCCGCACCTGTAATAATAACTGTTTTTCCGGTAAAATTTCCCATAGTATGTCCTCTTTTTTCCATAAAATATTTCTTCCGGTGACCGATCATATACAGGCAAACCCAAATACTCTCTTGCCACTGGAAGCCCTTCTATGCCGACTATTTTATTTGTCACTGGAAGGGATTTCCTTTATATAGTATCACACTGGGCCAAAATTGTCATCCCAAAACCTTGCAGGGACAAAAATTTTTGTAATAATTGGAAAATGTCAAGCGTTTCCTTCCTTACTCTTTCTGGCTGCCGCGCATACGGCCCTGGCCAGCTCCATCGTCCTGCCCGATCAACTCGTACAGCTTATCAAGAGCTTCCCGAATTCCTCCGATCTCATTGATCAAACCTTCTTCTACAGCTTCCCCGCCTACCAGGATCGTACCCATATCCTTTGTCAGCATACCGGTTTCCAGCATCAGCTCTTCCAACCGTTCCTGGCGAACCGCACAATGGCTGGAAATAAATCCCGTAATCCGGTCTTGAATCTTCTTAAAATAGTCATAGGTTTGGGGCACGCCCAAAATCATCCCGCTCATTCGAACCGGGTGAATCAGCATGGTACCTGTTTTTACAATAAACGAATAGTCTGTGGACACAGCCAAGGGGACGCAGATCGAATGGCTGCCGCCCAGAACCAGGGACACGGTCGGCTTGCTCAGGGAGGCGATCATCTCCGCAATAGCCAGCCCAGCTTCCACATCGCCTCCTACTGAATTGATTAAAATCAACAGTCCATCGATTTCTCTGCTGTCCTCAATGGCAGCCAGTTGGGGCAGGACATGCTCATATTTCGTGGTTTTACTGTTCCCTGGCAAATTTTCATGGCCCTCAATCTCACCGATCACGGAGAGCAGATGAATTTTGTAATCACTCCCATTGTCCTCCAAGGTCATCTGGCCATACTCTTTGATCTCTTCGTCTTTCCGCTCGTTCTTTTCGTCCTCTGATTTTCCCATCGAAATGTCTCCTTCCCGAATTTCTAATATCATCGATTCCATCTTAAAACCAAGACAATTGTCTTTCCTTCGTGATAGGATGTACGAAACGAACGGTGTTTATGCACCGAAGGAAGCTTTTGAAGCACTTTACTCTGTCGTTTTCTTATGATATGATGAAACCATGAAAACAATCGAAAAAGAATTTTTTCTTCACACGGATTACCCCCTCAACCAACTGGGGCTGGAAAAACCATTATTTTTAGATATTGAAACCACCGGGCTCTCTCCGGAGCGCTCTCACGTTTATCTGATCGGCTGCCTGTTTCCCCACACTGAAGAGTGCTGGGGTTTTCGCCAGTGGTTATGTGAATCTCCCAAAGAAGAACAAAAGTTATTGGAACAAGTCATTGCGTTCTGCCGGGATTTTTCGGGCTTTGTCCATTTCAATGGAAATCGCTTTGATCTTCCCTATCTACATAAGAGAAGCGAACACTTTGGCCTTTTTAGCCCGTTTAAAACCATGAAGAGCGTGGATCTCTACCAAAAAATCCGCACCTGCAAAAATCTGTGTAATCTTCCGGATGTCAAACAGAAATCCATCGAGCAATTTCTCCATATAGAGCGGGATGATTCCTATAGTGGCGGCGAGCTGATCCCTATCTACCATCAGTTTACAAAGACCGGAAATCCAAAGCTTCTGCACTTCCTGCTGCTTCACAATGAAGAAGATGTCCTAGGGATGCTTCAGCTTTTGCCCATGCTTTCCTATTTTGACCTAAAAAATGGTTCTATCCCTATCGGATGCCCGATTGTAGAAGATTCCTCTGATTCCGAACTCTTTCTTCGTTTTTCTCTCGCATCTTCTCTGCCTCAGCCAGTCTCTTTCCGGACAGAGGGAACCTATGCCGTGCTGGGAAAAGAAAGCCTTCGGCTGCACACTCCGCTTTTTTGCGGCGAACTGCAATACTATCTTCCGAACTATAAGGATTATTATTATCTGCCGGCGGAAGATACTGCTATTCATAAAAGCGTCGCCGTCTATGTGGATCCCGCGTTTCGGGTCAAGGCCACGCCAGAAAATTGTTACATCAAAAAAACCGGCCAATTCCTGCCGCTGCCAAAGAAAATGCGGTTAGAAACAGGACGACCAGTTTTTCAAGAGCGGAGAAACGGCCCCTCATATGTTTTTTGGGAAGAATCGATTCTGCAAGAAGCGTCCTTCTGGAACGCCTACTTATCCGCGCTCTTCCAATCGGTATCATCCGGCGCAGATTCCTGATCCTCTCCCTTTACATATTGCTTGATACCCGGCCACAGCAGAAAAACGCCGATCAGACTTTGGAAGGAAGAATGAAAAAGCAACACCAGTGGAATCGTCAACGGAAAAAACAGATAACAAATCCCCGCTCCCATACCCTGAATCAAAACCACGGTTAACGTCTGCGGGAAACGTAAAAAAACTAGAAGAAAAGCGTTTTTCAGAATTGCCTTTAAAGGTAGATCGAAAACCGCAAGCATCAAGCACACGTAAGCACGCATCCCCGTTAAAAGAAACAAACCGGCTGCGCAAATCCCGAATGGAATCAGCATGAAAATCTGATTTTGGGAAAGTTTCCAGTAGAACAAAAGCCCACCTGCCAGAAATACGGCGCCTCCTAAAAGCATAAAACCGGAGGCAAAAGCACGCCCAAACTCCTCCCGAAATACATCCCAAAAGTCCGACCAGAAAAAATACGATCTTTGTTCCATAGCAATCGTAATCTGCGTCATGGCCGTCATAGCTGCCGGGATCGTGATCACCGGCAGGCAGGCCAAAAGATAAATCAGATTCAAACCGATCAGCCGGAAAAAGTTCCTTTGAAAAACCCCGGCAAACCGCCCGATACACGTCTTGGCCGGAAGCGTCCGCTCCGGCGTTTCTCTTTCTTCTTTACTCCATATGTTCAATTCCAGTCTCCTTCTGCCCTGGCAATGAAACATTTTTTATACGGCCGGAATTTCCCAAGAAATTTCCTATGACATAAAAGAGAGGCAGCAGCCAAAGGATTCGTCCCCCGATATTTTCTGTCTCTATCAATACGCCAAAGGACAGCGCGAGGGAAAGCAGCGCTCCAACAAACAGTTCTCGCTCCGTCTCCACCTGCCAAAAGCGCCGTCCAATGCCAAAACAAGCGGCGGCTCCCGCCATATATCCCATACACTGAAGAAAGGGCTTGCGGAAAAGCCAAACCGGCTGCGAAGGTTCTCCGAAAAAGAGGTTCTGAAATGTTTGCGTCTGCTCTTCCCAGAGCAATTTCCAGAAATCAAAATCCGACCAGCGGCTTGGAATCCATTCCGGAGGAATGGAAAAATCCGGCTCCACAATCCAGAAAAAAAGGCCCATCATACCAAGGAAAGCCGCCAAATAAGCCGCTCTTTTTGCTAAACCTTCTCTCCGCGCCATGCGAAACAAAGGGGTAAGCACGCTCAAGGCAACCCACAGGAGGAAAAGCCCTCCCGCCGCAGCGGAAATTCGGCCATATTCCGCCAAGGGCAAAGCGGTTCCCGAAATTCCCGTTAAGTTACAAAATCGAGAAACCATCTCTCGCTTCTGATCCGCCTCATGAGACAACGAAATGTGATGAAAGGAAAGATTTTCCCCGTCCGCTCCCCCTTCATGGTTCTCCGCCTCCATGACAATGGTCTCCGTCACGCCTTCCAAAAGCCCACGTACCATGAGTTCCCGTCCTTCATAGCGAACCGTCTGACCGACTACGTTTTGGTTTCCAAATAAAACTGCCGCCGTATCTTCATCCAATAGGCACCCATCTACGTCCCCTTCCTCTAAAAAACCGCTTCCTTCGAGAACCAAACGGGAATCTCCCAAGAGAACAATCCCATGGACCGGCGTCATCCGGGCAAATTCCGGATTTTCAATCAGTCCTCCCTCCTGCTGTTCCCAAAAAGTAAAGTTCATAGGCTCTTCCTGGTCTGCGTTGGCCTTCTTGATCTCAACTGCGTTCCAAAGAGCGATCCCCTCCTCCAACTCCCATAACGTTCCTTCCCCATGGGCGCTTAGCCATGTCTGAAGAGTCAGAGATTTCCCCAGGCAAAAAAGAAGGAGCACTAACAGCAAAATTCCGAAGCCGCATTTTTTTCCATTTTTCATGAATCCTCCAAGCGTACGCGGTCGCCTCCATTTACCTCTTTATTGCTGCTCATAATCACTTTTTGATCTTCCGTCAAAGCGCCGGGCGCCAGCGCCGCTAACATCTCATTTTGATCTTGAATCGTAACGGGTATCCGTTCTGCTATCCATTCTGTTCCCAACACCGTATTTTTCTCTTGAATCACCAGCACATAATCCTCATTGCCATCCCGGTGGAGGGCCGACAGCGGCACACAGACCGAATAGGGTTCCGACTGCCGGACCGCAGTCATCGTAGCAATCGTGCCGATTTCCAGAGTACCCTCCGGCACCTGCACCGTTACCACAAAAGAATTCGTATTTTCTTTATCCGGCTGAATGGTGTCGATCACTGCCTCATAGGAATCCACTCCGTTTCCTTTCAAAGTGACGGCATCCCCCCTGGAAAGATACGCTTCTTGTTCCTTGGTAACTGTGGTTTGGAAGCGCCCTCCTTCCGTAAGGTCCGCCATCAAAACAGCCGTGCCCTCGGTCGTAAACTCCCCGGTGGTCACCAAAACACTGGAAATCAGGCCGTCCACCGGCGAACAAATCTTTCCCTCCTGCTGCTGTAAAGCCTTTAATTGATTCAGCTCTTCCGCTTTTTCAGAAAGCGTCATCTGAGCGGTTTTTTTACTGCTGTCCGCTTTTTCCGGCGCATTGGCGTCTTCCCGGTTTCGGGAAGCATTTGTCATACTATCCTGGCGATTCTGCAACGCAGTTTCATAGGCCTGCTTCTTCTCTTCATAGGCAGACCGAAGAATTTCCTCCTGCGTGCTTCGATCGTTTGCACTCTCAGAATCTAGTTTTGCTAGATAATCTTCCAGAGCCGCGTCCGCACGTGCTTTTTCTTGCTCGCAGCTCTCCACCTCCCTCGCGGCAGCGGAAACCTTGCTTTCATAGCTTTGGCGAATCTGCATTTCCTTTTCTTTGTCCGCGTCCACTGCCGCCTGAATCTCCCGCTCCAGCTCTGCCTGCGCCTCTGCCGCCTGGTTCCAATCCGCTTCTTTTTCTCGGCATCGATTTTCCAGCTCCGTCCGTACCGTATCCTCTCCCTCGCTTGCCGAAGGGTCCTGCGCCAGAAAATCTTCCAGTTTCTGCTCCGCCTGCTCCATCGCTTCCTTTGCGTCTTCCACTTCCCGACCGGTACGCTCCGAAGCCTTTTTATAATCCTCGTCGGCTCTCTTTCTTGCTTTTTCCCGCTCCTGAGCTTCCAGGCTCTCTCCACTTTCCAGATCACCAAGGGCAAGCTCTAACCGCTGGTATTCTTGTTCTGTTTCCTGTATCTTTTTCCCCAAGGCATCGAAATCCAATTCAAAAAGTACGTCTCCGGCCGCCACAGACTGGCCCTCCCGCACAAAGACAGTCCCTACCCGCAGCCCTCCGATGGTATAGACAGCCCGATCGCGATTTTGTACAATTCTTCCTGACGCACGGACCGTGCGGTCAATGGTAGATTTTTTTATATATCCGGTCTGAAGCACCGGAACCGTCATCGCGCTGACAACTCTCGATAATAGAGTAAGCAAAAGCATCACAGCAAAAAATCCTGCCAGCCATTTTACACTCTTTTCCCGTAAAGTGGCTTTCCGCTTTTTTTGATCGATCTGTTTCACAATCCACACCTCATTCCTTTACTGCTGACGCCACAATTCCTTGTTCCAGGTATTCCTGCCCGCAAAAAAATACTAAAACTGCCGGTATCAAAGTTACGACAGAGGAAGTAAACGCGATCCCCGCATAGTCCAAATCAATATTGGGCAGATAAAGAGAAAGCGGCCATAGAGAAGGGTCCTTTAAAAATGTCAGCGGCTGCTCCACCAGATTCCAATATTCCAGAAAGCTTAAAACCATCGCGGAGATGATGCCTCCGGCCCCTAAAGGAACTCCGATTCTCCAAAATATTTGGAACGCTCCTGCTCCATCGATCTTTGCCGATTCCAAAATCTGATCTGGCACCCCATCAAAAAAGCGCACCATGATAAAAACCGGAAAGGTAGAAAAAACCGCAGGCAGGATAATCCCCAGATGGGTATTCATCAGCCCTAAGCCGTCCAGCACCAGATATTGGGACAGCATCATCACTTGAAAGGGGAGAATCATCAATAGGACATACAGCCCAAAGAAAAGCCGCCTTCCTGGAAAACGGTATTTGGCAAATCCCCAGGCCGCGGGCACCCCCAGGATTAACTGCCCAACCAAAATCCCTGCTGTGATTTTTACGGAATTCCAAAACATGACAAAGAATTCTGGGGAATCCAGCAAAAGTTCAACAAAATTTTTCAGAGTGGGAAACAACGGCATCACATGCCAGGCCACAAATCCGCCTCCACCTGTAAGAATCGGCAATAGCCCTTCTTTCAATTCTCCGTTTCCCATCAGGCTTCCGGATAACAGGTAGATGACCGGATAACAGATGATGAGGCCAAATACTGTGAGAATGCCGCCGATCAAAATCTTCCTTTTCATAACGAATCCTCCCTGGCCAAAATCCACTTTAACAACAGCATAACCAGAAAAATCGCCGCCGCTACGACCACAGCCGCTGCCGCCATCTTATCGATCGCAAGATCCCGGTACCAGTTATTAAACAAATGCTGCATCAGATACATGCTCTCGTGGGGGTAGGAACCGCTGACCAGATAGGCCTCCCGGAAAACTTTAAAGGAATTCAGAAAAGACAGAACCGTGATGGTATAAAGCGTCGGCTTTAAATTTGGTAAAGTAATTCTCGTAAAGCATTTCCAGGCTCCCGCTCCATCCACCTTTGCCGCTTCGTAGATAGAATAGGGAATTCCCGATAGCCCAGCCATCCAGAGAATGACATCGTAACCTAGGTTTTTCCATAGATACGTCAGAACCAGAACCCAGAAAGCCGCTGGAGAATTCATCCAGTCTGTGGGGTTGCCTCCGAACTGTGTCAACATTCCGTTGACAATTCCTTGATTATGGAAGAGAAGCCGCCAGATCAGCGCCACCGAAGCGACCGGAATGGCCATCGGCAACAAAAAAGCGGATTTTAAAAAGCCAAATTTTTGGCCGCATTGGTTCAATCCTAAAGCAATCGCCAGAGAAATCACCAGCAGCAGCGGAATGCAGACCACAGCAAATCGCGCTGTATTCCCCACCGCCAGCCAAAATGCCTCGTTCTCAAAGATCGTCTGATAGTTTGATATCCCCGTCCACCTCTCGTCTACCGCTCCCTGAAAGGAACGGAGCACCACGTCCAAAAATGGCAGAAGGAGAAAGCAGGCCACGCCCAGCAGGCTGGGGAGGGCAAAGATAAGTCCTGCTCCCTGCCCCCGCCGTATCCGAATTTTTTTCATGCTCGTCGTTCCTTTTTACTGCTCCGACAAATAGAGGTTCACTTTCTGCATCACGCTCTGTACGACATCTTCGGTGGACGCGCCCTCCAGCAAGCGTTTTACTTCCTCTTCCACCGCGTCTCGAATGACTTGATTGGAGTCCGCTGGTATCGAAGCCGCCTCCATCATCTCCTTCAGCCCAGAAAGCGCGGCTTCCTTCGGCCAGTGGATCTCAACCTCTTTCATCGCGTCGATTTCCCCAGAACTCATGACCTGTCTCTTTCCTTCCGGAAACATGCTCTGCTTTGCCGCCTCAAAAGCAGCGCGGTTGACGGGAAGTCCCTCCAAACTGTCGTTGGACTGCGCTTCCTTTCCCAGCAAATACCGCACAAAGTCTTTGGCTGTTTCGCTTTGACTACCTTTTGCATTGACGCCGACGGTCAACACCGGCTGGAATACACCTTTCAATTGGCCAGAAAATGCCTGGTAGGAGCTTCCCATCTGCTCCTCAAAAGAAGTCAGGATTGCCAAGGACTGAAACGAATCCAACTGCCCGACAGAAAGCAGATTATACCCGCCTAAGTAAGAAAATAAATCCATATTATCCGAGAGAGGCAACGTCCCGCCTCCGCCGACAATGGCAACCTCTCCATGATTTTCCGATGTGCTTTGTCTCTGATCCGCCAAATAGATCCTCTTTATGCAGCTGATAAATTCTTCCAGAGCCGCCTGATCCAACTTTCCGTCTTTTAACCAAGCCGCCGAAGAACTTCCATACAGCTTCTTCATGAGAAGTTCCGCCGTTTCCGCCCCTAATATACCATCTACATCTGGATTCTGCTGCCGCAAGGTTTCCGCGCATTCGGCCAAGGATTTCAAATCGGTAATCTTCTTCAGACTTTCCGCATCCCCCAAAACCATCGGAAGCATCACGCGTACTGGCACGGCTGTCGTCTGACCGTCTTTCTGATAGGCATGAACCAGATTTTCAAACAATCCGTCGGAAGCTTCAATTTCCTGAAGAATATCGCTGATGTCCAGCAGCATCCCTTTTTCCACATAATTGCTTATGGTCATACCATCCAAAACTAGGATATCCGGCCCTTTTCCTGCCATCAAATTCGTGTTTAAGGTCCGGATAGCATCGGCGGAAGTAATGCCGTCTTCCCCGCTCATGCCAATTTCCAAGGTGATATATACGTCCGGATGATCATGCTGATACAAGCGGACCGCCTGGCGGATATTTTGGGTATCCTGCAGCGCGTACACGGTCAACTCCGTATTCGGCACTGTAGGAACCGAGCTGTCATAGTGATAACCAAGCAGCTTTGCTTCTCCGTTGTCCGTAACAGCAACCAGGAAACTCTGATCGCTCAAAGGAAACACCCCCGTCTGATATACCGTAGCTGCGGACAGAGAATTCAAACTGCCGTCGATCACCTGCTCTACCACGCTGCCACCCATCGTATAATGATATAGCCCGGTATCATCGCAAAAATAGAGATCATTTCCCTTCAATCCCGACGCAACCGGCACGGAAGAAAAGACGCCTGCTCCGTCCGCTGCGGATGGATTTTTGGCAATATACGCTTTGATATATTCATTTAAAGCCTCCTGACGTTCCAGGCTTTTTCCAGATTCCAGCTCATAGCACTCCACGCCGCTCCCGGTATTGATCCAAAGGGTTTGCCCTACAATACCAAATCTCGCGGTGGCGGCATCCGGATTGGAATAGGTTTTCTGAATCGCTCCGCTGGACAAATCGATGCGGTGGATCGACGAACCGCCACCGGAAAGATACAAACTGCCATCGGAATCAAAATAGGCTCTAAGGCCGGTACTTCCGTTTCCTCCCTCTGAGTCAGAAAGCTGAATCGGAAATTCTTTCCCTTCTCCCTTGGCATCATAGAGCAGATAGCTGGTTTCCGCCATCCCCTGCATGGCCTCTTCTCGGTTCATTTTTGCTACCAGCAGCCCTCCGTCCGGGCTCCAGCAGGCGGTTTGAATCATGGCGCCAGTCATTTTCTCTTTCTCATAAGACATAGCCTCCCAACTTTTTCCGTCGTCAGGCGAAGAAAACAACATCAGACCATCGTCTCCCGCCGCTGCCATCCGCAGCGTTCCATCCTCCAGTTTCCGGATATCATAGATATACTCCGCGCCTTCCGGAAGCGGATACTCCGTCTCCACAAAACGCCCCATAGCCTGGCCGCCTTCTCCGGAAGCACTCCCCAGAGCAGCCGCCCCGGAAGCGGCAGGTTTAGGCGACGCCGCGCCGCCTGTCTCATTTCCCGCGGTCTCGTCCTGTCCTCCGGAACAAGCCGAAGCAAAAAACAAACAAGCTCCCAGAACGAACGCTATGATCTTTTTTCCCCGTACATTCATTCTAACAATCCTCCTTACTTTCCGTTACTATATCACACCAATCTCTAAATTTTCTCTAATTAGGGAAAATTTTTTCTCCGCGAAATTTACTCCGTCCTGACCGTATCTCTCTGTCAACGGGAGGCAGGATGTGAAAAGGGGGCGCGTTCCAAGATGTAAAAATATTTTGTATTTGCAGGAGCGTTAGTACTTCTTCGGTTCCGGGAATTTGTATTATGAGCAAAAATAAGACTGTTTGAGCGCAGCGAGTTTCTTATTTTTGCGAATGCTTTTTACAAATTACCGGAATCCTAGAAGTACTTGCTCCGAAACCCTACAAAATATTTTTACATTTTGGAACGCGAATCCCTTTTTACATCCAAATACTGCTCAAATAAAAAATTGCTCTTTACAAAAAGAGCAACACAAGATATATTATTATACCATAATACCTTCCGTTGATAAGGGCACACACGGAGAAGGTAACTTTACAGGAGGTATCCATGAGAATTTTACTGATTGACGACGATCCGCGCCTATGTGATTCCCTCAGCTTTGAGTTGAAAAAGGAGGGCTTTTCTGTGGATATCTGCAACGATGGGGAGGACGCCCTCCCCTGGATTCGCCAAAGCGTCCACGACCTGATCCTTCTCGATCGCATGATGCCTGGCATCGACGGGCTCTCCCTGCTCAAAAAAATCCGCGCAGAGGGTATCTCCACTCCTGTCATTTTGCTGACTGCTCTGGGCGAACTTTCCGACAAGGTGACCGGTCTTGAAAATGGGGCCGACGACTATATGGTAAAACCTATTGCCTTTCCAGAACTATTGGCCCGCATCCACTCCATCAGCCGCAGACCCCGAAACTTGGAAGTTCCTGGAAAACTGACGCTTGGAGATCTTGCGTTTGATCCCGTCGGTCTTACCTTAGATTGCGGTTCATTCTCCTGCACCCTATCCAAAAGAGAAGCGGATCTCCTGGAGATATTTCTAAAGAACCCCGGCCAAACACTTCCCCGTAATCTGCTGCTCTCCCGCGTCTGGGGACCGGACGCAGAGGTGGAGGACGGAAATTTGGACAACTATATCCATTTCCTGCGCAGACGGCTAAAAACCATTCAAAGCAGCCTTCAGCTAAAAACCGTCCGCGGCATTGGATATCTCTTGGAGGTGACAGATGTATAAACGCCTCCACCGAAAACTCGCCTTCTTTTGCACGTTGATTACTGGCTTAATTCTAACCGCTATGTCCGGCATCTGTCTCACGGTTTCTGAACGAGGAATCCGGGAAAACGGCTACAACCTTTTCCTCAACGGCCTCCATACCATTCTCAGCTCTCTCGAAACCCAAATCACCGTATCCTACCAATGGCTTGCCCAGATGGAGCAGGATGGAAAATATTATATCTACCTTTTTGATCATGGAGAACCTTTGCTGTTTCAATCCATCCGTGATACCCCATTTCGTGAAGAATTGCTCCACACGGCTCTTGATAAGTTTCAGCAGGACTATGGAATGGACTTTTTCCAATCTGCGAACAGCTCCAAATTGACGCAGCACCTGGAATCCCAACTAAAAGGACCCGATCAAGTTTCCTACTATATATCCGCGGCCCACTTTCCGGCCTCCCGCGGAAGCCTAAGCGCGCTGATCTGTTATTCCCAGAAAGCGCAGGAAAACCAGATCCGCACACAACGATTTTTCTTCATCGCGGCCGATCTCATCGCTTTTGCCTTTTTGGGACTATTTTCCTGGAAATTTACGAAACGGCAGATCCAGCCGTTGGAAGAAAACCGGAAGCGGCAGATTCAGTTTATTGCCGACGCTTCCCATGAACTGCGCTCCCCTCTTGCTGTGATTCTATCCAGCCTTTCAGCGCTGAAAAAGAGCTCCGAAACCGACCGGGAGCGCTATCAAAATGCCATTGAAGCCGAAGGGAGGCGGATGTCCCGCCTGATCAGCGATATGCTTACACTGGCCAGTGCGGATAACCAAACCTGGAGCATGCGCATGGAACCATGCGAACCGGAAACTCTGCTTTTAACTGTCTATGAAAATTTTGAACAGGCCGCTCGCCGGAAAGAGCTTACGCTTACGGTACAGATTCCAGAAGATTCTCTTCCGCTTCTTTCCTGTGACCGAGAACGAATCGTGCAGATTTTATCCGCCCTGACGGACAATGCCGTAGCCTACACGCCCAAAGGCGGGCATATCTGCCTGGCCGTGGCCCAAATCGGTCCAACTGTAGAATTTCAAATCATCGACGACGGCCCTGGCGTAGCTGACGACGCCAAGGAGCACATTTTTGATCGTTTTTACCGGTTAGATTCGGCCCACAAGGATAAAGAACACTTTGGGCTTGGCCTATGTATCGTACAAGAGATCGTCCGCCTGCACCGGGGCAAAGTCTGGGTACAGGACACAAAAGGAGGCGGCGCGACCTTTTGCGTCCGTATCCCAACGATTGGCTAAATAGATTCCCGTGTCAAAAGGTCCTGTATAAAAGTATGCGAAATATTTTGTAGGGTTTCGGAGCAAGTACAAAATATTTCGCATACTTTTATACAGGACCTTTTCTCACCAGAATTCAAAAGCATACTCACTGCCCCGGAAACGCATCTCCGGGGCAGCAAATGTCTTACCGCAGCGCCTGATTCAAACGCGCCACAAGCTCCTCCACATCCTTTGTCGTAAGACCTGCAAAACTGCGGAACGCACGCAGCGGCATATTTTCCATCATACCGAGCTGCATTTCCGGCGTGATGGCCTGATCAGCGGTCTCCGAGGAGGATCCGCCGGCAATCCTGTGGATCATCTGCTCCGCCAGCCCGGATATGATCGCTTTGGTCTCCGGGTATTCCATCAGCTCCGCCACCGTTGTATTGGCATGGACCGTAAAGGGCCGCCGGTCGGAAGAAGTGACCCGAACGGTACCTGTCAGCCGGATATCCCTGGAGGAAGCGCCGACGCGAATCTCATACTCTCCGCTATTTACGAACCAGTCGGAGATCTCTTCGCTGTACCAAGCAAAGCTTCTCCGGTCTAACGTCATCACGACCTCTTTTTCCTCTCCCGGCATCAATTCTACTTTTGCAAAATTCTTCAATTCCTGCTCCGGACGGAAAGCGCCGCCCGTCCGGTCCGATACATAGAGCTGGACAATCTCTTTGCCCTTCCTTGCGCCCGTATTTTTAACCCGAACGGACACCTGAAGTTCTTCCGTGTCCCGGATCTCCTGGGACGAGAACTGCAGATTCGAATAGGCGAATGTCGTGTAGCTGAGGCCATGGCCAAAGGGATACCGGACCGCCATCTTCTTGGCATCATAATACCGGTAGCCAACAAACACGCCTTCCCGGTACTCGACTCGCCTTCCATCTCCGGGAAAATTCAGATAGGAAGGATTGTCCTCCAACTGGAAAGGAAACGTCTCCGCCAGTTTTCCGGAAGGATTGGCCCGCCCGAAAAGTGCGTTCACCACAGCTTCTCCCACTGCCTGTCCTCCCAGGTAAGCTTCCAGGATCGCATTTACCTTTCCGGCCCAGGGCATCTCCACCGGGGAACCATTGTGCAGCACAACCGCCGTATTGGGCTGCGCCTCGGCGACGGCCTCAATCAACCGCTCTTGGCACTGAGGCATCCGCATATGCTGTCTGTCGTAGCCTTCCGACTCAAAGGAATCCGGCAGCCCGGCAAAGATTACAGCCGCGTCCGCCTTCGCTGCCGCCTGTACTGCTTCCTGAATCAACGCTTCCTCCGTCTCTTCCCCTTTCACCTGATATCCCTGCACATAAGATACCGACGGCAAATCCGAAACAGATTCCAGGGCGCTGGTTACACGGAACGAATGAATGTGAGAGCTTCCGCCCCCCTGGTAACGAGGTTTTTCCGCAAACGCACCGATGAAAACCACGTTCTGGCCACTTTCTGCCAAAGGCAGCATTCCGTTATTTTGTAACAGCACCAGAGATTCTTCTTCGATCTTTCTTGCCAGGGCATGGTGGGCCTCCCGGTCAAAAACCTCGCTCTTTCTTCCGTCGACAAATTTGAAAATCATCCGGAGAATCCGCTCAACCGCCTGGTCTAAAACATCCTCGGAAAGCGCACCGCTCTTTACGGCTTCCACGATCTCCTGGTCCATCACGCCGCCGCTTCCGGGCATCTCCAAATCCAACCCAGCCGCCAGGCCTTTCACCCGGCCGTTTACCGCTCCCCAATCGGACATCACATAGCCTTCAAATCCCCATTCCGTCCGAAGCACGTCTGTCAAAAGCCGATGGTTCTCGGAGAGAAATTCTCCGTTTATCTGATTGTAGGAACACATCACCGTGTCCGGTTTTCCCTCTTTTACCGCAGTCTCAAAAGCAGCCAGATAAATCTCCCGAAGCGTCCGTTCATCGATGATTTCATCCACGCTCATCCGCCGGTATTCCTGATTGTTGGCTGCAAAATGTTTCAGAGAAGTCCCTGCATTTTGGGATTGAACACCTTTTACATGAGCGGCCGCCATCTGGGACGCCAAATAAGGATCCTCCGAAAAATATTCAAAATTCCGCCCACAGAGAGGAGAACGTTTGATATTCACCGCCGGCCCCAAAAGCACCGCCACATCTTCCGCCTGACATTCCTTTCCGAGAGCCTCACCCATCTCAAAGAGCAGATCCCGGTCAAAAGAACAGGCGGTGGCACAGGCTGCTGGAAAACAGACCGCCGGGATACTGTCGTTGATCCCCAGGTGATCTCCTGTCTGATCCTGTTTCCGCAGACCGTGAGGGCCATCGCTGACCATCACCGAAGGAATTCCTAACCGCTCTACACCCTTTAGGTGCCAGGAATCCGCGCCAGAACACATACCCGCCTTTTCTTCCAACGTCATTTTCTGAATTAATTCCTTCAAATCTCGTTCCATATGACTTCCTCCATCCATTAAAACTATTATTTCAAAGCACGGTATCCTTGCCGATCCCCGCAATCCCTTCCAGAATTTCCAAAGACTTAAATTCCCGGTCCAGATAATATTGTTTCAATGCTTCCACCGCCGAGGCAAATTCTTTCCTTGCCCGTTCCTCCAAGGCAAAGGTATAGAGCTTTTCCGGCGGAGTCTTCAATACGAATTCCCAGGCATAGGCAGCCGCCTCCCCGACTGGTTTTAACGGCTTCTCCGCATATTCCCCATTGACTTCCATGGCTTTTAATTCAAATATGTAGCGGATTAGTTTTCGATCCAGATTCGGCTTGCCAAGAGCCAGCAGCGTTACATAGCAAAGTTTTAAAAGAGGCGTTCCATCGAGCCCCTCCTTGCCGTAATAATCGGCAAACTCCATAAAATAGCTTCCGTAACAGGCCAGTTCCAAATCCGTGCTGAGGTTCTCAAAATAATTTTGGATTTCCATGGAGCGCACGTTATAGGAAGTCCTCCCTTCATAGAGCTCCATGGTCCCAAAGGAAAAGGGGCGGCTGCCGGCAAGCAGACTGCTATTTGGCCTGCGAGCCCCTTTGGCAAAAGCGGAGATCTTCCCTCGCTCCCTGGTCAAAATCACCAGCCGCCGGTCATATTCCCCAATTGGCATAGAAGAAAGAACCATACCCGTCACTGTGATCCGATCACTCATTCTCGCTCCTGTAACCATAATTTTTCAGGTACAGCTCGTTATCCCGCCATTCCTTCCGTACCTTCACCCAAAGCTGAAGATTGACGGGCGCTCCCATCAAGGCTTCGATCTCCCGACGGGCCGCTGAACCAATCTTTTTCAGCATCGTTCCCTGCTTTCCAATGATAATCCCCTTGTGAGAATCCCGTTCGCAGACGATATTTGCCTGAATATCAAAAAGTCCATTCTTCCGCTCGCTCATTTTTTCAATGGTCACAGCGATGCCATGGGGAATCTCGTCGCTCAAAAACCGAAGGGCCTTTTCCCGGATCAATTCCGCCGCAATCTGACGCATCGGCTGGTCAGTCACCGTATCGTCGTCAAAATATTGGGGCCCCTCGCTGAGATACCGGAATAAAACACGTAAGATCTCGTCGGTATTGATATCTTTTAAGGCAGAGGCTGGAATGATCTCCGCAAAGTGGAAAATCTTCCGATAGGTGTCAATGAATTTTAACACCTCGTTCTTTTCCACAGTATCCACCTTGTTGATGATCAATATGACCGGCGTCTTTACCTGCTTTAACTTCTCTACGATGTGCCGTTCTCCCGCGCCCACGAAAGTGGTCGGCTCCACCAGCCAGAGCACCACATCCACCTCCCGCAGCGTATGCTCCGCCACGTTCACCATGTAATCCCCCAGCTTGTTTTTCGCCTTATGAATGCCCGGCGTGTCCAAAAATACAATCTGCCCCCGCTCGTCGGTATACACGGTCTGAATCCGGTTCCTGGTGGTCTGGGGCTTATCAGACGTAATGGCGATCTTCTGGCCGATCAGATGATTCATCAATGTCGACTTCCCGACATTGGGACGTCCAATCAAGGCGACAAAACCGGATTTGAAAATTTTTTCCAAGATCTCCCTCCTCTTTCTATGCTTGAACAAAGAATTTGCAAAGAAAAATTCTCTGCCACCATTGATTTAGCTGCGAACCAAAGGCTCCGTATGCAAAAACAGCTCCCGGTCTTCCTCAATTTTCCCCGCGTTTCCCACGGTACAGATCTGGTGGCAGTCCAAGATAGCGCGGACATAGCTGCTGAGCGTCCGAATTACCTCCGGCGTACAAGAAAGAACTTGATCCCGGTCCCTTTGGCGCATCTCATCCGTAATACCGCCAAGGTATGCCTGCAGGGAGGCCACACCCCATTCGGAGGGAGTGAGCGGCCGATCCAAGGTTCCAATGGCGCTGATGATAAACTTTACCAGTTCCTCCTGCTCCATAGAAAACTGCTCCAAGTAGGGAACAATATTCTCGTAAACCTGGTTGGTCCGACGTAAATTCGGATCCCGGTAAGAACAGAAAAATCCATTTCCCGTGCGTCCAAAATTGCACATACAGCCATAAGCGCCGCCCTTTACCCGCACATTGTTCCACAGATACTCGTCGCCCAAAATACCGCGCAGCACCCGAAGCGCACCGGTATACGGAAGACCTGCTTTTCGAAAATTCCCGCAGCGCGCTACATAGACCACCTGCCCCGGTGTGGTAAAACCTTCGTTTTTCTTTTCCAGGGGAATCTCGCCGGTATAAGTTCCGCCCACAGACTGCTCGGAATCTGGTATATTTAGGCTTTCCCCAAAGGCCGGCAGCAGCGTTTCCATCGCCTGATAGCCCTCTTCGTCCGCGGTCAAGCTAAGCAGCATCCCATTTCCCACAAAAAGACGCTGCGTCAATTCCTTCAGCTTCTCCTGCAGCTCGCCTTTTCTCTCCTCAAAATTCTTCTGCAAGTCCTCGATAAACCGGAAATAGGCAACGCCGCCTTGCTGATCGCTGAACCAGGAAACCGGAGAGCCATAGGAGTTGGCCCGAAGCACTGCCGTGGAATGGCCGTTGCCAACCATCTGCATCTCTCCTCTGGATTTAATCTGGAACACCAGCTCCCGAAGCCGCTTTTCATCCGTAAATAGGGAACCCTGCGCGATTTCCTGTATCAATTCCAGGGCTTTTTTTAGATCGTCGTAGAGCGCTTTTCCCTGAATCTCAAAATACGGGGTAAAACGGCCCGGCGTCTCCATATCCTCAAAAAGCGAAACCGCGCAGCCGATTCCGCCGGTGTGAATATTGATCTCATTGCAAAGATCGGCATACTCCCACTTTCCGGTATCTACCAGACAGAGAATGGAGCGCAGCATTCCCAGATAGGGAATCTCTTCCGGTTTTATTTTTCGTGCGTCAAACAAAAACCGAAGATAGGCGATCTTTCCCGTAAACGTCTCGTGAAACAAAACCGGCACGCGCCCTGCCATTCGTTTTTCCGTGGAAAAATTCGGAATCTTTTTTCCAATATCGTCCAAAGTAAGCCTCGGCAAAGTCGCCAAGTCTTCCGGGGAAGACGGCTGATCCTGATAGCGTTCCAGCTCTTCGGTCTCCCGAATCAAGCGGGAAATCTCTTCCCTGGATAACGACGCCTGATAAGCAGACAATCTGGCGGCAAGAGCCGCCTCTCTCTCCTCCGATAGTCCCGGTTCCGGCGACAAAATCACCACTGCCTGATGGGTATTTTCCAGGAAATATTGTCTCACCAGGTCTTCAAAATAACCCGTATCCATTTGCTCTTTTAAGAAAGCATAGGTAGCTTCATATTTCAAATGAAGAAGCGGGTCGCTGCCGTACAGCCAGCTGTCAAAGCACTCGATCCCATACATCAAGCCCTTGGGATAAGAGCCAAAATCCGCCTCTCTGCTGCGAAATTCCAGGTTATTGATGCCGGCTTTCAAAGCTTTTCTATCGATTCCTTTTTCCACTAGCTCCGCGAGCGTTTTTTGCACCACCGAGAGAAACTCTTCTTTTTTGGTTTTTTCCGTATCCTTGGCTACCAGGGTAAAATAAGGCTGTAAAATCCAATTCCGGTAACCGCCAAAAACGTCCTTTCCAATGCCCGCATCGATCAACGCCTTTCGAAGCGGCGCGCCGGGCGCGGTCAGGAGAACGTATTCCAAAACCTGAAAAGCCAGGTATAATTTTTCTTTTGTCACCGTATCCAATACCCACTGCACCGAAAGCCACGTCTGTCCCGACGGATCTTCGCCTTTTTCCAGCGGATAAAACACTTCCTGCTCCACCGGGGCGTCGAATGGCTTTTGAAGCGGAATCTCGGAATCCACCTCTTGCTTCTCGTAGTGACAAAGATATTCCCGGTCCAGCCAGAGAAGCTTTTCCTCCATGTCCATATTTCCGTAAAGATAAATATAGCTGTTGGAAGGGTGGTAATAGGTCTTATGGAACTGCAAAAACGCCTCGTAGGTCAGTTCCGGAATCACCTCCGGATCGCCGCCTGACTCATGCTGATACGTATTGTCCGGAAATAGAGCGGCCTGACAATAACGCTCCAACACCTCATCGGGGGAAGAAAACGCGCCTTTCATCTCATTATAGACCACACCGTTGATCGAAAGCGCCTCGTCCGGACTTCTCAGTTCATAATGCCATCCTTCCTGGCGGAAAATCTTCGGCTCCCGGTAAATTGCCGGGTGCAGCACCGCGTCCATATAGACGTCCATCAGATTCTGGAAATCCTTCTCATTGCAGCTAGCCACCGGGTAAATCGTCTTATCCGCAAAGGTCATTGCGTTCAGATACGTCTGAAGAGAGCTCTTTTCCATCTCAATAAAGGGGTCCTTCAGCGGAAACTTGTCCGAACCGCAGAGCACCGCGTGTTCCAGAATATGAGGCACACCCGTGCTGTCCCCAGCCGGCGTGCGAAATCCAATGGTAAACACCTTGTTTTCATCTTCATTGGACAGCAAAAATAAACGGGCTCCACTTTTCTTATGGCAAAGCAGATAAGCCTGCGATCTTAGCTCTTTTACCGCTTCCTCACGAAGCAGCGTATACGATTCCGGTACGTTCATTTCATTCCCTCCGACAAACTAGATGCTTATAGGTTTCCAGAAATACCATATTTTAATACGGCAAAAAATTCCCTTACCAGATAATTCGGCTGTAAAAAAAATTCCGAGGAAGCGGCAATCCCTACGATTTCCGCCTGAGGAAAGCATTTCTTTCCCAGCCGGATGGCTCGAAACAGATGAAAATCATTGGTTACAATGCCGATGCGGGGCGCTTCTTTTGTAAAATACTCCCGGCTAAACAGCAGATTTTCCTCCGTGGTCGTGGAACGGCCTTCCCGCCGGATTCGTTCTTCCAAAATACCGTGGGCCGTCAAATATTCCGCCATGGCCTGGGCCTCCGAAATATCCTCTCCTCTTCCCTGACCCCCGGTCACAATCACCGTAGTCTCCGGATTTTCTTCCAGGTAGAGAATGGCCCGGTCCAGCCGCATCCGCAGAGAACGGGACACCGTCGTGCCTTTTACCTGTGCGCCCAACACAATCAAATAATCTAAATCCGCTTCTCCGTCGTCCCCAAAATGAGATAAGATCAGTCCTTCCACCGCGAAAAAGAGAAGCAGCCCCACGATGCTAAAAACAATCAAGCTGATCCGCAGCGGCCGCGGCAAAGAAACTCTCTGACGCAGGAATCCCCATCCGCCAAAGCAGACCGACGCCACAGCCCAGAACCAGACGAAAGCAGAGCTGACGCCGGCTCCGATCAACAGGACCAGAAAATAGGCCAGGCATATGCCCGCCAGAATCAGTAAAAAAACCGTCATTCATCTCCTCCCGCCCAGGCAGACGTTATTCGCCCTGGGCAGCTTTCTTCCTCAAAATATCGTAAGGCATCAGGGAAATTCCTAAATCCACGAACAATTTTTGCCCTGGATGGGGAGCATGCTCCACCGCCTCCCCGCTCTCCGTCGTCAAACCTTTTACCACCGCGGGCAGATTGCTGCCGTCCGGCCGCATCACTTCGATCTCTTCTCCGACGGAAAATTTGTTTTTCTGAAGCAAAAATGGACGTCCGTTTTCTTCCTCTATGGTCCCCAGATAAACCCATTCCTTCCGGTAAGTATTATTATCGTAGATCTGGGACTCTGCCCCTGGACGCTCAAAATAAAAACCTGTGCAAAAGTCTCTCGTGGTACATTTCCCCACTTCCTCCCGATACCAGGGAAGCTTTTTATAGTAAGTTTCCGGATTTTCCATATAGTCGTCAATGGCGGCCCGATAAGCACGGGCTACCGTAGCGGCATAAAGAGCGGTCTTCATTCTTCCTTCCACTTTTAAGCTGCCAACCCCCGCGTCTACCAGTTCCGGAATATGATCGATCATACACAGATCCTTGGAATTATAGAGATAGGTGCCGTGTTCATCCTCAAAGACCGGCATATACTCCCCTGGCCTGGTCTCTTCCATCAGATGATATTTCCAGCGGCAAGGATGCGTGCAAGCCCCCTGATTGGCGTCCCGGCCAGTCAGGAAATTGCTGATCAGGCAGCGTCCGGAATAGGAAATGCACATGGCGCCGTGAACAAATGCCTCGATCTCCATATCCTCCGGAATATTGGCCCGGATTTCTTTCAGCTCTTCGATGCTCAGCTCGCGGGCCGCCACTACCCGTTTCACGCCCTGTTTATGCCAGAAAAGGTAGGTTCCATAGTTGGTGTTATTGGCCTGGGTACTGATATGAACCGGGATATCCGGCACCAAGCTCTGAGCCAAGGTAAAAAGCCCTGGATCGGAGATGATGAGGGCGTCCGGGTGATAATTGGAGAGCAGCAAAAAGAATTTCATCGCTGCCTTTAAATCCCAGTTGTGGGCGAAAATATTCGCCGCCACATAGACCTTCACGCCATGTTCATGGGCATAACGAATCCCCTCTTTGATCTCCGGCATAGTAAAATTCTTTGCCTTTGCACGAAGGCTTAGAACCTCGCCGCCCAAATAGACCGCATCCGCTCCATAGTTGACCACTGTTTTCAAGATGTCCAGGCTTCCCGCCGGCATCAATAATTCCGGTTTCTTCATATTTCTCCTCACTTGTCCCTTTTTCCGCCGGACGCCACTTTCACGCTGATCGTCACGCCGTCGCCTACCGGCACTACTGCTGTTTCCAGATCTTCCCGGTGTTTCAACTCATAGAGATACTCCCGCAGCCTGGCATGTATCGTACGGTCACGCCGGCTGACCGCGTAGCGGGATTCCAGCAGCGTACCGTCCTGGAACACATTATCCGTCACCAACACGCCGCCTTCCGGAAGCAGCCGCAGCACATCCGGCAGAAACGCCAAATACTGTCCCTTGGCCGCATCCATAAAAATAAAATCATAGGGACCGGCCAAAGTCGCCAAAACTTTAGCCGCATCCCCTTCGATCAACGTAATTCTATCTTCCTCCCCCGCCCGGCGAAAATTCTCCTGGGCAATCGGAATCCGCTTTTCGTATTTTTCAATCGTGGTAATTTTTCCATCCTTTCGGAGCGCCTCGCACATCCGAAGAGCAGAATAACCAGTAGCCGTCCCCACTTCCAAAATCTCCTTTGGCTGTTTTAAAGCAATCAATGTCTTTAAAAGAGCCGCCGTTTCCTTACGGATAATGGGGACAAAGTTCGCCGCCGCATGGGCTTCGATCTCCTCGATCAAAGGCGATGGCGTCTGCTCCAAGGAGGAAAGATATACCCGAAGCCGTTCCTGATCCATCAATCCTGCGCCTCTGTATTTTTTGTACTTTCCGCCGCCTTGCTGGACTGGGACGCCGCCCCAGCCAAAGCTGTCGTTTCTTCCGTAGTCTCTGGTTCCTTTGCCATAAACGCAATGATTTCCGTCGCACTCCAGGAAGTATTTAAGACATAGGTTCCTGGACGGATTCTATACTTTTTGCTGGTATAAAGCAATTCCTGCACTGTAAATACCTGTTCGTCCCGAATCACGCCTTTCTCTTTTAAGAGCGCCGCGATCTGAGACGAGTCCATCTCATCCTCAATCGTCACGGTAATATCGGTTCCGGGCTCCACCGAAACCGGATCAGAGGTAAACACCGAATACCCAAAGGCATACGCTTCTGTAATTCCAACGTAGAACAAAACAGCCAGCGCTCCATAAATCACAATGCGGATACCAAACCGGCTGAGAATCCTGGTTACCGTATCTAAGGTTTTCAGTCTGTCCTTCTTCTTTTTCATGCTCCCTCCTGACCGTGTCCTTTTTAGGCCTCCATAATAATCGGCAGTATCATGGGACTCCGTTTCATCCGTTTCCACAGATAATCGTTCAGGTCATCGCGAATCACATTCTTGATCTTGCTCCAATCGGTTACCCGCTTGTCCTGACATTCCATGATGGAGCCCAGCACAACGCTCTTGGCATCCTCCATCAATTCCTCGGCCTCCCGTACATAAACGAATCCGCGGGTTACAATATCCGGTCCTGCCAAAAGCTGATTGGTTCCCCGTTCCAAAACCGCCACTACAATAATTATACCATGCTGGGCCAGCGTCTGTCTATCTCGAAGCACAATATTTCCCACGTCGCCGACGCCAAGACCATCCACCAGGACAGACCCCACCTGCACATGGCCATTGATACCCGCAGACTGCTCATCCATCTCCAAGACTTCTCCGGAGTGCATCACAAAAACATTTTCCTTAGGGAGCCCCATATCCTGCACCAGACGGGCATGGGTCTGCAGATGACGGTACTCGCCATGAATCGGAATCGAGTACTTTGGCTTTACCAGAGAATAGATCAGCTTGATCTCTTCCTGGCAGGCATGGCCGGACACATGGGTATCCTGAAAAATCACGTTTGCTCCCAACTGAGCCAGTTCATTGATTACTTTGGAAACGGCCTTCTCATTGCCCGGAATCGGCGTGGAACTTAAAATGATCGTGTCTCCCGGCTCAATCGATACTTTTCGGTGAATGCTGGCCGCCATCCGGGATAAAGCGGCCATGGACTCGCCCTGGCTTCCGGTGGTGATCAGCACCGTTTTTTCCTTGGGATAATTCTTCAGCTTTTCAATTTCGATCAAGCAGCCGTCCGGAATCTTTATATATCCCAATTCTTGAGCGGTGGCGATGATATTGACCATACTCCGCCCTTCCACAACTACTTTCCTGCCATACTTATAGGCCGTATTGATAATCTGCTGCACCCGGTCCACATTGGACGCAAAGGTCGCCACAATAATCCGGCTATTTTCGTGCTCCGCAAACAGGGCGTCAAAGGTCTTCCCCACCGTCCGCTCCGACATGGTAAAGCCTTCCCGCATCACGTTTGTGCTCTCACAGAGCAGTGCCAAAACGCCTTTTTTTCCCAGTTCCGCAAATCGAGACAGATCCGCTGGATCGCCAAAAACCGGCGTATAGTCGATCTTAAAGTCCCCGGTATGAATCAGCGTGCCTACCGGAGTAAAGATTGCAAGCGCCGCCGCGTCCACAATACTGTGATTGACCCGGATAAACTCCACCCGGAAATCGCCAACATTGATGGACTGTCCGTAGCGCACGACCTTCCGCTTGATATTTTTCGGAATCGCATGTTCCTTTAGCTTATTTTCAACGATGCCGAGGGTCAATTTCGTTCCATAAACCGGCACCGGTACTTGCTTTAATACGTAGGGAAGCGCCCCGATATGGTCTTCATGACCATGGGTAATAAAGAACCCCTTCACCTTATGAATGTTTTCCACCAGATACGTGACATCCGGGATCACCAGATCGATTCCCAGCATGTCGTCGGATGGAAAACAAAGGCCGCAGTCCACCACAATGATACTGTCTCCGTACTCGAAGGCAGTCATATTCATTCCAATCTGCTCCAGTCCGCCAAGAGGAATGACTTTCAATCTTAAATTGTCTTGTTTCTTCAAAAAATAACCTCCTATTTCTTATTTCCGTTCTCGTCTTCGTTTTGTGTACGTGAGAAACTAAGGCCACAGAAAGCAAGCTTTCTCTCCCTCTGTTTCTTACAATAAAAAATTAAAATTCCAGGTCCACATCATCCAGCAGCTCAGCGAATACAGACATCAGATACTCCATCTCGTTCTCGTCGTCCACCAGTTCATAGACTGCCGTCGCATCCCCGCTGTCTGATCTGTCCTTGAAAAGATAGCAATCTCCGTCGCCTGCAGCGGCGTCGGTCGCCAAGATATAATCCACACCGCCAATGCGGGTGCTTTCTAAAATATAAAATTCAATTTCTTCCCCGTTTTCACCGGTGAATGTTAACTTTTCCTCCACTATTCTACATGAATCGAATCCAGATACCCCTGCAAAATCAACGCAGCAGCAATCTGATCGATTACCTCCTTCCGATTTTCCCTCCGAACGCCGGTCTCCATCAACGTCCGGTTAGCGGCGACGGTCGTCAGACGCTCGTCCCACATAAGAACGGGGAGACCGGTCCGGCGCTCCAACTGCGTCTTAAATTCCAGCGCCTTCTCGCCGCGTTCTCCCACGGTATTATTCATATTTTTCGGAAATCCCAACACGATCTTCTCTACCTGATATTCCTGTACCAACTCGACGATTCTAGCTAAAGTCCGGCGCAGTTTATTTTCCGCTGGCCGGGTAATCGTCTCCAATCCTTGGGCCGTAATACCCAAAGGGTCGCTGATCGCTACCCCTACCGTTATACTTCCATAGTCCAAACCCAGTATCCGCATGTTCCCTCCTAGTATCTGGACTGCATCATCTCAATATATACCTTCATCAGTTCTTCCAAAATCTCATCTCTCTCCACCTTGGAGATCAGGTTTCGGGCTCCTGCATAACTGGTGATATAGGTCGGATCGCCGGACATGATATACCCGACAATCTGATTCACCGGGTTATACCCCTTTTCCGTCAGCGCCTGATACACACGCTCTAATACCTCTCGAACTTCGATCTTTTTTTCCTGTACAGTCACGAAGCTCTGTGTTCTCTGCATATCTGCCATAACCATCACGTCCTTCACTCATATTCCACTCTATTCTAATACAATTTTTTCAAAGAAGCAAGCAGACTTTCCGATGTTGTCCCAAAGAATTCTGATATTGTAACCAAGAATCCCACAAAATGCAGATGCAAACGTTTCCTGCGTCAAAAACCGTTTTCTCCTCCCAAAATTACCGTCGCAAGTTGTCCCGGGAAATGGTCTTTTGTTTCGGCATATCCTTTTACATATTCTTTGGTATATCCCTCGTATAGAGTCTTTCCCGATCGCACTACCTCCGTTTCCAGTAAAATTTCCTCCTGCTTTCCCTCATAGAACTGCCGAAATTTCCTCGAATGCCGCTCCGTCATCTCCAACAATACGGCGCTGCGCTCCGCCTTCACCGATTCGGGTATTTGATCCGGCATTCGATCTGCCCGCGTTCCTTTTCGTCTGGAAAATTTAAAGACATGCATCTCGTAAAATTCCACACGCTCTAAAAATTTCCGGGTCGTTTCAAATTCTTCTTCGGTTTCCCCCGGAAAACCAACAATCACATCCGTGGTAATTGCCGGATGAGTAAAGTGCGCCCGGAGAATTCCACATTTTTCATAGTATTCCCCAGTGGTATAGCGGCGATTCATCCGTTTTAACGTTTCATCGCATCCGCTCTGTAACGATAAGTGAAAATGAGGACAGACTTTCGGATTTGCAGCAAGCGTCCGGGCAAATTCCTCTGTCACAATCCGGGGTTCCAAAGAGCCAAGGCGAATGCGGGCAATATCCGGTATTTTCGATAATTTCTCAATCAGGGAAAGAAGAGGCGTTCCCATCGTCTCTTCTTCAAAATCCAGTCCGTAGGAGCTTAGATGAATCCCTGTCAGCACGACTTCCCGAAAACCCTGAGCGCTCAATCGTCCGGCCTCATCCAGGATCTCTGCTTCCCGACGGCTTCTCACCCGCCCCCGCACATAAGGAATTAGACAATAACTGCAAAACTGATTGCATCCATCTTGAATTTTTAGAAAAGCTCTTGTGCGTTCCTCGCTGCCTGATACAGAAATTTTCTCGTACTCCCGCACCGCTCCAATATCTATGATACCATTTTCCCGCGCTTCAATCAGATCCGCCAAACGTCCCTTTTGATCGTTTCCGATCACCAGATCAACGGCTTCATCCGATAAGGCCCGGTCCGGATCTGCCTGTGCATAGCATCCAACTGCCACCACCAAGGCGTCCGGATTCTTTTTTTTCGCCCGATGCAGCATCTGTCTGGATTTACGATCCGCCATATTCGTTACCGAACAAGTGTTGACCACATAGACATCCGCCGTCTCCTCAAAAGAAACCACTTCATATCCCCGGGTTTTTAGCTGCTGCAGCATCGCTTCCGTTTCATAGGCATTCACCTTACAGCCCAAATTATGAAACGCTACTTTTTTCATGGTTTTCGCTCCTAATGCTTGACTTTTTTTCAGGGCCGGACTACTATAGAGGAAAACAAAAAGGGGGAACTACCTATGACATCCGTACAACTTGTCTTAGATTCGATCGATAAAGTCAAAAGTTTTGTCAGCGATATCACCTATTTTCCCACAGATTTTGATTTAATCTCCGGACGCTATGTCGTGGATGCCAAATCGATCATGGGCATATTCAGCTTGGATCTTTCTAAACCGATCACGCTGAATATTCATTCTGACTCTAATATAGACGAAATGCTTCAATTACTGGAACCATATCTCTACAAAGACTAGTGTGCGCCCCGGCGCACACTTTTTAATTTCATAGGAAATTTCTCTGATTTCACAGAAAATTCCTGTTTATTCCCCTACCAAAATTACTTCAACTGTCTCCAAAGCCTGTTCTACCATCTCGTCGATCTTTGTCAGCTTTTTCTCCGAACGCCGGATGATATTTAAATTCGGCTTTGTCACCGGATGTTTTGCCACAAAAATTGTACAGCAGTCTTCAAAAGGCTGGATAGAAGTCTCATAGGTTTTGATCTTCTTGGCGATGTCCACGATATCCTGCTTATCAAAAGCGATGACTGGACGGAATACCGGTATCGTACATACGTCGTTGGTCGCGGCTAAACTCTGCATCGTCTGAGAAGCTACCTGTCCAATACTCTCGCCTGTAATCAACGCCTGACATCCGCTCGTTTCCGCCAGCCGTTCGGCAATTCGCATCATATACCGCCGCATCAAGATCGTCAATTCCTCATGGGGACAAGTTTCATAAATATAAAGCTGTATCTCGGTAAAATTTACCACATGAAGGTGAATCGGTCCTGTATAGCTGGAAATCGTCTGCGCTAAATCTACTACCTTCTGTTTTGCCCGGTCGCTGGTATAGGGCGGCGCGTGAAAATAAACGGCGTCAATCCGCACGCCTCGCTTCGACACCATATAGCCGGCCACCGGACTATCAATCCCGCCGGAAAGCAAAAGCATACCTTTTCCATTGGTACCTACCGGCATTCCTCCGGGGCCTGGAATAATCTCGGAATAGATATTGATCAGCTCCCGCACTTCGATGTTTAAGAAAACATCCGGGTGGTGCACGTCTACCCGGATATCCGGGAACGCATCCAGCACAGCCTCCCCAATCCTACAGTTGATCTCATTGGAATCCATGGGATAATCTTTACGCGCCCGGCGGGCCATCACCTTAAAGGTCATATGCTTGTCGGGATACATCTCATCCATATAAGCGACTACCTGACGGCACAAATCCTCAAATCCGTGATCTTCCACCTGGAGCAGGGGGCAAATCCCAGCAACGCCAAATACATGTTGAAGCGCATCCACGGTTTCTTCATAGTCATATGCAGTTTCCGCATTGACATAGATACGCCCCTGGGTTTTGCTGACGGAAAAACGCCCTTCTACCTTTTTCAGCGCATGGGCAATCTGGCTGACCAGCATATCTTCAAAGACATACCTGTTTTTTCCCTTGATCCCAATTTCCGCATATTTGATCAAAAATGCCTGGAATATCATATTTCTCTCCTTCTATTTCCGCGTAAACCGCCGCAGGAATGGAAGAAGCGCTTCCAATTCCGCTAACGTCTCGTCAATTTCCTTTTCTGTTGTAAAAATGCTCATGCTGAACCGGAGCGTGCTTTCCAGCAGGCGTTTGGGAAGGCCAATCGATACCAGCGTAGAGCTGAGTCCTGGGTGGTTGGACGAACAGGCCGAACCAGCGGATACATAGATCCCCTTTTCCTCCAACGCATGAAGCAACACTTCGCTCCGCACTCCGCCAAAGCTGGCGCTGACCACATGAGGCGCTCCTTCTCGTCCTTCTGGTCCATTGACGGTAACATCGGGGAGCTGCCGCAATCCTTGCACAAGCCGCTCCTTACAGGCATACAAATGATCGATTCTGCTCTCATGATCCCGATAAATCTCTTCCACCGCTGTCCCAAGACCAGCGATCCCCGGCACATTTTCCGTGCCGGAACGCAAGCCCTTTTGCTGTTCTCCGCCGAAAACAATCGGACGAATCTTCACACCGTCTTGGACGTATAAAAATCCAACGCCTTTTGGCCCATGAATCTTATGGGCGCTGACAGAAAGCAAGTCAATTTTTGCCGCCTTCGGCCGGTACACATATTTTCCAAATCCCTGGACAGCGTCTACATGAAACAAACAACTGGGATTTTTCTCCTTGATTTTCGGCCCAATTTCTTCGATGGGTTCTCTCGTTCCAATCTCATTGTTGACCGCCATGATCGATACCAGAATCGTCTCCGGCGTGACAGCGTCCACAAGCGCGTCGACAGAGACGCGGCCAAGAGCGTCCACTGGCAGATAGGTCACCGTAAATCCTTGCTCTTCCAGATATCGCATGGTCTCCGATACCGACGGATGTTCAATGGCGGAAGTAATCAGATGTTTCCCCGCGCGCCGATTCGCCATCGCAGTCCCAATGATCGCCAGATTATTGGATTCTGTCCCTCCGGAAGTGAAAAAGATTTCCTTTTCTTCTACTTTCAAACTTCGGGCTATCTGCTTTTTGGCACATCGAATATACTGTTCTGCGTCCATCCCCTTTCGATGCATCGAAGACGGGTTTCCAAAATCCTCCGCCATGGTCTGCATCATCTTTTCCCGGACTTCCGGAAAAGTCTGGGTTGTCGCCGAATTATCCAAATAGATTTCCTTCATTTTCTCCAGTGGTTCCTTTCCGGTCATACCTCGCTCCGATCTACGATCCGCGTGTCAGCTTCCTGTTGTTCTAATTCATACATGCAAAGCGCTAAAGCTACCAATCCCGCCGTCTCTGTACGGAGAATCCGGCGCCCCAAAGAAATCGCATGAGCGCCTCTCTGAACCAGTCCTTCCACCTCCGAAGGCTCCAGACCTCCTTCCGGTCCAATAAAAATCCCCACACGCATTCCCGACCTTAAAAGACCGAACGCCTCCCTTGTCGCCTGCATGCCTTTGGCATTTTCATAGGGTACCAGAACCAAATCCAGTTCCGCCGCATCCTTTGCCGCAGCCTCCATAGAAAGAACCGCCGATACTTCAGGCACCTGACTGCGGCCTGATTGCTTTGCTGCGCTCTCGCTGATGGCATTCCAGCGGGAAAGTTTATTCTGCTGCTTTTTTTCTTCCCATTTTACAACAGAGCGCTTCATCTGGACTGGAACAATCCGGCAAACGCCAAGCTCGACCGCTTTCTGTATGATAAATTCCAGTTTGTCGCTTTTCGGCAGACCCTGATATAAAATCAGTTCCGCAGGAAGCTCCGATGCTTCCGCCTCCTGCTCTATTTTTGCTAGAACAAAATCCTTCGTAATCTCTGTTATTATACAATACCAGTCCCGATCCTGTCCATCACTGATTACGACTTTTTCCCCTGGCTTCATTCGAAGAACGTTTCGAATATGATTTACATCCGGCCCGGTAATGCGAATCTCTTCCTCAGACGCATTCCCCTCTGGCACAAAAAAATGATACATAAATTCCTCCCCTTTTTATCCCTACAGAAGAGAAGGGCACTGATCTCCCACCGTCTTCCGATAGACGGCAGGCAGAGCAGTCCCCTCCAAAATCGCGCGAAATTTCCGAACGCTCGCCTGATCTGTTAATTGGCAGCTGTCGTCTCTGCCGCCGTCGTCTCAGAGCCTGCGCTGGCATCTAGATAATCGCTGAAGTCCGGATAGTTAATCTTCACCGCATCATCCGTATTTTGAATCTCTACGGTCATCTCTATGGTGGTCTTCATAGAAGTAGTCCCGCTGGTAATAGTTCCTTCCTGCTGCGCATGGAGAGAAAGAATCTGTCCGTCCGCTCCGATCACCACTTCCACTACTCCGCTGTCGACGCCTTGCTCCTTGGCGCTTATCGTCAATGTCAATTTGACGCTTCCATCCGCCTGGACTTCCCGATTTAAAGCAGAGTAGGCAATCTTCTCCACACCAGAAATATATTCGCCGCCAATCATCTGCTGTACACTGGCAAAGTTGCTTGCAACCTGAACCTTCTGACCGCCGGTAGCTAAATAAGCGACTCCATCTTTATAGTGCAGAAGGATCTCCGTCTTCGTTCCATTGTTAGTCTGGGTTCCAGTAAATTCTATCTGGGCGGTCTCTCCTTCGCCAATCTGTTTCACCGTCGCATCCAGTTCAACTTTCTGAACTTCAGCGCCCTCGCCAATATTCTGGGTCATCTGTAAATGCTCTTCTTTTGCACTCAGCGCATTATATTTCTCAACAGCTTCCCGGAATTCTGACAGTTCTTCCGCCGACAAGGTCTCTTCTTCTGCGGCGCCAGTAGAAGAGGTGGAAGCTGGCTCTGTCGTTGTAGGCTCCGCTTCTGTCGTACTGGCAGTCGTCTCGGCTGCCGTAGTATCTGCCTCTGTTGTTTTTGTATCGTTTCCACTGCAAGCCGTCAAAGAGAGGGCCAGCAGTAAGCTCATTGTCCACACCATTGTCTTTTTCATCCGCAATCTCCTTTGCATTTGAATATACATCTATAATTTTCGATAGAAAAAATGTCCGACAGATCGTTTTCCCCCGCCTGTCGAACATTGTAACAAATCTCTATGCAAAATACAATGCAGATTCCTAAATTCATAAATTCTTTTCTTTTTTTCGGACTACAACAGATACCCACTCGCCTTGACGGCACGTCTCCAGCACTTCAAATTCCGGGTGGGCCGCGAAAGCCTCCTTTACTTCGTCTTCCTTGGTATCCAAGATTCCCGAAGTAATCCAGATACCGCCGGGTTTCATATGGCGTCCCATCTCATCCATCAAAAGGATAATGACTGGCGCTAAAATATTTGCCACCGCCACATCATAGATCTCATATCCTGCGGCATCCTGAATCGCTTTCTCGCCGATCAAATTCCCACAGATAACCTTAAATGCTTCTTGGCTCACATCATTCTGCGCTGCATTTTCCAAAGCGGTCGCCACAGCGGATTCATCTAACTCCGTACCAAAAGCTGATTTTGCCCCCAATTTTAAAGCGGCAATCGCCAGGATACCGCTGCCGGTTCCCACATCCAATACCAGATCTCCTGTCCGCAAATACTTTTGCAGGGCGGAAAGGCAAAGCTGCGTGGTCTCATGGGTTCCGGTGCCAAAGGCGGAACCAGGATCAATTGTAATGCAAAGTTTCTCCTGATGCTCTTCGGGAATTTCCTCCCATGTGGGTTTGATCAAAATATTTCCGACTGCAAAAGGATGGAAGAATTCCTTCCAGTTGTTCATCCAATCGGTCTCTTCCGTCTCCGATTCCTGGAGAGCAAGACTGCCTGCCTCGACAAAAAGCCGAACCTCTTCCAAAGCGGCCTTTACTTGTTCTAATACCTGTTCATGGTCCAGAAGAGTACAGCCCATATGGGGGGCGTCTCCTCCGTTAAAGGCAGTCTCGGCAGTCTCCTTGTCGCCAGGCAGATAAAAGCTAACCTTGGCGGAACCGTCGTCCGGCGGCAGTTCGGGAAGAATATCGATAAACATTCCTTTGGTTTCGCTCTCCGTCAAAGGCACATGATCTTCGATTTCAATCCCGTCAATTCCCAACTCCAGTAACTCTTCGCTGATAAAATCCACCGCTGCGACTGTCGTCTCTATCGTGAACTTTTTCCATTTCATGATTTAAAAAGTCCTTTTTTCTTTTTCTCGTGGTGCTTTCCCTTCATCGCATCATCGAAGGCACGCAGGGCTTCTTTTTGCTCCTCGTTTAAATGCTCTGGAACCTCCACAACCAAAGTCACATAATGGTCGCCGCGCATATTCTTGTTTCTTAAGTACGGAACGCCTTTCCCCTTTAGACGAATTCTTGTATCTGTCTGGGTACCGGGTTTGACCTGATATTCTACTTCTCCGTCCACGGTTTTAATCCGCAGCGTATCGCCAAGGGCGGCTTGGGCAAACGTAATCGGCACCGTAGAAAAGATGTTGGTATCCTGCCGCTTAAAGGTCGGATGCTGAGAAACCACTACCTCTACTAAGAGGTCACCGCGCTCTCCGCCATTGACGCCTGGTTCTCCCTTCCCGCGGATCCGGACGCTCTGCCCGGAATCAATACCCGCGGGAATCGATACCTGGATCTTTTTCCGATTCTGAATATAACCGCTCCCGTAACAATGTGGGCATTTTTCTTTGATGATGCTTCCTTTTCCACCGCATTCCGGACAAGTCTGAACATTTCTTACCATACCAAACATCGACTGCTGGGTATAGACAACCTGACCGGTACCGTTACATTTCGTACAAGTCTGAGGAGTCGTGCCTTCCTTTGCTCCGGTACCGTGACAATGGGTGCACTCATCCTTTAAATTCATCTCCAGCTCTTTTTCCGTTCCAAAAATTGCCTCCTCAAAGGTAACCCGAACGCTGGCCCGCAGATTTGCGCCCTTCATCGGGGCATTGGAACGGCGAGAGCGCCCTCTTCCTCCAAAACCGCCGAACAAATCTCCAAAAATGTCTCCAAATATATCGCCCATATCGCCGCTGAAATCCCAGCCGCCGCCTGCGCCTGCACCGCCATTTTCAAAGGCCGCATGGCCAAATTGGTCGTACTGACGGCGTTTTTCCGGATCACTCAGTACCGCATAAGCTTCGGAAGCCTCTTTAAACTTGGCTTCCGCCTCTTTATCGCCGGGATTGATGTCCGGATGATACTTTTTTGCCAGGGCTCGATAGGCTTTCTTTAAAGCGCCGTCGTCGGCATCTCGGCCAACACCCAGCACTTCATAATAATCTCTCTTCGTCTCTGCCATGATTTTACCCTTTCTGTTTCCCAGGTTTTAACGCCCGTAGGGGCGACCAAAATTGGCCGCCCGCTCCAGACTCTCTATTTATGATAAATTATACTTCTTTGTAATCCGCGTCCACAACATCGTCATCAGCGCCGCCGCCCATATTCGGGTTCGGACCTGCCTCCGGTCCAGGCTGCCCCTGCGCTTGCGCCTGCTCGTATACCTTTGCAAACAAAGCCTGAGCGCTCTTCATCAGCTTTTCTTTTCCATCTTTCAGTTCCTGAATCTGAGCATCCGTCAACTCGTCGGCATTGGCTGTAGCGGCCACCGCAGCTTTCAAAGCGTTCAGATCCGTCTCCACCTCGGATTTCAGTCCGGCATCCAGCTTGTCGCCAACCTCTTCCATGGCTTTTTCGGTCTGGAATACAATCGCATCCGCATCGTTTCTCGCATCGATACCTTCCTTGCGCTTCTTATCCTGTGCTTCAAACTCTGCCGCCTCTTTTACTGCCTTGTCGATATCGGACTCAGACATATTGGAGCTTGCGGTGATTGTGATGTTCTGCTCTCTTCCGGTTCCCAAATCCTTAGCGGATACGTTTACAATACCATTGGCATCGATGTCGAAGGTAACCTCGATCTGCGGCACACCGCGTCTTGCAGGCGGAATTCCATCCAAGCGGAACTGGCCGAGACTCTTGTTGTCTTTTGCAAACTGTCTCTCACCCTGCAATACATTGATATCTACAGCAGTCTGATTGTCCGCAGCCGTGGAGAAGATCTGGCTGTGCTTGGTGGGAATCGTCGTATTTCTTTCGATCAGACGGGTCGCCACGCCGCCCATGGTCTCGATGGACAAGGACAACGGAGTAACGTCCAGCAAAAGGATTTCACCTGCGCCGGCATCGCCCGCCAGCTTTCCACCCTGAATGGAAGCGCCGATGGCTACGCACTCATCCGGATTCAGATTCTTGCTGGGCTCATGGCCGGTCAACTGTCTTACTTTATCCTGAACCGCCGGGATACGGGTAGAACCGCCTACCAGCAGTACCTTATGCAAATCGGAAGAGTTGATACCGGCATCTTTCAACGCATTGTTTACCGGAATAACGGTACGCTCCACCAGATCATGGGTCAGTTCGTCAAATTTTGCGCGGGTCAGATTCATGTCGAAATGCTTCGGTCCCTCGCTGGTCGCTGTGATGAAGGGAAGGTTAATATTGGTGGTCGTCGCGCTGGACAGTTCTTTTTTCGCCTTCTCCGCCGCTTCACGCAGTCTCTGCAGGGCCATCTTATCGCCGGACAGGTCCACGCCCTCATTTTTCTTAAACTCAGCCAGCATATACTGGGTGATCTTTTCATCAAAATCATCGCCGCCCAGATGATTATCGCCTGATGTAGCAAGTACTTCGATGACGCCGTCGCCGATTTCAATGATAGACACGTCAAAGGTACCGCCGCCCAAATCGTATACCATAATCTTCTGTTCTTTTTCATTGTCCAGGCCGTAAGCCAGAGCAGCGGCCGTCGGCTCGTTGATAATACGCTTTACATCCAGACCGGCAATTTTTCCAGCATCTTTCGTGGCCTGTCTCTGAGCATCGTTAAAGTAGGCCGGAACGGTAATCACCGCTTCCGTTACCTTCTCACCCAGGTAGCTCTCGGCATCCGCCTTTAATTTCTGCAGAATCATCGCGGAGATTTCCTGAGGTGTATACTGCTTCTCGTCAATATTTACCTTATAATTGGTTCCCATCTCTCTCTTGATCGAAGAGATCGTCTTCTCCGCATTGGTAACAGCCTGACGTTTTGCCGGCTCGCCGACCAGACGCTCTCCGGTTTTCGTAAAGGCCACTACGCTGGGGGTAGTCCGCACGCCTTCCGTATTTGCTATAACAACCGGCTTTCCGCCTTCCATAACTGCTACGCAGGAGTTGGTCGTTCCTAAATCAATTCCAATTATTTTACTCATTATTTTTTCCTCCTAAAATTTATATTTCCAAACGGGCATTCACCCAATCAAATTATTTTCTTTTTTAATATAGCTAATTTGCTACCTTTACCATACTATATCGTACGACGCCTTCTTTATAAGTGTACCCTTTCTGGAATTCCTCGACTATCGTATTTTCACCTGCCGACTCATCCTCCACATGCATCACTGCATTGTGAAAATCGGGATTAAATTCCTTTCCCAAAGCCTCGATCGGCTTGACGCCAATTTCCTCCAGAGTAGCCGTCAACTGTTTATAGACTTTATCCATACCGCTGACAAAAGGGTCTTCTTTTTTCTCTTCCTCGACGCTGCACAGCCCTCGCTCAAAATTATCCAACACAGGAAGAATCTTCTCGATTACGCTGCGGGCGCCAACCTCGAAGCGGGCGGCTTTTTCTTTCTCCGTGCGCTTCCGGAAATTATCGAACTCCGCCATCGTCCTCTGAAGCCGGTCCGTAATCTCCGCTAATTTTTTCTCCAGGTCATTTTCTATATCAGCGGTTTCTTTTTCAGAATCCGATTCGGTGCCTGCCGTCGCTTCCTTTTCAGCGCCGTCTACCGCCTCCATTTCTTCCTCTCCCACGGCTGATTCCTGCTGCTTTTGTTCAAAATCTTTTTCATTTTTTGTCCGGTCTTTTCTCGCCACCCCAAATCCCTCCTATTCCTTTTTAAAAATATCGTCCAATTGGGACATGGTGTTCTTCAAGGTATCCACTACCTTCTGGTAATCCATGCGCTTCGGGCCGATAATACCAATTTTGCCCTGAACGCCTTCTCCCAATTCATAAGTGGCCGTAACCACACTACAATCTTTCATCGATTCCACCGGAACCTCATCCCCAATGTATACCTGAATATCTTTCTTGTCCTCACCATTTTCCGACTCTCCGGCAATCATCGTGCCAAGCCGCTTCTTTTCCTCCAGAGTACTGATCAGCTCACTGGCTTTATCTCCCCCTGTCAATTCCGGATACCGAAAGATATTAGGAGCGCCGCTGGTATACACCGGCACGTCGTCTTCCTGACCGATGGTCTCTGCTACCGCATCCAATACCTTGCTGACTACGTCGCTGTGGCAGCCGGCGTCTTCTTTTAACTTTGCAATCACGCCCAAATTGATCTCTTCAATCGTTAGACCATTTAACGTATTGTTCAGCAGAAAATTCAGGTTCAGTACCTCATCCGACTCCAAATCAAAACCGATGTTCAGGATATTATTTCTTACAATGTTTCCTTCCAGAACAATCACTGCCAGCAGCTTCCCCCCACCCATCATCGAAAGCTGAATGAACTTTAATTTATTCTTCCGATATCGGGGACCGGTAATCATCGTGGCATAATTCGTATTGGCAGCCAAAATCTTTGCCATCTGCATCAACAGCTCTTCCACTCGGTCCACACGCTTTAACAGGAAGTCCTGATCTGGCACTGCTGGAAGCTGCGTATTTTGCATCAGTTGATCCACATAAAGCCGATAGCCTTTATCCGTCGGAATCCGACCCGCTGAAGTATGCGGCTGAACAATCAAGCCCATCTCTTCCAAATCTGCCATCTCATTCCGAATCGTCGCTGGGGACAGCTGAAGCTCCGTGTACTTAGAGATGGTCCGCGAGCCTACCGGCTCTCCGGTCTCCTGATAGTTCCGGATGATCGCATTCAAAATCTTTCGCTTTCTCTCGTCCAGTTCCATCTACTCACCTCTTTTTGTTATTAGCACTCATCGTGATAGAGTGCTAACATCTTTCTTACTTAAGATACCACCGCAATATTTCTTTGTCAACACCTTTATCGAAATTTTATAAACTTTCTTATTTTCTATCCCACCCGAATTTCTATAGAATAAAAAGGCCCCGGATCCTGTCTCATTCCAAACAGTTCCGCGGCCTTTCATTCCCCAAAAACCATATTGATTCAACTCACGTCCCCAAGCTATGCTCCCTGCGATTCCAGATGTTCCGTCAGTTTTTCTTCCAGATGATCCATCCGAACAGCCAGCTGTCCTACCAAACCGTAGAGATCCCGAATATCGGTTCTCGCTTTTAACGCTCTCACATCTTCTCTGAGCGCTTTTATCTCCTTCCGATTTTCCTGAGCAACATCCCAGACTCGATCCACTTCCTTCAGAATTAAATTCTCGGAATGGCGCAGCTTCTCTGCAATCATGTCTGGTACACGGTTGTCGATCCGATCATCCACAATTCCCGGCACAATCGCCTGAATCCGGTCGTCCACGATTCCCGGCACAATCGCCTGAATCCGGTCGTCCACAATTCCCGGCACAATCGCCTGAATCCGATCGTCCACAATTCCCGGCACAATCGCCTGAATCCGGTCGTCCACGATTCCCGGCACGACCGCCTGAATCCGGTCATCCACAATCTCTGGCACCGTATCTTGAATCTGTTCTCGAACCACTTGGGCGATCGCAACCAGATCCTCTTTGCTTAAGGCCATGTCTTCTCCTCCTTTCTACAAAAGATGCCTTTCACTGACCAAATACCTTTGGTCAACAAAGGTTGTTTCTATTATAAGCCCTTTCCCCATCCATTGCAAGCAGAATTTACATCTATCGTTTCTTCTTATAATTCCTGATTCAAGTATAAATTTAATTTTCTTATCAATAAAACTGGATCCATTCCATGCTCTGCCGCTGCTTCGGCCAATGTCTCCTCCCCGCCAATCAGACATCCAATACAATGCAAGCCCGAAGCTGCCAGAACTTCCCCGGCCCGTTCATCTTGCTGAAGCAGTTCTGATATTCTCGTTTCCTCCGTAATCTTCATGCTACACCTCACAAATTCTATACATATTTTCCATTGACAAGAACATATACACGTAAAGCAGATGTTTACTGTTTCATCCAGTCGTCCACATCCTGCAAAAACTGCTTCCAACTGTCTTCATGTTCTACAAAATATTTCGGACAACATTTTCCCGTTACATCGTGGTGACGGATCACACCGCCATTCAAAGGATCCAGCTGATACTGCCGGCAAAGCCAGGCAGTCAGCTTTACCAAAGACTGATAGGTAGAGTCGTTAAATTTTCCAGTCTCATCCGGATGACAATTTTCAATGGATATCGTATCGCTGTTCCGATTGTTCGAAGCATATGCTACCTCTCCGGGCGGAACACAGGCAATCACTTCCCCCTCAAGGCCAATCACAAAATTGCTGCTCATGTAGACATCTTCTTCACCAGATGCGATATCCTCAAAATAATCCCGGTTCTGCTGTGCGGTCGTTCCTGGATTTCCCACATAGTGAATCACCACCGCATGAATCTCGCCGGTGGCCTTTCCCGGCCGCGAATACGGATTTACCGTTAGATACTGCTCGTCCACATATTCCGGCAGCTTGAGAGTTTGTCCCATTTTCACCGCAATAGGCTCTTCATTTTCTTTGATATGCTCTTCTTTCCTCTCAGTCGCTTCCGCCGCCTGTACCCTGGCCGCAGCGCCGCTGCATCCTTTTCCAGTCACAAAGCCGAGGAAAAAGAAAAAGCTAAGGATACCGGCACAACCGATTATTTGGATCTGTTTTGCCTGCTTTTTCCTCTTCCTTCTTCCCGCCAGCCGCCGTTCCCAGTGCTTCTCATAAGAAGCTCCTGTGCCTTTCGCGCTCTCGTTTCTCCATACTTTTCTGTTCATCCTGTTTCTGATATCTCCCCGTATGAACTGTTTCTTATCTTCTGAATATCAGTATAGAGAAAATTTGTAACTGAATTGTAACAGACCCTGGGACAAAATCCTACAACTTTCTTAAGATTATGGTAACCTTCATGAACAAGGAAGATTAGAGAGACCTTTTGACGCCCTAATTCAAGGAAGCAAAAATGCGCTAAATATAAACCTCCATTCGGATACGGCTGCGCCCTTTTCTGGTTTCTCCCTCCACACCTTGATAGATTGCTTTTCCAAACCCTCTCACGGTAACTTCATCGCCTATTTTCAACACATAACTGGGATTTTCCATCTCCCTTCCGTTTATATACACCTGTTTCCTGCGAAACAATTCCAGCACCTGGCTCCGTGACTTTCCATATAACGCGGCAATTACTACGTCTGCTCGTTCGGAAGCAGCCAACAAAAATCGCTCTTCTTTTTTCACAGCCGCTTCCTTCGGCATTTCTTCCGTCCGCTCACAGATCACCGCCGTATGCTTCACACGCTCCAAATTCTCGCACAAAAAGGATGCCATCGACTCCGTGCAAAAAATATAAGCGGTCTTTTCCTTAATAATAATATCGCCTATTACATCCCGCTCTAATCCCAGGTTTAAAATAGCGCCTAAAAAATCTCGATGTGTCAATGTATCCGCAAACTTTTCCTGTCTCGGAAAAACTCGCAGCAGGGCAATCGGAAATTCTCCGGAATAACCAAATGCTTCCTCCGCCCCGAATTCCGCCATTTGTCTGTCGCACCCTTCCCGTCCGCCAAATAACCGCCAGCCAGAAGAAGGCAGCTCTCGATTCATTCCCCGCAAAACGCTTTGTTCCGCCAAAGATAAAAAGCCGGTATAGCAATAATTATTTTGCCGATATGCTTTTCCCGCTAAATCCAAAAAACGTTTTCTTAAGACTTGTTCATCGTCCATCTAGATCTCCTTTCAGAGGTTTTCAGCGCTGCCCTACTGACTATGAAAGCCGATTGCTCCGCGCCTTGCGCGCCGTCCGGAGCTTTCATTGTAAAAAGGGAGAGTCCTTCGGGCTCTCCCTCTAACATCTGACTACTATTGCCAATGCTTTCTAAAGCAGGCAGCTTCTTATTTCTTTTCCTTAATATATTTGTCAATCGCTGCGGCAGCCGACTTTCCAGCTCCCATAGCCAAAATAACCGTCGCCGCGCCAGTCACAGCGTCTCCGCCGGCGTACACGCCTTCACGGCTGGTCAGACCGTCGTCCCCATTGGTTACGATACAGCCATGACGATTGGTTTCCAGACCCTTTGTGGTATTGCGGATCAACGGATTCGGAGAGGTTCCAATGGCCATAATCACACAATCCACATCCAAAGTAAAGTCAGAGCCTTCCACCTTAACCGGACGGCGTCTACCGGAAGCATCGGGCTCGCCCAATTCCATCTGAACGCAGTTCATGCCGGCTACAAAGCCCTCTTCATTGCCCAAAATCTCTGTGGGAGCAGTCAGAAGCTTGAAGATAATGCCCTCTTCCTTTGCGTGCTCTACTTCCTCCGCACGAGCCGGAAGCTCTGCTTCGGAACGACGGTATACAATGTAAACCTCATCCGCACCCAAACGCTTTGCAGAACGGGCCGCATCCATCGCCACGTTTCCGCCGCCAACTACCGCCACTTTCTTCGCGTGCATAATCGGCGTATCGCTGCTATCTTTGTATGCTTTCATCAAATTCACACGGGTCAGGAACTCATTGGCAGAATAAACAGCCTTCAAGTTCTCACCCGGAATCTTCATAAAGCTCGGAAGTCCAGCGCCGGATCCGATAAAGATCGCTTCAAATCCCTCTTGCTCCATCAACTCGTCCACTGAAATGGAACGGCCAACCACCATGTTGGTCTCCACCTTTACGCCGAGAGCTTTCAGCGTATCTACTTCCTTCTGTACAATGGACTTCGGAAGACGGAACTCCGGAATACCATATACCAATACGCCGCCAGCCAGGTGCAGCGCTTCATAGATCGTAACAGCATATCCCATCTTCGCCAAATCACCGGCGCAGGTAAGGCCTGCCGGGCCGGCGCCTACGATGGCAACTTTGTGTCCATTGGACTCCGGCTTTTTCGGAGCTTCGGTACAATTTGCATTGTGGTAATCCGCAACAAAGCGCTCCAAACGGCCAATGCCAACCGGCTCGCCCTTTACGCCGCGAACACAGTATTTCTCACACTGGCTCTCCTGCGGGCAAACACGGCCGCAGACTGCCGGCAAAGAACTATCCTGGTTGATGATCTGATAAGCTCCCTCAAAATCTTTCTCCGCCACTTTCGCGATGAACTCCGGAATTTTGATATTAACCGGACATCCCTGTACGCAGGGCATTTTCTTACAATTCAGGCAGCGCTGCGCTTCGTCTACTGCCTGCTCCTCCGTATATCCAAGAGCTACCTCGTTAAAATTTTTATTTCTAACGTTCGGATCCTGCTCCGGCATTTTATTTTTAACCAAAGACATATTTGCCATGATTACTGAACCTCCTTCTTAAACAGATTGCAGGTTTCTTCGTGCTTTGCCCTCTCAAACGGCTTATACATCGCTCCACGGGACATCGCCTCCGCAAAGTCTACCTGATGGCCGTCGAATTCCGGTCCGTCTACACAGGCAAATTTCGTCTCTCCACCCACGGTCAGACGGCAGCCGCCGCACATTCCGGTTCCATCAATCATAATCGGATTCATCGAAATCACGGTCTTAATGTCATATTTTTTCGTAACGCCGCAAACGAACTTCATCATAATCACCGGCCCAATCGCGATGACTTCATCATACTTTTCGCCTGCCAAAATCAGCTCTTCCAGTCCCTGGGTAACCAATCCCTTGGTACCATAAGTTCCGTCGTCGGTCATCATAACCATCTTATCGCTGACAGCTTTGAACTCATCTTCCAAAATAACAATATCCTTGCTGCGGAAGCCAACGATCGTATGTACTTCACAACCCATATTGTGAAGCTTCTTTGCCACAGGATACGCGATAGCACATCCCACGCCGCCGCCAACTACCGCGACTTTCTTCAATCCCTCCAAATGAGACGGAGTGCCAAGGGGTCCTACAAAGTCCTGAAGGTACTCGCCGACCTCTTTATGGTTCAGCTTTTCCGTCGTAGCGCCAACGATCTGGAAAATAATCGTAACGCTTCCAGTCTCCCTATCATAGTCCGCAATGGTCAGCGGGATTCTCTCGCCGTCCTCATCCACGCGCAAGATGATAAACTGACCAGGTTCTGCCTTCCGGGCCACATAGGGAGCCTCGATATCCATCAGGGTTACTGTAGGATTCAGCTCAGCTTTTCGTAAAATCTTGTACATATCCACCATACCTTTCTCTGAGTTTACACAGCTCTCAGCAACGCTGTTTTCTGTATTATAGCAAAGTTGCTGATATTTGTAAAATAAAACTTGCCTGGAAATCCTTTATTTGTCAAAGGTATATATTGTCCCACTAAAATTCCTGACTTTCCCATGCTTTTTTAGAATCAACGTCCTTTTCTGTTACAGATTTAACAAGTTTTTGCTTTTTAAGGGCAAAGTTTTTCCAAATATTTATATATGTTTTAATTCATTTCTTATATATGTATATTTTTTATTCCTCTCGAAAAAACGACCTGACTTTATTTTTTTAATCGAACATCGCCGTTTTTCTTTTAAAAAAATTCCACTGTGTAGCATTTGTCCGCTCTACAGCGTCGTCATCAGCACAATCATAATCCCGCAGCTGATTAAAAAAGATGCGGACGTGGTAAAACTGGCCAATTCTACATCGCCTTGAATCTGTTCTGTATAAATGCTTGCAATGCTTGGAATCGGAGCAAACGCACACATCACCAATACCTGCCTGGTCATGAGGTCAAAGGGCAATAGGAAATAAAAGGCCAGCGCTAGAAGCAGCGCGCAAAAATATTTTCTCCCCAAAATCCCAAAAGCAGTTTTCAGATATGCTTTGTCAAAGCGAATTTCAAACATTAACCCAATCATAAACATCGATACAAAAGCGTTGGCATTTCCCGTAGGTTGAACAATTGTTACCAATGCTGCCGGCGGACGGGTGCCCAGCAATGCCAAGACAATCAAAGTGATATACGTCAAAATCGGTACAGAATGAAACAATTTCCGAAAAATATCGCGGAGCGTAACTTTTTCCCCGTCCGCTTTAATCACGCTGGTCGTAAAAATATACACGCCGCCAGTTGCCATAAAAGAATTTCCAGAATCAAACAAAGCAGTCAAAGCGACACCGCTCCCACCTAAAAACTGCTGAACAAAAGGAATCAGAAAATTCCCCATATTAAAGCTGGAAGCACAAATCATTTTTAAAGAGCGCAGCTTCCGATCCTGCCAGTCTCGCCTGGTCGTCGCATAGGTAAACAGCAGCGCCACCCAGTTGGAAAAAAAGGCAAGAACAATGATACTGAGCAAGGAGTAGTCCATTGTAAAATTGGCAAAGGAGCTGATCACAGCCGCTGGCAAGGTAATATTTAAAGCGAGCTTCGCCAAAACCCGATAATCCATCGCGCCTAAAAAATGAACCTTTTTCAAAAGATAGCCGAGAGCCAAAGGCGCCAGCAAGGAAAGAAGCTTCGTCAAAATATCCATCTTGTGCCTCCTTGATTCTAACAAGAATACATGTTCTTGTCCATGGAAGGTATCATAAAACAAAACCTGAGATGTTTCATTAAGAATATCATAATTCTAAAATCAGGTCAATTCTTTCCCAACTCTTATGATAAGACGCCCTTCTAACAATAATATTGAAGGAAAGAGGCGCATCCTTCACTCAGGATATTCCAAGTGAGGGATGCGCCTCTTTTCATTCTATAGAAAATTCCCTTGGAACTTCCTATGAAATAACAAACGCTCCACAAAATTCATTGTCTATAAAGAAAGAAATCCTTCAATCAGCCCATCGGTTTTACCGGCGTTGGACGCGCTTTGTCAAACACGGACGCCGCGTCAAAGAACGGACTCAGCTTATCCGCATGATAGTACATCTCGAAGCCGTCCGCATTGATCCGTCCCTGGCGGAGATATTTGGACGTACACTGCACCCACGGCTGGTTTCCGTCTACATTGCAGTAATAGTCAAAGCCAACGCTGCTGAGATAATCATACTTTTCATTATTGTCATAGCCGCGCCAGCTGCCGATATCAGTTCCCTTCGGGAAAATCAGGATATCCGTATCCCCGCCAAGCAGCGGATTTACCTGATCCAGCCATTTTTGCATATCGGTCTTCATGTTCTCGATCTTTGCCTGGCCCATATCTTTATGGCCCCAGCTGTGGGAAGCGAACTCCCAGCCCAGTTCTTCCATCCGGGCGGCTACGCTTTTCGCCTTTTCCCGCTCCGATTCCACGTTGATGCTGGCATATTCTGCCTTATAGCTATCATCGCTGGGGTCTCCGTACTTCGGAGCCGTCCGGTAGCCAAGGATTCCATCGTAACCGGTCAATGCGATAATTCCACGGGCTCCCTTATAGGAGAAATCCGGATGGGCCTTGATAAATTCCTCCAAACGTGGAACCACATCAAAAGCGCCGGTCTGAACCGTTCCATTCGCCATATCCATCTCACAGGTTGGATAGCCGTCCTCTCCAATCACAATTCGATTGGCAAAGCCATGGCCCTGCATATATTCATAATAAGATACATCGTCGACAGAGAGCACAAATGGTTTCTTTCCAGGCGGGAGAAGGATCGTCCCCTTTTTCATCTCCCCATCCTGTTTGGAGGCCATATCATGAATCTTTACCAGCACGTAACCTTTCTCATACATCTGCTGCATAATCGCGTCAAACTCGTCCACCGTCGTCATAACCTGATTATAAGCCGCCGACTTTTCCGAACCAAAGGCTTTGGCCGTATCCACGATCAAAGAGTGGAAAAAGACATGGGGAATTTGTGTAATATCCGCGGCCACCAGAGACTTTTTCGTCTCCTCATAGCCAGTGATTACTTCGGTAATTCTTGAATCAGACTCATAACCGGATACGGATTTCAAAAGCGCAATGGCTCCGTCATAATCGTAGGACGCCGCCAAAGCAGCCGCCTGAGACAAAGCACTGTCCGCATCCGCAGCCGGAGCGCCTCCGCTTTCCGCCGGAGTACTCTCACCAGGTTCACCGGCCGTTTCCGTCTGGTTTGTCGTGCCGGCAGGAAAGGTTGTATTTTCCTTCTTTTTAAAATCACCGTCCAAAAACTTCTTTCCGAGAATCACCGCTGCCACAACAAGAATCAACAGCAGCACCGTCAGAATGATCCGGTTCCGGATCGCACGGCGACGTCTGGCCCGGCGTCTCGTATCTCGCATTCGCCCCCGATAATCTTCCATAAAGAATCCCCCTTATATTTCTCAATTTCATTCTTCAGTTTTACCTTCAGTTGACAAGAGCATACACGCCTCATAGCGGGATAATTTGGGCATCTTCTGCGTTATCTTCCATCGGCGTACGTCCAGTACGCCTCTGTCAGATGCCTTGACGATGCCCAAATTTTCTCCGCTTGAGGTCGTAGAGTCAGGCAGAAATAAATTTTGCTCCCTGCAAGGCAGTTGAACGATGCGTACAGGAGGTACGCTGAGTGAAACTAACGATGCAGGAAGCAAAATTTACTCTGTCCTGACCGTGTGTGCCCTTATCAACTGAAGGTACCTTCCATTGACAAGAGCATACCCCCTCTTATCGATAAAAGGAATCATCGCTAAAATAAAATACAGTACCATTCTATCATTGTGGAGTGATAGAATCAAGGGAGGAAATCTGAAAAATTCCTTACGAAAGCCAGCGGCAATTATGAAAGTCCAAGAAGGAAGCAACCAACCTCCTGGGGTTCAGGTATTTAAAAGCCTCTCCCACAGAAATCTTTGGACACCTGAATTCGATAGAATAAAGAAAACCGCCCTGCTAAAAATTTTAGCAAGGCGGCAGCCCATTTCCAACATCCTGTAATTAGCAGGTAGCTCCTCCTACCAGATGCAGCTGTGCATCCAGGATTTCCTGCTTTCTTCCCAGAATCTCATCGCTCATCAGCTGAGCTTCCACGTTCTCAAAGCCAAGACGGGCAATCGTATCGGCAAAACGCTCTCCGGTCTTTCCCTGCTCACGGAACAGCAGAAGAGCCTTTTCGATAACGCTCATCACTTCTTCCTTATCCGTGAACACTTTGCTCATGGCATGGCCGTGGGTTACTCTCTTGCCCCAGCGGCCTCCCAGATAGATCTTGAAGCCATGTACGCCGTCCTCGATCGCGTCAAAGTTACATTTTCCAACGCAGCGTCCGCAGTTATTGCAGGCATCCCGATCGATCTCCAAAATGCCATCTACCATCTTTGCCACTCCGATCGGGCAGGCTTCTTCTACGGAACATTTCTTACAGCCATTGCAGGAATCCTCGTCAAAATTCGGGATCAGCTGGCCGATCACGCCCAGGTCGTTCAGATCCGGTTTCACGCAGTTATTGGGACATCCGCCAACCGCAATTTTAAATTTATGAGGAAGCAGCACGCCGCGGTATCCCTCATAGAAACGATGATGAATTTCCTCCGACAGAGCAAAGCTGTCCAAAAGGCCATACTGGCAGGTGGTTCCTTTACAGGAAACGACCGGACGAACTTTGGAACCGGTTCCGCCGGTTACCAGACCAGCTTTTCCTATGTACTCCTGGAATTCCTCGATCTTCTCATAGGGAACGCCCGGAACCTCAATCGTCAAACGGCTGGTCAATGTTACCGTGCCATTTCCGTACTTTTTCGCTGCTTCCGCGATGCACTGATTTTGATCCGCCGTAATTTTTCCGTTGATCGTAATAATACGCGCGGAGAAATTGTCGGTTCCCTTATTATTCAGAAAACCCATTCCTTTTACTCTCTTGATATCCTCTGCACTTACCGCCATGTCTGTTACCTTCCTTTTCTTTTATGTTTTTTTTCTTTCATCCACCAAAATGGTAAATTTTGTTAAATTCTTGACTATTGTAGCCGCAAAACACCCATAGAAACATGAGCCATAGATTCCGGGAAATGCCGCCACGTGGCATTCCCCGGTTCCTAATTTTAGGTTAAAATCTCGCTTTACAAAATATTTTGTTCTTCTTATGCCTTTACGTCAGTAAAAATATTTCCGCCTTCCAGCACAACCGTGTTGGTATAGCCATAATATTTCAAACGATTCTGCGTCAGATAGGCCCGTTTTCCTTTGTTGCATACTACCAGGATCTTCTCATCCTTGCCAAAGCCCGGTACTTCGCCATTGATCTTCGTCAGGTCAATATACGGCGCGCCGTCAATCGAAGGACTCAAGGAAACATCCATTACTTTGTAGCCTTCCGCAGCGCCTGCCTTGTACTCTGCCGGAGTGATGGAAGCCAGACGGCCATCCATCTTGTTCAGCAGTACGTTTACCGCATTTACCAGCGGATGAATCGCGGTGGAGAACGGCGGCGCATAGGCAAAGTCCAAGCTCTCCATATCATTCAGAGTCGCGTTCATCGCGATCGCCATCACACAGATGTCCACTACCTTATCTACCGCGCCTGCACCCAGTACCTGCACACCCAACAGCTTCTTGGTGCCTTTTTCCGCAATGAGCTTGATAATAAAGGTGGAAGCTCCCGGATAATAGTGGGCCTTATCGTCGGTAATCAAAACGACGCTCTCCGCGTCAATTCCCATATCTTTCGCCGCAGTTTCCGTCAGGCCGGTACGTCCAACGTTCAATCCCGGCAGCTGCGCGATACTGGTGCCAAACACACCCGTGTAAGTAACATCCTCTCCGGCGATCACACGAGCCGCCACACGGCCCTCCATGTTCGCGGAAGATCCCAGCGGAGACCAAGCCTTATTTCCCGTCTGACGATTTCTGGTAAAGGCGCAGTCGCCTACCGCATAGATATCCGGATCGTTGGTCTGCAGATGCTCGTCAACACAAATCGTTCCCTTGAACATTTCCAGGCCGCTGTCAGCCAAAAATGCCGTATTCGGGCGAATTCCCATGGAAAGAATCACCGTATCTGCTTTCATTCCACGCTTCTCCGTCAGCACCTTGGTGACATGACCGTTTTCGCCTTCCACACCAGCCAGTTTCGTGCCGGTAAAAGCCATGATTCCGCGGTCAGCCAGATGGTTCTCCACATACTCCGCCAGTTCCGGATCAAAGCCCGGCAGCACCTGAGGCGCCATATCGATGATGGATACCTTTGCGCCTTGAGCCTGCAGGTTTTCCGCCAACTCAAGACCGATAAATCCACCGCCGACAATAACCACGCGTTTTACTTTTCCAGCCTCAACCGCGTCTCTCAGAGTAATGGCGTCCGCAGGGGTACGCATAAAGTACACACCCTCCAGGTCTAAGCCCGGCAGGGGCGGCTTCACAGGGTCCGCGCCAACGGCAATGACCAATTTGTCGTAAGCGTACTCTGTTTCCTCACCGGTAGCCAAATCTTTTGCCAAAACCGTCTTTTTCTCCCGGTCAAGGGCCGTAACTTCCGTGCGGTTTTTCACCACCACGCCAGTCAAATTGGAAAAAGATTCGGGGGTATTTACAATCAGCTCCGCCCGATCATGGATGACATCTCCTACGTAATACGGCAGACCACAGCCTGCATAGGAAATATCCTCCCCCTTGGTCAGGATCGTCACTTCGTAATCTCGATGTTCGCGCTTCAGTTTTGCCGCGGTCTTGGTTCCAGCAGCAACTCCGCCGATAATCAATACTTTCATGTTACGCCTCCTTATTTCTTTTGGAACTTTTCTCTCTTCTACTCCCCATAGCGAAAAGCTCTTTCGTTCTTTTCTTTCTTTATAATTATAATACTTGCTTTTTTCTCCGTAAAATAGTATTATCAAATCGTATCCATAAGTAAACACCAATACATTTCATTCTATGGATTCAAGGAGACAATATGACATTACGCCATCTGCAAATTTTTGTGGAGGTCGCTGCCTGCGGAAAGATGAGCCTGGCAGCCTCCCACCTTTTTATTTCCCAGCCAACGGTCAGCCAATCCATCGCCGAACTGGAAAAACATTATCAAACCAAACTGTTTGAACGCTACCCCAGGGGCCTTTATCTAACCGAAGCAGGAAAACTATTGCTGCAAAATGCCAAAGATGTCCTCGCTTCCTATCAGAAATTAAATGAGACGATGCTTTCCGCCCTGCAAACGCTCCCCGTCCACATCGGAGCTACCGTCACGGTCGGAGACTGTCTGATTCATCGAATCCTTCGCCAGTTCCGAAAAATCTATCCCGACGCAGATCCAAGAATTTATGTCAATAATACCCATGCCATCGAAGAAAAACTGTTAAACGCAGAACTGGACATTGCGCTGGTCGAAGGAGAAGTCCAGAGTCCCGATCTGATTTCAGAACCGGTCATTCGGGATTTCCTGGTACTGGTATGCGGCAAGGCTCATCCATTTTTTCAGCGTCCCCAGGTTTCCCTCAAAGAAATCGCTGCCGAGCCCTTTATTCTTCGAGAGCAAGGCAGCGGTACCCGTTCTTTATTTGAAACCTTCATGGCCGAACGCGGCTATCCGCTGGATGTTCGCTGGGAATGTACCAACGCCGGCACCATCAAACATGCTGTGATGGATAATCAAGGACTATCCGTTATCTCCATCCGTCTGGTGGAAGAAGAGGTCCGCACCGGAGAGATCCGCGTGGTACCCGTAAAAGACGGTGTCTGGAACCGAAATTTCAGCCTCGTCCGTCACAAGTACAAATACCTATCCCCAGATATGGAACATTTCATTGAGACGGTAAAAGCCTATGAGGACAACGAAATTCTAAAACTGCTGCCGCCCGCATCCTGCACGGCAAAGAAAACCAACTAAAACCGCTTCCCCTCCGCCTGGACATTTATCCCAATAGTCCAGGCGCTTTTTTTAGAATCTCCGCAGCTTCTTCCGTTACCGTTCTCAAAATCTCAGCCGCCGGCTGCACCTTCTTTAGCGGTCCTACGCTTTGCCCGCATTGGACAATGCCGTTCATTCCATCTGCTCCAATGCCTTCTTCCGCTACTTTCCGGCTCATCTCAGCCGCCAACGCATTCAATTCTTCTACCGGAACCCCGGCAATCTCCATCTCGTGATACCGCTCGGAAAAAGGACTGCGGAGTCCCCGCATCCCTTTCCCACGAGATAGCCCAACTTCCGTACTGTCGTCGTCCGTTGCTTCTAAAAGCCGCTTTACATTATCCGGATGAAACGCATGGCACTCTTCCGCAAGCAGGAAACGAGAGCCCATCTGTATCCCGTCTGCTCCCATCACCATGGCGGCCGCCATTCCTCTTCCATCCACAATCCCTCCGGCGGCAATGACCGGAATCGTCACTTCAGGAATCACATTGGACATCAACGCCATGGTAGTCAGAGTCCCAATCCGGCCTCCGGCTTCCGTTCCCTCTATGATCAACGCGTCCGCGCCTGCTGCTTCGATCCGCTTCGCCAAACGGGTCTTCGGCACAATACAGATGGTTTTTACACCGCCTGCCCGGAATACCGGGATATAAGGCCGCTGGTCTCCAGCGCCCATGGTCACAAAGGGAACCTTTTCTTCTATAATAATCCGAAAGATTTCCTCCCGGTCTTCCACATTTCGCAGACCATGATTGGTATTGACGCCAAAAGGCTTATCCGTCAATTCTCGAATCCTCCGGATATCCCGCAGCAACTGCTCCGGCCCCCAGTTGGTCGTCAAAATTCCGGCTCCGCCGCCGTTGGACACAGCGGCTACCAGTTCCGGCCGGGAAATCCAGGCCATAGCGCCCTGTAAGATCGGATATTGAATTCCCAATAATTCCGTCACTCTCGTTTTCATCCCGTATTCCTCCTACTCCCTTGGCAAGCGCATATCACAATTACCGGCAAACGGCCCGGTAATCCGTTACTCTCATCGGGTGCTCCGATAGGTCGCCGCTGACTTTTGCCGCTGTGACCAAAACCTCTTTCTCCTGGAAACAGAAGTCCAGGCTGATGGCATAGCAGGTCTGAATCCAGCGGGCTTTCACCCGGAACGTATCCGGCTTCACCCAGTAACCGTCCATCAGCACCTGATCAATCCCCGGTATCCGGTCATTTCCATAGCTGTTTAAGCGGCTCATACCATCGATACCGATCGTCAATTCCCGGATCTGATCCATCTCAAAGAAGGTAAGACGGCAGGTGGCCGCAGCGGAGAAATCAAAGGCAAACCACTTCATTCCATCCATATATACGATGGGATCGCAGAGAACCATGTGTTTCCACAAAGGTTTCCGGAACGTCAAACTGCTGTTTCCCTGAACCACATATCGTCTCCCCGATACCAGCTCCGCCGTGGGACTGTGGGGCTGCGATTCCGGTTTTTCCAGGATCAAACGCGCCAAACGCCGCTGCAATCGCGCATATGCTTCCGGATTTTCCGGCAGGGGCTGATCTTTCGCCATCTTCTTGACGCGGGCCACCACAAAATCCCGTCCCAGACCTTCGTCGATTCCATTTCGTTCCGACGATTCCTGGAAACTAACCACCATATCCAAGTCCAGATAGGCCGTTGCACACTGTCCCAGACCTCCGTTGGCCTCGACAACACCGCCGATTCCGCCGCCGTTGATCCAGGTCTGGAACCCATATCCCTTCTCGACGCCTTCTTCCGCATAAGGCTCCGGCTTTTGGCTGGGAGAACCAGGTGCAGAACTTTCCGGTATGACCGGAACAATCTGAATGGAAGTCGCCTGGGCAATCCAGTCCTCGCTCAGAAGTCGCTCTCCTTCCCAGACGCCGCCGTCCAGGTAAAGCTTCATCAAACGCAAACTATCCTCCACGGTAGCGCTCAAGCCTCCGCAGCCGACCACGCTGCCGTTTAAAAGGTGTCCCCAATGCAGATGGGACTTATCAATTCCAATTTTGTCACAGAGTTTCTCACCCAGATAGTCTTCAAACCGGCGGCCGGTCACCCGTTCCACCAGAGCGACTCCCATATGGGTATCCTCGGCGCTGTATTCAAAGACAGTTCCTGGATCATGGGCCATCTTCATGGCAAAGAAATGAGGAATCCATTCCGCAATATCCGTCCGCTCCAAAAGCTTACCGGAAGACATCATCAATACGTGACGCACCGTAATCTCCCGGCCACGGGGGTCGTCGCACAGATCGGCGTATTCCGGGAAATATTTCACTAATGGATCATCCAAGTCGAAATAGCCTTCTGTGTAAGCAATCCCCACTCCCGTCGCCGTGTAGGTTTTGGACATGGAAAACAATTCCTGGGGAATATTTTTCGCATAAGGAGCCCACCATCCCTCCGCACAGACCTTACCATGACGCAAAATCATCAGTCCATGGGGTTCACAATTGGGAAAATCTTCCAGTTCATCCAATAATGCCAAAATATCCTCGCTGGAAATTCCCACCGACTCCGGGGATACCCGTTCAAATTCCTTCCGTACCATACTGTTCCCTTTCCCTATTTGTTGATCTCATGAGCGAAGTGGCAAGCCACCATATGATTCGGCTCATACTCTTCCAGGGCCGGCGACTCCGCAAAGCAGATGTCCTTCGCATAGATGCACCGTTTGGCAAAACGGCATCCCGGTTTCGGGTTGATCGGAGAAGACAGTTCTCCTTTTAAGAGGATCCGTTCCTGCCGGTTATGAATGCTGGGCTGAGGCAGAGCGGAGAACAATGCCTTGGTGTAAGGATGGATCGTCGTATCAAAGATCTCCTTGGCAGGTCCTTTTTCCACCATCTGTCCCAGATACATGACCATAATATCATGGGAAATATATTTTACCACCGACAAATCATGGGTGATAAACATATAAGTAAGTCCCCGCTCTTCCTGCAAATCCTTCAAAAGATTCAGAATCTGAGCCTGGATAGATACGTCCAACGCCGATACCGGCTCATCGCAGACGATGAACTTTGGATTTACCGCCAACGCTTTCGCCACGCCGATTCTCTGACGGCGTCCGCCGTCCAGCTCGTGAGGATAGGTATGAAACAGACGGCGCGCCAAGCCAACGGTATCCATCAGTTCCAATACCTTCTTTTCCACATCCGCTTTTGACAGCTGCTTCTCAATCTTCAGTGGTTCCGCGATCAACTGGCTGACCGTCATACGAGGATTCAAGGAGGAATACGGATCCTGGAAAATCATCTGAGCCTGCCGGCGCAGCGCCTTTAAGCCTTCTTTATCCAGCTTTGTTACATCCTTACCCTCAAAAAACAACTGGCCATCCGTGCTCTCCAACAGATGAAGGATCGTGCGGCCTAAAGTGGATTTTCCACAGCCGCTTTCGCCAACGACTCCCAAGGTCCTTCCCTCTTCAATCTGGAAATTGATCCCATCTACCGCATGAAGCTGGCCGGATTTTGTATCAAAATATTTCTTTAGTTCTTTTGCTTCTACTAACACGGACATATCCTTACACCTCCCCTAGATGAATGCACCGCACCCAATGTCCCGGAGCGACTTCCCGAAGCGGGATTTGCTGTGTCTCACAATCCGGACAACGGTTCGGGCAGCGTGGAGCAAACTTACATCCTGGCGGAAGATCCGCTGGATCCGGCATCAAGCCATCAATGGGTTTTAACCGGTCCTCGGTTCCCGCTACGCTTGGCAAAGAGCCAAACAGGCCGATGGTGTAAGGATGCATGGTCTCATCGTAAATATGTTCAATCCGCCCCATCTCTACCACTTCTCCGGCATAGATGATCGCGACCTTCTCACACATTTCCGCCACTACTCCCAAATCGTGAGTGATCAGCAGCATGGCCGTCCCCAGCTCTTTTTTCAATTTCCGCATCATATCCAGAACCTGTGCCTGGATAGTTACATCAAGAGCCGTAGTCGGCTCGTCGGCGATCAAAAGCTCCGGGTTGCAGGCAAGAGCGATCGCAATAACGATACGCTGCTTCATTCCGCCGGAAAACTGATGAGGGTACTCCCCATAACGCTCTTTGGGGATTCCTACCATCTCCATCATGGCCTCCGCCTGTTTTTTCGATTCCGCCTTGGTCAGATTCTTCTGATAAAACAATACTTCCGCAATCTGTTCTCCCACCGGGTCCGTGGGGTTTAAAGCCGTCATCGGGTCCTGGAAAATCATGGAGATCTTTGCTCCACGGATCTTCTGCATTTCCTTCACGCTTTTCTTTAGAAGATCTTCCCCATGGAATTTGATCGAACCACTGATATATTTTCCCGGAGGTTCCATAACCAGGCGCAAAATGCCTCTGGCAATCGTGGTCTTTCCGGCTCCAGTTTCTCCTACCAAGCCTAACGTTTCTCCCCGCTCCAAAGTCAAATCCACATGGTTGACTGCTTTGCAGGTGCCAACGTCATCGGTAATATAGTAAATCGCTAAATCCTCTATTTCTAGTAATTTGTCCTGTCCCATACTCTCCTCCTAATTCTTCAGTCGCGGATCCAGAGCATCCCGCAGTCCGTCTCCAATGTTATTCAGGCAGAAAACGGTGATCAGGATGGCAATTCCGGGGAAAATACACAACCAGGGATACTTCATGATATACTCTCTGCCTGCCGCCAGCATGGCTCCCCACTCCGGATTCGGAGGCTGAATACCCAGGCCGATAAAACTCAGGGAAGCGGCTACCGTAATCGCATTGGCGATTCCGCTGGCCACAGCCACAAAGATCGGAGACAACGCATTGGGCAATACATACCGGAAAATAATGCGCCCATTTCCCGCATTATTTGAGCGGGCCGATTCAATATATTCCTGGTTTCTCTGGGTCATAACAGACGCCCTGGCCACACGAGCCATATTGGGAACACCTGTGATACCTACCGCCAACATACAGTTAAAGATACCGGTTCCCAGAGTAGCCGAAAGTACCACAGCCATCAGCATATTCGGAATCGCCATGAAAACGTCCAAGATACGCATGATAATATTGTCAATTTTTCCGCCATAAAAACCAGCGATTGCGCCAAGAATAATTCCAAAAAATGCAGATACGCTCGTAGAAATCAGTCCTACTGTCATGGAGATCCGAGCGCCATACAAAATACGGCTGAAAATATCACGTCCTAAACCATCGGTGCCAAAAAGATGCGCTGCACAGGGGCCCAGGAAACGATCCGCTACTTTCTGTTCCGTAGCGCCGTAAGGGGCAATCAGGGGAGCCAAAATGGCAACAAGCGCTACCAGCAGAATCAATACTAAGCTGAACATAGATAACTTATTCTTCTTATACTGGCGCCAAATCATCCCCGCACGGCTCTGTTTCTTATAAACTTGCTTTTCTGTTTGATTTTTTTCAGACATGGCCTCTACGCTCCTTTCTTTACGGATTTTTTCTTGCTGGTATACATGGAACGCAGACGAGGATCCACAACCGTGTACAAGATATCGGTCAAAAGGATCATCACGCTATATACGGCCGAGATAAGGAGAACGCCGCCCTGTACGACAGGGAAATCGCGGTTTCCTAAAGACTCGATCAGGAACTTTCCTAAGCCTGGAACGGCAAAGATCTGCTCAATAACCATCGCTCCGCCCAGAAGGTGTCCCAGCATCGTACCCAAATTCGTTATTACAGGAATCAAAGCGTTTTTCAGCATATGATGATACACTACCCGCTTCTCCCGCAGTCCCTTAGCTCGGGCTGTCGATATGTAATCCTGCCTTGTCACATCCAACATACTGGCACGGGTTGTTTTCATAAGACTGGCGATCTGGAAGGCGCCGTGGGTGACGCAGGGCATAATCCAATATACCGGTCCATACCAGCCAGATACCGGCAGAATCGCCAGTTTACAGGCCAAGACCAGAATCAGCATCAACCCTAGCCAAAAGCCAGGAACCGCCATAAAAATCATTGCAATCGAAGTCAAAACAGTATCTGCCCAGGTTCCTCGCCGAATAGCAGAAATGATACCCAGAGGAATACCAACCAATAAGGTCAGACAAAAAACTACCAGGGCAAAATTGATCGTGGTCACAAAACGGGTTAAAATTTCTTTTGCCACCGGTTCATTGCTCTTATAAGAGGTTCCAAAATCACCGTGCAGCACAATGTCCCTTAAATATTCGCCCCAACGAACCACCAGAGGCCGATTTAATCCCATTTCTTCTCTGAGATTCTCTACCGCTTCCGCCGTAGCTGTCTCTCCTAAAATCTGTCTAGCCGGATCACCGGGAGCCAGATCCAGGAGAATAAAAATCAAAAGAGATACGCCTAGCAGCACGCCCAGTGCCATAAAAAGGCGCTTGATAATATATTTTCCCATACGGATTCTCTCCTTTTCCAGAGGGTAACGGAGATGCGCCGCTTACACGGTATCTCCATAGATAAAAAACGATTTACTTCTTTCGTAGAAGGAAACAAAGTATGTGTCCCTATCGAACAAAAAGGACTGCCTGGAAATACACGTTTCCGGGCAGTCCAGCCGCTCTTCGCCTCAAAAGGCTTTCCGCGTCCACGCAAGCCTATGGCAAGCTAGACTTGCGTGAACGTTTTATCTAGTGGTAAATTCTTACTGGTAAATACTATTTAAAGCTAATATTCTCAAAGTGAGGCTGTACGCCGGCGCCCCAATATCCTTCGATATCCGTGCTCTGTACCATGTAAACGGACTGGTCAGCAATCGGAACCTCCCAGATGGTGCTGAAGTACAGTTCCTGCATCTGCTTGTAAACCGCCAGACGCTCTTCCTCAGTGCCAAGGCACTCAGAGGATTCCAGAAGCTCTGTGTACTGAACTGCGATCGGATCTTTGTCATTGTTATACTTGTTGGAGCCGCCTACGTTGCGGATGCTGGTTCCAAAGGTCAAAGCGCTGGAAGGATCTCCGTTCTGGTTATACGTAGCAAAAGCCAATCCCCAGTTCTCTGTCGGAATCAATTCGTTCAGAGCAGCGCTCTCGTACATATCGATGGTAACCGTAATGCCGATTTCCGCCAGATAAGCCTGCACCAATTCCGCCGTGGTCTTCTGCAGCGTATTGTTCTCAATCGCAAAGGAGCAGGTAAAGCCATCTGCATAGCCAGCCTCTTGCATCAGCGATTTTGCTTTCTCCAAATCGTACTCATAAGGATAATTGTTCAGGTACTCCTCGTTGAAACCAAATACATCGACAGAGATGCAGCTCCAAGCCTGAGAACCAACGCCTTCATAAGCTACGTCAAAGATTTCTTTCCGGTTGATCGCATAGTTGACAGCCTGGCGAACACGCACGTCCGTAAAGTAAGGATTGTGCTGGTTCATACCAATGGCGTTATGAGCCATCTTGGCATCGTCAGACGCGATGATGTTCTCATAGTTTCCAGCCTGCACGTCAGACAGATCGGAAGCAGCGGTATTGTTGCTGATCTGAGCGTTGCCTGTCTGAACTTCCATGAAAGCAGTGGAAGCCTCGCCGATAAAACGCATGGTCATGCCGTCCAGTTTCGCTTTCTCACCCCAGTAATTGTCGTTGCGGCGATAGGAAACATGGTCATCCTTCTCATATTCGGTTACGATGAAAGGACCGGTACCGCAGGCAACCAATTCATTTCCATCTGCATCTTTGGTGTTGGTTCCCTCTTCAAAGCTCTTGCAGTACATGAACAGGTCAGAGCTGCGGTGCTCGAAAACGCCCATCTTCCGGGTCAGACCAAAATGAACGGTCAGTTCGTCTACAGCTTCTACATTTTCATAATCAATGTAGTTGTAGTTGGGGCCAGCCGGACCAGCAGCCAGTTTGCTCATGGTGTATACTACGTCGGCAGAGGTGAATTTGTCCCCATTGTGCCAGGTCACGCCGTCTCTTAAATGTACGGTGATTCCCATCAGGTCATCGTCGTACTCAAAAGACTCTGCTAAAACGCCTTCCAGTTTCAAATTGGCATCGTACTGCCACAGGGTCTGCAGGAAAGGTCCCACCTGAGCCTTGCCCCAACGATTGATGGCCGCCGTATACATATCCAGGCTTCCATTATCTCTCGTGGAAATAGCCGTCAGCCAATTATCTTTTTTGGCCTGACTGTCCGAACCGCCTGGCTGCTCGCCAGCAGTAGGCTGTGCAGCGGTCTCTCCGCTCGCCTGAGTGTTTGCTGCCTGAGTGTCTGTCGGCTTTTCTTCGCCTCCGCAAGCGGCCATGGACACCAGCATACAAGCCGATAGTAACGTGGCTACAATTTTCTTGTACGCTTTCATACTTCTTCCTCCTTTTTGTGTTGTGGGTTTATGCAAAATCCTTACGGATTCCCATCACCTGTTCTTGGAAAATACGAGGATCCATTTCTTTTAGATCCTTGCTGATTAAAGGTTTGAAATCCATCAGCGGAAGAATCTGTGTCTCCACATCGATGCCCGGAGCCACTTCGATCAGTTCGACACCATCCTGGGTCAAACGGAAGACGCAGCGCTCGGTGATGTAGAGAACCGGCTTATTCTGCCGTTTTGCCACTTTGCCGCTGAATGTAATCTCATCTACATTTTTCACGAACTTACGGAACCGTCCTTCCTGTAAAATATGGACTTTTCCATCGCGTATTTCTACTTTCAATCCGCCGGAGGTCATGGTGCCTCCAAAGACGATCTTCTTACTGTTGGCAGAAATATTCACAAATCCGCCGGTTCCCATGATCTTACCAGCCAGTCGGTGAACATTGACATTTCCCTCCTCATCCAACTGAGCAAAGCTAAGGAATGCCATATCCAGACCGCCGCCATCATAGAAAGCAAACTGATCCGGCATCGGAATAACCGCGCGCATGTTCCGGAAGATACCAAAATTGCTTCCTTCCGGCGGCCCTGCTACGCCTCCGACTGTACCGCACTCTGTGGTCAGCGTAAACTGATCGCTGATCCCTTCTTCCTGAGCCACCGCGCTGAGAGCCGTCTGAACGCCGACGCCAACGTTTCCAACCACACCGGGACGGATTTCCAACAAGCTCCGGCGGCAGATCGCCTTCCGCTCCGTCAAAGGCAGAGGGGGCATATCAGCCGGGATCGTCGGGAAATCGCAGGACGCATGACGATCGGTCGGCACGCCTTCCAAGCTATAGGACTGCCACTGATTCGGCTCTACCACAATCGCATCCACATAGATGCCAGGAATCTTTACGCTCTTTGGATTCAGGCAGCCGGACTTTGTCATCCGCTGTACCTGAACGATGACCACGCCGCCATTGTTGTGTACTGCCTGGGCAACTGCCATTTCATCCAAGAAGGAAGCGCCGATTTCATCTTCCATGGTTACATAGCCTTCTTCATCCGCAGTGGTTCCCCGCAGTAAAGCGACCGTCGGCTGAATGGTCTTATAGAAAAGGAACTCTTCTCCATCGATCTCCATGACCTTTACGATATCTTCGGTGGTCTTTTCATTCAGCTTGCATCCTTTTTGACGAGGATCCTGGAAGGTGTGGAGGCCAACCCGGGAAATAACGCCCGGAGTCTTCGCTGCAGCGGCCCGCATCATCTGGCTCATAACGCCCATGGACAAATTATAGCCTTCAATTTCATTGTTATCAATCATACGGGCAATCTTCGGAGACTGGCCAATATGGCCGCCAACGGCCCGTTTGATCAAACCAGGGATAGCTAAAACAGAGAAGCCTCTGTCAGAATCCGGCTGACGATCTCCCACTCCATTCGGGAAGAAAATCGTTAAATCTTTCGGACTTTCCGTCTCACGATACCGTTTTGCTAAAGCCTGAAACAATGCGGCAGGCTCTCTAATTCCGGTGCTGGTTCCATCTAAGTAAACCACGCCGCCGTCAGGAATCATGGAAACCGCTTCCTCGGCAGTAAGTACCGGAACTTTATTCCCTTTCTTTTCTATACGCATAATGAACTTCCTTTCCGAGATCCGTAATTATTTATGAAACGCGTTGTCTTTGTTGAAGAAGTCGTTGGCTCCCGCCTTAAAATCTCCAGCAGCGCACAGATGGGTGTTGATTCTCTGCTGCTCCTTGAAATAAGGCTCCAGACGAGGTTTTCTCCAGCAAAGAGAAGCTTCCTTGATCGCTCTCGGACCAGAATATGGTTTGGAGGCAATGATCTCTGCCCATTCCATTGCTTTGCGGAACGCCGCATCGCCGGTCTTCTCTTCGTCGTCTACTACTGCGTTGACAACGCCATACGGCAGCCACTCTTCCGCCGTCATATCTTTTCTCGGCATCAGCATTACTTCCATGGCCTTCGCATTGCCCATCAGCTCGATCAGCTTTGCTACTCCGCCGGAACCAGGAATCGCGCCGAAGTTCACCTCGCTCATGCAAAGGATCGCATCCCGTCTGGCAATTCGCATATCGCAAGCCAACGCACGCTCGAAAGCTCCGCCATAAGCAGCGCCATCCAAAGCTGCGATGGTAGGCATCGGAAGATCCGTTACCCGCTCATAAACATTGGTATAACGGGGTACATTATAAGAGTTAATATCAATATTGGGCATCGCTTTTACGTCCGCGCCCGCGCCAAAGCACTTTCCTGTATTGCGGAAGATAACGACGCGCAGCTCTGGATTGTTCTTTGCCCAGGTGACTGCCTCGCCATACTGCTTCCGGTTTTCCTTTGTGGAGATATTTAAAGGCGGATCATTTAAATGGATGATACCGATCGCACCTTCCTGATAATATTCCACCAAACGTTTTTCCTTCTTTTCTTCTCCCATGATTTAATCCTCCAAAATCGTTCATGATTTTCCACATTTTTTTCCAAAACAAAAGGTGGGATCCGTCGCCTCTTGTCAGGTTAAACCAGTCCAGTTTTGATATTCTTCTTTTGTATTACTAATTTTATGAACTGTATTAACAGTTTAACATCCCAATTTTCATTTATCAAACACATGGTTTTTGTTTCAATACAAGTCCCAGCTTGTGATTATACCTTGACTTTTTTTCTTTTGTATGTTAATTTTTAACTAAGCATATTTACTTTCCTATGTTTTTGTTAATCGATGGTACTATTATTTCGTAAAAGTGAATGCTCTATGAACGTTTTATCTTATCTTTATGAAAAGTCTCCGTCGAGGTTTTTCCGACGGCATTCAGGAGTAAAATATGGATACCTATCACCCATCTTTGGATTATTTTTTAATTATTGCGAAACATTTAAATCTCACGAAAGCAGCTAAGGAAGTACATGTATCCCAGCAAAATCTCAGTATCTATCTAAAAAAACTGGAAGACTATTACCATGTACAGCTCTTTTCCCGCCGGCCAAATCTTCGTTTGACGCCGGCTGGAGAAGTATTGCTTCAGTCCGCGCTGCAAATTCAGCAAGTTTATTGCCAATTAGATCAGAAATTAAAACCATTTACCGAGGAAAAAAAGCAAGTCACTTTAGGCTGCTGCCGGGCAAAGCTTCCGGATGTTATGGGATATTTTCATATCTCTTCCTATCAAAAAAACCATCCGGATGTAGAAATAAAAATTATAGAAGATAATTCCACCGTTTTGGATCAGGAATTGACCGAATATCATCTGGATTTCTACATCGGCAATGCCAGCGGACTCTCGAAAGCAAGAGAATATTTTCTCCTGCAGATCTATCCTTATCGTTTAGCTGTCAGCCCGGAACTCTTGAAGCAATATTACGGGGATGAGGTAACCGCTGTCATCGCTCACTGGGAACAGGGAGTCATCCTGCGGGAAGTAACCAAACTTCCTTACATTTCTTCGCCCAGCGGCCATCTGCGCCACTCCATCGAGGAATATGCCGCCCTCCATCAATTTCATTTTCATTTGGCTGCGGAACACAGCAATCCGGATCGACGCATCCAAATGTGTTGTCATCGTTTGGGCTTTGTTATCACGGAAATCCCTGCCGAAGAATTGAAACAGATGGGCCTCCTTTCTTTTCCCATCGCCGAACCGGATATCACACTACCCCTTGCCTGCATTCGCCGAGCCGGGGAGGATATGCCGAACTATATGGAGGACTTCTGGAAGCTGATCCAGGAAAAGGAGGGGGAAAGAGAAGCTTTACCGCTCTGACCATAGGATAACAAAGCATACGCTTCCTGTCTAATACGGGATATTGATGCAAAGATATCGGTTTTACCTACAAGAAAAAGGCTTGAAGCTGCAATTTTAGCAGTTTCAAGCCTTCTTCTTTTTCATCCTTTGATCAAAAATCCCGGATTTTCCCGAACCATCCGGCCAATTTCTTCCACGGAAAAGCCATGCTCCAGGTAAGCCTCCACGTAAGCTTCCATGGCTTTTGCGGGACGAAGCATTTCCCGCTGTCCCGTATCGGAAGTCAGGAAGAAATGTTCCGCTCCGATTCGCCGCACGTAATCATAGGCCCGCTCTTCCTGGTAATCCCGCACATGGGAGAAATAGGTCTTCTCCAAATAAACTCCACGGCCGGCCAAATCCTCCAGCATATCATAGGGCGCTCTCGTATAGCGATTGTCCGGATGGGTGAAAATCATCTTTCTATGACCCATCCGCACGCCTTCCCGGCAAACCGCATAGCTTTCCTTGGGGCTTAGATGTCCGGTGGCAAGGCAGACGCCCGCCTCCTTGGTCATGGCAATCACGTCCCGCACCTCCGGCAGCACCTGCCCTCTTTCATCCAGAACGCAGATCCCTTTCCCTCCAGGCGGAGGGAGAAGACGCCGGGCCGGATTCCAGGGCGAGATCTCCACGCCCCCTTTTTCCGCTGCTTCAAGCGCGCTTCTCATATTTTCCGCACTATAGGTGGGAAACCAGATACAAGCCGCTCCCTGACAGATCGCATAGTCCACCGCATAGGGATTGATTCCCCCTACCGGAAGATTTAACGTCAAAGAAGAATAACAGTGGAACCCCGCAGAGGAGAATCGTTCTTGGCGATTCAGCGTCCAGCCCCGAAAAATCGTCGCGCTCTCCGTATTTTTCAGGCATATTCCAGAAAGCCCGGCCTGAAACGCTTCCTCCGCCACCTCTTCGTCGCTGATTCCAAACCCCTCCCCATCTGGTCCCAGAGAAGGGTTGCTGTGAATATGGATATCGTAAGCGCCGCGCAGCAACTCCCTTGCCGCCGCTTTTCTTGTCTCCTGTTCCATCCGATTTCCTTTCCGCCCTAACTCATCAGTGAAGGAAGCCACATAATCAGCCAAGGGTTCAACGCAATGATCACAATGGCAATGACCTCTACAATCAAAAACGGCATCACGCCCTTTACTACCTGTTCAAATTTCAAATCGGCAATGGCCGTCGCCGTAAACAGATTTACGCCAAAAGGAGGCGTAATCAATCCGATTACCAACACAATACAGAACAGACAGCCTAAGAACAACGGATCCCATCCGAGGGCCACGCCCGCCGGAATCAGCATGGGAGCCAGAATCAAAATGGCCGCCAACACGTCCAGGAAACAGCCCACGATCAGCAAAAGTACGATCAAAATGGCCAGATAACCATAGGGCGAAGATACATTGGATACAATCGCATTGGTGATCGCATTTGCCATCTTGGAGTTGGTCAAAATAAAGCTAAGTAAGTTTGCACAGCCGCAGATGAATACAGCCATAGCGGAGATCTTCATCGAAGAAATCACGATCTCCGGCAGTTCTTTGGGACGGATCTCCCGGTAAACGCCTACGCTTAAAATCAAACCATACACACAGGCTACCGCAGCAGCCTCTGTTGGCGTAAAGACGCCTCCATAAATTCCTCCCAGAATAATCAGCGGCATCAACAGCGTAGGGAAAGAACGAACTGTAGCTTTTCCAAAATTCCGGAAAGAGAACTTCGTTTTCGCCGCATTCCGCAGCGCCGGATTCTTTCTGGCCGTCACATAATTCACCACAATCAGCGCCAGAGCGATCAAAGCCCCCGGCAGGACTCCTCCCATAAACATATACGGGATAGAAACTCCCATAGTGCACCCATAGATGATCATCGGTGTGGAAGGGGGAATAATCGGTCCCAGAGCTCCCGCGCTGGTGACCAATCCGGTCGCCCGATGCTTTTCATATCCCTTTTCCACCATAGAAGGAATCATGATACTTCCGACTGCCGCTACTGTAGCCGGGCCAGAACCAGTCAGAGCCGCAAAGACCGCGCAGGTAACCACTGCGGCAGCCCCGAGGCCTCCGGTGAAACCGCCGGTCAGGGACTCACACCAATCCACCAGACGTTTGGAGATGCCTCCCCGATCCATCAGATTTCCTGCAAAAATAAACAGAGGAACCGCGATCAGCGGAAAAGAATCCAGCCCGTTCACCAGCTTTTGCGCAACTACCGTCAAGGGCTGCAGCTGCGTACAAAGGAGCGTCAATGTTCCACTGCCCAGAATCGCAAAGGCAATGGGGACTCCCAAAAACATCATCAATAGTAAACTTCCAAAAAGCAGTAAGCCCATTATACTTCCTCCTTTGCTGCCGGCTCTCCGCCGAGAAAATTCAAAATATGCCCGATGGAATAGAGGACAAAAAGCACGCCTCCCACCAGAACAGAGGAATAGACATACCGCATGGGCAGATGCAGCGCCGGGCTTTTCTGAACCGCCACTACCGGCATGAGGCGAATCCCCGCCACCACCAGCACACAGCCAATCGCCGCTACCAGCAGGTACGTCAGAATCTGAAGGATTCTACGAACCCCCGCAGGGAAACGGTCCAGGCAGACCGTCAACGTAGCATGGCCGAAGGTCCAGGTGCAGTACGCCGCTCCCAGCATATTTCCCCAGATAAAGGTGTATCTGGCTAGTTCATCGGTCCATACCAGGGAATTATTCAGTACATAACGGGTCACGACCTGTAAGATACAAGAACCAAACATGGCTGCAAAAAGAAGCACAATCAAAAAGCCAAGGATCCGATTCACACAGTTGCAGGCCTTTCCATAGCCTTCGGCCAATTTTTTCATTTCACACCCTCTCTTTTCCTTATTACTGGGCTGCCGCCGAAGCCGCCGCCATCAGATCCTGTACATAGGTGCCGCCGATGGACTTGGCATACTCGTCGTACATATCTTTGATCGCATCCTGGAAAGAAGCAAGATCGATCTCTTCCGTGCGAACCACCTTCATACCTTTTTCCTCGCAGCCCTGAATCCAGTTGGCTTCCTGTTCTTTCAGGAACTGACGCTCCTTGTCCGCCGCTTCCTTTACGACTTCCTGAATCAACTCCTGCAGTTCGGGGCTAAGGCCTTCAAACCACGCCAGATTTGCCACGTGATACTGGCCATTGTAGAACTGGTTGGTCAGAGAACAATAGTCCGCCATATCAAAAATGCTGCTTCCATATACGATACTGATCGGAACGTCAAATCCATCGATGGCGCCCTGCTGGAACGCAGTTAAAGTTTCAGACCAGGAAAGGGGAGACGGATTCGCGCCCCAAGCGGAATAAGCCTTCACATAGATCTCATTTTCCACCGAACGAACTTTCATTCCATTGAAATCTGCCGTAGCTTTGATTCCATGGCCATTGGTCACCATCTGACGGAAACCAGTTTCGCCCCAAGCCAGGCCTTTCACACCAACATCCTTCAGAGTGTCCCCGATGGCAGTTCCGGCAGGTCCGTCCAAAGCCGCCCAGGCAGCTTCCGAGCTGGGGAAGATAAACGGCAGGTCTACCGCCCGGAAAGCCGGTGCAAATTCCGAGATATTGGCAGCCGTCATGATGGCCATATCCACGGTTCCCATCATCACGCCTTCAAACATTTCCCGCTCGTTTCCGTACTGAGAGTTCGGATAAATTTCTACGGTTACCGCGCCGCCTGTCCGCTCTTCCAACATACTCTTGATCTGAAGTGCCGCATAGTGGTAAGGGTCCGTATCGCTCTCCTGAGACGTATGGGCCAGACGAATGGTAACCTGCTCATATTCGCCGCCCGCTTCCGAAGCCGCGGAAGTTTCCGCGCCGGCAGCCGTCGTGGCTTCCGTCGCCTCCGCCTTTGTCTCAGCGGCCGTTGTCTCCGGCTGCTTCAGAGCGCTGGAAGAACAGCCTGTCATGCTCAATCCGAGAATTCCACTTAGTAAAAGAACTCCAATTTTTTTCATACTTTTTTCCTTTCTTTTTTAATATTTAGTTATATTTAAAATCTATACAAATAATAATACCTTTTACCCCCCCCCTGTCTAACATTTCATTTTTGTTTTTCCACAAATTTCGACTTGTACATACTTCCCCTTTGTTACATCTTCCCCTTTTCTCCTCACACCCATTCACCGCCAAGCGCTTTTTATTCCATCAAGCAGGAAATTCCGCCCCCATTTCCTATAGAATAAAAAAGAATTTCGCAAAGCGAAATTCTTTTTCTTCGTTTTCACCATATCATTTTCAATTGTTAAAAGCTACTCTCCTTTTCTCTGTACCAGAGCGAAAAGTTCCTCTCCATCCCCTGGCAAAGGTACGATCAGCTGGTTTTTCAGATAAAAAGCAAGTCCCCCGCTCAATTTCTTCACTGCCAGAACGTCTCCCCAGGGAATCACCAGACAGTGAATATCTCCTAGAAATACCAATTCCTGTTCCGATACATAAAATTCTGCCTCTGTACCGGGACAAAAAGTAAGAACTTCTCTCACGCCCCGCTCTAAAGAAAGATTCAGCAAAAAACTAAAGGTACGAATATACGGAAAAAGCAAGATCAAGGCCGCTGCCGTGGCGAGGACTTTCCATCCCTGCTCCAAAGGCTGCGTCCAGAGGGCAAACAGCAAAACAGCGCCTCCAATCCGGATCAAAGCTTGTCCCCTCCAGGCAAATCCCATGGTGTAAGCTTTCCGATGCGCTTCTTTTAAGTCGCTCAAATAGCGTTCTTTCGTGTAATGATAGCGATACGGCTTCTTCCCCTCATTTTCCAAGGCTTCCCGCTTTTCCAGAATCGCCTCCCGATACTCTGCAAACTTTCGGTCCCGAATCTCCCGAATCAAATCTTCCGGAGAACCGTTCCCCTTCTCCTTCCAGGCGGATTCCGGAACCACGCAATAAAGCACATCGCCGGTCATCACCAGCAGCGCGTTCTTCCACTTCACTACCTGAGAAATCGAGGCAGCCGGCAATTTCCGCCGTACCTTGCCATATTGAAGAACGAGTTTATCCTCCTCCCAAGTTAAGGTATGCTTTTTTTCATATTCCGCATCCCACTGGCCGCCTTTCTTCATTCGGGCAAACAAAATCTTTGCCTTCTGGGGGGTAGGAAGATAGAGGATTCCATTCATGGCAAAAACAATTCCAGAAAGAATCACCAAAAAGATCGCTCTCGGCCCTGTAATCAGACCGGCAATGCAAAAACCGATTACGGCGAGGAACTGTCCAATCGTCAATACAAAAGCGGTAAAGCCCCCCAAAGGCGTCTGGATTTTTCGCCTTAGCAGATACAAAAGCGCCGACAGGTAGTCTTTTTCGGAAACAAAATAGGAAAGTCTCATAGCAATTATCCCTTCTTATTTTAAAGATTGCTGATAAAAGTCCAAAATCCGGAAATTCCCAGAAACAGATAAACAATCTTCTTCATTCGCTCCATGTCTATCCCCACTGAGATACGCATCCCGACGGCCTTTCCCAAAAATACGCCGACCACCCCGATTGCCGCCATGGGAAGCATGGATACATGAAAGGTACCGCTGTAGATTCGCATCCCCAAGGCAAATACACTGGTAAATAGAGAAAACACTTGCAGATTTCCGATATACTGTTCTTTGGTTTCTGAAATCAGTAAAAAATATAGCGCCATCGGCGGCCCGGAAATCCCGAAAAAGCCCTGAGACAAACCGGACAAGAGAGCGCAGATAGCGGCTGTCCACCCATTCGCCGTCAGTTTCAGATTTGGCGCCACAAAAGCAAAATAAATCGCCACCACAATCAAAAATAGGCCGAAATAAGGCTTTAGTACCGCCGCATGGATCCGGGCGGATATCGTAATCGCCAACGCCGCCGTCAACGCATAACAGAGAAACGGGACAGGAAACGAAGAAATTTTCACCTGCTTCCGGTATTTGATCGCAAAGGAGGTAATCAGGCAAAGGCTGATCACATTGGATATGGACGCCGCATGAGGAAGTGGAAAAAGATATGGCAGAAAAACCATAACAACAATCCCGCATCCAAAACCCGTCAATACATTGATAAGACCGCCAAAAGCTGCCGCCAAGAGAATTATTGCATATTCCATGTCTTTTGTCCACCTTTTCCTTGTGATTTTTTTAATAAAAGGGAGTTTCATAATAAAAGGGCGAAAGCCATTCCTTTTTCATCGCCTTCGCCCTTCTTTCTACTTGACTGCTTCTACGTTTCCTCTCCGCAGGCCGTTTTAAATCAAATTCAATGCCCGCGCCGCATTGTCATGGAAGTATTCCTGCCAGCAACGCTCTTCCACCCGCGCCTGGTTGTACTCGATCAGATCTTTAATCGAGTTGCTGGGATAACAAGAGCCAAAGATCATCTTGTCATGGAGATAATAATTCGCCGCCTCATAGTATCCATCGGAACCTGGAGTATGTACGCCGTAAACATCCGGAGAAATATACAAATTCGGACGTTTAAAGGAAATGTAGCACATCTCCGCCACGTAAGGCCAGCCTCCGTGGGTCAAAATGATATGCAGATCTGGGTACTTCAGGCAGACATTGTCGATCATCACTGGCTGATAGCAGCGGATCGTACGATTGCAGTTGCCGCCGTAGGGAAGCAGCAGCGGAATATTTTCCTTCTGGCACTTCTCGAAAATCGGCTCAAAACGAGCGTCATCCAAAGGCGTCTCCGGATCAAAGTAGCCAGGTTCAAAGGTCATGCCCTGACAAGGACCGGAAACCGCATACTTGTCAATCTCGTACATGGTCTCTTCTACGGAAGCGTTTCCGTCGATGGCAGCCATGCCGATAAAGCGTCCCGGATAATCCTCCAGCAGCTTTACGATCTCATCGTTGTTCATATAATATGGCTTCCGCTTTCTGGCCGGTACCACGCCGATGATATTATATTCGTCCATTTCCTGTAACAAAAGCTCGACCGACTGCTGTTTCACAGACTCCGGAAGAGATACGTCCCAACGCCGGCAGTAATCCGCCGCACGCACCGGGTCGTTGTAGAGGGAGCCGCGAAGAAATCCTTCAATCGGGGGACGAAGATACATATCAATAATCTGCATTGTTATTGCCTCACTTTCACTATTTTGCTTTTTTTGTCTTTAACCCTGCAATGCCTCTTTTTACTGCCGGAACCTGATAAAGCGTCAACATCACGATCGACAGGAACAAGATCAGAGACAGCGGGCTGGTCACGATCTGCAGGAACAATTCCGGAATGCTAAGGAAAGCAGCATTCAGGGCTCTTCTTAGGTTTAACTCGATCAAAGAAGACAAAATCAGCCCCAAAATGATCGAACCGACCGGGAAATCATGACGTTTAAACAGATATCCAAAGAATCCAGAGATCAATACCACAAATACGTCGAATTCGGATTTATTGATCGCATAGCCGCCCACCACGCAGAGTACTACGATCAAGGGCAGAAGGATTTCTTTGGGAATTTCCGCAATTTTTGCAAAAATCTTAATACCGGATAGGGATACCGGCAAGAGGATAATATTACCGATCAGGATACAGGCGATGATCAGATAATACATATCCGGAGAATTGGTCATCAGTGTCGTTCCAGGTGTTACGCCATGGATATAGAGGGCAGAAATTAAAATCGCGCTGGTATTATCGCCCGGAATTCCCAAGGCCAGCATGGGCACATATGCTCCGCCCACCGCCGCGTTATTGGAACTTTCCGGAGCTACCAGGCCTTCGATCGCGCCCTCACCAAAAGGGACCTCCGGATTCTTTACATTTTTCTTCGCGTAGTTATAGGCCACGATGGAAGCGATATTTCCGCCTGTTCCAGGCAGCGCGCCGATAATTCCGCCGATGAGAGAACAACGAATCGTCAAAGGAAGATGCTTGATCGTCTCTTTCCAGTCTACTTTTAACTTATCCAGTTTCTGCTTTTTTACCGTTACGTTTTCCGGATCGCTGACCTGATTTAAGGACTCCGCAATACCAAACATACCGAAGCAAACCGCCACTGCCGCCAAACCGGAAGTCAACTCAATGGAACCAAAGGTAAATCGTTTCACAGCCGTCATCTGATCCATACCGATGGAGCCGAGAAACATTCCTAAAAATCCGCAAAACATCCCTTTGCTGTAGGATTTTCCCGTCATACCGCTTAAGAGAAAAATGCCAAGCAAAGACAGGAAGAAATAATCTCTTGCCGCAAAGAGCAGCGCAAACTTTGTCAAAAGCGGAGCGGCAAGGAGCAGCAAAAGAGCTCCGATGATGCCGCCGACTACCGACTGAACCGCCGTGGTGGTCAGCGCATGGGCTGCCTCGCCTTTCTGAGCCAGAGGGTATCCGTCAAAAGTGGTAGCGATGGATGCCGGCGTGCCCGGTACGTTTAACAAAATGGCCGAACGGGATCCGCCGTATACGCCGCCGATATGAGTACCCAGAATCGCCGCAATCGCAGGCATAGGCGACCAGGAAAAGGTAAATGAAATAATCAAAGAGGCCGCCATCGTAACGGAAATGCCCGGAATGGCTCCGGCATACATACCGAAAATCATACCGCCCGTCAGATACAACAGTAAGGACGGATTAAAAAATAATACCATCAAATGTTCAATCATTGGTTATCTCCTTATCTCCAATTAAAAACTCTGATTACGGCAACGGAATATTAAAAATCTTTTCGATGATCACATAAACGCAGACCAGCGTAAGCGCCGTCACGAATATCGTCATCTTTACCTTTTTCCCGCGGTACAGTCCCAACATGGATACCAGCATAAACAGGGCTGTGGAGATATAGAAACCGACGAAATGAAATAGAATTCCATAGCCGAGCATACAAGCCCCCAGAAAAACGGTTCTGGCAGGAAATTCTGCTTTTAAAGCTGCTAAAATCGTATTTCCCTTTTCTGTCTCTTCTTCTGCTTTGCTATCCTTCTTTGCTTTCTTCGCCCAGCGATAAGCTTCCAGCAAAGCGCCGATCATGGTAAGTACCATCAGACCAGACATCAAAAGGGGATACATACCCGCATCCGCCAGGCCAGGCCGCTTCATAAAAATTTGAAGAGAACCGATCAAAGCCGCCACACTGATAATCAGCATGAACAGAATCATCATATAGGACCGGGTACGGTCTGTCTTCTTATTCATTTTCATCCTCCAAGCTTAGAATTTCACAGAGCGCTTCTGATGACATAGGGACTGTCTAAAACGCCCCTAGGATATTGCCTGCGGACAACGGACCTCCCCTTTTGTCCGCAGGCAGCTTCTTCTCCTTATGATATCTGCTCTGGCAGACAAAGTCTTACTCTGCTAAACGCTCAATGCCGAGATCCGCCGGATTGATTTCCGTCGCGCCCACATCATACATGATGTAAGAAGCCATGGACTGATGGCGCTTCTCATATTCAATCGCCTCATCGCCGCTGATACCTAGGGGAGCATGTCCGTTATCCTCGATATACTGCTGGAATTCCGGAGTATTGTACGCCTGCAAGAACGCATCTTTCAGCTTATCTACAATCGCCTGCGGCGTATCCTTATGGACAGAAATCTGGAAGAAGTTTCCAAATCCGCTGTACTTCGCCAGTTCCGGATATGCTTCGGACAATTTCTCCGTCCCCTCCAAAATCGGAATATCATTATCAAACAACAGCGTGATCGGTTTCACATCGCCGGATTCTACATAGGACAGGCTCTGCTGCGTGTTGGTGATAAACGCATCTACATGGCCGCCCATCAGGGCTGTCATTGCATCTCCATTTCCTTCATACTGAACAATATTGAACTGTACGTCAAAATGCTTTGCAAACAGGGAGAACCACACTGCAGGCACGCTGCCAGCGCCAGTGATCGCTACCGTTACACGTCCTGGATTGGCCTTGGCATCGTCGATCAGATCCTGTAAGCAGTTGTATTTGGAATCTTTGTTTCCAATCAGATAAAATACTTTTCCGTAAGCCAAAAGTACTGGAATAAAATCATCGTAAGTAATATCGGACAGTTCCATTACGCCAAACAGGGAGACACTGTCCGTACCGCACAGCAGCGTATAACCATCCGGCTTCGAACTGTACACAAAATCTGTGCCAACCGCTCCGGAACCGCCGGCGCGGTCTACAACCGTAATGCTTCCGCCCAGGAACTGCTCTGCCAAGCCGCAAATCTTTACGGCATCGCTGAAAGTGCCCGAAGAGGTGCTGAACGTACTGACGCCGGTAATGGCCTGATTGGGGTAATCTCCCGCGTCCCCGCCTGCATTCTCACTTCCGGCAGCCTGGGTGCCTGCCGCCGTCCCAGCGCCCTGGGTACCTGCCGCAGTAGAATCCTTTCCGCCCTCCGAAGAACATCCAGCCAAGGTTCCCATGGCTAAAACTCCGGCCATAAAAAAGGCCAACGCTTTTTTCACTTTTCCATTCATTTTTCTTTTTCCTCCTTACTTCTTCCTTTTGTTAATGATCTAACTTTAAGCTCTTGCGAAGAGCTCTGACATCGTCAATATGAATCTGATGTGTCTTTCCAGTAGATACAAAAGTTCCGTCGGAGCCAAATACATCCCCACAAATACGAGACAGAGTCCCTTTCGGGCCTGCTGAGATCGATACAATCGGAGCATCTACGCCGGCCGTTCTGGCCTCAGCAATGGCTTTGCCGAGCCGGTCATTGTCCCCATACGTTTCCGCCACAAAGGACACTTTACAAACGTCCGCTCCCAATTCTACTTCTTTTTTCAAAAGAGAAATGATTTCCGCACTGTCCGGAGTATGCTGCAGATCATGGTAAGAAACCATCAAAGCCACGCCATATTTCTGACACTCTTCCTGGAGGCTTCGGATGTAAGCTTCGCCATAACGCATCTCTACATCTACCATATCGATGACTCCGCTGCGAATCAATGCAAGCAAAATCTCTTTTTTCTTCTCCGGTTTAATCTCCCGAACGCCGTTCTCTTCCTTATGTCTGGGAGTAGCCATCACAGCCCGATCTCCCACCGTCTCTCGAAGCGCCTTTGCCGCCTCTAATAAAATCGGGATGTTTTCTACTTCGTCAAAATAGTCGACCCTCCATTCTAAAATATCCGGGTCATAGGCTTCAAATTCTTTGGCTAAAGAAACCACTTCCTCCGTATCTTTTGCCGCAATTGGCATAATCAACGCTAAAGATCCGGAACCCAAAACCACATTCCGAAGCTTTACTGTTTTTCTGCAACAGCACTCTGCCATTATCGTTCACAACCTCCTCTGGTTATATTCTGAGTACTTGATCAAGATTCTTGACAATAGGATAGCATATTTGATAATATATGTATAATACGTAACTTTGATAATTTTAATAGTGTTTTTATTATAAACTCTTGGGATTTTATTTTCCCAAAAGGAGGCTTTCCCATGACCATCCGCTATCTTCGTATTTTTATTGCCGTGGTTGACTATCAGACCATGAACGCCGCCAGCAAAGCGCTGCACATTGCCCAGCCTTCCATCAGCCAGGCGATTGCTGAAATGGAGAACTACTACGGGATAAAACTGTTCGACCGTCTCTCGAAACGCCTGTACCTCACAGACAACGGACGGCGTCTTCTCCCTTACGCCCGCTATATTGTTTCCTCCTTTGATACCATGGAACTGGAACTAAAGCATGTAGCGGCCAAACCCCTTGTTCGTTTGGGCGCGACCATCGTTTTTAGTACTTGCTTCCTTCCAGAAATTGTAAAGCGTATGGAAGATGACTTCATGCAAATTGAACTGAATATTCGGGTCACCAACACAAAAACGGTGGAACAGATGATCCTAGACAGCGAACTGGACATCGGGATCGTGGAAGGAGTTATCTCCGACCCCAATATCATATGTACCCATTTGCTGACGGATCAGCTATGCTTAATTTGCAGCAAAAAGCACAAATTCTACGGCCAATCCATCACCATGGAGGACCTGCAGGGAGAATCGGTGATCTCCCGGGAAAGTTATAGCTACTTGACGAACTATCTTCTCCAGCTTGCAAAACAACATGGGGTTACTTATCGAGAAATTTGGCGATGCTCCGGAAATGAAGCCATCCTGTCCGCGGTCCGCAGCGGCCATGGCGTCACCATTGCATCCTCGATTCTGGTAGCCGATGAATTAAACTCCGGCGAATTTTATGCAATTCCGATTAAAGACGTCACACTGCTCCGAGAATTTTCCATCGTCTATCACAAGAATAAATTCATCTATCCGGCTTTAACAGAAACGATTGAGATGTGTCAAAGATATGTACAGGAAGTAATCAAACGGGAACAGGAAACCACCCACTTTATCCTCCCCTAGACGAGCTTTTATAAGCGCCGCCGCCTTCGTAAAGATTCCGACACGCCCAGTCAAAAGACCTTGGGATAAAAAGTATCGGATAGATTGTATTTGCAGGAGCGTTAGTACTTCTTAGATTCCGAGAATTTGTGTTATGAGCAAAAATAAGACTGTTTGAGCGCAGCGAGTTTCTTATTTTTGCGAATGCTTTTCACAAATGATCGGAATCCTAGAAGTACTTGCTCCGAAACCCTACAACCTATCCGATACTTTTTATCCCAAGGTCTCTTGCCTTGACGTCCGGATCTTCATAATCTCGAACTTCCGTCTTCCCTGATTCCGCTCTGCCTTCGCAGCAGCTTCTTCATCGCATTTTCCAGCCCTTCCAAGGTCAGCGGATAGGTCGGAAACATGTCTTTTAAATAATACAGCGTTTCCACCAAAAATCCTCTTCCCATCCGTTCTCTAAGAGAAGGGTTGATCCAGACCATATGGGCGTACTTTTTCTGGAATCGACGCAGCCATTCCACACCGGCGACCTGATTGAATTTCCCATGATAACTTCCGCCCACATCAAAGAGCTCTTCCGGCGACATGGTCCCGTCTCCAACCACCACTACCCGGTAATCGGCCCCATACTGATTCAGCACCCACTGGGTCGAAACAGCGGAATCCGCCTCGCATTTCGGTTCCCGAAACAGCTCGTCATAAATACAATTATGAAAATAATATACCTTCACATCCCGAAAATGCGTGGATTTGTCTACCGCCTGAAACAGTTGATTGCAAAGCATGCTGTGACGGCGCATGGACCCGCCGCAGTCCATCAAAAGCAAAAGGGCGATTTGATTCTTCCTTGGCTTCCGGTAAGCTAACGTCAGAATTCCTCCATGATCTCCCGTCCGCCTGGTCGTTTCCTCCACGTCCAATTCCCGCTGCTCTTCGTTCGACTGCTCGGAAAGCTGGCGCAAACGCCGGAGAGCCAGCTGAAATTGACGACTGGTGATCACCGTGTTTTTACGAAAATCCTGAAATTTCCGTTCTCCGCAGCTTCCAATCGCTCGATGATTTTTCGAAGAGCCGGCCAATCGCAGACCGGTACCCTCCTCAGCAGAATGGCCAAGATTAGACTTTCCTCCCGCGCCAATCCAAAAGTTCCCCTGATTGTGTTCTTCATCCTGAAGCTTTCTCATCCAGGAAAGCCTCTCGTAAAGTTCTTCCAAGCTTCGTTCCGGCGGCAAGGGAAGCTCCGCCACTTCCTCCGGCGTTTTGTGCATCTGAGGATTCGCCAACCAATCCCTCATCTCTGGTGAAATTTCTGAAAAGGCTTCCACCTCCCGAAAATAGGACAAGAATAGCTGGTCATACTGATCGTACTCCATCTCTGATTTCACCAGAATCGCCCGGCTGACCCAATAAAACGCGTCCAAACTGGAATGAACCAAATCCCGATCCAAGGCTTCCATCAGAGTCATCCACTCTACTGGACCCACAGAAAAACCACCGGCACGCAAAAAATAGAAAAATCCGGTAAACATCAACGTTTCTCCTGCATCAGCGCCAAATCTTCTTTTTTCTTCAACAACACGCCTGCAAAAGGCAGCGCCTCGTCCAATCGCTCGGCTGGAATGCCGCTTAAGGAAAGAGCCCGTACCCAGTCGATCAGTTCCGAAGTTCCTGGTTTTTTCTGGAGTCCTGACCGGCCTCTCACCTGGTAGAACGCCGCCAACGCCGCCGCCAGCAAATGTTCCTCTATCTGGGGAAAGTGGGACCTTACAATCTGCCCCATCAATTTCTGATCCGGAAACTCAATATAGTGAAAAATACAACGCCGTAAAAAGGCGTCCGGCAAATCCTTTTCCCCGTTGGAAGTAATCAACACGATCGGCCGATGCTTTGCCTGCACCGTCTCCCTTGTCTCCGGGATAAAAAACTCCATCCGATCCAATTCCCAAAGCAAGTCATTGGGGAATTCCAAGTCCGCTTTATCGATCTCATCGATCAGAAGGACCACCTGTTCCTCGGACTGAAAAGCCTCTCCCAGTTTTCCCAGATGAATATAGCGGGCAATCTCATCGACTCCCTCCGCTCCAAACTGACTGTCATAAAGCCTCTGCACGGTATCGTAATGATAGAGCGCTTCCTGGGCTTTTGTGGTAGATTTAATGTTCCATACAATCAGGCGTTTCCCCAATGTCTCGGCAAGCGCCTGCGCCAGCATCGTCTTTCCAGTGCCGGGCTCTCCTTTCAGCAGCAAAGGCTTTTCCAACGCGATCGCAATATTCACTGCTTCCATCAAAGGCTCTGATACAATATACGTTCCACTTCCGGTAAATGTCTGTTGTTGACCTGCCATATTTTTATTCCTTTCCTTTTGCGCTCGTACCCTCGCTTCGCTGGGGCAGACCCTGTGCATCCTTAGCGGATCATTTTTCTTCTGCATAAAATTTCTCTGAAATTCCATGCAGAAGAAAAGCGCCTGAATCCAGGCGCTTTTTTCTATCGATACTCCCCTTTGGGGATGTTCTCAATTTTGTTGTACTTCCGGTTCCTCTATGACCTCCGGCTCTTCCGCCGGGAATCCCTCCAAGAACAGTCTCCCCGGGTATTCCTCCGGAGCTTCCGTGATCTGATTTCCCGTCAGACAAAGCACCGTCTCATAGGACTGCATGCTGCCTGGCACTCCCCCGCCAAAATACAGCCGCAAAATACCATCCAGATGCTCCTCACCATTCAAATCCTCCATCCAAAGTCCAAGCAGAGGATTTTGAAGATATCTGGAATACGCATAAATCTGTTTTCCTTTCGCGTCTGTCCGGGTATAATCCAAAGGAGACAGACTCGAAATCTCATTATAAGATAGATCAATCTTTCTTGCTGATCTCAGATACTGAATTCCTTCGATATTTCGAATCGGGGTCCAGTCGTCCACTTCCGAAGAGAGAGCCATGCCCGTCTCTTCCGCTTTCCGCCTTGCATCCCGGAAAGGCTGCCCGCTGGCATTAATCGTAAGCTCCGCTTTCTGAATAAATTCCAGTAAAGTCTCCGCCTGCCATTCCGTCAATTCAAATTTTTCCGGCTCCACAGCCATACGAGATTCAATTTCTCTCGCCAGATCAAAAATATCCGGACACTGGGCGGCGGCCTCCTGTGCAATGCGTCCTGCGGTTTCCCTCGGCACCTTCGCATACTGATCCCAAATGGCATTCGCTATCGCTCCGGCAAAAGAAGCATCCGGGAACAGCGACTGAAGATCTACCTTCAACTGCTCTGCGCTCTCCCAAGCCTTTGGATCCGCGACGCCAGGAGTTGTATTCAGGCCTGTGTATTCTTTACAAGACGCGTCATGGAGCACGACCTTTCCAATCATACGCGTACAGGAACATTCATCCTTCAACAAATATGGACGGCGCGCATAGACAAAACGGCTGGCGTCCGTAATCACCACATTGTTCTTACTGCTGGCACAGTGTGCAACCCAGACTTCGCCATTTTCCGACTTTACTACTACGCCGACATGATTGATGCCACCATCTGACGGTTTCCTCCGAAATACCAGATCCCCCGGAAGTACTTCTGACCAGTCAATTTCATAGGAATTGCCCCACTGGCTTACCGTTGTCTCTCCTACTTCGCTAAACACTCCGGTTCTGCCAAAAGCATTGACATAAACCCAAGCGACAAAACCACTGCAGTCCAGCCCGAAAGACCGGAACGTTCCTGTGGATTTACTCCCTTCAATGGTAACCTGCTGGATACCGCCCCAGCGTCCATCCCAGTTTTGTGCCAAAGATTTTCCGCCCCAGAAATATCCGACTCGCCCTACCAAAGAATAGGCTTCCATCGCAATCTTTTTTCGGATAGGTGATAAATTTACCGGAAGCTCCGCTTCCGCTTTTGCCAAATCAACTTCCTCGCCTGGGGTAAAAATCTTAACCGCGACCGTCTCTTCCGGGAGAGTCTCTTCACTGGAGGATTCCGCAGCTAAAGTGCTTTCCTCAGTGGAAGCTTCCAACGGCGGCGGAGTCTCTGCCGGCAGCGTCTCTGTCGGAGAGATAGTGGTAGGCTCTGGTGATGAGGGCTCCGTCCCCGATGTACTTCCATCGCTTCCCGGCGTACTGCCTCCAGTCTCACTCCCCGATGGATCGCTTTCTGATGAACTGTCTCCACTCTCATCTTTCGATGAATCATTTTCCGATGTATCATCCCCAGTTGAGTCCGGTTCCGTCGTTTCGTCTCCGTCCGTCGATGCTTCCGGCAATGTGCTTTCCGCTTCGTTGGAAGAACTCTCCGGTGCATCCGACGACTCCGCTCCTAAAGAATCCGAACTGCCGTATGTATCCTCAAAAACAGTGGCCGGATTTGTGTCCTCCGCCCCTTCTGTTTCCGCATATACTGGAACTGCGCCGGTCACCGTCAACGCAGCCGCCATTCCTACTACGATTCCACGTACCCCTTGCATTTTTTTCACATCTTTTAACATATCGTCACCTGATGAAAAAATCCAAATTACCTTACGGCTTCATAAAAAACTATTGTTTTTACTATAGCACAGCCGAAAAAAAAATGCAATCCCTTCCCCTCCCCCCTTTGTTCTTTTTCCCTAATTTTTTTAAGTTTTTTTTTAACATTTTTTTGCCACCTAAATCTTTATAGAAAATCTATTTGCGCTTTCCCCTCTTTTTGTATATACTGAACAGACAGGAGGCGTCGCTATGAAACGGGAACACGTTGCAATAAACGAATTAACAGAGGGTGTGATCTGGAAACAGCTTTTGATCTTCTTTTTCCCGATTCTTTTAGGAACCTTTTTTCAGCAACTTTACAATACGGCGGATACGGTCATTGTCGGACAATTTGTAGGAAAAGAAGCCCTTGCAGCTGTCGGCGCCACTAGCCAACCGATTCAGCTTCTCGTCGGCTTTTTCGTGGGGCTTTCCTCCGGCGCAACCGTTATTATCTCCCAGTTTTACGGCGCAAAAAATCAACAGGATACAGGAAAAGCCATCCATACGGCAGTTGCCCTTTCCCTAATCGGCGGCCTTCTTTTTATGGGTATCGGTCTGGGTTTCTCCGGTCCTCTTTTACGCGCCATGAAAACGCCTGCGGACTGCTATGACAGCGCCCTCCTCTACATTCGCATCTATTTTCTCGGAATGATACCAACTTTCCTCTACAATATGGGGACGGGTATCCTACGAGCTCTGGGAGATTCCAAATCCCCGATGTACATTCTGATTGCCTGCTGCATCGTCAATATTTTACTGGACCTCCTCTTTGTTCCCGTCCTGGAAATGGGAATCTTCGGCGCAGCTCTCGCTACGGTTTTGTCCCAGCTGATCAGCGCTGTTCTTGTCATGGTGGAAATGGTCCGAAAAAAGAGCTTGTTTTCTTTCCGCTTTCGCGATCTCTCTCTGACTCCCCGCCTGCTAAAACGCATCCTCATGATCGGCTTTCCGGCTGGACTTCAATCCGCCACCTATTCGATCTCCAACTTAATCGTCCAAAGCAGCGTAAATTCCTTCGGCACCGATATGGTCGCTGCCTGGGCGGCTTTCGCCAAGATGGACGCGATTTTTTGGATGATCAGCGGGGCCTTTGGCATTGCTATCACCACCTTTGTCGGTCAAAATTTTGGCGCAAAAAAATACGATCGCATCAAAAAAAGCGTTCGTATCAGTCTAGGAATGGAAGCCTCCGCCGCCGTTTTCGTCAGTTTTCTCTTTTTCTTTGGCGGAACTGCGATTCTTCGTATTTTTACCAACGACGACGGCGTGCTTGCCTGCGGCTCTCAGCTGATTCATCTGCTGACACCCTTTTATATCACTTTTATCTGCGTTGAAATTTTTTCCGGAGCTATCCGCGGCGTTGGGGAGGCCTTATACCCGATGCTCGTCACGGTTTTTGGCGTCTGCCTGCTCCGGATTGCCTGGCTGTTATTGATTCTTCCACTCCACCACACCATCGGCATGGTCGCCGCCTGCTATCCGATTACCTGGAGCACCACTTCCATCATCTTTTTGATTTACTACCTGAGGGGGAACTGGTTAAAGCGGGGGATTGCAAGCTCTTAAACAGAGTTACCATTCCAAACTATTGGGATTCAAAAGGAAATCCATAATTCCCATTACCACAATCCCTTCCTCGTTACGCCACAATTTAATCCGATCTTTCACCACAATGATCTTCTTAAAGGAATCGCCAATATGCACCAATGACTTCTGTTCCTGCCGCATTTTTTCACTATCTGGAATGGCGAATGCGGACTGAATATAATACCTCTGATTGCCACGGTTACAAACAAAATCGACCTCCAGCCTCTTACGCACAGTCTTACCATTTTCATCACGTTCGGCATGCTCTACAACACCAACATCCACATTAAATCCCCGGATCAATAATTCGTTGTAGATGATATTTTCCATAATATGGTTTTCTTCCTGCTGCCGAAAATTGAGCCGAGCATTACGCAAGCCTACATCCGTAAAATAATATTTAAAAGGGGAGGCAATATATTTTTTTCCCTTAATATCATATCGTTCCGCTTTACTGATAAAAAAGGCATCTAACAGATATTCAATATAAACTCCTATTGTTTTATCACTGACGCGAATCCCATTGCTGCCAAAAGTATTTGCCAATTTTGTCGGATTCGTCAAAGACCCCACTGCGGATGCAAGCACATTGACCAGCGCGTCTATGACGTGATCTCCCCTCAACCTGTGACGTTCTTCAATATCCTTCAGGTACAGCTCCCTACACAGGTCAATCAGATACCTTGATTTCAACTCATCCGTCTTTCGGCTGAGAATCAGTGGAAGTCCCCCATAAGTATAATAATCGTTCCAAGCGTCATATTTATCTCCAGGGTATGCCGAAACATATTCGGAAAAAGAAAGCGGATAAACCCTCACCTCGTCCCCACGCCCTCGAAACTCCGTCAATACATCCGAAGAAAGAAATTTCGAGTTGCTCCCGGTCACATAGATATCCAAATTATCTTTTCGATTCAGACCATTGAGTACTGACTCAAATCCTTTACACATCTGGACTTCATCCAAGAAGACATACCACATGTCATCATCCGTTATACTCTTTTTAATGTATTTACTTAACTGTTTGCTGTCACGTAATTCTTCATAATCCTCGTCATCCAGAGGAATTCGGATAATCCTGGATGGCTCTACACCAGATTCCAGCAGATACTGATAATATAACTGAAACAAAAGATAAGACTTTCCGCATCTTCTAATACCGGTAATTACTTTAATCAAACCGTTTTCCCGGCGTTCTATCAGCCGATTCAAGTATAAATCACGTTTGATCATTTTCATTTCTGTCTCCTCCTTACTTCGAGAATTTGTAAATTGTTGCATTTTTCCGTAATTTCATTATAGCGTTACTTATTAACGAAGTCAACCTATTCCAATTATTATGCGCCGAAGGTCCATCAAAATATGCTTTTCTCCGAAACGATAAAGAATGAGTCATTTCCCATTTAGATAAAAAGGAATGTGGTCTTTTATAGGGCATTTCCCATAAAAGACCACATTCCTTTTGGTAATGAGCAGAACGATAAGCCGGGTTCTGTCGTTGGGTAATCATCTATCTAGGCCTGGCGTCGCCGCCAGGCTCAAGCGACCTACCCGGAAGCAGACGGGCCGCCTTACGCTTCCTGTTGGTCTTGCTTCGGATGGGGTTTACATGTGCCCCTCCCGTTACCGGGAAGGCGGTAGTCTCTTACACTGCCCTTCCACCCTTACCGGGAATTCCCGGCGGTATATTTCTGTTGCACTGGCCTTGGAGTCGCCTCCACCGGACGTTATCCGGCATCCTGCCCTGTGAAGCCCGGACTTTCCTCACCTGCAAAAAGCAGCCGCGATTACCTGTTCTACTCAATGACACGCTACCAGTTTTACCATACTTTACGGAAAAAAGCAAGCGATCGCCCTGCTTTCCGCCCCAAAACTTTATTCCTGGATAAAAGCATGTATGCTCTTATCCACAGAGAATACTTACACCTGGAAGCAGCTTCCGCCGATAAATTCTTTCATCAAAGAATTGTTGGGGATGGCCGTACTGTCCACCGCCAGAAAATAGTCAAAGAATTTCAGTAATCGCTTGGCCTCCTGGTACTGAGGAGAATCCACGGGAATGCCAAACAAAAGCGGTTCCGCATAGGATTTCAAGACGGAGAACTCGTAGATCAAGGCGGAGTTAAACATCACATCCGCCGTCTCCTGATAAGGGAAAATATTCCGCTCCTCCCCACGCCGCACCGAAGGCCAGCGGGCGATCGTATCCGCCGCCGAGCTCCCCCTCGTTCTAGCATCCCGGATCATTCGCCGGATCAGACGGCCGTCTGTGGTCGGAATCCGGTTGTGCTCATCGATATTGAGCTGAGTCAAGGCGCTGATATAGATCTTAAACTTACTTTCCTTGGGCAGAGAATAAGACAAAGCGTCATTCAGTCCATGTATTCCTTCGATCACCAGGATATCATGGCTGCCCAGCTGCAAATAATTTCCTTTGTACTCTCTCCGTCCCTGTTTGAAATTAAAGGTTGGCATCTCCACTTTCTGCCCGGAAAGAAGGGCCGTCATATCCTCGTTAAATTGTTTGATATCCACACATTCCAGTGCCTCAAAATCATAGTCACCATTTTCGTCCCGCGGCGTGCGGTCCCGATCTACAAAATAGTCGTCCAATCCAATGGGATGAGGCGTCAGGCCATGGGCTCTCAGCTGAATCGAAAGCCGATGGGAAAAGCTGGTTTTTCCTGAGGAGGACGGTCCGGCAATCATCACAAACTTCACATGGGGCTGCCCTGCGATCATCGACGCGATCTCCGAGATCTCTTTTTCCTGCCTGGCCTCGGCGATCAGCACCAATTCCTGAATTTTTCCGCTGGAAATCATATCGTTCACCGCGCCCACCGTGTCTACGTGAAGCTGTTCGCTCCAACGGGACGCCTTCTGCAAAGTGTCAAACAGCTTTTCCTGGGGCTCAAAGGGCGGAACTATCTTCGGATCTTGAAAGGTCGGGAACAATAAAACAAACCCCTCCCGATACAGCTTCAGCTCATAATATTTCAGATATCCGGTGGACGGCACCATATAGCCGTAATGATAATCAGCAAATCCATCGATATGATAAATATTTACGTGGGAACTCCTGCGATACCGGAACAGACGCTCCTTATCATACATCTTTACCTTCCGAAAAAAAGCCACCGCATCGTCCACATGAATGCTGTTTTTCCGAATGGGAATGTCCTCCCGGATCAGCTCGTCCATCCGAGCCCGAACCCGGTCCAGAAACTCCTGGTCGACCGGAAACGCCCCTTTCGCTTCCACATAGAGACCATGGGTCACAGAAAATTTTACCGTCACCTTTTGCATATCCGCAAGCGGAACTACGTCGTAGATGGCTTTATTCATCAAAAGTACCAGGCTTCTCTCATAGGAACGAATTCCTGCCGTATGGGCTGTCGTCACAAACTCAATACTACAGGGTTTTTCCAGTGTTTTATGTAACTCTTGGAGTTTTCCATTGACTGTGACCAATACGATATCGTTCTCATACTGAGGCTGAAACTGCCTTGCCAACTCTCGATAAGTGGTCCCTTCCGCTATCTCTACGCTTTTTCCCGCCACCTGAATCTCTATCATTTCTTTCCTCCTTCCGCCGTCAAAGCACACGGCCCGGCAACCGAAACGGCATCGTCCGAATCTCGATTTCCTCCGGCAGATGTTCCCTTAAAAACTGTTCCATAAACTCTATAAAAATCCATTCCAGGCCATAATGCCCGGCATCCAGAACGGCAAGCCCCTCCGCCATAGCATCTAAGGCCGGATGATGGCCCATATCACCTGTCACATAGGCCTGGGCTCCAAGATCACGGGCTAAACCGATCTCTCCCTTTCCACTGCCGGGCAGGATTCCCACCCGTGAAATCTTCCGGTTCTCATCGCCCTGATCATAAAGCATCAGAAAAGGCAGGGAAAAGGCCTTTTTTACCTGGATACAAAATTCTTTCAAAGAAACCGGCTCCGGCAGGTTTCCCACCTTCCCGATACCGCCGTCCCCTACCGGCTCCACTGGCACAGTCTCCATTAATCCCAGTCTCGCCGCAGCCAGATCCGCCATACACCCAGGCGCCGCGTCAAAATTTGTGTGCATGGCCGCGCAGGCAATCCCAGACTCAACCAAACGCAGTATGTACCGCTCCAAAACACTGCCGTCCGTCACCTGGCGCAGCGGGGAAAATAGGAGCGGATGATGAGTCAAAATAAAATCGCATCCTCCATTCTGCGCCGCATCGATCACCGCGTCCGTCAAATCCAGGGCGATCATCACCCGGCGCACTTCCGCGTCCCGGCGTCCCACCTGCAGCCCGGAATGATCCCAGTCACAAGCATAGGAAAGCGGACAGAGCGTCTCCAAAAGCTCCATCAAATCCCGTACCTTCATCCAATACCTCCCCAATCCGCTAAAATACCTTCCAGCTCCCGAAGGCGTTCCTCGACCTCCCGCTTGCGGGCCGCCGCTTTTTCCAGCTCCGCCTGCTCCAAGTTTTGAAGAATTTTCCGGCAGATATCTTGTTTTTTTTCTAAGAACTCTCTTAAAATCTGAGGTTTTTCCCGAAGCAGATATTTTCCATAGCCATACTCCGCCTCGCTCCAAGATTCCGCATCCGGCTGCGGAAGCACCCTCATGACCGTATAGTATTTCCCGTCTTCCTCCAACATCTGCTCTTTTTCCACGGTATATCCGGCGCCGTGCAAAAACTTCCGGAACTCCCGTACATCGGACTGGGGCGACAAGACCAGCTCCGCGGCGTCTCTCGCCGTCCGTTCTCCCTCGATCAGAATCCGCTTCATCAGCGGTCCCCCCATGCCAGCGATCACGATCGTATCCGCCTCGCCGGGAGAAAGCGCCAAAAGACCGTCCCCCAGACGAACCGCAATCCGCTCCGTGAGACCGGCCTCCTCAATATGTTCTTTTGCCCGCGCTAAGGGGCCTTCTCTTACGTCTATCGCAATGCCGCTGGGACAGATGGTTCTCTTTACCAGTTCAATCGGCAGATACCCATGATCCGTACCGATATCTGCGACCCGGCTTCCCGGCGTCACCATCCCAGCAATCACCTTTAATCTTCTTGATAAGTCCATTCCTACTCCAAAAAATCCCGCAGCTTCCGGCTCCGGCTGGGGTGACGCAGCTTTCGGAGCGCCTTGGATTCAATCTGACGAATCCTCTCTCTCGTCACCTGAAATTCTTTCCCCACTTCTTCCAGCGTCCGGCTTTGGCCATCCAGCAGGCCAAACCGCATTTCCAGCACCCGCTGTTCCCGTTCCGTCAACGTCGACATCACTTCTCCTAACTGCTCCTGCAGCAGCAGATAAGTGGCGGCGTCCAGAGGGACTTCCACATGTTCATCTTCAATAAAATCTCCCAGACGGCTGTCTTCTTCCTCGCCGATCGGCGTATTTAAAGACACCGGTTCCTGGGTCATCTTTAAGATCTCTCCAATCTTGTCCGCCGGAATACCACTTCGCGCCGCCAATTCCTCCGGTCTTGGCTCCCGTCCTAATTCCTGCACCATCTGGCGTGACAATCGCAGCAGACGGTTCATGGTTTCCACCATATGCACCGGAATTCGGATGGTCCGCCCCTGATCGGCAATGGCCCTGGTGATCGCCTGACGAATCCACCAGGTCGCGTAGGTGCTGAATTTATAACCTTTCTGGTAGTCAAACTTTTCTACCGCCCGCATCAGCCCCAGATTGCCTTCTTGGATCAAATCCAGCAGCTGCATTCCCCGGCCCACATACCGTTTGGCAACGCTGACGACCAGACGCAGATTCGCTTCCGCCAACCGACGTTTCGCCTCCTCGTCGCCTGCGGCAATCCGCATCGCCAATTCCTGCTCTTCCTCCGAAGTCAGAAGAATCACATTCCCGATCTCTTTTAAATACATCTTTACCGGATCGCTGGGCAAAAACTCCCCTTCGTCCGTCGGTTCCTCCGGCGCTTCCACCAAAGAAATCTTTTTTTCTTCCAAAACTTCCAGCACCTTCTCGTACTGTTCCGCATCCAACTCTTCTTCGCCCAAAATCTGCATCAGCTCGTCATAATCCAGCGTGTTTTCCTTTTTCGCCGCCGCTGCGAGCAACTTTTCCAACCGAACTTCCAGGCCTTCCGCACTTATTCCCATATGATCCAACCTTCCATCGATCTTAGTTTTGCCTTAATCGAGGGAAATATGCAGAGTTTCCAGACGCGCCTTCTGTAAAATTAATTCCTGCAGACGACGCGGGTCCGTTTCACTCCGAATCTGCGCGTCCAACCGGTTCCGTTTCACCCGGCGCACTGTTTCCGTCCATATTTTCTCCCGCTCCTCTTTCGATAGTTCCTCGGACAGAGCGGTGTTAAACACAGCTGCCACCTGGTTTCTTTTGTCTTCTTCCTCCAAAAACTGGTTCAAAATGCCTGCGGGCTCAATGGTCTCTCCCATTTCCAGCGCGGAAAAGATATGATCCGCCACCGCCCGATGTACTTCCCCAGAAAAATCCTCCGGCCCCAGGTAGGAACGGATTCGCTCATACGCTTCCGGCTCTGTGGCCAGCAGATTCAAGAGCAGCCGCTGGGCTTCCAAAAGGCCTTCGTCCTTCTCTCTTTTCTTCTTCGGCCGTCCTCCCTGCTCCTGCTCTTCCGGCTCAGCCGTCACCATGCGCCCCCCGTACCGATTGACCATATCACGAAGGGCCGCCGGCGGGATCTGATGCCTGGCCGCCACGGCTTCCAGATAATTATCCCGCTCCAACTCATCGGTAAATTCCGTCAGCTTCGCCGCTATCGCCTTATGAAAATCCGTCTTTTTCTCCGGGTTACTGAGATCGTACTGTCCCCGAAGGGTATCCGTCTCAAAAAGGAACGAATTGATCGCCGCGTCAATTCTCTTTTGGTATTCTTCCGCTCCCAGATTTACGATAAATTCATCCGGGTCTTTATAGGGCTTCATACTGAGAACCCGCACGGACAGTCCCGCTCGCTTCAAAATCGGGATTGCCCGCAGAGCAGCCTTTTGTCCCGCGCCGTCGCTGTCATAAGTAATGACGACTTCCGACACATAACGCTTGATTAAAAGGGCATGTCCCGGTGTAAACGCCGTACCCAGAGACGCCACGGCGCAGTCGAAGCCTGCCTGATGCAAGGCGATCACATCCATATACCCCTCGCACAAAAGCAGATACGGGCGTCTGGATACGCGGGCTAGATTTAACCCATATAGATTCCGGCTTTTATCAAAGAGCTTGGTTTCCGGAGAATTCAGGTACTTGGGCTCCCCCGTTCCCATGACGCGTCCTCCAAAGCCAATCACACGGTTGTTCACATCCATGATCGGGAACATCACCCGATTCCAAAATCGGTCTTTGGCTCCCCGTTCATCGATTTTTACCAGTCCGCTTTCCTTCAGCAGCTCATCGTGCCATCCCTTGCCGCGCAGGTACTGATACAGCGCAGCGTTGGTCATAGGAGAATAGCCCAGCCCAAACTTCTGCATGGTCTCCGGGGAAAGTCCCCGTTTTTCCAGGTACTGATGTCCCTTCTCTCCTCCTCGGTTCCGCAGCTGGTAATAATAGTACTTCGCCGCTTCTTTGTTGATCTGAAGGAGTTTTCCTTTTACATCCGCCTGCCTCTTTTGTTCTTCCGTCTCCTCCACCTGAGGCAGGGAAATCCCCACCCGGTCTGCCAAGTACTTAAGTGCTTCCGGAAACGTGTAATTTTCATACTCCATCACAAAAGTAATCACATTTCCACCCGCGCCGCAGCCAAAGCAATAATACATCTGCTTGGCCGGAGAAACCGAAAAGGACGGCGTTTTTTCATTGTGAAACGGGCAGACGCCAAAATAATTTCCGCCTCGTTTGGTCAGTTTCACGTATTGGGAGATCACCGCCACAATATCATTGCGCGACCGGACCTCTTCTACGATTTCATCAGGGTAAAACAAAACTTCCTCCTTCTTTCAGGCGCCTCTAATATTTCCAGGACACCGGAACAAACAGCCTCTGATAGGTGTCGATCGCATATCCGTCGGTCATCCCCGCCACGTAATCACAGACCACCCGTGACACTGGTTCCCGGCGAATCCAGATCATATTAAAATACTCTTCCGGCAGTTCCTCCGTATGTTCCATATAGTATTCATAGAGGCTCTTTAAAAGCATCTGCGCTTTTTTATCCTCTCGTTTTGCCACACTGTTGGTATAAACATTGTCAAACATATAATGCCGAAGACCGCTCATCGCAGTCTCGATCTCCTCGTCCATCCGGATATCCGGCTGATCTTTGCTGCTGGAAATCACGTTGTGGATCAGCGTATTCAACCGCTCCCGCACCGAATGCCCCAGCACCGCCGTAAATTCTTCCGGCAGCATTTCCTCATTTAGAATCCCGGCCCGAATCGCATCGTCGATATCATGGTTGATATAAGCGATCTTATCGGAGAGACGAACGATCTTTCCCTCCATGGTGGCAGGATTTCCGCTGGTGCGGTGATTTTTTATTCCATCGCGTACCTCCCAGGTCAAATTGAGGCCCGCGCCGTCTTTCTCGATACACTCCACAATCCGCACGCTCTGCTCATAGTGGCTGAAGCCGCCCTCGCAGATCTCATTTAACAGCCGCTCCCCCGCATGGCCAAAAGGGGTATGTCCCAGGTCATGGCCCAAAGCGATAGCTTCCGTCAGATCTTCGTTTAGGCGCAGGGCCTTGGCAATGGTGCGGGCAATCTGCGCCACCTCCAAGGTATGGGTCAGCCGTGTCCGGTAATGGTCTCCTGCCGGAGCCAGAAACACCTGGGTTTTATGCTTCATACGGCGGAACGCTTTGCAATGGATAATGCGGTCCCGATCCCGCTGATAGTCCGTACGGATGTCGCAGGGCGCCTCCGGATGTTCCCGGCCCAAACTATTCTTGCAAAGAGCGGCATAAGGACTCAGAATCTCCGCTTCCATCTGCTCTGTCTGCTCCCGTATCGTCATAAGCATTCCTCCATTTCTTTTGTTTTTCTATTGAGTTCTGATGTTTACGGATCGCTCCGCATTTCATACATGACCTTTTGACCCTACCTTCAATTGAAGGTAACATCATCATAACATAAAATTCCAGCCGGAACAAGAAAATTGGAGGGCTTATCCGCCTTCCCAGAAAAAAGTTTTCGGGATTTTTCGACTGGATGCCCTTTTCCATCGAAAATTCATGCACTTGCCTCTCTCCTTTCTCTATGCTATTCTAAAGGGAGAAAAAGGAGGCTCTTATGGATATCCAGTCGGTACTTCAACAACTCGATCAATTATTCGCCCAAAAAAGGCTCTCGGAAGTGGAACCCTTTTTGGACCGCCAGCTGCAGCAAGCCATAGAAGAAGGAGACGCCGCGTCTTCCTTAACTTTGATGAATGAGATGGCTGGCTTTTACCGCAGTATCAGCCAGTCGGAAAAATCCCTTGCCGCCGCGGAAGATGCGTTAAACGCGATCCGGCAGATGAATCTATCCGGCACCATGGCCCATGCGACCACGCTGTTAAACGCGGCTACCGCCTACCGGGCCGCCGGCGATCTCACCCGCGCGCTTTCCCTCTATCAGGAAGCATTTACCATCTTCCAAGAGCTTCGGGTTGATCAGGAGTATCCCATGGCTGGCCTCATGAATAATATGAGCCAGGTCTATCAGGCTCTAAACCGCCATGAAGACGCGATCTTCTGCCTGAACCGGGCCCTGGAAATCCTGACCGCCCTATCCGACGCGCAGATGGAGATCGCCACAACCCATTCCAATCTGGCTCTCTCGCTGCTTTCCATGGGAAAAATCGAAGAAGCCCGCGCTCATCTGGCGGAAGCCGCCGCGCTTTTCGAGGCAGGCTCCGGCCCCAGAGACGCCCACTACGGAGCCGCTCTGGCCGGTCTGGCAGAACTCTCCTACCGTACCGGGGATTACGCCCAGGCGGTGAATTATTATGAACGCGCCTTATCGGAAATCCGCAGCAGTTTCGGGGAAAACGACAGCTATCAGGTCACCAAAAAGAACCTGGAACTGGCGAAAAAAGCTTGGGAGGAAAACAAAGGAAAATGAAAGGATTGGAACTGGCAAAAGCCTACTATGAAGTCTACGGAAAACCAATGATTCAGGAAAAATTTCCGGAATATCAAAACCGCATCGCCGCTGGGCTCGTCGGCCAAGGCTCCGAGTGCCTCGGCTTTGACGATGCGATCTCTACGGACCACGACTTTGGCCCATCTTTTTGCCTCTGGCTGACGGATGAAGATTATCTTGCCATTGGAAATGACTTGCAAGACGCCTACGACAGTCTTCCCAAGGATTACCTGGGGGTATCCGGCCGCATCACCAGCGCCCGCGGCGGCGGCAGGGTCGGCGTGCTTTCCATCCGCGGTTTCTATGGACAGTTTATCGGCAAAGAACAGCCGCCAAGCTCCTTGGCGCGTTGGCTTGCCTTACCGGAATATCATCTGGCGTCCGCCGTAAACGGCCAGGTATTTGAAGACCCCCTCGGTGAGTTTTCTGCCATTCGGAATGCTCTTTTGTCCTATTACCCGGAGGACGTGCGGATCAAAAAAATCGCGGCAAGGGCCGCTGCCATGGCTCAGTCCGGCCAGTACAACTATGCTCGCTGCATGCGCCGTGGGGAAACCGTAGCCGCTGAACTGGCCGTAGCGGAATTTTTACGGGCCGCGGTCTCCATGGTCTATCTGCTCAACAAAAAATATACGCCTTTTTATAAATGGATGTTCCATGGAATGAAGGATCTGCCGATCTTAGCCCCCATCGTAGCGCCGATGATCTTGGAGTTGGCGGAGCTTGGAATCCAGAAAACTGCCTGGGAAAATCAGGATTCTCCTCGTTTTAACCCCTATGTCAACCGGATGGATCGAAAAGTACAGCTGATCGAAAGCATCTGCGGCAAGACCATCCGAGAGCTTCACGCCCAGGGGTTCACCACGGCCAACGACGATTTCCTCGAAGCTCATGTCGACGGAATCATGGAAAGGATACAAGATCCGGAAATCCGGCAGCGCCATATATTAGAGGGCTGACGACGCCCAAACTTTGAAATACACAATTGACATCGGAATCCGTCTAGGAAAGGAATGGAAACTTTTATGACATTAGAAGAAAAGAAAGAACGTGTCGTTCAAAAAGAATGGGATTTTTTTCAGGAAGTAAAAAATGAAGGCGGCCGCGCATCCTGCCAAAACGACCCGGAAACCTTTTTTATCATGCGGCGCAGCCAGTTTGCTCCCTGGCCGGAGGATCTCCTCGACAGCTACGAAGCCGACCTGACGGAAGCCCAGGCCGACGGCAGAAATCCCCTGACGGAAAAATATGCCTGGATGATGGAAAGCACCTGCCCGGAACGCTTTGCCAAACTGCGTCCGCTGCTGCCGGATCTCTCCGAGCGCGCTAGACAACTGATCGAGTCTGCCGTATCGCTTCAGCTGGCCTGGATGGCGGAATACAGGGAAAACTACCCCCTTCTGGCCTCCGGCAACCGCCGCCTATATGCCTCGGAGGATACGCCTTATGAGACGTCCTTCGAGACATATCTGCGCGGAGAATTAAAAACATATTCCGAGCGAACCTTGAAGCTGTACGTCCGCTTTCTCCAAAGCTTCCAAGAGAGGGGAGAAAACCTGACCTACCACACCATGTTCCACACGGTACTGGCGTATGGCTATACCTCCCTGGAGGACGCCGAACGCCAGCTGGCAGGAAAATAGCATCCCCAAAGGCGTCCTTATCTTTCCAGATGCCGCTCCAGCCAAGCCCGGATATCATCGTACACAAGCTCTCGATCCACTTCGTTTAGGATTTCATGACGTCCCTCTTTATAAAACTGGACGTCCACATCCTCCATTCCCATCTCCCGGTATTCATTGTACACATGGAGCACACGCTTCGTGAAACCACCCAGCGCGTCGTCCATGCCGGATACCAGAAATACCGGGAGATTTCTGGGAATCCGGTCAAAATTTTTCCCGCTGGCCAAATCTTCCAACACGCAGAAGAAATCATGATAAGCTGACACGGTAAACATGAAATGACAATGCGGGTCTTCCTTATAGGCTTTTACATTTTCTTCGTTTTTACTTAGCCAGGACCCCGGACGCCGCCGATTTCCGAACTTCGCCACGTAGCTGCCAAGGGCCAGTCCGTTGACCAGCTTGCTGCGAGTATGGCCGCCCCGCAGTACGGTCAGTATCTTTGTAAGAACCTTGCCAAACCGTACGGCAAGAAGGGGTTCGTAGCCAGTACCCATCACAATGGCCCCGTCGATCTCATCTCCATAGATGGTCAAATACCGGCGCAGCAGGAAGGATCCCATACTATGGCCCAACACAAAAAGCGGAACTTTGGGATAGCGGGCCCTTGCCTTTTTCGTCACTCGGTGGATATCCTTCAGCAGAGCGACTTGTCCCAGTTTGTCGCTGAAAAAACCATAGTCCTCCTCAGAGCACACCGAAAGTCCGTGACCCAGATGGTCATGGCCGATGACCGCAAAGCCTTGCTGGTTTAAAAAATTTGCAAACTCATCGTAGCGCCCAATATGCTCTACCATACCGTGCACCAGCTGCACAACGCCCCGGACCTTTCCGTCCGGAATCCACCAAATCCCATGAATCTGGGTTTTCTCATTTGCCGAAAGGAAGAAAAACTCCTTTTTCATCACATACTCCTTTCGAAAAACTTTCTGCTTTTATAAAAACTGCTCTCCATAGCCATAATGTTCTACGACGTAATCAATATCCTTGTCGCCGCGGCCGCTTAAGTTTACCAAAATGGAACCACGGCCCATCTCTTTGGCCTTTTTCATCGCCCATGCTACGGCGTGAGAGCTCTCGATAGCGGGAATAATGCCTTCATAGCGGGATAGTTTAAAGAATGCGTCCATGGCCTCTTCGTCGCTGACAGCGTCATACTGGATGCGCCCCAGATCATGGAGAAACGCATGCTCCGGCCCCACCGAAGGGTAGTCCAATCCGCTGGCAATAGAGTAGACCGGCGCCGGCTCCCCGTCGCTGTCCTTTAACATCAAGCTTTCAAAACCGTGCATCACGCCTTTTTCGCCGTATTTCATAGAAGCGGCATGATCTCCCAGCGCGCTTCCACGTCCCAGAGGTTCTACGCCGACGATATCCACCGCCTCGTCCAAAAACGGAATAAAGGTACCGATGGCGTTGCTTCCGCCGCCCACACAGGCGCAGACAATATCCGGCATCAGCCCGGTCATCTCTTTAAACTGTTCTTTCGCCTCATATCCAATGACAGACTGGAAGTCGCGGACGATCAGAGGGAACGGATGAGGTCCTACGGCAGAGCCAATACAATAGATCGCGTCTTTATAATTCTTCGCATAGGATTCAAAAGCAGAATCCACCGCTTCCTTCAAGGTCTTCAGCCCATGGGTAACCGGCACCACCTCCGCGCCGAGAATTTTCATCCGCGTTACATTGGGCGCCTGCTTGGCAATATCCACTTCTCCCATATGAATCTCGCATTCGAGGCCAAAAAACGCAGCGGCTGTAGCCAGAGCCACGCCGTGCTGTCCGGCTCCCGTCTCGGCGATCAGGCGTTTCTTACCCATAAACTTTGCAAGGAGCCCCTCGCCCATACAATGATTCAGCTTATGAGCTCCGGTATGGTTCAAATCTTCTCTCTTTAAATAAATCTGAGCTCCGCCCACCATCTTAGACAGCCGTTCACAATGATAAACCGGCGTCGGGCGGCCTTGAAATTCCCGGCGGATTCGCCGCAGCTCGTTGATGAATTGGGAAGAATGGCAGATCGTCTGATAGGCTTCGTCTACCTCCTGAAAAGCTTTCACCAACTGCTCCGGCAAATATGCGCCGCCGTAAGGGCCGTACCGTCCGTCCTGATCCGGATAATTTCTTAAATAGGTCTTATAATCCATGGTATCCTCCAATGATTGGTTTTTCGTATCCATTGTATCATAAGACCCCCGAATAAGGAAGTTATTTTTCCAGCTGCTGCTTTAACTTTCCCAGCGCCTTTTTCTCAATACGGCTGACATAGCTCCGGCTGATTCCCATCTTAGCGGCTACTTCCCTTTGGGTCATCTCCTGTCCGCCGGTTCCAAGTCCATAACGAAGTGTCAATATTTTGAGTTCACGGGGAGTCAAAGTCACCGAAACCGACGAGTGCAGCCTTTTCAGCATCCCTTCCTGGTACAGCTCTCCGACAATATCTGTCGTCTCACTTTCCATGATGTCCATCAGATGGATTTCATTGCCTTCTTTATCCGTGCCAATGGGTTCAAACAGGGATACTTCGCGCCGGTATTTTCTCTCTGCGCGAAGGGTCATCAAAATTTCGTTTTCAATACATCTAGCCGCATAAGTAGAAAGTCGGTTTCCTTTCCCTGCACGGAACGTATCCACTGCTTTGATCAGGCCAACAGTACCGATAGAAATAAAGTCCTCCACATCCCGGTCATTCTGGCTGTATTTTTTCACCAGATGGGCCACCAAACGAAGATTTCGTTCGATTAGGATGTCCCTCGCCGCCCGGTCCCCCTTTTCCAGAAGTTCGACATAATATTTTTCTTCCTGCGCAGACAAGGGTTTGGGAAATGTTTTCACAAGTGGGCACCCCGACATCAGATTTACTAATAACCTATGCCGGGGTGCTTATCTAAGTTCGCTGATTTCTGGCTCCGGCCAGTCCTTTCTCATTCCCTTCGAAGACCCCATTTTCATTTAGAAACAAAAAGACACCAAAGATAAGCAGAACCTCCCAAGTTTCCTGTGGTTTTCCTTGACATCCCCGCCTGTCCGCGCTATGATAATGATGATAAATTTACAACCACACAATGGAGGAACCATACGATGGACCGCAAATTATTAGTAGAAACTTCCGCTAGACATTTACATTTATCACAGGAGCACCTGGAAATCCTGTTTGGCAAAGGCCATGAACTAACAGTAAAGAAAATGCTGAGCCAGCCCGGCCAGTTCGCTGCTGAGGAAAAAGTTCAGGTAATTGGACCGAAGGGTACTTTAAAAATGTCCGTACTGGGACCGGTTCGTAAGGAGACTCAGGTTGAGATTTCTCTGACCGACGCTAGATCTCTTGGTGTCAGCGCTCCGATCCGTGAGTCCGGCGATATCGCAGGCACCGGTGCTTGCAAGCTGGTTGGCCCTGCCGGTGAAGTAGAGCTGACCGAGGGCGTGATTGCTGCGAAACGTCATCTGCACATCACCCCAGAAGACGCCGCTGAGATGGGTCTGAAGGATAAAGACATCATCAGCTTGAAGATCGACTCTCCGGAACGTTCTTTGATCTTCGGCGATGTTGTAGTCCGCGTCAGCGCTTCCTATGCTACTGCCGTACATATCGATACCGACGAGGCCAATGCTTTGGCTCCTGCATCTGGTGAAGTATATGGTACGATGGTAAAATAAAATTTCTCCCACGAAAAAGGGATGCTTTTCGGAGCATCCCTTTTTTCATTCAATAGGAAATTTCCTATTATTCCCGAAAAGCTTCCGGGTCCTTCCAATCTTCTCCCGAATCTTCCGACGAATTCGTTTCTTCTTTCGTCGTAGGCTCCGGCTTCTCCGTTTGCGCCTCCGTGGTAGTTGTGGTCTCTGGCTCCTCTGTGGTAGGCGTCGGTTCCTCCGTAGTAGGCTTTGGCTCTTCGGTCGTAGGTTCCGGTTTCTTTGTCGTGGTCTCCGACGTCTTCGTCGTAGATTCTGGTTTTTTCGTGGTCTCCGGCGCCTTTGTGGTCGTCGCTGGTTCCTCCGGCGCATCGTAAGAATCCACGCCGCCAAATACAATAACCGGCGTCCCCTCTGAAATCATATTGTACAGGCTTTTTGCTTTACTAAGAGGAAGATTGATACATCCATGGGAACCATTCGTCAAATATTGCTTCCCACCAAATTCGCTTCTCCAGGTAGCGTCATGAAGCCCGTATCCTCCGTAAAAGGGCATCCAATAGCTGACATCCGAAGAATAATCCGCTCCCTTTAGAGTCCGGTTCCGTTCCTTGTCATAGATATAATACACGCCCTTTACCGTCTTTGTATTTCGGATAACCCGTCCGCTTACCATATCAGAACTTAGCTTTTTGGAACCATTTTCATAGTAATAAATGACCTGATGAGTCAAGTCCACCTCAATATAAGTATCTCCGATGTCATTACTGTCATGGGACTTTCCTTCCTGAGTATAGACCGGCCCTTCCGTCACGCTTCCTCCCGTCTGTACGGCGGCCAAAACTTGCTCGACGGTCTTTTCCTGATTGATCTTCCACCCATAATTTCCGCCGCTAACCGTAACCGTACCGCTCTTCGTACTGCGAAAAGATCGGGATTTCCCCACTGTATTGTATTTTTCCGCCAATTCTTTCACCCAGTTTTCAAATACGGAAGAATCCAGCGTCACCTGATAAGCCGTATCATAGGAGATTGCTTCCTTGATCTTTTCTGGAGTGAGCGTTTCCTTCTTCTCCCCAAAAGAATAGGATACCTGCGCCTTTAAATAGGCATTCATGGTCTCTACTGCCTTTGCCATGGCGTCATCCGCCCGCTTTACGGCAGAATAGCAGCCTGCTTCCTCCAAAGGCAAGGTAGTCTGCAGCGTTTCCACAGAATTTTGCGCTAAACGAAAAACCTGTTCCAAATCCACTTTGGTTCCAATCACTTCCGGGTTCAGTACAAACTGGGCGGCCGTCTCATCGTAAACAATCTCCGCATCCTTTGAGTCCGTCATATTTTGGAACAACGCGCTGGCGTTCAGCCGATCCTTCAGCAGCTTTGCGTCATATTCCCATCCGCTGACAAATGTCAATTCTGACGGATTCTCCTCTGCTTTTCTCCAACCCGATTTATCCTGGGAAGCAAGCAAACCATGGAAATCTACGTCAAATCGCATCACCAGCCCGATCTCCGACGCTAAAATCCGATCTTCCGCTCCGTCGATACTTCGGATCGTGAGAGAATAATCCCGGACTTCCTTTGAAAAAAGCTCCGTCACTTCTTCCGCCGTCATCCCAGAGCAGTCCTGCCCATTGATCGTGGTAGCGGGAAGAAAATGCGTTTCATAGTAAGCTAGCATTTTCTTATTTTCTAAAATGCGATAGACGCCAAATGCGCCTAGAGCGATGGCTAGAACCGCAGCAACTGCAATTCCCACAAAAATCGCCCGCTTTTTGCCGTGGCCCTCTTCCTCCGGGAAATCATTTTCCAGCGTTTCCGGCTCCGGCGGCTTTCGCGGCGGCCGATCTCGGAATTCTGTATCAGAATTGACCGGAGTAATCGAAATCTCTGGCTCCAAATCCCTCATCCTTTGTTCCGGCCGCTCAGGGTTCCAACCAGGACACACAGCCTCCGCCGCCGACGCTTCCTGCCCCGCCTGGATCAGCGCTTCCCCGATCTCGCCAGGACTAGGTTCCTGCTCCGGCTCTATATGCTCCAGACAAACCGACGGTATTACTCGTGTCTCGTCTAAATCCTCGATTTCTACGCTGTCCTCCGCAGCCATAGAATTCTGTTTGGCCTTACGCAATGTGGGAATAATCTGCGTATCATCCATATCCTCCACTATTGCCTTCGGAAAAGTCCTAGTTTCGTCCATGTCCTCCACTATCGCCTTTGGAAAGGTCCTGGTTTCGTCCATGTCCTCCACTATCGCCTTTGGAAAGGTCCTGGTTTCGTCCATGTCCTCCACTATTACCTTTGAAAAGGTCCTAGTTTCGTCCATGTCCTCCACTATTACCTTCGAGAACGTCCTAGTTTCGTCCATGTCCTCCACTATTACCTCCGGGAACGTTCTGGTTTCGTCCATGTCCTCCACTATTACCTCTGGGAACGTTCTGGTTTCATCCAGGTCTTCCACTGTCACCTTCGTTATAGAACGACTTGGAACCAACTGCTTCCGACTATTCTCCGAAAGCGCCCCCGTTTGGTCCAGATCTTCTATCGACACCTGGCGCACTCGTTTTCTATCTGCGGGATTTCCCCGAATCGCAGTTTGCTTTTCTTTGCTCATAAAATTTCTCTATCTCCACAGGTATTCTTACTGGTGGCAAACACGCCTTATTTTGGTCTGTTACAATCGTATCTTAGTTTAGCAATAAATCTATGGAAATGCAAGGGGCTCCCACTCAAGATCACAATTCCTTAAGATTTTCCAAGAAAGCCCCGGACGGCATCCGGCGGTTCAATATAACTTCAAAGTATGGCTTTGATGGTGCCACCCAACAGCTCTCTAAGAGCATCCTGAATATCTTCTGTGGTCTGGATGTCGTACTCCCGAAGGAGCTGCTGGATAATGTTCCCTTTTTCCCTCTGTCATTTGTACCTTATGTACTGATTTCTTTTCTCTTGCCATAATAAAAGGCCTCCTATGATTTTAATTTTACCATAGAAGACCTTATAAATCCTTTATCGATTTCTTTTATATGACGTTTAATTGTTTTCGTTAAGCTTCCATTCTCCTGAACGATTATTTCCTACTCGGCTTATCACACCATTCTTCTGCAACCTTGGTAAAATCCTCTTTATCGTTCCCAGCGGAATCTCAGACTTCTCATGAAGTACCTTTTGCGTAATTGCCGGCTCTTCTTTAATCAAAAGCATAATTTTTTTCTCTTCGTCCGTCAAACTCCATTTAGAAATCAATCTAAGCTGATTAGTCTCGCTTTTAGTCTCATTGGTCTCATTGGTCTCACTTGCAGTCTGACCAAAGTCATAGGAATATTCATCATCTAATGGAACAATAATCCGAAATACATCTCCTTCTATAAATTCCGTTTCCTTTCCTGAATAGTATTTTCCATACTTAAATAAGTTACGAACACCTGAACCAAGTTGATCCGCATATCCAATGTTTCTGAAAAAAGAAGCAATAATCGGATTTTTAGGATTAGGTTCTAAATTATCCATGGTAATATATCCGTCACTTGTAGCACGGTTTGCATTTTCCACATACATACGCTCTTTTTCGATTACAAACTTTGCTGTGTAGCTATTGGAAAATTCCCGGTGCATTAACACATTACTTACCATTTCTCTCAGTATTGTATTTCTAAGGCTCTTATTAACTGTATCTTCCAAGAAAAACTTGTCCGGCAAATGCTTTTTACCAAATTCCATCAGTCTGTCATAACTTTCAATCAAGTTTGTCTTTATCACTTCCCGGTCATCATACCTGTCTACATTGACTTTGCGAACAAGTGCATCTGTCACATAAGCAGGTGCTACATTCAAGATAACATCATCCTTACCAAGCAGCATAACAGCAGCCAGATTAAATCCTTCTTCTCCAGTTGCGATATCTCTTCCAATACAATCCGGCACTCTTTAACAGTTCTTGGTCATCCATAGCAATCCATGGATGTCTCCCGCCCGCATGATTTTGTGCCATGATTCGTATCTTAGGTAATAGATCCAAGCGCAGATCTTCCACTTTTGCATATGGATAAATCTTCTTTTCTGTAAAGATATTCTGCTTACGAATGTACATTTGTGCAATCGCTCCGGTAGCCGTCACTTTCACATCTGCATCATCTACACGATCATAAATCACCTTTTTATAACTATGCACCTCAGCACTTGGTGGAATATGCACATGGATAATAGTTTTTCCATCATACTCGATAATTTCCGGCATGAGATATACTGTAGGAGCAAACAATGCCGGATTGCTCACTACCTTTATGAAATTCTTAACCATATCAGAGGCCGCTTTCTTCGGTACACCAACCACAGTACCGTCATTCAACACACCTATAAATATGTCGCCACCGAATCGATTCAGAAAAGAACATACTGTTTCATAAGCGTCTGATTCAATTCCGTTCCCACCGCGCTTAAATTCTACCGCTATGGTTTCTCCTATCGTAAGAATGGATTGTAATGTTTTTAAATCCATATGATGGCTCCTTTCGCAATTTTTGATTTTGCCCCAAGGAGCAAAATCTCAGATTATCCTAAATGGTATCTTTGACCATATTCCTATTTTCATAATTTAAATAATATTTTACAAGCATTTTTATGGATTCACTAATCAATATTATCTTATAAACTGAGTAATTCTATCTTACATCAGTTTGGAGGATTATACAACCTTTGGGATACTCCTCAAAGTGGACCTGTTGACAAACTTTCACATATTTAAAAAGGACCCTCCGCCACCGCGGAGAGCCCTTCCGATTCTCTTAGTCTTCCTGAGCAATAATCTCTCTCTTATTATAAGAGCCACAAGCCTTGCATACTCTATGAGGTACCATCAATGCACCGCATTTGCTGCATTTTACCAAGGTAGGTTTGCTCATTTTCCAATTTGCTCTGCGGCTGTCTCTTCTTGCCTTAGAGGATTTATTTTTGGGACAAATAGACATGTGATTCGACCTCCTATCTTCTTAAATTTCCCGTACTCGGTTCAAACCGTACTTTTCGATTATACAAACAATTCTCCTGTTTGTCAACCGGTTTTTCTCGTTCTTTTCCAAGCGGAAGAGAAAAATTTATTTCTACGCAGCTAATGCATATTCACCTAACGCATTAAGTTTTTCGGATAATTCACATTCATCCCAACCTTTGGAATTAGTTTCTGGATTCCCAAACATCTCCAAGTTTTACTCTCATCTGTCATCCCCACAAATCAAAAAATCATGCGATTTTCTCTTTTACTGCCTCTAGCGCATATAATGTTTCTGGGTCAATATCAATACATTTCGTATTATCTCGATTTCCAGACACATCCCATGCCAAAGTATCATTCATTATAGTACAGGTTTGCATAAAATACTCAAGTTCTTTCAAAACGGCAAATACCTCTTTCTCCAATAATGGCATTACATCATAACATACAATTTTACCATCTTCAAAATAAACATATACTGTATGTTCCTGTGTTGGAACAACCTGAACAATTTTAGGAAACATATTTTCATCCTCTCCTACATCAATGGCATAATCTTATTCAGTGGTTTGCCATCCTTAGCCAGCTCCCAATTTTGCATAAGTTCATCATAATTTCTTAAATCAGATACTGGTAAAATATTTGCCATTTAAGCCATTTTCCTTTCTTGGTTTATTGTGCCCTTGCCAATGGAAGGTATATTTATTATATGTAAAAAATCCATAAAATTCAACTTAAAATTCCACAGCATTCGTTCTACAACGCCCCGCGAAACATTTTTTCAAGTGACCAGAGCCTATTCGGATTCGCACAGGAAATTTCCCCAAGAACGTCCCTAGCAAAGATCCCCTTTTTATGCTATGATGAAAAAAATTCATTACCATTGCAGAGAAACTTTGCAAAGAGAATTTCTCTGTTCATAGATACCTTGAAAGGCGAATTCTTATGAAAATTACAGCTGTGATTGCGGAATACAATCCATTTCATAACGGTCATCTCTATCATCTCCAGCAGGCGCGGGCGCTGACCGGCGCGGACGCTGTTATTGTTTTGATGAGCGGAAATTTTGTTCAAAGGGGGCTCCCCGCCTTAGTGGACAAGTATCGCCGCACGGAGATGGCGCTTCAGGCCGGCGCAGACGCTGTATTTGAGCTTCCCACCGCTGCAGCCACGGCCAGCGCGGAAGGATTTGCCGAGGGCGCCGTCTCGCTGCTTCACCGCCTCGGCGCTGTTACGGATCTGGTATACGGCTGTGAGACAGCGGATTCCAAACAGATTCAACAGACAGCAGAATTCCTGTTGGAGGAGCCGGAAGCCTACCGGAGGGAGCTGACACGCTGCCTTAAAGAAGGGCTTAGCTTTCCTGCGGCTCGAAGCCGCGCCTGCGAGGCTTATCTGCCAGGCTCCGCTTCACTGCTTGGCTCCCCCAATAACATTTTAGCGGTTGAATACCATAAAGCGATCACAAAAACCGGCGCTCCCATCACGCCTCACGCCCTGCTTCGCCAAGGCTCAGGCTATCACGAAAGCGCTTCTTCGATTCGCCGCTCACTTGAAACCGGCAATCGTTCCGCCCTCGCACAGCAAGTACCTGATTTTGTTTTAGGCTTGCTCCCCTATACCATAACGGCGGATGATTTCTCTCCTTTGTTGATGGAGCGTCTACTCATGCTTACGCCAAAAGAGATGGAGGATTACGCGGACGTAACGCCGCAGCTAGCGGCCCGGATCGCCCGTTTCTGGTCTCCCAACCAGACCTTTTCCAGTTTAGCCGCCCAGGTAAAGTCACCAGATTATACCTTAACCCACATTCAACGCGCTCTGCTTCACCTGCTTTTGGGTACGAAAAAGGGAGAGTTGCCTCTCCCCTTTATCCGTCTTCTTGGTTTTTGTCCTGATACCAGCGCGCTAAAAGGTATCAAGGTTCGCTCCCAGCTTCCTATCCTGGTCAAAACAGCCGACGCGCCGGCAGGCGCCCTCGCTTCCGAATGCCGGGCAGCGGATCTTTACCGTTTGGCAGTCTGGAACCGACATCGATTCTTGCTCCCAGATGAGTATCATGCCGGTCCCATCCGCCTCAAGGTCGGTCGCCCGTCTGATAGGACAGCTGCGACTTTACAAATTTGTACACCTTCGGAGACACCGGAAGGTCTGCCGTCTTATCTTTTCCCCAGCGAATAATCGCGCGGTATCCCTTTACGTGATACAGGAACCTCCAGTTGACGATCGCGCCCTGGCTGATTCGGAAAAACATAGATTCTGGCAGCAATTTTTCATACTTGTACATGGGCTGATAAGCCCGGTATACCTTTCCATCCGTCGTGTGGATTTCCGTCACCCGTTGACATTTTTCCAGATAGACGATCTTATCCATATGGATGTGATAGTGTTCATAATCATGAATTACATCGATATAAGGATTAAAGCCCATTTTTAAATAACTTAAAATCAGTTTTTCCAAATTCCGCTGCATTTCCTGAAGGTCCCTAGTAAAAGGCAAATTAATCAGCATCCGCTTCTGCCTCCTTTGTATTTTTTATAATATTTTTTTGTGTGATATAAGATCAATAAGCTACAGATGCTTCTACATCCACCGCAAAACCGTTGGTGTTCTTCACGTAGAACCGATAGGTTCCGGTCTGGTCCAATTTAAAGGTGTGACCAAATACACCCGAATCCACGACGCAGCGCCGGTCGCCGTTTGGTTCAATGATACCTGCCTGAATAGTATGATCGCAAGTAACTGTTATGGCAATTCTCCCTCCCGATGTACAAGAAAATCCGAAGGAACGGCAATAGGTGTTGGCGGGAATATCCGGCCAATCATACCCTTTGATTGTTCTCGACATACTATCACCATCCATCGTAATCTCCGGCCAGCCTTCCGGGTTTACCTGATCCGCCGGGATCTCGATTTCCCCGTCCTCATTGACCTCATAGGTAGACATCGCAGCTGGAATCAAAATCTCCCTGCTTTCCATCTGCAAATTGGATGTGCTTTCATAAATATCCTCGTAACCGTTCGCTAAGATATCGCTTGCCGCAAAGGCGGGCACGCTATTTCCCACAAACATCACCATCGCTACCACAGCGACCAACACCTTCGGCAGTTGGCTCCTTTTCTTTTCCATGATCTTCAATCTGTCGATTCTCCTCTCAAGTTCGTTGTTTGGATTATACAAGAAGAAACCGCTCCCCTGAATCGTCTTCCCCGTCTCTTCTTCTACATGGTCCAGCAGCATGAGCGAGTATTCCTTCATCGTAAAATACGGCTTTCCCTTCTCACATGCGCTTATGTCACAGGCTGTCTCCGCCCACTCCTCGTAATGCTTGAGCAGATTTTTCACACTGGGATTAAACCAGTGGAGGATCTGAATCACAAAGCATGCGATTTTGTAGGCTAGATCGTGGTGGATATAATGTGTCAGCTCATGGATGAATACCATCCAGAGTTCCTTTTCGTCGTACTCCATCCCATAAGGCAGCAGAACCGCCGGCCAGACAATTCGAATCCTTATGGGTGAGTAACATTCATCGTTGGCATACAAGCCGATCTTTTTGCGGATTCCCAGATCCCGGCAGACTTCCCGGAACAGTTCCTCCGCGCCTTCCATCTCCACAGGGACGTTCCCCTTTAGGATCTCCCGATCTCCGAGGAACATCTTCACTTGCTTTGGCAGCTTCAGCAGGATGACCAAAAGCCATATTGCTCCCAGCCCTTTCATCACTACGCCGATTAGATTTGTAGTTATGAAAAGTATACCAGAAAATCGCTCATTTTCAATGCTCATCTGGCTATATATCACGACGATAAATACAACCGGACAAAGATATTGAAATACCATCAATTTTAGCAGGGAAGCAATTAAATTTGGCCGCCACCGCTCGAGAATTGGAAGCAAAAGCTTCCACTCGAGCATCGCTAGCGTACCGGAGACGGAACATAGACAGGCAGCAAAGAATAAATGACTAATCCATGTCATCGATTAACGCCCGAATCCGATCGATTTCATCTTTCTTTAATCTGCGCTGCTTGTTCAAAGCGCCTAAGTACAGGTCTGCATCGTTGTTACGCCACAGATCTGCGCATTTGCTGATCTGACCTTCGCCATAGTCGAGCTCGGCTACCAGGGGATGATAGAGAAAGCTGCGGCCCTGACGATACATGTTCAGGAAATCCTTTTTTACCAGACGCGTCAGGAAGGTCGATACCGTCTGTGGTTTCCACTCTTTCTTATACTGACGGTTTACCATTTCCATGATTTCTGGAAGAGCCATGTCATGATCGGTTTCCCAGATACACTTCATCACTACAACTTCGCATTCAGTCAAAGCTTTCACGACTTTTTTCCTCCACAATTACCTGTGTAGTTAATATTACCACACATTCTTTTTTCGTGCAACTATTTTTCTAGTTTCCGATACAGTTTGTTACATTTAGAAGCATATCATGCTTTTTTTGTTCTGTCGAGCTCTTTATCACGCAAAATACTTTCGATTATTAAGCGCTTTCTTTGCATACAGAGATTTCTACACTTTGTGTAATGAAAAATTAGATACGCCATTGAACTTGGTATTTTTCTAAAAGTTTATACCCATTCTCACTATTGTGTGATTTCCACCAACTTTCCGCACACAATATACCGCGCCGTCTCAAAGTCATAGGCGCAGGTGTAAAGCGTGACCATCCGGTCCTCCGACGTCATCGTCACCGGACTGGTAAAGGTGGATTCGGAGCGCAGAGAATCGATATAGTTCTGGTATTCTTGCTTATCGGCGAAATTAAGAGGAATGCCGCCCGATCCGTCCACGAGACATCCGGCGAACAGTTCGATCCGGTAGGTCTTGTCCGGAAGATAGAGCATAAAGTAGGGATGGCTTTTATAATAGTCCGGTTCTTTATAGTTATCCAAGGTTTGGAACATCGTCCCCACCTTGATATGGTGTCCATAGATCACGGTATTTTGATCCGTAAAATCCGCTGCATTCTCACAGTCCACAAACAGAGTGCCAAACCGATGGTATGTGCCGTCCAACAAATGTTTCAAATAATAGGTATTGTCGTCTCCCTGAACCACTGGATAATTGATAATAGTGCCCTCGCATTCCAGCCAGCCGATCACGTCTTTGTTAATGTTCCAAAGAGTATCAAAATTTACCTTCCGTAAGGTGACGGTCTCCTCCACTCCATTTACATTTACAACTGCTGTTTCGGTCTCCTCCGATACAGCCCCTGAAGCCACTTCTTCATAGACGCTTTCGCCTTTTTTATCCTCCAGCAGCTGACTGATAATCTGATAACCGCTGTAAGCCATGACCCCCAGCAAAATCACGATCATTATGTTCAAAATCCAGTTGCTTTTTTTCTTTTTTCTGTTCTTTCTATTCCCTCTGTCATTTGCTTTCCCGCTGTGCTGTCCTCTGCTGCTGCCTCTGCTTCCATCTGGTCTCGTTTGTTCTTTTTCCATAAAATATTGTTCTCCTTTTTCGGATAGTTCCATCTTATCCTTTCCTCTCCCTATCGTCAATACCAATCTAAAATCTCTGACAAATACTTTCTAAAATCAGGAAAAAGTGCTTTTTTTCTCTCATTTACTTTTTCTATGTAAAATAAGAGGATGTTGGGGGCAGATATCAAAATGCCTGGGTATAAAAATGTATCGGGATCTTTGTCATCCAGCCCCCGATAGGCAAGGACAGTGACTTTCCCTTCTATTTGTGCTATTCTTAATAGGAAGAAAAACGGCAGGAGGGAAAACCGATGGATACAAAACCAATGGGGCGTATGGAATTTTTTTCCGAGGTTTACGAGATTGTAGCCGCTATTCCAAAAGGCAAGGTTGCAACCTATGGACAGATCGCCTGGATGCTGGGCATGCCGAATCGCTCCCGTATGGTGGGCCAGGCCATGCACTATGCGCCGGAAGGGCTGCCTTGCCACCGAGTAGTAAACAGTATAGGCCGTCTGGTTCCCGGCTGGGAAGCACAGCGTCAGCTTTTGCTGCGAGAGGGCGTACCGCTTAAAGAAAATGGCTGTGTGGACTTAAAACAATGCCGTTGGAAGAGCCTTTGAAAATGATATGTGCGAACTATTTGAGTAGACTGCATATACAAACAAGGACAGAACCCGAAAAATCAGGCTCTGTCCTCAACATCTAACGACAGATATAAGAGAAGGAGAATCCATCGTCAGCTCCTCCTCCCTTTGTGAAACTATCTTTTATATTTGTCGCATCTCTTGCAGTTTTCTCACCTCGTCATGGGATAGCCCGGAAAGTTCCGCGATCTCTTCCACGGCATATTTCCCTGTCTCCAACATGCGAAGTGCAACAGTCCTTGTTCCCGTTTCTATCCCTGTTTTTATTCCCTTTTTTATCCCTGTTCTTATCCCCTGCTTTATGCCTGCTACATTCCCCTCTTTCCAGGATTCCTGTCTCATATCTTCCAATACTTTGCTCATAATGAATCTCCCCTCCTTGCTTTCTTTGAAGAATCTCACTCGCTCTGCCAGTACTTCATAATACATATCCGCTGGGTCCGTACACGCAAAGTCGTGCATCAGCTTCCCCATCGGCGTATCCCCACGATAAGCCCCGTTTACGTATAGGATGTGCGAACCATCCTCAAATCTCTTCCCCGTTTCTAAAAAGCAGCGTTCAATCGGATAGACCGGCTTCCCCTCCTTCATTACGTCATGTTCCGTAATAAAGATTACCCACGTCTCCGGCAGTTTCTCAAAGTCCTCCCCTTTTTCCAAAAGGTTTACATCCATCATACTGCTGTTGTAACGCGCCCGCTTTCTTCCTGCGCCTTTATCCGACCGCTGGATTTCCACGTTCATTTTCGCCCCAGCGCTGTCTGTGGCCAGGATATCCAGCCGTACCGAACGGTTCAGCAAGTTCTCTACAAAGACTTGCGTATGTACGTCTACCACCTGTAAGTCCGGTCTTTCCAAGACTAGACGTAACACGAATTCTACACATGTTCCGCCGTCTTCAAAACACTTTGTTAAGAACTCGTCGTCAAGCAAGCGAAATCCTCTAAGCCTCTGCAAATCCTCCTGGTGCTTTTTACCTATAGTTTCTTTAGTTTCCAATATGTCCTCCTGTTCCACAGGATTCCCCAATACCTTCCACGAAAGGTACTTTTATACTAACATGGGCCACAAAACTTTTCAAGTTCTTCAAACTATTTCTTACATTTTATTTTTTTCAGAGAGGCTCTTCATTTTCTAGATAGCGCTTTGCAATTTTCCCCAAAGCCAAAAAGAGAATAGGAGCTAGCTCTATCAGCCCTGCTCCCATTCTCTCGCTTTTCCTAATCAGTCTGCATTCATTTTTGCCTGTATCAAAATCAAATCTGCCATACTATAATTTCGATAAACGACTCCCCGCAGCGGATCACTTGAGATTTTTCCCGATATAATACTTTCTAACTCATCCTGACTTAAATCTGGATCAACTGTATATGCAAAGCAAATAGCCTGAGCCGTCAGCACATCCACATCTGCTTTTCCTTTATCCATGCATTGAAAATTCACAACTTCTATCACGCTGTCCTTCGTTGTAGTGTTGTTTGGATTGAAGGAAAGTTCGCAGTTATTTCCTAAAGATATGGTGCCGTCTGACTTCAATTTTTCCACCGATACCTTCTTTATATCACCACCCATGTCATTATCTTGAAGGCGTTTTACATACGCATTATATCGTTCCAAAAACGCTTCTACGGTTCCGTCTTCAGATTCTTTGCTCTGGCCTTGGCTTTCCACCGCCGTCTGAGCACCGGTCTCTGCAACCGTCGCTGCCTCCGTCGTTGGCGCTGCAGTTGTTGGTGCTGCCGTCGTCACTTCCACGGTCGTCTCCGGTGCCGTTGTTTTTTTCTCTTCTGTTGTTTCCGTTGGGGGCTCTATTTTACTCTCTGATGTCTCCGCAGCTCCACAACCGGTCGCTGACAAAAGAAATACCAACACAACCAGCCACACATATACTTTTTTTCTCATTTTTCATTTTCCTCTTTTCTATGTTTTTAGATAACTATATATTTACTATAATACTTTGTCCTACGCTTGTCAACAACACTATTTTACCTGCTATTTTCTATCCTTTTTATAACGGCCAATACTAAAACCGATTTGAATATCTCATCTCAAAACATGTTATTCTATAAAATTCTTTTGGCAACAATACATTCTATATGAAAAACCGGAAACCTGTTCTCAGATTCCCGGCATTTTTTAAGTATTCTTTATACACGCTGTCTACGCTGCAATTTTTTCACATCCTCAAGAGGAAGTCCAGAAAGTTCCGCGATCTCTTCCACGGCATATTTCCCTGTCTCCAACATGCGAAGTGCAACAGTCCTTGTTCCCGTTTCTATCCCTGTTTTTATTCCCTTTTTTATCCCTGTTCTTATCCCCTTTTTTATCCCCTGCTTTATGCCTGCTGCATTCCCCTCTTTCCAGGATTCCTGTCTCATATCTTCCAATACTTTGCTCATAATGAATCTCCCCTCCTTGCTTTCTTTGAAGAATCTCACTCGCTCTGCCAGTACTTCATAATACATATCCGCTGGGTCCGTACACGCAAAGTCGTGCATCAGCTTCCCCATCGGCGTATCCCCACGATAAGCCCCGTTTACGTATAGGATGTGCGAACCATCCTCAAACCGCTTCCCCGTTTCTAAAAAGCAGCGTTCAATCGGATAGACCGGCTTCCCTTCCTTCATTACGTCATGTTCCGTAATAAAGATTACCCACGTCTCCGGCAGTTTCTCAAAGTCCTCCCCTTTTTCCAAAAGGTTTACATCCATCATACTGCTGTTGTACCGTGCCCGCTTTCTTCCTGCGCCTTTATCCGACCGCTGGATTTCCACGTTCATTTTCGCCCCAGCGCTGTCTGTGGCCAGGATATCCAGCCGTACCGAACGGTTCAGCAAGTTCTCTACAAAGACTTGCGTATGTACGTCTACTACCTGTAAATCAGGCCGTTCCAGGACTAGACGTAACACGAATTCTACACATGTTCCGCCGTCTTCAAAACACTTTGTTAAGAACTCGTCGTCAAGCAAGCGAAATCCTCTAAGCCTCTGCAAATCCTCCTGGTGTTTTTTACCTATAGTTTCTTTAGTTTCCAATACGTCCTCCTGTTCCACAGGATTCCCCAATACCTTCCACGAAAGGTACTTTTATACTAACATGGGCCACAGAACTTTTCAAGTTCTTCAAACTATTTCTTACATTTTATTTTTATTCCACTATAAAAACTCCCTAAAGCAAGCACCGAGACAAAATGCTTTCTTTAGGGAGTTCATATTCGATTTACTCTATGATTAAATTTCCAGCAGCATCTTTTCCGCCTGCACTCCAGCCATCGTTAAGTTCACCGCATCGATAAAACTACAATTTCTTTGATGCCTGATATAAACGCTGTCCCCAGGAAAAGTAATCCAAAAATCATGGATATACGCGGTCTCGTCAAAGCAGAGGCGCAGATGATACCGCTCCTTCTCCCATGCCCCAGAGCAAGAGGCACGTTCAAAAAGGATACTGGTATCCGTATCTGTATCTGCCGTTTTTACACAGGTCTTGCCACTTTTCCATTCTTGAAAGCCAATCGGCAAGGTAAAGATTCCTTCTTGTGTTTCCAACGTCAATTCATCCTCCGCGCCAAAGCAAAAACGCAATGCCCGAAAACGCAGGAAATTGTCTGCCAGCACAAAGCGAATTCCATTGACTCGTTTTGCCGTCTCACATTTCACAGACGGTTCCCCTTCCGGCCATGGAATCCGAGGCAATTGCGTTTCCTTTTGCCGGTTTGTTTCCTCTGCGTCTTCCTTTGGATTACAATTGGAAGTCAGCTCTTCCCAAATAGCGTTCAAGATCTTGCCAGCGTTCTCGTCCGGTGCCCCAGCCGTCACGGCTACAATCAATTCCCTCTCTGGAAATACCGCGCAGAACTGGCCAAATGCTCCGCGCATCGCGTAAGCCCGTTCTCTCTGATCGATCCAGATCTGGTAACCATATCCTGTGGTATTCGGTTCCCCTGGCAAGCCAACAATCGGAATTTGGCTCGACGTAGCCGCACGCACCCACTCTGCATTCAGAAGCTGTTTTCCCTGCCACTGCCCTTCTTGCAGCAAAAAGATTCCAACCTTTAAAAGATCCTCGGTTTTTAACATCAACCCCCAACCGCCAACCGTTCGGCCGTCTGGTCCGGTTTCCCAAAAGTAATCCGTGATCCCCAGCGGTTGGAAAAGCTTTTCCGCCAAATAATCCGCTGTCTTCTTTCCAACTACCTTCTGAACAATCGCCGACAATAGATAGGAGCCATGGGTACAGTAGACAAACTCTGTCCCTGGCCGGTATTTCACATAGGAATGAAAAAAGTTCCGAATCCAGTCGGCAGAAAGCGTGGGCTGGTAGTCATGGTAACAGCAAGGACTCGCGTCCCGGAAATCTTCCGGGCGTTTTTCATAAAAGTCGTGAGGGTCCGCCTCAAGCCCAGTAGACATCGTTAAAAGATGCCGGATCGTCATCCGCTCCATATTTTCACAAGCCGGATAAGGAAGATATTCTGGAAAAAAGGATACCACCCGGTCATCCAAGCTCAAATATCCCTCTTGAACAGCAAAACCAACCGCTAAGCCATTAAAGGTTTTAGATACAGAGAATAAGGTGTGTTTTTTTTCTTTGGCATAGGGAGCCCACCAATGTTCCCATAAAGTCTTTCCCCGCTGCCATACCATAAGGGAATGCACCCCAACGTTCTCTTGTTCCAGCCGCTCCATCAGCAACCGGCATTGCTTCCTGGAAATTTCTCCTGATTGCGTTATCTGTGCTGCCGTCATTCTTCTCATCCGCCTCCTATAGCTTTTTATTTTGCATCCGATTTTTCAACAGCTCTGCTATAACCGCAATCAGAATAATGGTTCCTTGCACCAGTTTCGTCGCATAGGCAGAAATTCCAAGCAGCGTGATTACATTGCTGATCACCGCTACCAGCATAACGCCTACCCAGGTTCCAATCTGTGTTCCACGACCTCCGCTCATGGCTGTTCCGCCGATCACACATCCGGCAATCACGTCCAGTTCCAGACCTTCCGCCGCATTGGGATAAGCAGCTCCCGCCCGACCGGTAAGAAGCACGCCTGCAATTCCATAACAAATCCCAGCCAAAATATAGGTAAACAGAATCGTCTTCTTTGTATCAATTCCCGCCAGTTTCGCCGCCTCGCGGTTTCCGCCTACCGCGCTGACTTTGTGTCCAAAGACTGTTTTAGAGAGAACAATATGGCCGATCACATACAGAACAATGGTAAATACAATGCCGGATGGAATCACTCCGAATACCTTTGACGAGCCCCATATCGTATAGGCTTCCGGGATCGAGTGCACGGTCTGGGACTTCGAATACATCAAACATAGCCCCCGGAAAATATTCATCGTCGCCATGGTCGCGATAAACGGAACCACTCCCACATAAGCGACCAACACCCCATTCAAAACGCCCGCCGCCAGGCCAATCAAAAGGGATACCAAAAGCGCTAGATAGGGGCTTACTCCCATATTCGCACATAGATCCGCGCTGACCAGCCCACACAAACAAACAGCTGCCGCACAGGAAAGGTCAATCCCTCCGGCGATAATAATCAAAGTAGCGCCCACGCCCATGATCGCAATCGTCGTCGCCTGATTCGCCACGTTAAACAGATTTCGCATGGTCAGAAACGACGGAGAAAAAATGGCTGTCACTCCGCTGATCACAATCAGAGAAATCAGGGCCGGAAAAAATATTTTCAGAGAGTTAGGCATCGCCCACTTTTTTGCTGTCATACCTGTTTTCATACCAAATCCCCTCCTGTCGCATAGTACATAATCGATTCTTCTCCCATCTCGTCTTTCTTAAGTTCCGCCGCAATCCTTCGGTGGTTCATCACCAAAACCCGGTCCGCCAGGCCCAAAAGTTCCGGCAGCTCCGAAGTTACCAATACCACCGCATGGCCTGCTTCCGCCAGGCGGATAATTTCCCGGTAAATTTCCTGCTTCACACTAACGTCAATTCCGCGGGTTGGTTCATCCAGCAAAAAGATCCCCGGCTCCCCGTAAGTAATGCGGGCCATCAAAACCTTTTGCTGATTTCCGCCGCTTAGCTCCACCGCCATCTGTTCCATCGAGCTCATCTTAATCTGATATTTTTTCGCCGCCTGTTCCATGGCCTGCCGGGTCTTTTTTTTCTGTACGAAGCCTCTTTTTGCAAAATGCCGAAAATAGGGAAGAATAAAATTGGTATGTACCGTATCCATCAGACAAAGCATGTCATGCTTTCGGTCTTCCGATAAATACACCACCCCTTCTTTCCAGGCATCCCGCGGAGAACGAATTTTCTTCTCTTTTCCGTCGATAAAAATCTGTCCCTTTCCCCACCGGTAAACGCCGAATAAAGATTTCAAGACCTCGCTGCGGCCTGCCCCAACCACGCCGGCCAAGCCCAATATTTCCCCGTGCCGGACGGAAAAGCTAATATCTTGCACATAAGCGTTCGATAGTTCTTTGATTTCCAAAGCCGGAATATCCTCACGGATTACACCGTCTTTTTTCTTTGGGTACTGGCTGCTGACGTCCCGGTTTACCATTGCAAATACCAGTCGATCCACATCCCAATCCTTCGTATCGCGGGTTTCAATGGTCTTTCCGTCTCTTAAAACCATAATCCGGTCGGTAATTCGGAAAATTTCTTCCATATGGTGGGAAATAAATAAAATCCCGTAGCCTTCTGCTTTCAATTCTTCCATCAGTTGAAAAAGCCGCTCCGTATCGTCCGCGCTTAGAGACGACGTCGGTTCATCCATAATCAGAATCTTCGGATTCCGCACAATCGCCTTTCCGATCTCAACCATTTGCTGTTCACTGATCGAAATTTCATTTGCCAGCGTATCGGTATCCACCGCTAATCCAATTCTTTTTACCGTTTCTGCCGCCGCCTGGTGAAGAGTCTTTCCTTCAATCCAGCCGCCTGGGCCATGGGGAAGCCTTCCCAAAAACAAATTTTGCGCAATATCCAAATCCGGTACGATGCTAAGCTCCTGGTAAATCACGGAGATTCCAAGTTCCAGTCCTTTTTCTTCATTCTCAATCCGCACCGTTTGCCCTTGAACTTTGATCTCCCCTGTTGTGGGCTGGTAAACCCCGCTTAAGCATTTAATCAATGTGGATTTTCCTGCTCCATTTTCTCCACAGATGCCAAGAATCTCTCCCTCATGCAGCTCAAAAGATACATGATCCAATGCCAGCACGCCCGGAAATTTTTTCGACAGCCCCTTCACTTCCAACAAAATATTTGCCATTCGGCCCTCCTTCCGTATCGAAGGGCGCCTCGCTGCGTCCTACTGGACATATACAGCCAAAAGCGCCCTCTTCCCGTCTTATTCCGTTAGAAATCCAGATCCGCCTTGGAAACAATATCTGCCCAGAGGAACTCCTGCGCCTCCGCAGTATCTAAATTTTCCTTTGTGATAGCCAGATGAGCTACCTCGATCAAGCGATCCTCCGTGTCCGTTTTCGGCTCCACTCCAGTTCTCAGATAATCCACCAACGCCATCGTCGCGTTATATCCCATAGCGATCGGATTCTGCGCTACCGTTGCATCCTGTCTGCCGGCACGGATATTTTCGATTCCCTGCGCTTCTCCGTCAAATCCAACAATAATGATGTGCTCCGGATCTCCCACAGGCTTCATCAAACCAGCATCATCCACAGCCTGGCAAGCGGAATTTGCCGCCGTATCTCCGGTAACAAAGATGGCATCCAGATCCTTTCCATACATGGCCAGCGCATTTTCCGATACGCGCAAATCTTCTTCCGGTTTTCCGGAAAACTCCTCAAATACAATCTCGATGTCCGGATACTTCTCCTCCATGGTTTCCCGGAAGCCCTGGCATCTGGCCACGTGGGAACTTACGGTGGCATAGCCCATCACCATAGCGACTTTTCCTTCATAGGCTCCGTTCTTTGCCTTGATCAGCTCCGCCATCGTTTCCGCATTGGTGCATCCCGCATTGTAGTTGAAGGTACAGAATCCTGCGAGAATCGCGTCGGTATTGGCATCCAAATCAATGGTAAAAATCGGCATTCCATTGTCATATGCCATATCGATTGCATTTACCGTGCCATCCGCATCCACCGGCGCAATTACCATGCCATCGAATTCAAGAGCCATCGCGTCCTCGATATTTTTCAGCTGGGTCTGTAGATCGAATGCGCCTGGATCAAAAAACTGGAATTCTGCTACGGTTTTTCCCGCCTCCGCATTGAGCTCTTCTACGGCCTTTTGAACTCCATACCCGGCTCCGGTCCAATAAACCGCGCTGGTAACTGGAATACTCATACCGATCTTTAAAACTTTCCCATCCTCCGGGGCGGCTTTCGTCTCTTCTCCTGCCGCTGTCGCTTCCGCTGAGGTGGAAGCCTCCGACTCCTGAACCGGCTTCCCGCTTTCAGAAGATGCCGCCGTCCCCTCTCCCGACTGGGAGCATCCGGCTCCTACAAACACCAGTGCCATTGCCATTAAAATTGCCAAACTTTTTTTCATGGCTGTGCCTCCTTTCCTTTGATAGAGCCAGTATACCCGGATAAACCTGCTTCCACAATGAGAGGAATTTATGAAAAAGTGGTTTTTTTAATGGTAAATACGACTACAGATTCCTTCCAAATCCAATTCATTATTGGAAAGTAAGAGAAATGCCATACCACTGGCGCATTCTTTTGCCATCCGTTGGCATAGACGGCGCCTGGAAATAAAATCAATTCCTCTCCCAAAATTGTAGATAAGTATAATTTTCGGTTTAAAAAGCAGAAGCCGCTCCAAATAAAGCGCCAACCGTTCATCCACGTCTAAATCCCAGATAGCTTCCCGGCCAGAATACTTCTCCAACCGCTCGTCTTTCACTTCTTTCTGGAACAAATACTGAACCAGCCCAGGCTTTATGATTCCCCATGGATTTTTTACACGGTCCAGCACGGTGATACAATAATTCAAGCCTATGGAAAAATTAGAAAATAGATGATACTGATCTTCGCAGCCATAGAGTATTTCTACTCCATCCTTTTTGGCATGGGCTTTCCGTTTCCAGCGCACCTGCTTTCCCTCCATCCAAATGGGAATGGAACTTTTACAATTAATTCCGGAAAGGGCCTCCGCCACCATCTGTAACTGCGCTTCATCTTCTTCCACATAGCCGACGATCTCACCGGATCTCACGCAGATCTCCATCGGAGATGTCTCTTTTCCAGGAATCTGCGCGCAAAATACGGTGTTATTGTCCTGGGTAAAATGCTGTTTGGAAGGAAATTCCCCAAAATTTTCCGCCAGGAGGCTGCCAAACCGTTTTTCAGAAACCTCTTCCCTAAAATAACTTCCGCAAGCCCTTCCATGCTGAAGCAAAAGAATCCGGTCGCAGATCTCCATCATCGGTTTTAACCTTGAATCCGCGTAAATGACTGTAATACCTCGCTCTTTTAAACGATCGATCTGCTTTCTCATTACCTCATAATCTTTTTCGTTATAATAAACGGCCACTTCATCCAATAAAATTATTTTCGCCCCATTGACTACCGCCTTAATACTCTCCAATACATGCTGCTCTCCATGGGATAATTCTTTCACCTCCGCGCATGGTTCCAGCGATACCCCCCACTCTTTTAACAGGCACTGGGCTTTCCGAACGTCCTCTTTCTCATGGGCAAAAAAACGTTTCTGTCCGCTAATCGGCTCAAACAGGAACAGGTTCTGAGCCACCGTCATCATGGGAAGAAGGCTGGATCTTTCATTCAGCAATGCGATGGGAGGACGGGAAGACTTCCAGGGTGAAAAAGGGCGCCCCTGGAAATACAATTTTCCACCATCCGCCGCATAGCCGCCGGATAACACCTGGCACAGCGTAGATTTTCCTGATCCGGATCGCCCTAAAATCCCCAAAATTTCGCCTTCATATACCTCAAAGGAGAGCTGATCCAGAATCGTGGTTTGATGATGTTGTTTGAATAGTTGGAAAACCCGTAAAATAATCTGCTTCATCTGTCCCTGTCTCCCTTGATAAGGGCTGATATTTCCTGGGCAAATTTAACTCCACCAAAGTTCCTGCTCCCAGTGCGCTGGAAATAGACAGCCCATATTCTTCCCCAAAATATAGCTTAATCCGCTGATTAATATTAATCAAAGCAATATGCGTGCTCTCTTCTTTTCTGGCTTCCGGCGCAGGCGCTTTATAGGCTAGACCCAGAGAAAACACTCGATTGAGCTCTGTCACCTGATCCGCTGGAATCCCTACTCCATCGTCTAACACTCGAATGATCAACCGATCCCAAGCTGCAAAAATCCGAATACTAACCGTCCCTTTCCCCAATTTTCTTTCCAGCCCATGGTGAACGGCGTTTTCGATAATAGGCTGTACGGAAAGGCGCGGAATCTGACATTTCATCAGTTCGTCTTCCTTCGGATCATATAAAAGTTTCAAGGAAAAACGGTCGTTGTATCGGTAATGCTGGATCAGAAAATAGTTGTTAATACTATCCATCTCTTCTTCCACGGTACAAACATCATCTGCTTTTCCCACGCTGTAGCGGAACATCGTAGAAAGTGCCTCCGCCATCTCGGCCACTTGGTTGGCTCCCGCCGTGTAAGCGTAGCTCCGCATCACTTCCAAAGCATTATACAGAAAATGAGGATTGATCTGGCTCTGAAGCGCATTGATCTGGGCCTGTACCCGGAATAGTTTTAAATTCCGTTCCTTGTCAAAAGATTCTTCCAGCATTTTCTGCATTTCCTGCAAAAGTTCCTCTAAATGCTGTTCGCCTATCCCATATAAAAGATTTCCCAAAGCGCTGCGATCCCTATCCCATCGCTCGCCTAGACCGCGGAAAGCAGGAAGAGCCAGCAGCATATCCACACATTTCCCTCCTTTGTATAGAAAGGGGTCCAATATCAGGCGAAAAAAAAGTTCCGACACGGTTAGGCCGACAGCTGCAGCCGCAATCAGAATCACTGCCATTTTGTTATTTCTATGGATTTGAAACCCACCCATAAGCAGAAAAAAGCAACAAATAAGCTTGACATTGGAAAAAAGCCGAGCTCCCATACAAAAATTTTTCGTTGTCATCATTTCTTTCATTTTTTGAATCCAACGTTCTTTCAACTTTCCTCCCCTCAGGAATACAGACGCCGATATTCCTTTGGCCGTATCCCTACCCTTTTTGTAAATAATTTGCTAAAATATTTCGCATCCGTATAACCGATCTGATTTGCTATATGCTCCACTCCCAGGCGGGTTGTGCAGAGCAGTTCTTTCGCAGCCTCCATGCGAAGATCCGTCAAATATTCATTATAATTTTTTCCTGTTTCCTGTTTAAACAGCAAACTCAGATAGGTTGGCGCAAGCATTACATGCCTCGCCACATCTTCTAGAGAAATCCCTTTTGCATAATTTTTCTGTAGGTATTCTTTTGCCTCCCGAACAGTTTTGATTTCCCGCCGCTCCCGATTCTCACGAATCGAATGTATCATCCCGACAAGGTTCTTTTCAATCACTGCCGTCAATTCTTCCAGGCTCCCGGATTCGGATAGTTCCGCGCCAAACTTCTCGTAAGAAAAAGGAAGCTCCCTTTTTTCCTCGTCCGACCACTCTTCCCATAAAGGACGCATTTTTCTTTCCGCATCCTGTATAATCTCTAAGGCAAGTCCATATGCCTCCGGCTGTCGGGAGGGCGGCCATGCCTCCCGGTGCAACGTTCGAAAAATCCAATCTGGGATTCCTCCCTCATTTAAGGCATCCAGACACAAAAAAAGTTCGGTTCGGCTTTCTGGACTCAAAGAAATCCTCTCCGCTTTGTTTTCTGGAACCCAGAAAATCACTGTACCCTGCCCTGTTCTTCTAACACAAACCTGTTTCCAAATCTGATCCATCGCATTTCCCAGTTCCGCCAGACTTATCATCGGAGGGCTAATCACAAAGGTCCACCCCTCTTGACGTTTGCTATGGATATCATCGGATATCTCTTTTACAATACTTTTCCATTCTTCTTGCTCCATTTTTCTTTGGGTTTTCCCTAGCCAGATAACGCCGCCTTTCCAAGTAAAAAACGTGGTGTCTATCCCGGCATCTTCACACGTTTCTCCGATATGCCGCCGTATCTGGTCCAAAGTTTCTCCATCATCCTGGCCCAAAAGTCCCTTCCAAATCCCGCAAAACAAATCCGAATAGCCACCGGCAAAAAAATCTTCTCCATGAATATTTTTCAATATCGTTTCCCAGTTCCCGCCCGGCGTTTCCAACCAGCGATAAATCTCCCGTTCCCAACGTCTCAAAAGCGTATTTTCCTGATGCGCGAGGCGTTCTATCTGTTTTTCCTGTTCTCTTCTTTCCCTCGATAAACGCTCTTGAATTCGTTCCAATAAATGGTTCAATTCTGCTTTTTTGATCGGTTTCAAAAGGTAATCTTCCACCTTATATTCAATGGCCTTTTTCGCATATTCAAATTTACTGTAACCGCTTACAATCAAAAAGGCCGGAAAAATCCCTTCTGCCTGGGCGCTTCGAATCAGTTCTAAACCATCCATCCCCGGCATTTGAATATCCGTAATGACAATATCTGGCTGTTTTTCTCTGATTTTGGCAAGAGCCTCTATTCCATCGTAAGCCTCTCCAGCAAAATCTATCTCTAATGTTTCCCACTGGATGAGAGAAGCAATCAAAGAGCAAATTGCCGGTTCATCATCTAAAATCATCAAAGAAAACCTTTTCTGCATCCCATGTCTCCTTTCCCTCCGCAAATCTTCTGTATTTTTTCATTTTTAATTTATATTATCAAATTTATTTTTCTTTTTCACTATACCACAACATTCCCCAGAGAACAAGAAGCGTGAGAGAAAATAAAAAAGCCAGAAACCACTCCTCGATTCCTGGTTTTTCAAACATTCTTTATACATTCTGCCTATGCTGCAATTTTTTTATATCCTCAAGAGACAATCCGGAAAGCTCCGCAATCTCTTCCACTGCATATTTCCCCATTTTTAAAAAGCAGCCGGCCCTAAGGGCCGACTGCCACACATTTTTTAATACAATTTTACGGCTGTCTGCTCGCAGCAAACTCCGCAAACGCCTCTTGATCCTGCTCCCGGCGCTCCTCGATGGCTTCTTTCACCATCATATCTTTCACCTTCATCAGGCGGGTCTGGTTGCCTCTTTCATCCTCATCCAGCTTCATCGTGATATAACGGATGGTTTCCTGGTATTGAGGAATCTTCACATATTCCAGCGCATTTACCCGGCGACGGGTCTTTTCGATCTCATCGGAAAGCATGCTGGCCTCTTTTTCCATGGCGGCCAATTTCAGCATCACCGGAAATACCTCCGACAGCTTTTCGATGGCGGTATCCAATTCCCCAGAGGTATTGGCAAAGCCGTAAGGAAAGATATTGGCTGCTTCCGTGGAAGTGGTCTCAAAGTCAAACACCGGAACATCTACGCTCATGATGTTTTTGCTTCCAATATTCAACTGGACGCCCTGCTTCGGGTACATCAAAGCTTCCTCCATCATGCTCGGCGTCATCACGGCGCTGGCAATGGAGAAACTGGCGTACACCTCCATCAGTTCCTTTTCCACCTCTTCCCGCAAACGCTTATTCTCGCGGGCCAAATCCAGGAAGCGCTTCATCAGCTCATCCCGCTTATCCTTCATCAGCTTATGACCGCGGACTGCAACCTTCAACTGCTTTTTCAGATTGGAGAGCACCATTCGTGTTGGATTTACATTTAATCGTGCCATGTCGTCACCTCTCTGAATTTAGTTTTCGGTCTCCTGATTCTGGTCGTAATATTTCTCCAGGAAGGAATCACGGATACGCTTCAGCTCGCCCTTCGGCATCTGACGCAGCAATTTCCAGCCGATCTCCAGCGTTTCCTCGATGGGACGGTTGGTCTCATAACCCTGGGACACGTATTCCCGCTCAAAATTATCGGCAAATTTCGCATACAGCTTATCCACGTCAGTCAGAGCCGCTTCGCCAAGGATCGCCATCAGCTCCTTGCACTCCTTACCACGGGCATAGGCGGCAAACAGCTGGTTCATGGTGTCGGCATGATCCTCGCGGGTCTTGCCCTTGCCGATACCCTTATCTTTCAGACGGGACAGGGACGGCAGCACGTCGATGGGAGGCATAACGCCCTTGCGGTACAGTTCACGGGACAGGATAATCTGACCCTCGGTGATGTATCCGGTCAAGTCCGGAATCGGGTGAGTCTTGTCATCCTCCGGCATGGTCAGAATCGGGATCATCGTGATGGAACCGTCGATGCCCTTCTTCTTTCCGGCGCGCTCGTACAGAGTCGCAAGGTCCGTATACAGGTAGCCAGGGTAACCACGACGGCCCGGAACTTCCTTACGGGCTGCAGAGATCTCACGAAGAGCCTCGGCATAGTTGGTGATATCCGTCAGGATAACCAGTACATGCATGTTCTTCTCGAAAGCCAGATACTCAGCGGCGGTCAGCGCCATACGAGGAGTCGCGATACGCTCAACAGCCGGGTCATTGGCCAGGTTCATAAACATAACCGTCCGGTCGATAGCGCCCGTGCGCTTAAAGTCAGAGATAAAGAAATCCGCTTCCTCGTAGGTAATACCGATAGCGGCAAATACTACGGCGAAATTACTGTCTGTGTTTAACACCTTGGCCTGACGGGCAATCTGAGCTGCCAGATCCGCGTGGGGCAGACCGGAGCCAGAGAAAATCGGCAGCTTCTGTCCACGAACCAGGGTATTCAGTCCATCGATGGCGGAAACACCGGTCTGGATAAACTCAGAGGGGTAGTCTCTGGCCGCCGGGTTCATCGGCAGACCATTGATATCCAATGTCTTTTCCGGGATAATTTCCGGACCGCCGTCGGTAGGATGGCCCATACCGTCGAATACACGTCCCAGCATATCGCCGGAAACCGCCAACTCGATGCCGTGGCCCAGGAAGCGAACTTTACTCTCATTCAAGTTCAGTCCAGCAGAGCTCTCGAACAGCTGAACCATGGCGTTGGAACCATTGATTTCCAGTACGCGGCAATTTCGAATATCGCCGTTGGGCAGTTCGATCTCGCCCAACTCGTCATAACCGACGCCTTCCACACCTTTTACCAGCATCAGAGGGCCGGCAACTTCGGTGATTGTCTTATATTCTCTAATCATTCTGCTTCCGCCTCCTTACCGATAATCGCGTGTACTTCCTCCTCCAAGGTGGCTTTCACCTTCTCGAATTCTGCTTCAACCTGCGCCTCTTCCACATATTTGAAACGACCGATTTCCTCGCGGACCGGCATCGCAGAAAGCTTCTGGAAATCCGCGCCCTGTCCCAGAGCAGCCAGAGACTCCTGGTGGAACAAAAGGATCAGCTTCAGCATGCGATACTGCTTATTCATCGAAGCATAGGTGTCAATCTCATGGAAAGCATTCTGATGCAGATAGTCCTCACGGATCATCTTACAGGTTTCCAGTTTCAGGCGGTCCGTAGCGGACAGGCCGTCCACACCAACCAACTGAACGATTTCATTTAACTCCGCCTCTTCCTGCAGCAGATGAAGAGCGCTTCCGCGCAGCTGCGGGAACTCTTTATTTACATTTTCCGCAAACCACTTATCCAGACGGCTGGCATACAGGGAGTAGCTGTTTAACCAGTTAATCGCCGGGAAGTGACGCTTATAAGCCAGATCCGAATCCAGGCTCCAGAATACTTTTACGATACGCAGGGTAGCCTGGGATACCGGCTCGGAGATATCGCCGCCAGGCGGGGATACGGCTCCGATCGCGGACAAAGCGCCCTCGCGGCCTTCCGAACCAAGGCTGATGACTCTTCCAGCGCGCTCATAGAACTGCGCCAGACGGGAACCAAGGTACGCCGGATAACCTTCCTCACCAGGCATTTCCTCCAAACGCCCGGACATCTCACGGAGCGCCTCCGCCCAACGGGAGGTGGAGTCAGCCATCAGGGCTACGGAATAACCCATGTCACGGAAATATTCTGCAATGGTGATACCGGTATAGATGGAAGCCTCACGGGCTGCCACCGGCATATCCGAAGTATTTGCAATCAATACGGTACGTTTCATCAAGCTCTGACCAGTCTTCGGGTCCTTCAATTCCGGGAACTCCATCAAAACGTCGGTCATCTCATTTCCACGCTCTCCGCATCCAATATAAACAACGATATCCGCATCCGCCCACTTTGCCAGCTGATGCTGTACAACCGTCTTACCGGAACCGAAAGGACCAGGTACAGCAGCCACACCGCCCTTTGCAATCGGGAACATGGTGTCGATTACGCGCTGTCCGGTGATGAGCGGCATATCCGGAACCAGTTTAGTCTGATAGGGACGGCCCACACGAACCGGCCATTTCTGCATCAGGGTCAGCTCTACGTCTTCCCCTTCCGGCGTTGTCACCACGCAAACGGTCTCTTCCACGGTGAAGGAACCGCCGGTAATGCTCTTCACTTTACCTTTTACTCGGTTCGGAACCATGATCTTCTGGACCACAACCACAGTCTCCTGAACCGTACCGATGATATCGCCGGCCTGAACTTCATCTCCTACCTTTACAGTCGGAACAAACTCCCACTTTTTCTCACGGTTTAACGCCGGAATGGAGATACCACGGCTGATGTTGGTACCGGACAACTTCACCATGCCCTCCAAGGGACGCTGGATTCCGTCGTAGATGGTCTCAATCAGGCCAGGCCCCAATTCTACGGACAACGGAGCGCCGGTGGAGCTGACCGGTGCGCCAGGCTTCAAGCCTGCCGTCTCCTCATATACCTGAATCGACGCCATGCCATCCCGCATCTCGATGATCTCGCCGATCAGGTTCTGGTCGCCTACGCGAACCACGTCGAACATATCCGCTTCCTGCATGCCTTCCGCTACAACCAGAGGACCGGATACCTTTACGATCTTTCCTTGACTCATGTATTGTCACCTCCGAATAGGATATCAGCACCGACAGCCCGCTCCACGGACTTTTTCACATTTGCAATACCGATGCCGAAACTTCCGTCTACTCCGGGAATCGGAATGATAGCCGGAACTCTCATATCAAAATACTTGGCGATGTCTTCTCCCATATCCTTGTAAAACCGCTCGGTGATATAGATGATACCGTAGCCCTCCTCTGCAATCTTGTGCAGAGTGTGGGCCGCGTCTTCCACCACCTGGCAGGCGAACACGTCCAGGCCAAAGGCCTTGAACCCCAGGACACTCTGGGCATCGCCGATCACGCCAATCTTACCCATAAGTCTCCCTCAATCTTTCCCGGATCAAAGCCGGCTCTAAGCCAGCGGCCTTTCCGGCCAAAATGATCCGCACGCTCTTGATCTCCATCTGCTTTGCCACCGAATAAGCAATCAGCGGCTCTAAGCCAAACGAAACGTATTTCGCCTTCTTGGCATATTGAATCAGCGCATCGTCACAAAGTTTTTCCAGCGCCGTAAAGCTGCCGGTCTCCTTCATGGAGGCGCCGCCTTCTTCCGCGGCCCCTACCAACGCATAGGGTACCAAACGCGCCGCAAACTGATGGAACGGCTCGTCGTAACCTGCCACAAAAACTTTTTCGTCAATATTGCCGCCCGGCAAAAATACACTTCCGAAGAAACTCCAAGGCTGCCCCATCTTCTGACAGCGCACAAAAGTTTTCAGGTTGATCGTATCGATCAGAAGACGGACATAGCCGACCACAAACGAGTTTCCGGTTTCTTTTGCCGCCTCCAACACATCCGCATAGCACTCTCTGTCGCAGATCAGATCCACACACTGAGGATCTCTGGTTCTGGCATGGGTGTCCACAGACTCTTCAATAGCCGTCTTCATATGGCTGGTCATCGGAATATAATTCCGTTCTTTGATCAAAACCGCCATAACGGAAGGATCAATGGTTCCGCCGTCCATTAGGATTGGCTTTCCATCCACGCCTAAAAACTCCGCCTTCAACAACGTTTTGATATTGTGATAGTCAAAGGGATAGGAAAAAATACGAAACTCTTTTTCTTCCGGCGCAATCGAAGTCAAAAAACGGTACAGCTTCGCGGTTTCCTGAACCAGCGTGCGCTCATAGGCCGCCGGCAAAATGGTCTCGCCTTCCGTTCCATATTGCGCTTCCTGCAAGACTTTCAAAGCGTCTTCCATGGTTTTCGCTTCCACCATAATAGAAAGCCGCTCTCGGTTTAAGAGATTTCTCTCCGCGCTCCGAACCTGGGCACAGGCAAACGTATAATCTGCTCCCATAGGGATTCCTCCTTTCTTTCTTTTTTTGACAATCCCTTATGAGAACAGAACAGCCGCGATCTCAGCGGTAATCTGTTTTTTCTGGGTTTCCATCAACTTTTCCAGAGATGCGTTTAATGCTACGCTTCCCTGCCGCAGGATAAAACCGCCCTGAATGGAAACCGTCTCCTCGGAGACAGACAAGGGGCTTTCCTTCAATGCTTCCGTAAGCGCCTCGCCGTAGGCTTTTTTATCCTTTTCATTTAAGAGAATCTCACCGGGCTGCGCCTGATACGGCGTCAGCAATTCCATCAAAAATGCCTGATACTCTTTTTCCGGCATTCCCGCTAAAAGCTTTGCCGCCTCTTCAAAACTGCGGTCAATCATTTCCTGCTTTGCCGAAAGACGCATCTTGCGCGCCTCCAGTTCCGCCACAGAATTTCTCCGCTCGCCCAGGACCTTCGCATCCTCTTCTGCCTTAACAGCCATTTCTTTCTTCGCCGCCTCGGCTTCCTCTGCCGCACCGGCAAGCAAAGCGTCGCGCTCGCTTTCCGTCTGCTTCATCCATTGCTCCGCCTCGTCTTTTGCCTCCTGCAAAATCCGGGCCGTAATACTTTCAATGCTCATAGGTCACCAATTCCTTTCCTGTCAGGCATCCAGCTTAAACTGTAATGAACATCCACATCAGGAAGGAAATCAGCAGAGCCAAGATCGCGTAGGTCTCAACCATAGCGGCGTAGATAATACCCTTAGCCAGCTCGCTGGGTCTCTTTGCAATCAGCATGATGCCGGCAGCGGAAGCTTTTCCCTGCGCCCATCCGGACCAGATACCAACCAGGCCGATCGGCACGCCGGTGAACAGGAAGTAAATGCCCTGCATGGTGGACAATTCCGCGGGATTTCCGCCCATCACGCCTGTTTTTACCAAAATCAAGAATGCAATCAGCAAACCATAAATTCCCTGGGTACCCGGCAAAGCCTGCAGAACCAGGGTCTGACCAAATTTCTTCGGATCTTCTGCCACCACGCCGGCAGCAGCCTCACCAGCTACACCTACACCAAGAGCACTTCCGATACCTGCACACGCTGCAATTGCAGCTCCACCAATCGCTAATGCTAATCCTAAAGTCATGTTACTTTTCCTCCTTCACAAGCTTTACATATTTCGTTTTCTTTTCAAAAGGCTGGAAGGCGTCTCCTCCGCCTTCATAAAATTTTCCAAAGAATTCTACATACTGCAGCCGGCTCGCATGAACGTAAGAGCCCAGCGCGTTTAATGCAAAGTTCAGCGCATGGCCGAAAATTGCAATGATGATGAAAAGAATCGCGCCTACGATTCCACCGCCAAACAGGGAACCAAGGGCATTAAATACCTGAGCGATAACCGCCGAAGCAAGGCCTAAAGCGAGCAGCCGGGAATAGGACAGAATATCCGCCAGATAACTGGTGGTTCCGTACAGATCCCAGAGTCCTAAAAGCTTTCCTACGCCTTTTCCGCGAAGCAGCGGACCGCCAACGATAACGACCGCTCCCACGATCGCCAGCCACTTGCCAATGCCGGATGCGCCGTCGAACAGGCTTCCGCCAAAGAGCAGCAGCGCCAGGCCGATCAGGAATAGATACCAGGCCAGGACTTCGATGATCGCTTCCGCAATCTTGCCATCCTTCAGATACATATAAGCCTTCACGCCCATACCGATGAACAGATGAACCGTACCCAACACGCAGGAGAAGATCAAAAGCTTCATCGGATCGCTCAAGGGATTAAACCACAACGGAGTAATCTCTATCGTAGCGCCAAAGAAAGTATCCGCTACCACAGTAATGATATCGCCGAGGAAGCCGCCGAAGAGCGCGCCCCAAATAAAAGTTGAGATTCCGCAAAATCCCAGACACTTTACCAAGCGATATCCGGTATTCTCAAGGGGAAATTTCTTTAATAATAGGAAACAAGCCGCCGCAAGGATCAGACCATAACCCATGTCTGCAAACATCATACCGTAGAAAATAAAGTAAAAGATCGCAAAAATTGGAGTCGGGTCTACCTCATAGGATTTCGGCAAAGCATACATGCTGGTAATCGCCTCGAAAGGAACCACCAATCCTTTGTTGTCCAGGAGAACCGGCGTCTCTTCGCCCTTCTCCGGCTCTGTGATTTCGTAGCTGCAGCCAGCATCTTCTAAGACTTTTTTCACCTGGTCGCACGCGCGCTGCGGCACCCATCCATCGAAATAGAATGCTTTTTTCGTCTTCAATAGGTTTTCCGCTGCCTTTGCCTCATCGCGCTCCATCAGCAGACTGTCGTAATAATACTGAATTTCTTCTTTCTTAGCAGCGAAGGAAGCCATCTTCTGCTCCAATTCTTCCTGCTCTTTTTTCGTCTCAGCCAGTTCTTCATTTAACCGGGTAACATTTTCTTTTACGGTTCCGGTCAAATCTTTGAAGAGAGCAAAGGTAAAACCGAAGCTTTTTAGCGCATCCAATACAGCTTCTTCTTCCGCTCTCATACAAATCACGCTGAGATACTGCTGTTCCGCGTCCTGTCCTATCACAGTGACAACCGTATCTGGACTGGCCGTGGACACTTGCTGTTTCATGCTTTCCACGTCTGCGACAGCAGGAACGATGCCTGTGAGTACGCGAACGGAACGGGTCCCTGTCATGTCCAGGGGAAGTTCATAGGCGATCCATGGTTGTAAGGATGCCTGCATAGAAACAATGGTGTTCTCCTTAGACTTACTCTCACTCCATCTGTCATAGAGCGCCAATACGTCCTGGATCTCATGGCGAATGGAAGCTCCGTTTTTCAGAACCTCGTCATAAGCGCTCTGGCTCATGGTCTTTCTGGTCCGAAACAGAGGCTTCTTCGCGGTGTCATAGCGGGCAATGGCTTCCAGCGCGGTCTCCACTTTGGTTAAACGGCTGTCCAATTCGGAGATCTGATCCTCATCACCGTCTCTGGTGACGATGGAAGACCACTCCGAGTCCAGCAGCTTTTCGCTTTGATCGTTCAGCTCCACCACGCCCAGGTCCATCAGCCGGTTTAGCAGACCGGCCTTTTCTGTCTCAAGACCAATGACAGACAGTTTGTTCATTTTAACAATTGCCACTGGACTTCACAACCTTTCCGGCGATGATTTGAGCTGCCTCGGCTAAGCGTTTTTCTGCCTGCGCCTTCATAGCGTCGCATTCGGCGGCAACTTCGGCAATCCGGGCCTGATAGGCCTTTTCCGCCTCTGCCTCCGCCTGCCGCAGGGTCTCCCGATAGGCTTCATCCGCTTGTTTTTTCGCGGTTTCGACCATCTCGGCAGCTTGTTTCCGTCCCTGCTCGAGCAGCTTCTTGGAATCCGCTTGTGCCTGCTTGCGAATGGAAACGGCTTCTTCTTCGCTTTCCGAAATCCGTTTCATATTCTCAATCGACATGCTTTTCCCTCCCTACCTATTATTTTTTGGCAAATTGAAACCAATCATTTTCAGATTATGTTTCAAAAGCCGGATTATTATTGACCCCGCTCTCCTTTTCTCCTCCGATGCGCTTGAAAATTCTGAGCCAAGCCAAAAATATACCATGATTTTACACTATTTTCATTTATTTATCAATGTTTTTTTTGACAGCATTTTGGCAACATTTTTACGTTTTTGTCGTATACCATTCTTACTTTTCTTGTTTTTTTAAGCAAAAAAACCTTGACACTCTTTTTGTCTCTTAAGCGTTACAAAATTGTGATTTTTTTATCTTTTTTCAGGGTTCTTCTCTCATTTTCTCCCATTTGTGGTTTTGGCATTCACGATTCTTTTTAGTTCCTGCAAAAGGCGGTGAGATTTTCTAGGTAAAGAATTGGAATCAGGGCAATTACTTCTTTTGGGGCAAAAGAAAAAGCCGATTTCTCGGCTCTTCTCATGATAAGTTAATATCCAACAACGCCATAAGCTGATCCCGGCGCCTGTAAATAACCGCCGTAACCGATACTATTTTCTTCTCCTCATCAATCAGATAGTAAACGAAGAAGTTCTTAACGGTCATTTTGCGAATGCCGTAAGTTCGCCACGGTTCTTCCTCGGTCAGGGGATATCTTGCGGGCATTGAATCCAAAGCAGATATCTGCTTTTGCAGAAAGTCCGACCAGTGTCTTGCCGTCTCCGCTTCAAGCAACGTATATGTGATATAGGACACTGTTTCCTGTATCTGCGCCACAGCCTGTGGCGTCAGCTTTACTTCATACCGCATATTCAAATGCTCTCACGGATTTTCGCAAAGGCTTCGTCTACTGGAATCGTCTGACCGCTTTTTGCTTGGCTATAGCCATTTTCCATCATAGCATGAAACTGTTCATCCGTCATGTCGTCCCGGGTAGGCAGCTTCGGAACAGTGAGGGAATACGGAATACCACCGGTCATAATGATCTGACGGTATAAGGTATCAATTAGAACTGAAACCGGCAGTCCGAGCCGCTCCAGAACCGCTTCTGCCTGCTGCTTTATCTCCGGCTGCACACGAGCCGTTACATTTGCACTTTTTGTTGCCATCATAATCACCTACCCTTCTGCTTGATATCATACTATATTGTATTGCCATTTGCAATACAATATTCAATATTTCGCAGAAATATTACAGGAAGCTTTTAAAAATAGCACCACCTTGAGGCTCGAAAGTTTGACGGCTGAATATTAGAAACATACTTGCAGAGCGCATAAAAACTGCGTTTTCATCTCAAATTTATTATGTTTTTCTTTTCTAAGCCCCCAAAGAAACCAAAAGCTCCAGATTTGCTTTCTCATACTCGTTAAAACAACTTTCGTCAAATTCCTCCGCCTGATAACAGGGCGTATACCAGTCTCTAGTCAGGAAATACTCCTTCAAAGCCGGATCTCGGAATATATAGCCATGACGGGCATAGATTTCGTTTTTCGCTAAGCGCAAAAGTTCCTGGGAAGCGTCTGAAAAATTTTCTTTAACAAAACGTAAAACGAATTCATTAGTATTGTACTCCAAAGACATTGTCTCATCAATCAAAGACGCGCCCTACATCCTTTCAAAATTTTTCAATGGAAGGTATGTCCCTCTCCGCCGCAGTGCGCTCCTTAAGGGAGCGTTTTCATTCTATAGGAAATTCCTCTAGCAGTTCCTATTTTTCTTAAACTCCCTCTTGACAAAAGTCCGAAATCGTACTATACTTCATTAGTCCGATTTCGGATAAATAGGAGGGCTTGTTCGATGCAAACGCAGGATACCAGAAAACACTTATCAGAATACAACCGCATTTTCAAAGAAAACGACGATCTCTACCGGAGCGCCGCCAAATCCCTGGGGCTTTCGGACTGTGCGTTTTGGATTCTTTACGCCCTCCGGGAAGACAAAGGGGAGTTAACCCAAAGCGCCCTTTGCGAATCGACCTACCTGCCGAAGCAAACGATCAATTCCGCATTGAAAAAGCTGGAACAGGACGGCTGTATTGAACTAAAGGAGATGCGCGACCGCCGCAGCAAGAAAGTGTGTCTGACGCCCAAAGGAATCCAGCTGGCGGAAAAGACCGTAGACCGGGTAATCGCCGCCGAACAGGATGCTTTTGCCGGCTTAGCAGCAGAAGAAATCGAACGTTTCCTTCAACTCTACCGCAAATATACGGCTCTTTTGAAAGCCAATATGCCCAAATCCGATTCGACCTGAAAGGAATCAAAGAAATGAATATCCAATTATCCGATCACTTTACTTATAAAAGACTGTTACGTTTTTGTTTTCCACCCATCATTATGATGATCTTTACTTCCATCTACGGCGTCATCGACGGGCTGTTTGTCTCCAACTTTGTCGGCAAAATTCCTTTTGCCGCGGTAAATTTGGTGATGCCTTTTATCATGATACTGGGAGGAGTGGGCTTTATGATCGGCACAGGCGGCAGCGCGCTGGTCGCCAAAACCCTCGGAGAAAAAGAACCAGAAAAGGCCAACCGCTATTTTACCATGATGATTGGGCTTACCTTGATCTGCGGGATTACTCTGTCCTCCCTCGGTATTTTTTTTATGCGCCCCATCGCCTATTTTCTGGGAGCTACCGAGGTGATGATCGAGGATTGTGTGCTCTACGGTAGGATCGTCCTGGCATTTAACACCGCCTTTATGCTGCAAAATGTCTTCCAAACTTTCCTGACCACGGCGGAAAAGCCCAAACTTGGGCTGCTCGCTACGGTTGTGGCCGGTGTTGCCAATATGGCGCTGGACGCTCTTTTCGTCGCTGTTTTCCGCTGGGGCGTTGCAGGCGCTGCCTTTGCAACCGGACTCAGCGAATGTATCGGCGGGCTTTTGCCGCTGATCTATTTTCTGCGCCCAAATACCAGCCTTTTGCGGCTGACCAAAACCAGGTTGGAAGGAAAAATCCTCTTAAAGGCTTGCGCCAATGGTTCTTCCGAATTGATGAGCAGCGTGTCCGGTTCCTTGGTCAGTATGCTTTATAACGTTCAGCTGCTGCGATTCGCCGGTGAAAACGGCGTTGCCGCTTATGGTGTTTTGATGTACATTCAGTTTATTTTCATTGCCGTTTTCATCGGATATACCATTGGAACCGCTCCCATCGTCGGATACCATTATGGCGCCGGGAACTTCAACGAACTAAAAAATATGCTGCGCAAAAGCCTTTTATTAACAGGGACAGCGGGTGTTACCATGATGATTCTGGCCAAAATTCTAGCTTCTCCCCTGGCTCAGATATTTGTGGGATACGACCCGGAGCTTTTTGAAATGACCAGACATGCGTTTCAGATTTTTTCCTTCGCGTTTCTCCTGACAGGAATCAATATTTTTACATCTTCGTTTTTTACCGCCCTCAATAATGGCGGTGTTTCCGCTGCCATTTCGTTTCTGCGGACGCTTGTGTTCCAGATGCTTTCCGTTCTCATTTTGCCAATGATTTTTGGTCTTGACGGAATCTGGTGGGCCATTGCCGTGGCGGAGGTTTGCGCCTTTTTCCTGTCGTTTGCTTTTCTCTTTGCCAAAAGAAGGGAATACCACTATATGTGATATCAAAAAAGAGAGCGCTACGCTATTCCATGAACTACTTGACGGGAAGCAGTTCACCATGGCGTAGTGCTCTCTTTATAAAATTTCAACGATATCAGGCTCATTGCCCACTGGAATAAAGCGGCTCTAAAATCACTCCGTCTCCGCTGATCCGCAGCGCAATGTTTTTCCCATCTTCCTCATAATAGGTAATCTCCACCGATTCGCCCACCGCGCCGTTTACCGGAGCAAGAAAGGCGGCGGTTCCCACGTCAAAGGCAACCTTCCGGTCCTCGCCCTCCCCTTCAAAGGTACGCGCTCCCGGATTTTCCAGATCCACATAAAGTATATCTTCTCCAACCTCAAGGATATATGCTTTCACGATCTTTTGTTCCATCGCCAAAGTCGTCTCTTTTGAAGATGCCGGCGTACCTGTCTCTTCCGATGAGCTAGGTATCTCCGCCTTCGTCTGACTGGCAGTTGTCGTAGTATTGACCATCGGCAAATTCGATTCCTCCTGTGCTGCAAAACAGCCGGATAAAATCAAAGTTCCGAATATCATTCCCACCGTTATATACCATTGTCGCTTTTTCATCCTGACGTTCACCCTTGGCGTATCTGCTTTTTTCTTTTCCTACCATCTTTTATTAATGGAAGGTATTTCTAAATATAGCACTTCCTCTCATTTCCAGTCAAGAATATTCCTCGCATCGTATACTTTCCGTTGACAATCCAGTCTTTTTGTTCAAAAAACTGCTGCAAAAGCAGAGGATTTCCCCGCTTTTACAGCAGCCTTTTTATTTCCTTTCTTTACCGAAGATATTCTTTCACGCACTCCTTCAAAACATCCACGCCTCTCCGAATGTTTTCATGAGTTGGCATAGAGAAATTCAAACGGAAGCAGTTGGTAAAACGTCCCGGCGTCGCCGCAAAGGCAGGGCCGGTAATCATCAGCACCTTTCCTTTTTCCAGCATCCGGTCCTGTAATTCCTCCGCGCTGTAACCCTCCGGCATCTCTGCCCACAAGAACAAGCCGCCGTCGGGACGAGTATAGCGAACGCGCTCGTCGATATCGCTGAGGGCCTCCAGCATCACGTCACGGCTCTCCCGGTACATCTTACAGATTCGGTCGATATGGGCATCCACATCATATTTGGTCAGAAACTCACAGCTCATCGCCTGCATCAAGGTGCTGGTATGCACATCCCCGATCTGTTTGCTCTTGGTCACCTTTTTGATTACAGACTGGGGCGCCATCAGGAAACCAACGCGGATGCCAGGCGCGATAATTTTGGAGAGAGAGCCGACAAAGGCGACGATGCCGTCCGTATCCATGCTTTTTAAGGTAGGAACATATTCACCGGAGTAGCGCAGTTCAAAGTAGGGAGCATCCTCCAGGATCATGACATGATACTTCTTTGCCAGCTCCAGCATCTGTTTTCTGCGCTCCAACGGCATCGTCACGCCGGTAGGATTCTGGAACGTGTTGATGGTATAGATAAACTTGATATTCTTTTCCCGCTTCAGCGCCTCTTCCAATAAATCGATGCGCATCCCGTCGTCGTCCACCGGAATGCCAATCAGGCGGGCGCCGTTATAGCAGCGGATCGCATTTAAAGCGCTGATAAAGCTGGGGTCTTCACAGATCACCCCATCCCCTTCATTCAAAAATGCCTTCGCAAAGGATTCGATGCCCTGCTGAGCACCGGAAGTAATCAAAATTCTGTCCTCATCCGTACCCGTTTGATATTTTTCCCGCATCCGGTCTTTGAGTGCTTTCTGCAAAGGAGCATATCCCTCGCTGACACCATATTGCAGCATGCGGACGGGCTGCTCTTCCATCAGCCGATCCATAATTTCCTTCATTTCCTTAACCGGATAGGAAGCCGGAGACGGGCTGCCTGCCGCCAAAGAAATGTAGGAAGGATCCGCCGCCAGCTTCAAAACCTCCCGAATCGGCGAAAGCCCAAAAATCTCCATTCGATTCGCATATTGATACTCCATAAACATACCTCCTTCCATTTATTCCCCTGTGGGCCATGAGCCAAGGGGGACCGTTGATTCCCTATCGGAATTTGTCAACATCAAAGCGTCCACCACCTGCAAGCCCTCGCCTTTGTCATAGACAAAAACCGGATTCAAATCCATTTCCTGCAACTCTTTTTCCTGAGCGGCAAACTCGGAAACCTTTACAATCAAATCCGCCAAGGCATCCACATCTTTCGGCGCGCTGCCGCGGTATCCATTCAACAGACGTTTTGCCTTCAAACTGCCCAGCAAATCCAACGCCTCTTCCCGGCTGACCGGGCAAGGCGTCAGAGCCACGTCCCGGAATACTTCCACAAAGACACCGCCTAAGCCCACCAGCAGCAGAGGCCCAAACTGAGCGTCATTTTTCACACCCAGAATAATTTCCACTCCGGGCTTTGCCATGCTCCCCACCAGAACGCCGTCGATCTCGGCGTCCGGGCAGTTCTCCCGGCAATCTTCTAAAATCTCGGAAAATGCCTGCTCCGCTTCCTCCGGCGTCTTTACCGAAAGCCTTACGCCGCCGCAGTCCGTCTTATGAAGGATATCCCTGGAGCTGACCTTCATGGCCAGCGGATAAGAAAAGAGACCCGCCGTATGTTTCATCTCCTCCGCGCTGCGGACAACGATCTCATTCCCCACCGGAACTCCCGCCTGTTTCAAGAGCTGTTTCGCCTCATACTCTGTGATTGCGCCTACTTTTTTGCCTCTGGGTTCCACCGCCCGGCCAATGCCATCTAAGTTGTGCCGCTCCGGATGATATTCCAAAAATCCTAGGAAAAGGGACAAACACCGGTAAGCCGTCTTGGCGCTGGACATCAGCACAATTCCGTTTTCTTCCAAAAGCGCTTTGTACCGGGCGCTGGGAGTTCCCTCCACAGATGGCACCATAAAATATGGCTTTTTCAGCCCCCGCCGGCGGGCTTCGAGAAGCGCCTCGCAGATTCCCACCGACACTTTTCCTTCCTTAATATCAATACTGTTTCCAATGGTGACTCCGCCGATTTTATCCATCCTTTCCAGCAGACAGAGAAGGCCGTATGTATTTTCCACGTCGCCGAAACTATTGGTCGTAACGTCCAAAGGATTTCCGGGAGTGGCAAAGGACGGAATATAGTTCCGTATTTCCTCTTTTTCCTCATCCGTTAGCTTTGGCAGACAGATTTCATTTAGATCGCACAGATCCGCGCAGATGGCATTGGCTCCGCCGGAAGAATTGAGCCCGAAGATCCCGCTGTTTTTGGGCATTCTGTCGTGAAGAACCGAAAACATCTGCGCCACGCACAACAATTCTTCCATACAATCCACTTCGATGACGCCGTACTTTTGAAATACCGCCTGATAGGCCTTGGAACTTCCCGCCATATTTCCCGTGTGGGACGCGGTTGCTTCCGCTCCCAGATCGGATTTTCCAGCCTTCAGCACCACGATGGGTTTCCGCCTCAACGCCGCTTCTTTTAAGCTTTGGGTAAACTTCACAGAATCCCGCACGCCTTCCAGATAAAGCGCGATGACCTTCACGGAATCATCCTTCACCATATAGTCCAGGTAATCTTCCAGCATCACAATCTTACCGTTCCCGGAGGAAACCACATAGGACAAGTTTAGGCCCACATGTCCCATGACGCTCATGGCCACAAAGCCGCTCTGGGCAAGAACTCCGATGCCAGTCCGGCGGGTTTCCATATCAAAAGAGCACGCCATCCCCCACAGATTCCGTTTGTCTACATTATTTAAAAGGCCCGCGCAGTTCGGCCCCAGCACTGCCATTCCCGCCTTCGCAGCGATCGCCTTCATCTCCTCCTCTGCATGGATTCCTTCTTCCGTGTGTTCTTCGGAGAAACCACTGGCAAAAATCACCGCGGACTTTACTCCCAGGTCCGCCGCCTGCTGTAAGATTCCATTCACCGCTTTCTGGGGGGTACAAATCATCACGCAATCCACCGGTTCCGGTAAATCGCCCAACGAAGGATAGACCTTTCTCCCATGCAGTTCTTCTTTCCGCGGGTTTACAAAATACACCTGATCCGTATGGGACTTCAGGCTATTTAAGGCTGCGTTGCATCCAAAGCTGCCTGGCCGGTCGCTGGCTCCAACCACCGCAATGCTGTCGGGGCAAAACAAAGATTTCAGGTTCATACTGCCGCCTCATATCCCGCATCAAACGCCCGCCGGTTCGCTTCCGCATAGGCGTTTTTGCCTTTCTTCGCAAAAAACTCGTCCAGACAAGTTCGGGCAAAGTCTGCATCGAACAAATGCAGGTACCGCATGATGGCCCCTACCATCACAAGGCTTTGTCCCTTGGGATTCTTCGCTTTCTCCGCCAGCTCGGCGCAGTCCAGACGAACCACCTTCGAGCCTTCCGGGAATATGTAATCCGCGGAAATATTGTGCATATTGGCAAAAATCGTTACCCCTGGCTTACAAAATTCTAAGTAATCCAAAGAAGGCTGATTCATGGCTACAAGGATATCCGCCTCCTCCATGATCGGACTTCCGACCTGCTCTTCAGCCGTCTCCCCATATTTTACCACACAATTGGCCTTTCCGCCTCGCATCGTAGGGCCATAGGCAGGCATCCATACAGCGCTTCGATCTTTCCGGGATGCCATTTCTGCAATCACCAGCCCTCCGGTCAATACTCCCTGTCCTCCAAATCCAGCAAAAATAATTTCTTTCATAGCTACCTCCTGCCTCAGGCATCCTGGCCATCGCGGCGCTTAAACTCACCCAACGGATACTCTTTTTGTAACTCTGTTTTCAGCCATTCGGTAGCCTTTAACGGCGACATGCCCCAGTTGGTCGGGCATACTCCCAAAAGTTCTACCATCGAATATCCCTCCCCATTGATCTGAGCTTCCAGGGCATTTTTGATGTAACGCTTGGCTTCCGCCACCGTCTTGGCATCATACACCGCACATCTGGCAACATAGGCTGGTTTCAAGTTGGCAGCGATCATCTCCGGTAAATGTAAGGGCCATCCATTCTGTTCGCACTCCCGACCATGAATGGAGGTCGTTGTTTTCTGCCCCGGCAGAGTGGTCCAACTCATCTGACCGCCTGTCATGCCAAAATTTGCATTGTTCACCGTAAAGCAGGTGATTTTTTCATTTCGATAGGCTGCGTTTAACGTCTCCGCCAAACCAATTACCCCGCAGTCCCCATCGCCCTGATAAGTCATTACCAGCACGTCCGGCCGCATCCTTTTGATTCCGGTAGCCGTAGCTCCCGCCCGGCCGTGGGCGCACTGAAACTTATCGGAGTTGTCAACATCGTTTAAAATCAAATTGCTGCTGCAGCCCACGCCCAAAGCAATAATCTGACGTTTCGCATATCCCAATTCCTCCACGCATTCCTGGATGAGACGGTAAAAAATTCCATGGGAACATCCCGCGCAGAACTTGTGCTGGCCGTGGATAATCGAAGGTTTTTCTTTGATTACATTCGCCATTAGTATACCTCCTTCTTCTCACCGCTAAGGACTCCGCGGTAAAAATCGATCACTTCTCCTACCCGCGGTACCCCTACGCTGTAGGCATAGCAGTAGACCGGCACATTCCGCTCCGGAAGTTCCTTTTTGGCCGCCAAAGCCACATCCTGCACCATCTGTCCGTAGTCATTGGTTTCCACCGAAATAAAGCCTTTCACATGGGGATTTACCTTCCGAAACGCATCGAAAGGATAAGGGAAAACGATCTTCGGGCGAATCAATCCTACCTTCTCGCCTTGACTGCGCAGCCGCTTTACGGTATCCGCGCACACGCGGGAAGGGAGTCCAAAAGCAACGAAAACATAATCCGCATCCTCTACTGCAATGGTTTCCACCCGCTGCATCTCCCGGCAGACCTGAGCCAGCCGCTCCTGGCGTTTCGGAAGCAGTTTATGAGCCAGTGGAACGTTGTAGCAAGCGCAAGTCTGTTTTAATCCGACTTCTCCCGTTCCGTCCAGACCCCAATCCGGCTTTTTTATCTCCTTGTAGGGAGGCAATTCCACCGGCTCCATCATCTGTCCCAGATATCCCTCGGATAAGACCAGCACGCCCATCCGGTATTTCTGGGAAACGTCGAATGCTTCATACATATCGTCCACCAATTCCTGAATGCTATTGGGCGCATAGACAATATGGCGATAATCGCCGTTTCCGCCTGCTCTGGTATCGCGCAGATAATCCACCTGGCCGGAATCCAGCATCCCTAGACCAATCCCCCAGCGCTGTACATTCATGCACACGTAGGGAATATCATTTCTAGCCGCATAAGAAAACCCCTCTTGCTTTAATGCCATGCCGGGTCCGGACGAAGTTGCCAAAGCCCTCGCCCCGGTAGCCGCCGCGCCAATGACCATATTGATGCTGGCAATCTCATTCTCCGCCTGGATAAACACCCTTCCCTCCTCCGGCATCCTGTGAGACAGTGTTTCTAACGTTTCCGTGGAAGGAGTAATCGGATATCCGGCAAAGAACTCGGCGCCGCCCCGAATTGCTGCTTCCGCCGCGGCAACGTTTCCTTTCATCATTACTTTCGACATACCTTCCTCCTATTCTGCATCCGTTTCCACGATGCGAAAAACCATATCCGGACAAACGCTGTAGCAAATACCGCAGCCAATACATTTGTCCTCCTCCAATGCGACGTACCTGTACCCGGCAGTATTCAGCTCTTCTCCGATTTTTAACGCCTGCTTCGGACACTGCACCACGCAATAACCGCAGCTTTTACACCACTCTTTATTGATACATGCTTTTTTTGACACAGGTCTCCTCCTTATCCTCATCCTTTACCCAGCATTTTTGGAAATAATAATTTCTATTTTTTATTATATCAGTTTCTATTTTATTGTCAACATATTTTTATAATCATTTCATTTTTAGAAATTTTCTTTCTGTATTTATTCATTTTCTTCTCTTGCTTTTTCTATAAATGATGTGATACACTGTATGATATCAACTGCCAATCAGAAAGGATGAGCTGCCATGAATACCACTGGTGAGAATAATTACTCGATTGCTTCTGTAGAAAAGGCTTTCACCGTTCTCGAATATATTGTCCGTCATACTTCCAATGTCAGCGCCATCGAGATTCATTCTCAGACCGGCATTGCCAAACCGACCCTGCACAAAATCCTGCAGACCTTAAAGGAGCTTGGCTATATTGATCAAAACCCGGACACCAGCCATTATTTTGCTACGATGAAACTGCTGCAAACCGCTTATCATTCCATCAACCGGCATGACTTTTTCAAGACTTATTATCCTTATATTCTTATGTACATGCGCCGTTTTCACTGTCCCTGTTCGCTGGTGATCTACTCCGGCACAGATTCCGTGATCGTTTATTCCAGCGTCGGTACCTCCAATGTGATCGTGGATAATACCCGAATTATCGGCTGTACGCTTCCGCTCTACGCGTCTTCCTCCGGCCGGCTGCTGTTGTCAAGCTTGGATGAAAACCTGGCGAAAGAGCTCTTGGCTGCCGTTCCGCTAACACCATTAACGGGCTGTACGCTCTGTACGGTAGATGAGATTATGGATTTTGTCCGGGGTATAAAAAAGAAAGGTTATTGCCGGATCGATGGAGAAATTTATTACGGCTTTTCCAATGTCGCGTTTCCGCTCCACGATACCACCGGGCGGATGATCGGCAGCATGAACTTTGTGATCCCGAAAGATCAGGTAGATACTATTATGTCGGAAGAAACGGTTTCCGAAATTCTTACCACCATGGACAAGGTACGTTTGAAAATTGTATAAATGCTTCGAGACCTGCTGCAATCTACTTATTTTGCAGCAGTTTTTTTATTCTATAGGAAATTTCGCCAAGCGAAATTCTTTCTTGTTAGATTCCGATGCAAAAATTAGTTGACTTATTCCAGAAATTATGTATACTTATTTTAGAAATAATAATTTCCATAATCATTTCATTCTATGCCCAGCAATCATAAAAGGAGAGAATTATGGAAAGTAAAAAACTGAGTCTGTTCACAGTCACCTGTATGAACATCGGCGTCATCGTCGGCGCCGGAATCTTTAGCTCTCTAGTGGAATCCTGTACATTTGCCGGCGCCGCCATTGTTCTAGCCATCGCTGTCGCCATTGTTGAGGTTATCGTCCGCTATCTTCCATCTATTATACCCAGCGCTTCTATTCCGGCCAGCTCCGGATTTTATATGTATATGGCGCGCCTGGTGAATCCTTTTGCCGGTTATCTGATTGTAATCAAATTTATTTTTAACATTTGTATCGTCGCCATGCTGGCCTCTACTTTTGCCACCTATTTTTGCGCCATGGTGCCGGTCAATCCGATGCTGGTAAAAATTATTGTTCTGATTCTGTTTACGATTACTGCATGCTGCGGCTTACAGATCAGCTCCTGGATTCAGAATGTGATGGTCTGCCTGCTTATGGTAGGGCTTCTCACGTTCTTTCTGACCGGCGTCGGCCATATCAACCCGGAATACTTCACCATCGGCAAGGCCTTTGATATCCCAGCGGTGGGTCTCAGCTCCTTCGGAGCCGCCATCGCCATGATGGCCACCAGCCTGGCTGGCGGTACCAGCGCCGCGTTTATTGCAGAAGATATCAAAAATCCGGCGCGAAATGTCATTCTCAGTTTTATCCTTTCTACCGGAATCGTAGGAATCCTCTATATTTTGATGAGCGCGGTTACGGTCGGCTGCGCCGATGTAACTCAGATCTCTTCCCTGGCAGAAATCGCCAAAGCAAATATGTCCGGAGCTCTCTATAACCTGTTCATGGTTCTTGGCGCTCTCATGGCCATCGCCACCACGATCCACGGCAACCTCTACAGCGCGGCAGCCAGCATGGAACCTATCGCCAAAGATAAGGTATTCCCGGCATTTTTCCTGAAAAAGAACAAATTTGGCATGTGCCCGGCCGCGGTAATCGCCCTGTCGCTTCCTGCTATGGTTCTGGTCGTCTTCGGCATCTCGGTCGGCACCTTGATGAGAGTTTCCTCCATCGTTGCTATCGTCATCGGCGTCTGCCAGTTTATTCCTGTCTTAAAGCTGCCGAAGAAATACCCTCATAGCTATCGCCATGCGCCGATCAAATTCTCTCGGCCGCTGCTGTACGCGATCATGGGTGTTTCGCTGGCTTTCTGCGTCTACGAGGCGTACTCGCTTCTTGTCACCACTTCCACGGCGGCTTGGATTACCTTAGCCGGCGCCCTGGTTGTATTCTTTGGCTATTTCTTCATCCGTAAGGCCTATCTGCAAAAGCAGGGCGTGGACCTGTATGCCTTGATGTCCGCCCCATACGAGCCTTGGGAAAAACAGGAAGCCAAATACCGCCAGATGGACGAAGCAGAAAGATAATTCCGGGGAGGAAAATATGGGACAAGAAAAAGTACAAATTATCTGTAACGAAGCTCCAAAGCCTGCCGGCCCCTATTCTCAGGCCATTGCCGCCGGCCCTTATCTCTTTGTGGCCGGCCAACGCGGCGTCGATCCGGCCACAGGACAGATGGGAGCGGATATCGAGGAGCAGACCCGCCTTTGCCTGGAGAATGTCCGCCGGATTCTGGAAGCGGCAGGCAGTTCTCTTGCCGACGCGGTTCGCTGTACGGTATATTTGACCGATCTCAATGATTTTCAGCGGATGAATCAGGTATATCAAGAAATCATGCCCGCCCCCTGTCCCGCCCGTACCACGGTCGGCGCTGTTTTGCGCAATATGCTGGTGGAGATCGAGGTGATGGCGCTCCGGCGTGAAATTTAAAGCAAGATAAGGAGTAAAAAATGTTAGATAAGAATTTGATTCAAAAAGAATTTGGCTATATGGGCGATCACGTCTATTTAAATTCCAGCCTGGTAGGGATGCCCCCAGAGCGGGTCAAGGACGCCTGCCGCCGCTTTATGGACGACTATGTGGCCTCCTATAATGAATCCATCAAAGCAGATTTGCTGGCAAAGCGCCAGATGACAAAGCAAAACGTGGCGCAGATGATTCATGCGAAGCCGGAAGAAATCACCTTTGAGAAGAATGTTACGGAAAGTCTTTCTACCTTTGCCATGGGATATGCTCCTCTCGGCCCTGGCACCAACGCGATCATTGTAGATTCTGATTTTCCCAATACCATTTACCCTTGGATCAACGCTCACAAGCAGCGTGGGTTCGACCTTAAGGTATATAAAACCACCAGAGGCCAGATTCCCGCCGGGGACCTAATCGCCATGATGGACGAAAATACCCGTGTGCTGGCCCTCTCCATGGTTCAGTCTGGCTGGGGATACTATGCCGACCTAAAGGCATTAGGTCAGGAGTGCCGGAAGCGGGGGATTGCCTTTGTTGTCGACGGTTTTCAGGGCCTTGGCCGTCTTGGCATCGATGTCCAGGAATGCTGCATCGATTATCTTCCCTGCGGCGGCTTTAAAGCGTTGATGGGAACCTGGGGCGCTGCTTTCGTCTACTGCAATCCTCGCATTATTCAGGATATTTACCCGCCCACCGCAGGCTATCAAAGCGCTGTCAGCCATGTTCTTGCCCCTGATGTGACTACGGACTTCAGCGAGGTTCATTTCCTTGACACCGCACAGCGGCTGGAAGCAGGAAGCCAGTGTACCTATGCCATCGAATCCATCGGTATCGGCGTCGGGCTGATCTTGGAACTGGGGATGGAGGAGATTGAAAAGCATGTCCTGGAATTGGACCGCTATACCCGCCAGGGATTAAAAGATATGCCGGTAGATGTGATCACCCCAGACGATCCCGCCCGTCTGTCCGGGTTGATCGCGATCTTATATCCGAAAAGCATGACTGCCAAAGTGCGGGAGACCTTTGCGAAATACAATATCCACGCCACCTTGCGCGACGGCTATATCCGCATCACCATCGCTCTCTTCAATACAAAAGAAAATATGGACGTATTTTTAGAAGCGATGCGCGAGATTTTCTGTAAGGGCGAAAATAAGTAATCATTTTTTGTTGACGAGAGCATACACGCTCTCGTCAACAAAAGGTATCCGAATTCAATAAAGGGGAACGCATTATGTATAAATTTGAAAAATGTTTACCGCCTATTCTGGCCAAAAGAGACCATAAAACCATGATTGGACGTATTCAGGCCGCCATGCAAAAACAAGGCTTTGAATATCTGGTTTTGACTCACGTCCAAGACACCTTCTATGCCACTGGCTACATGCCGCTGATGCCCAGCGCCGTGACCCTTGTGCCTGCCGAGGGAGACGCCATCCTGATCGTCAGCACGCTGGAAAGCGAAGCTGCCTACAGCCTGACTCCGGATGAGGTAGAAGTCCGCGAGGTCCGCTCCTGGGTTTTCATCGACGACGGAACCGAAGCCTCTCGCGACGAAAAGGGCACCATCGTAGACCCGGACGGCGCCGCCGGTATCGTGGCCGATATCTTAACCAGCCGCACACTCCAGGGTAAAGTCGGAATCAATACCGGCATCGTCTCCAAACGTTTCTGGGATTATTTGACCTCAAAGATTCCGGAAAGCCATTTCGCCGACTGCGCCCAGATGATGCTGGACGTACGGATTTTCAAGACCCCCTGGGAGATCGATATGCTCCGGATCGCCGCTCAAGAAGCGGAAAAAGTCTATGAAATGATGGCGGAAGATATCAAACCCGGTATGCCCGCCTGGAAAATTGACGCACTTTATGTCTACTATTCTTCCAAACTGAACTTGGAGCACGGTATCCTGAGCCGCCGCCATGTATTTTTGACCTCTCAGGGAGAATATTATGGGCTTTCCGGAATGCCCCGCGGATACATCCTCCAAAAAGGAGACATTATCAAATTGGACGCAGGCTTCCGGTATATGGAGCATTCCTCGGATATCGCCCGCACCTTCGCGGTAGGCGGCGATGCGGACGATAAAGTTCAGGAATTGTATGAAACCCTCTACAAAGCCTTCCGCATCGGTGTAGATATGCTGGCTCCCGGCGTAAAAATCAGCGATCTTTATTGGGCGGTCCGCAATGAAGTGGAAAAATCCCCGCTGATTCCCAAGTATCCGCGCGGCAATATGGGCCACTCCATCGGCTGCGGCTTCCATGCGGAGGAATATCCGACGATCTCCCGCGACCGCGGCGAGATGACCTTTGAACCGGGCATGGTTTTCTGCGTAGAAACGCCTTACTCTGGCGTCGCAAACGCGGCTGTTTGCGGAGGCTTTAACATCGAAGATACTTTCGCCGTCACAGAAACCGGCCACGAAGCCTTTACCCACGCGCCGGATACCATTCTCTGGGCAAAGTAAAGCGCCCGCGGCTACGCAAAAAAGGAAGATATCCTCCTTCCTTATAGTACAATAGTGCCATCAAGACGTCAGTCGAAATGATACAACAAAGAAGCCGCGGCTCCTTGGACAGATTGTCACATAGGAAGCCGCGGACTTTTCTATTTCTTTTTCCACAACGAAGGCATGGCCAGCAGTAAAATCGGGAAGATTTCCAATCGGCCGATCAGCATATCCAAACTCAGAACAATCTTGGAGAAAAACGACAGCGTGGAGAAGTTTCCCGTAGGCCCCGTGATCTCACCTAAGCCTGGCCCAATGTTATTGAGGCAGGAAATCACCGACGAAATCGTCGTGCTCACATCCAAACTGTTAAAGGAAACCAAAAGAATCGAGACGAATAAAATCACCATATAAAACAGCAGATAGGTATGTACACCCTGTATCGTCTCCTCTTCCACCGTCTTCCCGTCCATGCGCACCACGTTGACCGAGCGGGGATGCACCAGCCGCTTCAATTCTCTGCGGATGGATTTTACCATCAGCACCACGCGGGCAATCTTTATACCGCCGCCAGTAGATCCGGCGCAGGCCCCCAAAACCATCAGCAAGAGCAAGATCATCTGGGATAAATACGGCCAGGTGGCAAAGTCTGCCGTCGCATAACCCGTGGTTGTGATAATCGAAGCCACCTGGAAAGAGGCATGGCGGAACGAAGCTGTCACCGTTCCATAAAGGTGGTAAATATTGATCGTAATTATCAAAATCGAAGAAGCAATGATACCCAGGTAGGTCCACAGCTCGGTATTTTTAAAGGCCTGGGCAAATTTCTTAGCGATCATTAGATAAAACAGGTTAAAATTGACGCCAAACAGAATCATAAAGATGGTGATCACGCCGTCCACATAGGCGCTGTTGTAAGCGGCAATGCTGGCATTGTACACGCTGAATCCGCCGGTACCGGCCGTACCAAAGGCATGCACCAACGCATCGTACAAAGACAATCCGCCAAACATCAAAAGGATCACCTGCAAAAACGTCAGGCCAATATAAATCGCATATAGAATCTTTGCGGTTCCCATGGTTCGAGGCACCAGTTTCCCCACCGTCGGCCCCGGAACCTCCGCCCGCATCAGATACATGGAACGCTTGTCCGCCAGCGGAATGATGGCCAGCACAAAAACCAACACGCCCATGCCGCCGATCCAGTGAGTAAAACTTCTCCAGAATAAAATACCTTTCGGCAGCGTCTCAATTTCCGCTAAAATGGTTGATCCAGTGGTGGTAAAACCAGACACCGTCTCAAAAAAAGCGTCTATAAAATTGGGAATTGCTCCGCTGATCACAAAGGGCAGCGCCCCAAATACAGACCAGATGACCCAGGTCAATCCCACAATAAAGAATCCTTCTTTGGCATAGATGACTGGATTTTCCGGTTTCTTTGCCCCCAAAGTTAGGCTCAAAGCAATCAAGACCGCCGCCACGATCAAAAATGACAGGTAAGAGCTCTCGCCATATAAGATCGCAACTGCCATCGGGATCAGCAGCATGATGCCTTCTACCCCTATCAATTTATAGAGGATATAGCGAATCATTTTATTATTCATATCCGTCTCCCCTATGCTAACATCTCGTAAAGGGATTTCACATGAGGCCTCGTGGTTACCACAATCACCGCGTCATCCTCTTCGATTGTATCATTTCCGCCCGGAATAATCAGGTCTCCTCCCCGAACGATACAGGCGACCAGAAAACCGGACTGAATCGAAAGATCTCTCAGAGGAATCCCTGTAAAAGGAGATTTCTTTTCCACATAAAACTCCAAAGCCTCCAGCCTGCCTCCGATCATGCGGCTTAGGGATTCCACACTGTTGTCCTCCACGGAAGCGGAGATCGCCCGTACATAGCGTAAAATCTGATTGGCCGTCACTTCTTTCGGAGAAACCGTGGTCTGAATTCCGATGGTTTCCAGCATATCCGTAAAGGAAAGCTGCGTCACTTTGGTAATAATTTTGGAAACCTTGTGAGTGTTTGCGTAGAGGGACAAAATCGCATTGATCTCGTCCATACCCGTCATCGCCACAAAAGCGTCCACATCCCGAATGCCCTCTTCCTGTAAAAGATCTTCATGACTGCCGTCGCCATGAACGATGGTAGCCGCAGGAAGCTGCTCGCAAAGCTCTCGGCAGCGTTCCATGTTCTGCTCGATAATTTTTACCCGCATTCCCTGATACAAAAGACGCTTGGCCAGGTAATAAGAAATCTTTCCTCCGCCTACGATCATCACGTCTTTTACGCTGCTGCGAAACAAATCGATCTCCTTGAAAAAGCCCTGCAGTTCATCATGGGAAGAAACGATGTGAATCCGATCCCCCAGTTCCAGCACGTCGCTTCCGCCGGGGATAAACACCTCCTGCCCACGCTGCACCGCGCAGATCAGGATACGAAAACTAAATCGCTGGTTGATTTCCACCAGGGATTTGCCAATCAAAGCATTCCCTTGTTCCAGCGGAAACTCCATCAGCTCCACCCGGCCTTTGGCAAAAGGCTCGATACTGGTAGCCGCCGGAAAGATTAGCACGCGGGCAATCATATCCGCGGAAGCGCGCTCCGGGTTAATGGCAAAACTTAACCCCATTTCTTCACGAATAAAGGGAAGCTGATCATAATATTCCGGTTTCCGTACCCTCGCGATGGTGCGGGCCGCGCCATGCTTTCTCGCAAGGAGACAACAGAGCATATTCATTTCATCTCCATCCGTACAGGCAATCACCAGGTCTGCTTCGGAAATCCCCGCCTCTCGCTGCACCTGATAATCAATGGCGTTTCCTTCCACACACATAACGTCCTCGGTATCCGCCAAGGATTGAAGGGCGGCGGGGTTGCTGTCGATGACCACGATATCATGGCCCTCCTGCCCCAGCTGCTCCACCAATTTATGCCCTACTTTTCCGCTTCCCATGATGATGATTTTCATACCATTTCTCCCAACTGCCACGCAGCTTCCTGTTTCGTAAATTATCTCTCCCGCTTACTGTGGAGTTTTCGCGTCTTCCGTCACACAATGAATATGCAGTTCTTCCAACTGCTTTTCGTCTACCACATCCGGCGCGCCGGTCAAAAGGCAGGACGCATCCTTTGCCTTCGGGAATGCGATTACCTCGCGGATGCTGTCCGCGCCGGCCATCAGCATGGCAAGGCGATCCAGCCCGTAAGCAAGTCCCCCATGAGGCGGAACACCGTATTTAAAAGCGTTCAGCAGGAAACCGAAGCGCTCATTGGCCGATTCCTTGGTAAAGCCAAGGGCCTCGAACATTTTCTCCTGCACATCGGCCTGATGGATACGGATGCTGCCGCCGCCGATCTCATTACCATTTAAAACGATATCATAGGCTTTCGCCCGTACTTTGCCTGGATCCGTGTCAAGGAGAGGAAGATCCTCCTCCACCGGCATTGTAAAGGGATGGTGCATCGCCACAAAGCGATCTTCCTCCTCCGAGTATTCTAGGAGCGGGAATTCCGTGACCCAAAGGAAACGGAAATCATCTTTTTTCAAAAGATCCAACTGTTTTGCCATCTCCAAACGCAGGCTTCCCAGTACGTTGAATACGATCGTATCTTTGTCCGCCGCAAAAAGAAGCAGATCTCCGGTTTTTCCATCCAATGCCTGAATCAAAGCTTCCAGCTCTTCCGGCTTCATAAATTTGGAGAAGGAACACTTATGGGCTCCATTCTCGCCGCAGCCTACAGCAATATATGCCAGTCCTTTCGCTCCCATTCCTTTGGCCATATCCACGAGAGCGTCGATTTTCTTTCTCGGCATGTGTCCCTGGCCTTCCACATTGATAGCCCGCACCGATCCGCCGGCAGCCAGCGCGTTGGTAAATACGCCGAACTCGGAGTTCTTTACCAGATCGGAAACATTTTTTAACTCCATGCCAAAACGAATGTCCGGCTTGTCGGAGCCAAAACGGTCCATCGCCTCCCGGTAAGGCATCCGCAGGAACGGAATCTTTACGTCTACGCCCAGAACCTCACGGAACAGGAACTGCAGCAGCTTTTCATTGACCTCCATCACATCCTCTTCGGTCACAAAGGAAAGCTCCATATCCATCTGGGTGAAATCCGGCTGGCGATCCGCCCGCAAGTCTTCATCCCGGAAGCAGCGGGCAATCTGAAAATACCGGTCATAGCCGGAGCACATCAACAGCTGCTTAAAAAGCTGCGGAGACTGAGGCAGCGCATAGAAAGAGCCCGGATGCAGGCGGCTCGGAACCAGGTAGTCCCGCGCTCCTTCCGGCGTGCTCTTCGTCAAAAGCGGCGTCTCGATCTCTAAAAATCCCTGCTCCGCCATAAACTGGCGGGACAGCGTGGCCACCTTGCTGCGCAGCATCAGATTCCGCTGTAAGGACGGACGGCGCAGATCTAAGAACCGGTATTGAAGGCGCAGTTCCTCTCTGGTGTTGATATCATCCTCCACGGGAAACGGAGGCGTCTCTGATTCGGAAAGAATCCTCAGATCCGTCGCCCGGATTTCCAGACGGCCGGTGGCTAGGTTTTCGTTAAAGGCGCCGGAGCGTGTCTCCACCCGGCCCGTAGCCGCGATCACGAACTCGCTCCGCAGCGTACCCGCTTTGCTAAAACCCTCGGTTCCAATATCGTTCTCGTCAAAAATCAACTGAAGCAGACCGGAACGGTCCCTCAAGTCAATAAAAATCAAGCTTCCTAAATTTCTTCTCTTCTGCACCCAACCCATGACCGTCACAATCTCTCCGACCATTGCTTCCGTCACTTCGGTACACCGGTGGGTCCGGCGCAGTCCCTGCATGGATTCTGCCATGTCAATTCCTCCTTATCCCTTTCGGGCGGATACCCGCTTTTTCCATCCTACTTCTATTAAAATTTCATTTCATCTTTATAATATTCCTGGAACTCTTCATAGCCTTCCGCAGCCAATTGTTCCTTCTGGAATTTCTTATTCTTATTCATCACGGCAATCAGGACCTGGACGCCTTCTTCCCGTTCTTTCTGGGCCTGTTTTAAGATCTCGCACAGGCGGTTCTTTGGCATATTCTTTTCAATCAGATACGCCTTTTTCCCCGCGGCTCCCGGCACCTGGAAATTCTGGTCCATCAGGATCGTGATGATCCGCTCAAAGCCGATAGAAAAGCCGCAGGCCGGCACCTGCAGATTGGTAAACTTTCCTACCATCTCATCATAACGGCCGCCGCCGCCCGCGGAGCAGCCAAGCCCAGCGATCTCGATCTCAAAGATCGTTCCGGTATAGTAGGACATTCCCCGCACCAGGGTCGGATCAAAGGCCAGTTGAAAATCCGCGCTGGCGGTGGCCTGTACGCTGTCCACGATCTCTTTCAAATTGTCGGCAGCGCCTGCCTCCAAATGTTCGCCCAAAGCTTGTCCCAGATAAGAAATGCCGTCCTCCTCTTTTTCAAGAGCCTCGAACATCCCCAAATATTGATCGATGGAGGCCTTGGAGAAACCGCTTTCCGCCAGTTCCTCCGCCACGCCGGAAAGTCCGATCTTGTCCATCTTATCCAGAATAATAAACACCTTATCGTAGGAATCCTCCGGAAATCCGCTGGCGGCCGCCATGGCTTTCAGGATCCGGCGGTCATTGATCCGCACGGTAAACCCGGAAAAGCCCAGCTTTCCAAGAAGAGTCGTCGTCGCCAGAATCAATTCGATCTCCGCAATATTTCCCGCCTCGCCCAGAATATCGATATCACACTGATAAAATTGACGAAAACGGCCTTTCTGAGGACGGTCCGCGCGAAATACCGGACCGATTTGAAGGGCCTTGAAGGGCTTCGGAAGCTGATTGACATTATTGGTGTAATAGCGCACCAACGGCACCGTCAGATCATAGCGCAAGCCGCTGTCCGCCAGATCTTCCTCGCAGGAAGCTGTTTCCAGATTCAACTTTTCTCCGCGCTTCATGATTTTAAAGATCAGTTTCTCATTGTCCCCACCCTGTTTGCTGGTTAAATTCGGCAGGCTTTCCACCACCGGAGTCTCCATGGGGGTAAAGCCAAAGCTTTTATACGTCTCCTTAATCAGACCGATCACGTAATCCCGGATCTGCATCTCTTGAGGAAGAATGTCTTTCATGCCATTTACCGGCTTTTTGGTCAATGCCATCTATTTTTTCTCCTTTTTCCATATGTCCATTTTTACTATGATACCACGAATTGCTCCGCTATTCTACCCCGATTTTCCCGCATAAATCCCGCAGACAGCACCTCTCACAGAACGGTTTTGTCCTGGCGGTACAAACCTCCCGGCCGTGGAACACCAGACGGTGGCAAAAATCGCTGCCTTCTTCCGGAGGAATCAATTTCCAGAGCGCCATCTCCACTTTCTTCGGCTCTTTGATATTCTCCACCAATCCCATGCGATTTACCAGACGAATACAGTGGGTATCCGTCACAATCGCCGGTTTTCCAAAGACGTCTCCCATCACCAGATTCGCGCTCTTGCGCCCTACTCCCGGAAGCTTTAAAAGAGCGTCAAAATCTCCCGGCACCTTTCCGTCGTACTGGTCCCGCAGAATTTTCATACAGGCGCTGATATCCCGCGCCTTGCTTCGCCCAAGACCGCAGGGCCGAACAATTGCCTCGATGTCTTCCACCTCTGCCTCTGCCAGCGCATTCACATCCGGATATTTTGCATAGAGATCCTGTACGACGATATTTACCCTGGCGTCCGTACACTGCGCCGCCAGACGGACGCCGACCAACAGCTTCCATGCCTGGTCATAGTCCAAGGTACAACCCACATCCGGGTATTCCTTTTTTAAACGGTCGATGATCTCCAAAGCCAACTCTTCTTTTGTCATGTTATACTCCTTTTACCTTCCATTGACAAGAGCATACACGCCTCATCGTGGGATAATTTGGGCATCCTCATCCGTAAATCATCAATAAGCCGACCATCATACCGACGACTACCGCAAAAGTCGGCAGCTTGCTTCGATACATTAAGATGGACTGGGGCAAAATTTCTCCAAATACTACGTAAAGCATGGCCCCGCTGGCAAAACTAAGGCTAATAGCCAGACCAAAAGCGCCCATATCCCCGACCAGGTAGCCGAGAATCGCCCCTAAGATTGTGGGAGCGCCGCTTAGAGCCGTCACAAAAATCGCTTTTCCCCGGTTCATTCCGCCGCTGATCAAGGGGACCGCCACCGCCATCCCTTCCGGAATATTGTGCAGCCCAATCAAAACGGCCAAAATCAAGGCGGAACCGGTCAGGGCATGATCGGTGCTGACATAGGACGCGCCGATGGTCATCCCTTCCGGTACATTGTGGAGAGCGATGGCGCAGGCCATGACGACGCCGGCAACAAACAAGGAAGCGGGGGAATCCCCTTTTTTTCGATGTTCATTGTAATGGTTGGCGTGTGTCAACTCATCCAAAGCATCCGCCGTTTTCGGATGCTTTTTATCAATATGCGCCACCTCCGGGTCTGTCTTTCGATCGATAGCTGTATTCAGGACATATACCACGCCAATGCCCAAACAAATACCAATCAATACAAGCGCTAGACCAGAACCTGTGCCGATGGCTTCCTGAATCAGGTCAAAACAGACCACACTGATCATCACTCCACCGGCAAAACTAAGCAGCAAACTGGCTGTCCGATTGGAATCCTTTTTGAATAAAGCGCCGACGACGCCTCCCAATCCGGTTCCCGCCACACCAGCCAACGCGGTCGTAACGATAAGATTCCACATAAAGTTTTCCTTCCCTCTCTTTTGTATAAAAGCTCCCTTTTTTATGCTTTTTAACCGTATCCATTATAACGCAGACCGTCCATTTTGTATACTAAAAAGAGTGTGTATTGGAACAAAGAATTTCCTATGAGAGAATAAAAGAGGCAAGCCTTAAAGACTTGCCCCAAACTGCCTTGCTTTCTCTGGATAATCGGTTTCTTCTATATCTTTTCTAACGCTGACGCCTGGCGCCAACACCATTCCAATATCTTCCCAATTCAGATACCGGCAGATCGAGCGGTAATGGGCCGTCAACGCATCCAGAGCCCACGGCTCCCTGTCCGCGCAGGTCGCAAGCAAAGCCGCTTTCTTTCCGGAAGCCATTAACTCCTTGTTTCTCGCGAAAAACCGGTCTATCACATGTTTTATCTGAGCGGACATTCCGAAATAATACAGCGGAGTAACGAACACCACCAGTTCCGCTTCCAGGAGCGCTGGATATAACGGCTCCATGTCGTCTTTCTGCACGCATACTCCCTCATGATTCTTACAAAAATTGCATGCCCGGCAGGGACCGACCGTCTGAAAAGCCGCGTCAAACCGCACCACGGAATGGCCGGCTTCCTCAGCGCCGTGGACAAATTCTTCAGCTAACAGTGCCGACGTCCCCTTTTTGTGCGGGCTTCCTGTAATCATAACAATTTTCATAAGACATTCCCCCTAAACCAATGGTATTTTTTCTCAGTTTACCATCCGCCCGAAAAATATGCAAGCGTTTCACTGGTACGCCAGATTCCAGTCCCGTTATTCCGCCGTTTCCGTCACCCCGTCCCGAAAAAGCTGTATCAACTGCTCCACATCCCGGATGTTGACCACGATCGAAGGCATTGCACCATTTACTGCCACCTGATAGAAATTTTCATTGTAAGGGATGTAAGATATGGTTACGGTAGGAAATGTCTCCGTATTCCGGTGATAGGTAACCGTAAACTCCGGTTGAACATCCAAAAGCGCTTCCCCTTCCTCCAGGATTCGCTGGCCTTCGATTCGAAAAGCGCTCTGGTACTTCTGGAATGTTTCGGCTGCGATCTCCTCCCCATCCAGGTAATACGTCACCTCTTTTTTCGTGGCGGCCGCTTCTGTTTCTCCCTCGGCGGCTTCCGTTTCTGCACCCGTGGTTTCCTCTTCCACTTCTTTCCGCTCGATAGTCAAGGTCTTGATCTCTCCCTGATAAGTCAGGTCAATACGGTCGATGGAGGTGTCTGCAATCTCATTGGGGCTTACATTGGCAATGGTCCTCTCGTCCACATCTAACAGGGGACGAACCGTATCCCCACTGATTGTCAAAATCGTAGAACCGCCCTGATACGCCGCTTGATATTGATTCTTCTCTTCGTCGTACCGGCCGATCGAGAGCACATATGCTTTCTCCCTTTCTACCGTCTCCGTGGTATCTTCCTCCCCCTCTTTCTCCGCCTTCTTGGTTACGGTTTCGTCCTCCACATAGCGGATGGTAATCACCGCAGCCGGCTCGGTCAGTCCCGCAATCGCCTTTTCTTCTTCCGTCGGCTGATATGCGCTTGCCGACTGATAGGAAAGAGAAGAAATCTGATTTAAAATCGAGCTTTGCATCGTGGAGCTGACCGGAAGATACGTTCCGTCTGCCTTCTGATAAAAGAGATTGGCCTTTTCCGTATAATCATACTCCGGCAGACCGGCCGGCTCATATTTCAGACGTTTCGTTTCGCCTCCGGCTTCCACGGTGATTTCCCGAACCTTTGTCGAACCAATTCCAGGCCCGTCGTCTATGGCGAGAAGTTCTGCCCAGCCCTGATCAAAAGCGGTTGCCAGAGCGGCGTCCGTCAGATAAACCTTCCCGCTTTCTTCCGCCATGCTATAGCAGCCGCCTGCCGTAGGATTCTCATTTCCAATGAGAAATACCTCGCTGGCCCCGGTATCATCACCGATTGTCACTCTCGCTTTGGGCGCATCCAATCCATAATCACCAAGAGCGTCCGCTGCACCTGGAATTTCTTTCTGCTTTTCCGCCGCCTTTAACGTACTGACCATCGAACTGACGCTGCTTTGATTGACCGGATAATTCTCATCCCCTTCCCGTTTCCACTTAGAATCCGTTAAGCTCAAAGAAACCTTTTCTCCCGCCCATTCATAGGAAAGGCTGGTAATGCCCCCAGTCAGAGAAAGCAGCTTCTCGTTTTCCTCCGATTTCCCGCTCTCTGCCTCTTCCTGGGAGGCATTGTATTTGGTCAGGGCATAATAACCGCCGCAAGCGGCTAAAAGCAAAACCAAGAGAAGGATAAGACTCCTTGCTTTTTTCTTTTTCTTCATTATTTTTTCCGCCTCCATGCCCATACGCCGATGCCACAGCCGAGAAGAACCACCGGAATCACACCCATGGTCAAAATCATCCAAAACCGGCTCTGGGATTCCGTCATCGTCAAGGTGTTGATATCCATGCTCTTCGGCGCGATGGAAATAGTGCTTTCATGCTCGCACATCCAACTGAGAGAATTTAAAAATACATCTGCATTGGAAACCGTAAACCGCTCAATGATCGTTTCATCCAAAAGCGCTTCAGAGGAAATCACCACCAGATAGGAAGTTTTTTCTCCCACGGTTTCCGTTGCCGCGGCAGCCAGGCAGAAAGGGCCGGAGGCATCTCCTTCCTCCCGCTCGGCGGTTGAAACCGTTCCTCCCGTCAACTCCTTTCCGTAGGAATCGGCTGAGGTAGAAAGCAGCGACGATACCGTCAGAGACGAACGGATATCGCTGGAAATCGTAATTCCCTGCGCGCCGCCCAGAAGAACGCTGATATTCCGCTCTGTGATCGGGGAAGTAATCGTATGGCTTTCGATCTCCGGTACCAGATACATGGGAGACTGGTAATAGTGCTCCGCACTTCCCTCTAAAATCAGGCTGTTGGTCAAGCGCATCCCATAATTATTGTAAATCTTGTCAAAGTTTGGATGCGCTTCCCCGGTTAAAGTCGGAACCACCAAGGCGGAGCCGCCCTCTTGCAGGTAAGCCAGAATCTGATCGGCCTCTTCCTCCGACAGATCTTTTTCTGGGCAATAGATCAATAGGCTGCTGGCATCCTCCGGAATCCCGCCGGCAGTCAAAAGATTCAGTTCTTTTTTCTCGATGTTCATCCGCTCCACCTGTTTTTCCACGGAAGCAGGAAGGCTCCGCTCCCCATGGCCGGTCAGCTGATAGAGAATCGGCAGCGTATCCGATACCACATAGTCGATGGCGCTGGTAACGGCAGACTCTCCGTCATAGGACTGGGTGGAAGTAGGGGAACCAGTCGTATAATAACTGGAGTAATCATAATCCACCTGATACAGATCGCTGTAGGAAACCACGGTGGAACGTTTCTCGCTCTTTACGATCAAACTGCCTTTGGAAGCATCGGCGGCGCCGTTATCGGAGGCAAAGGTCGGATTGATTGCCGGATCTACATAAGCCACCTGCAAGTGATCGGACAAAGCCTGATAACGCTCCAACATCTCCGCCAAAATTCCCAAGATAGAATCTGCTTTTGCTTCTTCCTCAGAGGCCAGCACAGAGATTGTCACATCCATATCCAGGGAGCCCACAATGCTCTGGGTCAGCTCTCCAATGGAATAGTAACTGGAATCGCTGGTATCAAATTTTGTATATTTTCCCGGCAGGTTTGAGACGATTAGGTTTACCACCACAAGAATCGCCAGCACCACCACCGATACCGCCGCGCTGTAAGAACCATACCGAACCTTAGTCGTGCCAAGCCGCTCTTTCCATGCTTTCTTTTCTTTGTTTTGACTCATATCTGACCTCCTTAATGCCATCTGCGCTTATTGACCGACTGAACGCTCATAAAAACAAAAAAACCGGCGATGGAAAGGAAATAAACCAGAGAAGAAATATCAAACAGATTGCCGGTAAAATTCATCAGCCGCTGCTGGATGGACAGGTTCTGAAACAGTGCCCCCACCTTGTCGATAGGAATCAAAGAGCCAATGTCCGAAATCAGATACAAAATCAAAAGCGCTCCAAAAGTTCCGATGCAAGCCAACACCGGACTTTCCGTCAAAGAAGAGATATAAAGGCCGATGGCAAGATACGCGCAGCCACTCAGGAAAAATGCCAAGAGCATCGCGTAATCCGTTTTCAGATTGGGCGAGCCATACTGGGACAGAACCAGCGGGCCAAAGGCACAGATAAGACAAACCAGAAAATATACGCTGACCATCGCCAGATATTTTCCTAGGATAATTTTTGTCACACTGACCGGCGACGTCAAAAGCAGCTGATCGGTCTTACTCTTCCGATCTTCCGCCAACGTCCGCATGGTCAGGATAGGAATCACAATCATAAAGACAAAATTCACGCTATAGAGCGGATAAGTAAAGCTTGCCACATAGTAATTGCTCAAGTTATAAGATGTAAAATACAAGCCGATAAAAAACAGGATAAATGCCATAAACAGATATCCGGTCAGCGATGTAAAATAGCTTTTCAATTCTCTTTTATAAATCGCTCCCATGATTCTCCTCCTTCTCCCCCGTCAACTCCAAAAACAGCTCTTCCAGAGAAACCTGATCCCGGCTCATCTGCAAGATGGGACAACGTTGCTCTGCAAAAAGATAAAAGACACGCTCTCGGATATCTTCCCCCTCTTTCGACGCCAGCAGCAAATCCACCGTTCCCTCTTCCTGGCCTGTTTTTAGCTCAACGATCTCCAACTGACCGTCTGATTCCACCAATTCCTGGATCTGTTCTGGGATTCCTTTTACCCGCAGCGAAAGGGAGTCCGTATGCTTGGCGCGGTTGGCCAGATTTTCCGGCGTATCGCTGGCCACTAATTTTCCATGGGAGATAATCAAAATATGATCGCAGACTGCGCTGATTTCCGATAGAATGTGGGAGCTTAAAAGCACGGTGTGCTCCTGTCCTAAGCTTTTGATCACATCCCGAATTTCTATGATCTGCTTCGGATCCAGGCCGACGGTGGGCTCATCGAGGATAATCACCGGCGGCATCCCTAGGAGAGCCTGCGCCAATCCGACCCGCTGCCGGTATCCTTTGGAAAGATTTTTAATTACTCGGTCCGCCACATCCAAAATCCCTGCGGTTTCCATGGCAGCTTCGATGGCATCCACGCGCTTTTCTTTGGGGATTTTTTTCAGTTCCGCTGCAAACTTCATGTGTTCCCACACGGTCATATCCACATAAAGGGGCGGTATCTCTGGCAAAAATCCAATACATGCCTTGGCTGCCTCCGGCTCTTCCAGGACGTCGTGGCCGTCGATGAGAACCTGCCCCGATGTCGCGCCCAGATACCCGGTCATCATGTTCATGGTCGTTGATTTTCCGGCGCCATTGGGCCCTAAGAAACCATAGATTTTGCCTTTTTCCACGGTAAAGCTCAGATCATCCACCGCCAGATGATCCCCAAACCGCTTGGTGAGATTTTTTACCTCAATCATTAAAATTCCTCCTTCCAGGTGTTGATGAGGGGGAGGCCAGCTCAGAGTGCGAAGCCCGCAGGCCTCCCCCTCAAACTCCCCCTCCTCTTGGGCACGCTTTTGGTGGGAGAAGTATTTCAGGGAATATATCGGATCGACTTCGGAGAAGATGGTAATTTATGTTTTTCCTACCGATACATCCCCAACCGGGGAAAAGCATAACCGCATCTATATAAAATTCTGCTCTCTCTTTTTAAGATAATCTCCCACTTTTTACGGCTTCCTTCAAAAGCCCAGCTTCTCCCTTTCTTTCTCCCTCATAACACCCTTACCATCCCCAGCGTGCCCAAGAGGAGGGGGGTGGGCGAGGGGGAGGACTGCGGGCTTCGCACTCCGTCCCCCTCGCATCAAAAAAAGAAGCGTATCCTAGTCTCCTAGAATACGCCTTCTTTGTGATTATTCTGGTATCAAATGGTGTTCATTTCGTGAACAGTTACCCAATCACGTCTCTCATATCATAATATCCCGCCGGCTTTCCTGCCAAAAACTTGGCGGCCGCCAAAGCGCCTTTGCCAAAGATCGCACGGGAATAAGCGCTATGAGAAATGGTGATCACTTCATCGGTCCCGGCGAAGATCACATCGTGGTCTCCCACGATCGTGCCGCCCCGCACAGCTTGGATTCCGATCTCCATGGGATCTCTTTTCACCCTCTCCTGGGTACGGTCAAACTTATAGTGGTATGCGTTCCCCACGGAAGCGTTCATCACATCGGCCATCGCCAATGCCGTGCCGCTCGGCGCGTCCACTTTGCGGTGGTGATGTTTCTCGACGATCTCCATATCATATCCCTCTTTGGCAAGAATCGGCGTGATCGTCTCCAGCAGTTTAAAAATCAGGTTCACACCTACCGACATATTGGCAGACTTTAAAACCGCCACCTGTTCGCTGGTCTTCTTCACCGCTTCCAACTGCTCTTCCGATAAACCGGTGCTGCAAAGCACGCCGGGAAGCTTCTTTTCCACCATCCCTGCAAGCAGAGAATCCGTGGCTTTCGCGGAAGAAAAGTCGATGACCACATCCGCCTCCACGCTGCACTCGGACAGAGAAGCAAATACCGGATAACCGTTTCTCTGCTCCGTATTAATGTCAATTCCTGCTACGATCTCAATATCCGGATCCTCCGACGCCATCTGGGTAATCACCTGTCCCATCGCGCCGTTACACCCACTCATAATCGCACGTACCATGTTTTCTCCTATTCCTTTAACAGGCCCATATCGGCCATGGCTTTTTTCAGTCGTTCTACATTCTGCGGCTCCATCGGACTCATCGGCCGGCGTAACGGTCCCACATTCATTCCCATCAGATTCATGGCCGTCTTCACCGGAATCGGATTTACCTCGCAGAACAGTGCGTTAATCAATGGAATCGCCCGAATCTGGAATTCTCTGGCCGCCGCCACATCTCCATTCAGGTAATTCATCACCATATCGTGGGTTTCCTTCGGCATAATATTGGAAAGAACGGAAATCACGCCGAGTCCGCCGAGAGAAAGGCTCGGAAGAACCTCGTCGTCGTTTCCGGAATAAATATCTAAAGTATTTCCCGCCAAATTCACCATCTGAGCAGTCTGGGCCAGATTGCCCACCGCGTCTTTGATGGCCACGATATTTTCATTTCTCTTTGCAATTTCCGCAGCGGTGGCCGGCAAAATATTGCAGCCGGTCCGGCTGGGAACGTTGTACATGATGATCGGAAGCGTAACCGCCTGGGCGATCATCGTATAATGCTCAATCAGACCCTTCTGGGTCGCTTTATTGTAATAAGGAGTAACGACGAGCAAGCCGTCCGCGCCATCCTTTTCCGCATCCTTTGACAGCTCAATGGCGGTCTCCGTACAATTGGAACCAGTTCCCGCGATGACCGGCACACGGCCCGCCGTATGCTTGATGCAGTAACGAATTACCTCCTTATGTTCCTCCATCGAAAGCGTCGCGCTCTCGCCGGTGGTTCCGCAAATAATAATCGAATCGGTCCCATTCTCGATCTGAAAATCAATCAGCTCGCCTAACTTTTCAAAATTAACCTGATAATTATCCTTAAAAGGGGTTACGATCGCTACGCCTGCTCCTTTAAATAATGCCATGCTAAACTCCTCCTCTAGCGTCTTGCTTAAGGAAAAATTTTACCATCCTTTTGGCCTGTTGTCAACTAGGCCCGGACGCTTCCGTCAATTATTCGACAAATTCCAACTTACTGACAGATACCTCGTAGGCAATCCGTTTTTCTACATCCTCCTCGCTGATTTTTTTGGTATACTCCCGGCTTTGAACCCGCCCCCAAACGCGGATTCTGCTTCCCACCTCAAAGCTTGACGCGTATCTTGCATTCCTCCCCCAGGCAATGCAAGGTATGTAATCGGATTTTCCGTAAGGTCGGTTTACCGCGATTAAAAGATCTGCGATCTCCCTCCCAAGCGGTGTCTTTCGGTAAATCGGAGCTTTGCACAGAAAACCGTCCAGGTATATCTGATTGGTTTTTGTGCTGTCGGAATAGTCCTCCGGGAAATTGATTTCTCTGGCAAAGACAGACAATACCAGCCGATTTCGGCTGCCCTCATGGCGATTAAAAGAACGAAATTGGCCGGTAGCCTCAATGACGCCGCCCCGGTAATCCCGGTTCACATCCATCAGTCTTTCCGAGACCATCAACGGAATCTCATCCGTCTGATCGCTCAGTCGGTTCACTAAAATCGTCGTAAGGTAGAATCCTTCGCCAAACACTTCATGACTGAATGTGAATTCCGACGCCACCTCACCGACAACGCTCACTCGATTGTTCTCCAGAATTTTCTCTGACATTGGTACATTTCCTCCTAATACGATGGTTTCCTCCTGATAAGGAGTCTATTAGCATATATATTCCCATGAATTCCCGTCTATTCCAAGAAGTGGTCGATTAATTCCGACAGAATCCGGGGAAGGAGTATCGAACTGGGTTCTTTACATTTGCTCTTCTTTATATTAAAATGGACAAGAGTGTGGGATAACTGTTCCCACAACGATATCTGGGCCATACTGGAAAGGATACTTATGAACACAGTTGATATTATCGTCCCATGCTATAACGAAGAAGAGGGACTTTCTGTTTTTTATCAGGAAACCCAAAAAATACTGGATGGCATTCCTAATTATCAGTTCACGTATCTATTCGTTAACGACGGAAGCCGTGACGAGACGCTCCGCGTCATGAAAACATTGGCGTCAGAACATGCCAATGTAAAATATCTCTCCTTTTCCCGAAATTTCGGAAAAGAAGCCGCCATGTATGCCGGACTGACCTACTCCGTCGGAGATCTGGTCATCATCATGGACGCGGATCTTCAGCATCCCCCGGCCATGATCCCCGATATGCTGAAAGGAATCGAAGAAGGCTATGACTGCTGCGCCGCCCGCCGTTCCAGCCGGGAAGGCGAAGGAAAAATCCGCAGCGCTTTCTCCAATTTATTTTACAAATTGAGCAACCGGATGACCGACGTGCGAATGGCGCAGGGAGCCGTAGATTTTCGAATTATGACTAGGCAGGTAGTTGATTCGATTCTAAAACTTTCCGAGGTAGAACGTTTCTCTAAGGGGATCTTTGCCTGGGTCGGCTTTAACACCAAATGGTATCCTTATGAAAACATCGAACGGGCCATCGGCACGACGAAGTGGAGCTTTTGGGGTCTATTCAAATATGCCATCAGCGGAATTACCTCTTTTTCCATCGCGCCGCTTCGCCTGGTAACGGGCATGGGATGTATCATTTCCCTGTTTGCTTTTCTCTACATTGTGGCCACGTTGATCAAAACCATGATCACTGGTATTGATGTTCCCGGCTATGTGACGCTCCTTTGCGCCGTCTTATTCCTTGGCGGCATCATCGAGCTTTCTGTGGGGATTCTCGGCGAATATATCGCTCATATTTATATGGAAGCCAAGGACCGCCCGATTTTTATTGTAAAGGAGACCAATCTTGATCGAAAAAATCCGTAAACTGCTTAATCCGGAGACCATCTCCTATCTGATCTTCGGCGTACTGACCACGTTGGTGAACTATGTGGTTTACTATCCCTGCCGTTTCATCGGCCTTCCCTACTGGCTGGCCAATGTGATCGCCTGGATTTTTGCCGTAGCTTTTGCCTTTGTTACCAATAAGCTGATCGTATTTAAAAGCAAATCCTTCGACTCCAAGGTTCTGATCAAGGAGATCTTTCTTTTTGCCGGAGCCCGGATCTTTTCGTTGGTCTGTGAAACTCTCTTTCTGGTCTTTACCGTGGAAGTACTGCATTTCAGCGATCTGATCATGAAACTAATCGCCGCGGTCTTTGTGGTTGCGATCAACTATATTTTCAGTAAACGCATCATTTTTCACAAGTAATGATATTACTTGACGTTCTAAAAAGGAGAAGTCATATGCCCTTAAAGAAAAAACACACCATGGAGGAACGGCTGCCTCTGATTCTTGCCTTTGTGATACCGATTCTGATTATGATCGGCGTATTCGCCGGAAAATCCATCTATCCCTTTGGAGACAAGAGTTTTCTGCGCACCGACATGTACCATCAATACGCGCCGTTTTTCAATGATTTTCTGGTACGTCTAAAAAATGGGGGAAGTCTGACTTACGCCTGGGATATCGGCCTTGGCAGTAACTACATCGCGCTTTTTGCCTACTATCTGTCCAGCCCATTTAACTGGCTGCTATTCTTTCTGCCTCAAAGTCTGATTATCGAATTTATGACGTATCTGATCGTGTTGAAAATCGGCCTGTGCGGTTTTACCATGACCTGGTATCTTCGCAAAAAATTCCGGACCAACAATCCCGGCATGGCGATCTTTGGAATCTGCTATGCTCTTTCGGGCTACATGGCCGCCTACAGTTGGAATATCATGTGGTTGGATTGCCTCTGGCTGGCCCCGCTGATCCTCCTTGGTCTAGAACGCTTAGTAAAGGAAAATAAACCGTTCCTTTACTGCGTGACCTTAGGGCTGGCGATTCTTACCAACTACTACATTTCCATCATGCTCTGCCTCTTCCTGGTGCTGTATTTCATTTGCCTTGTAATTTTGCTCCCCAAGCAAACGTTGCGGCAGTACTTGATAAAATTCGGAAACTTTGCACTGTTTTCGCTGATTGCCGGAGGGCTTGCCGCCATTTTACTGGTGCCTGCCGCCTATGCACTGATGACGACGGCTTCCGCCGATACGACCTTCCCCTCCGCGATGACCTCCTACTTTTCAATTGTGGAAATGTTAGCCCGTCATCTCGTAGATGTGGAGGTGGAAATCGGACTGGATCACTGGCCCAACCTTTACAGCGGCATTTTGGTATTCCTGTTTTTGCCGATGTATTATATGAATTCAAAGGTATCCTATAAGGAAAAGATTGTCAAGACAATTTTGCTATTTGTTCTTCTTTTGAGCTTTTCCTTAAATATCCCCAACTATATTTGGCATGGATTTCATTTTCCCAACAGCCTGCCAGCCCGTCAGTCCTTCCTCTATACCATTATTTTGCTGTCCATGTGTTTTGAAGGCTTTCAGGGATTTTCCTCGTTCTCCAAAGGGCGGCTTGTCGGCATCTTCTGGGGCGCCGCGGGTCTCATCCTCATTTTGGAAAAACTGATCACGGCCGAAGAATTTGCTTACCATGTGTTCTATGTCAGCCTGCTTCTTTTAGGATTGCATACGCTGATGCTTTATCTCCAAAAGACGAAGCGAATTCTTTCTTCCACCGCTTATATCCTGGTTCTTGCGGTTCTGGTCATCGAGATGGTATTGAACACAGCGGTTACCAGCGTTACGATCACCAGCCGTACGGAGTATTGGAAGAATACGGACAATTACCGGAAACTGCTTTCAGAAACCGGCGACACAGACCTCTTTTACCGCGTAGAAAAGGATACGAGAAGAACGAAAAATGACGGTGCTTGGATCGGATATCCTTCCGCCTCCATCTTCTCTTCTACTACCCACGCTGGAATCAGCGATATTTACAAAAAGCTAGGGTTGGAAGGCAATACCAATGCATACAGCTTTACCGGCGCTACCCCGCTTATGGCATCGCTGCTGGGAGTGAAATACACCCTCACCACCGATCAGCTGCCGGATTCCTCTCTCTATCGTTATCGTACCTGGGAGGATACCACTTACCTCTATGAAAACTTGTACACGCTGCCTCTCGGTTTCACCATTCCGGCGGATACCGCGGAGCTCTGGACCTATAGCGGGACGAATCCAGCCAAGGTACAAAACAGCTTTGTAAACATCACCACTGAGGTCAACGACGTCCTGGTTAAAATCGAAGGAAATGCTTCCGGAGCCAACTATACCGCAACCGCCAGTGAGCACGGCCATCTGTTTGCTTATATCGAAACGGCAAAAGCGGATAAAGTAACGGCGACCATCGGCGGCTCCACCAAGAATTTTGACAATGTAAAACGCGGCTACCTCCTGGACCTTGGTTATTGCGAGGCCGGCGATACCATCACGCTAAAGTCAACCGACGAAGGGGTAACGTCCCTGGCGGCTTCGGTTTACACATTCAACGAAGAGAACTTCATCAAGGCTTACGAAAAACTTGCCAGCGAACCGTTTACTTTAACAGAATTTACCAACACGCTGGCTCAGACCAAGGTGGCCGGCACCGTGACCGCCGCTTCCGACTGCACGCTCTTTACTTCGATTCCTTATGAAAAGGGATGGACGATTTTCGTGGACGGAACGCCCGTGGACGCCGAAGAATTTGCCGAGGCCTTCCTGACTATCCCGTTGACTGCCGGCGAACACACCATTGAGATGACCTATCTTCCGGAAGGTCTGAAAACGGGAGCTTTGATCTCCGCTTCCAGCCTTGGAGCGCTCCTGCTCCTGGCCCTTTTAGCGCTCTTGCAAAAGCATTCTAGGAAAAAGAAGGCGGAAAAGGAGCTTCCTCAGACCACAGAGGAAACCACAGCAAACCTTCCGACTACCGAGAAAGCTGCAGAAAGCGTCCAGGCCTCAAAGGAAGCTGTAGAAAATATCCAAACCTCAAAGGAAACTGTGGAAAACATCCCAATAACAGAGGAGGCGCAAAAAAGCATCCCAGCCACGGAGGAAAATCCGAAAAATTCTCCGACCAGTTTACCGGCTTCGCAGCTAACGGAGAAAATAGCGGAATCATCCGAGGAAACGGAAAAACCTCATTCTGCTTTTGTGGATCCTTTTGCGGAGGAAGAAATCTCTGTCACGATCACGCCGGAAGGTGAAGAGGAATGGGATGAATCCTTGGCGGACGAATTGGCCGCGGATCAAGAAGCGGAAAAGCATTATCAAACGTTCGCAGGCAAGGAAGAGGAAGAGATTTCGACCGTTGTTCCTTGCGTAGAGCCTGCTCCCAACACGAATTTGGCGCCGGGAGCGGAAGATACGCTTCCGAAAGAAGAGCCTCTCGATCCGGAATTATTAAAAACGAAAAATGAGCTGGAAGCAATTCTAGCGAAATTAGAAAATGGAGGAAAGAAATGAAACTTTGGGGGGGAAGATTTACCAAAGAAACCGATCAGTTAGCCTATGCCTTCAATGCGTCTTTATCTTTTGATAAGCGCCTATACCGCCAAGACATCACCGGCAGCATGGCTCATGTGAACATGTTAGCCAAACAGGGAATACTGACAGATGCGGAGCGGGACGCCATTCTCTCCGGTCTTGCCGGAATTCTGGAAGATATAGAAAAAGGCGCTCTGGTTCCTGATGAAACCCAGTATGAAGACATTCACAGTTTTATCGAGTCAAATCTGATCGCCCGCATCGGAGACGCTGGAAAGAAACTTCACACCGGCCGCAGCCGCAACGACCAGGTGGCTCTCGATATGAAGCTCTATGTCCGCGACGAGATTTCCGAATTAAACAGCCGCCTGATGGATTTGATGGACGCATTGAATGACCTGATGAAGGAGCATGCCGAAACCTACATGCCCGGCTTTACGCACCTGCAAAAGGCCCAACCCACTACCTTAGCCCATCATCTTGGAGCTTATTATGAAATGTTCCGCCGGGATCTTTCCCGGCTGGCCGATACCCATAACCGGCTCAACGAATGCCCGTTGGGCGCCGGGGCGCTGGCCGGCACTACGTACCCGTTAGATCGAAACGCCACGGCGGAAGCCCTTGGCTTTGACGGCCCGACCGCCAACAGTATGGATTCCGTCTCGGACCGGGATTATCTGATCGAACTGCTCTCCGATCTGTCCCTGATTATGATGCACTTAAGCCGTTTCTCCGAAGAAATCATCCTCTGGAATTCCAATGAATACCAGTTTGTTGAGATCGACGACGGCTACAGCACCGGCAGCAGCATTATGCCCCAGAAAAAAAATCCGGATATCGCAGAACTGGTCCGCGGCAAAACCGGCCGCGTCTACGGCCATCTGATGGCGCTTTTGACCACCATGAAGGGGCTTCCCCTCGCCTACAACAAAGACATGCAGGAAGATAAGGAAGGAGCTTTTGATGCCATCGACACGGTGCTCGTCTGCCTGACCTTATTTACCGGTATGTTAAAAACGCTTCGCTTCCACAAGGAAACCATGGCGAAAAGCGCGGTCAACGGCTTTACCAACGCTACCGACGCCGCCGACTACCTGGTGAAAAACGGAGTTCCCTTCCGGGACGCTCACGGTATCATCGGCCAACTGGTTCTTCTTTGCATTGAAAAGGGAATTGGTCTCGACGATCTGCCCTTGTCCGAGTATCAGAAAATCTGCCCGGTATTTCAGGAAGACATCTATGAGGCGATCTCGCTAAAAACCTGCGTGGAAAAACGGATGACCCTCGGCGCCCCCGGCGAGCTGATTGAGAGACTTGCCAAAGAGCCAGCTATCTAAGCCGTCTAACCGTTTCGGCTTACCTTCCATATAAAAAAACCAGGAACCGCTCCTCGATTCCTGGTTTTTTCAAGTATTCTTTATACATTCTGCCTATGCTGCAATTTTTTTATATCCTCAAGAGACAGTCCGGAAAGCTCCGCAATCTCTTCCACTGCATATTTCCCCGTTTCTAACATCCGGAGCGCAACGGCCCTTGTTCCTGTTTTTATCCCCTTTTTTATCCCCTGCTTTATGCCTACTGCATTCCCCTCTTTCCAGGATTCCTGTCTCATATCTTCCAATACTTTGCTCATAATGAATCTCCCCTCCTTGCTTTCTTTAAAGAATCTCACTCGTTCCGCCAGTACCTCATAATACATATCCGCTGGGTCCGTACACGCAAAGTCGTGCATCAGCTTCCCCATCGGCGTGTCCCCACGATAAGCCCCGTTTACGTATAGGATGTGCGAACCATCCTCAAATCTCTTCCCCGTTTCTAAAAAGCAGCGTTCAATCGGATAGACCGGCTTCCCCTCCTTCATTACGTCATGTTCCGTAATAAAGATTACCCACGTCTCCGGCAGTTTCTCAAAGTCCTCTCCTTTTTCCAAAAGGTTTGCATCCATCATACTGCTGTTGTAACGCGCCCGCTTCCTTCCTGCGCCTTTATCCGACCGCTGGATTTCCACGTTCATTTTCGCCCCAGCGCTGTCTGTGGCCAGGATATCCAGCCGCACCGAACGGTTCAGCAAGTTCTCCACAAAGACTTGCGTATGTACATCTACCACCTGTAAGTCTGGCCTTTCCAAGACTAGACGCAACACGAATTCTACGCATGTTCCGCCGTCCTCAAAACATTTGGTTAAAAATTCATCGTCAAGCAAACGAAATCCTCTAAGCCTCTGCAAATCCTCCTGGTGTTTTTGGTCTATTGCTTCTTTAGTTTCCAATACATCCTCCTGTTCCACAGGATTCCCCAATACCTTCCACGGAAAGTACTTTTATACTAACATGGACTACAGAACTTTTCAAGATTTCCAAACTAATTCTTTCATTTTATTTTCGAGAGTACTCTTTACAAATTACTGAAATTTCAATGGAATTTCCTATAGAGGTTAGGGTGTAAAAAGGTCCCTGTATGAAAAAGTGTCGGAATATTTTGTATTTGCAGGAGCGTTAGTACTTCTTCGATTTTGAAAATTTGTCTTATGAACAAAAATAAGACTGTCTGAGCGCAGCGAGTTTCTTATTTTTGTGAATGCTTTTCACAAATTTGCGAAATCCTAGAAGTACTCGCTCCGAAACTCTACAAAATATTCCGACACTTTTTCATACAAGGACCTTTTTACACCCTAATCCTATAGAATAAAAAAGGTTCTAAATCCCCTCATTTACAAGGTTTTTCCTATTCCATGCCAGTTCTTCCATTCTTAATTTTCCCCATCTGCCGTACCGTCTGCAAACCGCTTTTGGCACAGCGCGATAAAATGTTCCAGACTTTCCGGTCGGTATCCGCGTTTTGACCAATAGATACGCACATCCCGGAAATGCTTTCCCGGCAAAGAATAGCGGTTTACCCCAGACGGAACCACGGAGAAAAACTGAGCGGTATGGGGAAGTATGGTACATCCAATATTCTGCGCCACCATACGATAACAAGTCTCCCAGTTATTTGTCTCCAAAATGATCTTTGGTTTTATATCATAAATTTCAAATACCTCATCAATATTCCTGCGGAGACTCTGTCCCTGTTTTACCAAGACAAATGGCAGACCTCGAAGTTCATCGATATCAATCACCGGATAGGAATGGCTGGAATCCACCGCAAATTTGAGCTGCCAAGACTCCGGGGCGACCACGCCAAATTCTTCCCGGTATAAAAATGCGCTGTCTACGGTTCCATCCTCCATCAGCCGGTTGGCGACAAATGCATCCAGCTCTCCCCGAAGGAGCTGCGTACACAGATTAACAAAATGATCTTCCACCAATTTTAGAGTAACATTGGGATAAGCCCGAATAAAATCAGGCAATACTTTCGGGTAGAGTATCGCGGACAATTGTGCGCCGCATCCAATTTGCAGCGTACTCTGCTGCTCCTTGGTGATATCGCTGATGTGATTTTCCATTTCCCGTTTCATACTCAATATCTTCCGGGCAGCTTCTATATAACACTCCCCAGCCGCCGTAAGAGACAGCGGCGTAGTATTGCGGTTAAACAGCTCCGCCCCCAACTCTTTTTCCACATAACCAAGAAGATAACTCAGGGAGGGCTGACTGATAAATAGTTTTTGAGCCGCAGCGGTCATATTGCCCTCTTCCGCCAGAGTAATCAGATACTTTAGTTGGCGATCTGTCATGGTTTCCTCCGTAATAAGTATTTTCTTATTGCATAATAGGAATAAAAGTATTTTACTTATAGGCAAATAAAGTGTAAATTATACCCAAGGAAATGTCAAGAACAGAAAGGTGGAAATAGCTATGAAAAAAAACAGTACAGATATGCGTCAAGTATTTCCGGAACTTGACACTATATCCAATCAAACATGGGCGGAGGCAGCAGCTTCTATTTGGAGTGAAGTTTTCGAGCGAAGCGCCTGGGAGCGGCTGGAAGACGCGCCGTTTTCCTTAGGCACCGCAGGAGTCTCCTTGATCGGACATACCCGCGCCGTACTCCTTCACGCCCTAGCGATTGCGGATTCCCTGCAAACCATCCATGGACTGGATGTTTCCGTGGAGCGAGACGTATTGATTGTCGGCTGTCTTTTGCACGATGTAGACAAGCTGCTGGCGTTGGCGCCTGACGGCAAGGGTGGGTATGCCCCTACGGAGATCGGCCGCAGCTTCCAGCACGGGTTTTACAGCGCTTACTATGCAGAAAAAGCAGGACTGCCAGCCTGTATCGTAACAATGATTATCAATCACACCGCTTTTTCCCGCATGATGCCGGCGACTCTGGAAAGTACCATTTTATACTTTGCGGACATGGCAGATGCGGAGGTTGTCAAATTTACCTATGGCCACCCCTCGTCGGTACTAAAAGCAATCGGAAAGCTGCCCGTCCATCAACCAGAAGCAAAAACCATCGCCTGTAAACAGGAAAGGAGGAAACCCGAATGACGCCAGATATTCTCTCTATTCTCATCATTTTAGGCGTGATTATCGTCATGCTCAGTGAAAAACTTCCCATCACGGTTACCGCTTTAATCGGAGCGCTTGTCTGCGGTTTTGCCGGCTTGATTCCACTTTCTTCCCTGTTTAGTACCCTGGGCTCCTCCACCGCCATGCTGCTGGTGGGACTTGGCATTATCGGCGAAGCTTTTTTCCGGACAGGGCTTGGACATAAGATCAGTGTCTACATATTAGAACGTATCGGAAAAAATGAGCATGGCATCTATCTATCTGCCATGCTTCTAGGATGCCTGTTATCCGCTGTCGCAAACAATACGGCTGTGGTAATCACATTGATTCCGCTGGTAAAAAGCCTATGTAAGGAACTGGATGTCTCTGTCAATCGTATGCTCTATCCTTTAGCGGCGGCCGCTAGTTTCGGCAGCGCCCTGACCCTCATCGGTACTCCCAGCAATATTACCGGCAATACGGTTTTGGAAGCAGCCGGTCTGCCGCCTATGGGTTTCTTTGATGTAGCCTGGGTAGGCGTCCCCCTTACGATCTGCGGCTTTTTATGGATGCTGACTCTGGGAAAAAAACTCCTGCCTGCCAATACGGGATATCAGGGGGATCCTGATGAAAATCTCAGTCTCCAGCAGTCCGGTAACCCCAAGAAAATGAAAATCACCGCGGTCATCTCGATCATTACGCTGATCATCATGATGCTGCAGCCCAGCTGGATGCCTCTATACGCCGCGGCACTGATCGGCGGTATTGTACTCATTCTGACCGGCTGTATAAAAGAAAGGGATGCCTGGCGCGCTACCGGCATGGAGACCTTACTGCTGATCACCGGACTGATGGCTATTTCTGGAGCAGTTACCCAAAGCGGAGGGGGAGAACTGATTGCCGAATGGGTAATCCATATCCTAGGCGGCAATACAAATCCTTATTTCCTGACCATTGTGCTGGGTATCGTCTGCACGCTGCTTACCTCGTTTCTCAGCAATACTGCTGCCGTGGCTCTCATGGGTCCCGTCGCCATTTCCATCGCAAACAGCATCGGCGTCAACCCGGTATCCATGGTCATGATCGTGGTGATCACCTGCAACGCCTGCTTTGCAACGCCAGTAGGCGGAGTTGCTTTTACTCTTATTGTAAAGCCAGGAAATTATAAATTTAAAGATTTTGTACGCATGGGTCTGCCCCTTACGATTATCAATCTGGCCGTAGCCATCGCGGTTATCCCTCTGATCTGGAAATTTTAACTGCCCCTCTGATCTGCCAGGTTAAATCAGAAATAAGACATTAGGAAAGGATTTATCTCTCATGAATGAAGTTCGCATTTTAGCGCCAGCCGGGATGCTCGGCTATGGAATTCCGGAAAAAAGTTTTCAAGCCGGCCTTGCCATGAAACCTCATGCCATTGTCATTGATGCTGGTTCCACCGACGCAGGCCCCCACAAACTGGGCGCTGGCGTAGGCATTGTCAGCAAAATTGCTGCAAAAAAAGACTTTGACATGATGCTTACCGCCGGTTTAGCCCATAAAATTCCCGTTATCGTAGGTTCTGCCGGAGGCTCCGGCGGCAAACCTCATATTAACTGGACGTTGGAAGTCGTAAAAGAATTGGCCGCCGAGCGGGGATGGAAACTCCGTGTGGCCGTGATCAACGCTACGGCGGATAAAGAATGGCTCAAAGATCAGCTGCAAAAGGGACGCATCTCTCCTATGACCGGAGCGCCCGAATTAACCTTGGAAGATATCGAACAATCCACGGAGATTGTCGCGCAAATGGGACATGAGCCCTATCTGGAAGCGTTAGCGCAAGGAGTAGATCTTATCATCGCAGGCCGCTCCTATGATCCGTCTATGACGGTAGCCGCCTGCATCCATAACGGTAATCACAATCTAGGCCTGGCCTATCACATGGGAAAGATCATTGAATGTGGCTGTCTGTGCACCATTCCTGGAGGCCCCGACGCCATCATGGGCATTCTCTATGGAGACAGCTTTGTGATTCAAAGTTTAAATCCGGAACGCCGGTGCACGCCTTTATCGGTAGCCGCACACACCCTGTACGAAAAGGAACATCCCTATCATCTGGCCGGTCCTGGCGGCGTCTTAGATCTGGAACGTTGTACCTTTGAACAATTGGAAAACAATGCGGTTCGCGTAAGAGGAAGCCAGTTTGTTCCGGATCAAGTCTACAAGGTAAAACTGGAAGGTGCAAAGCTTGCCGGTTATCGCTCTATCTTCATCGGCGCGCTGCGGGACCCCCTTGCCGTAGCCGCCGTGGATGAAATTATCGGCGCCGGCACCTACATGGCCCGCTGCATGATGAAACAGTTGGAGCTCGACGACCATCAGGTCTTCATGGACTTTAAGGTATACGGCCGGGACGGCGTTATGGCAGAAAGGGAGCCGGTAAAGCAAGCGGCACCTCATGAATTATGCGTGGTAGCGGAGTTTGTGGCTCCAACTCAGGAACAGGCCGCCGCTATCTGCGCAAAAGCCAGGGCCGGTATGATGCACTTCCACTATACCGGAAGGAAGGCAACGGCCGGCAATCTGGCTCTGCCCTTTGCTCCCTCGGATTTTTCTGTCGGTCCAGCCTATCAATTCAGCGTTTATCATCTGGTGGAGGTAGACTCCCCCCTTGCATTTTTTACAACCACTTATCAAACCATTGGGGAGGAAGAATAAAATGGTAGAACTCAATCAAATTGCACGCGTGATTCGCAGCAAAAATTCGGGACCTTTTCAGCTTACTTTTGATATTATCTTTCACGATTCCAACATATTCCAAAAAGCAAAAGCGAGCGGCGTTTTGACGCCTGAGACATTTGCCGAGCTCTTTCATATCTCCATGGATCAGATTACAACCTTTGTCTGGTTTGATGTGGCGAACGCATTTAAAGCTACGATTGTCCGCCCCCACAGCTCCGGAAGCTGCGGGGAACGAGATACCTACGGCGCTCAGCAAGCGGCTCCTTTGATTCATTTAGAGTTCCCGTTTTAGCTGCCCCAGTGCGCTTTCTCTATCCTTCAGTTGTAAAATTTTTTCTATTTTTCGCTTACATGCCCAAGAAAATTGTGATAAAATAAAAATGCAGCGTGCTGTTTCCCAAAACGTAAGTCCAGTTGTCGGGAGCACGCTGCTTTACTTTTCCTTTGTTTTTTCTTTCAGTATTGGAGGTTTCCCGTTATGTTTTCGAAAGGTGATTACGTTGTCTATGGCAATACTGGCGTATGCCAGGTAGGGGAAATTGGCCCTCTTTCTATTTCCGCTGCAAAAAAAGATACGCTTTACTATCAGCTTCTTCCCATCTACGGCGGAGGGGTGATCTATACTCCAGTCGATACCAAAGTTTTCATGCGCCCGATCCTAACGCGCAAGGAGGTAGAACAAATCATCTGCAAGCTTCCCGACATCGACGAAAACGCCTATCATTCCAACAATTTAAAATTACTTTCCGACCAGTATCATGCCGCTATGCAGACGCATCAAATCGAGACTTTGCTGCAGCTGATGAAAAGCACCTACCATAAAAATCAGGAATCCATTCAAAATGGACGAAAGCCCGCGCAGCTGGATCGTGATTATCGCAAACGGGCGGAAAAACTCATCTTCGGAGAATTCGCCGTCGTTCTAGGAATTTCCTATGAAGAAGTCTCTCCTTACATTGAAAAACGGCTAAAAGAGCAAGAAAAGAATTTCTAATAGCTCAAAAGCGCCAAATCAGCAGCGAAGAAGCCGGTCATACGACAATAATTCCCAGCCGCTTTGCCAGCTCTACCGCCTGCCATGCGTTAAACTTAGCTCCTTCGATCTCCTTCCATCCATCGGAAAAGAGAAGACCTCCGACTTCACATTCGGAAAAATCCAGACCTTTCAAGCTAGTCCGAAAAAAATCCGTGCTGTCAAAACGATTTCCGCCCATTTTCACTTTTTTTAGTTTTGCTTCACTGATGGCCGCGCTGACAAAAGAGGTTTCCGTCCACTCCACTTGATCCCATAGGGTCTGGGTTCCATTGACATAATCCAGGTTTAGCCCTTTCATCACCACATGATGAAAGGAGGCTTCCCGAAAGTCTGCGCCCTGCCCTTTACAATTTTCCATCCGTACCTGCTTCCAGTAGCTTCGCGCAAAGGAACAGTTGGAAAAATCGCAGTCTTTCCACTCCACATTTTGAAAAGAGGAACCTTCAAAATCACACTCCCAAAACCGACACTTTTCCAATTTTATAGAGCGAAAATCCACCTTTTTTCCAATGAGCCCACAAATATTTTCCCCACGAAACTCTTTGCCGACAATCGGCAGTTCCTCCTGGACGGCTGCTTTTAGACAAGCAGAAAAGTCAAACATATCTTGTTCCATGTAAATCTCCCGACTCTGTCTATAAAACAATACGCTTACGTTCAGCTCGCTTCCCACTGGCTGAACTATAAAACTAAAAGTTCCTTTCCATAAAAGGCAAAGTCCACTTTTCGCAGTTCCTCGATTTTCGTTTTTCCTGCCGTGGCCTCTGTAATCTTTGCCGACAGCGCATCCGCCAGTTCAGCAGGAACCATATAGGAAAGCCGCGCTACTTCCGTATATTCGCTGCCGGTCTCCGCCAGCCCCATATTCCCAGCCACATACTGAATTTTTCCAATTCCACTATAATCCGTGGTAAACTGCATCTCAACGCCAGGATGCCGTTCCAGCACAATGCTCTCGGCCAATCCAGCCTTGGCGGCCTGTCCATAGGCGCGCACCAGGCCGCCGGTTCCAAGCAGCGTCCCGCCAAAGTACCGTGTCACCACCACACAAGCATTCGAGATACCTTCTCCCAGCAATATATCTAAAATCGGCCGTCCCGCTGTGCCGGAGGGTTCTCCGTCGTCGCTGCAGCGAGTCACCGGATTTTTTTCTCCGATCACAAAGGCAGAGCAATGATGCCCCGCATCCCAATATTTTTTGCGAATAGTCTCTAAAAAAGCCGCGGCCTCTTCCTCCGAATGGACAGGCGCCGTCTCCGCAATAAAACGGGATTTTTTCTCTACGATCTCCCCAACTCCTCCTGCATACAGAAATTTTACCGCCATTCTTCGCTTCCTCCTGCCATCGATCTCTTTTCTCCTAGTCTACCACAGCTTACGAAAGATTTCACTTTATTTCTGCTCCGTATTCTGATATAATATCATGTTATAAGGAGGAATTTCCATGGATTTTGGCAGGAAAGGAACCCAGAAACAGTTAAAACAACTTTACTCCAAACGAAAAAAGATTCAAACCAAGTCTGCAGTAAATGTATTTAAACTATTTCTGGTTGCTATTTTATTTGTCGGAACCGTCGGAGGCTGTCTGCTTTACGGGATGGTAAACGGCGTGCTTCATGGCTCTCCCGATATGGGAGACATTGATGTCTCTCCCAAAGGCTTGGCCACCAAGGTGTATGATGCCAAGGGAAATCAAATTGAAACGCTGATCGCCTCCGGAGCAAACCGGAGTCCGGTCACTTATGATCAAATCCCCCAAGATTTGGTAAACGCGTTTGTCGCCATCGAAGACGAACGTTTTTGGACCCACGAAGGAGTAGACGTGCGCGGCATTCTTCGGGCCGGTTATTATCTTCTCTCCAGCGGCGGAGAAACCACCCAGGGAGCCAGCACGATCACCCAGCAGCTGATTAAGAACAACGTTTTTGAGGGCGGAGCTGAAAAAACTCTTGGCGCCCGTTTTGTACGAAAAATTCAGGAACAATATTTAGCCATCGAACTGGAAAAAACGATGTCCAAAGAAAAAATCCTGGAAAATTATTTAAATACCATTAACCTAGGCGCCAACTGCCTCGGCGTGCAGACCGCTTCCAAGCGGTATTTTGGTAAGGATGTCAGCGAACTGACCCTTTCCGAATGCGCTACCATTGCCGCGATTACGCAGAATCCCTATAAATATAACCCAATTACCCACCCGGAAGAAAATGTAAAGCGGCGGGCAACGGTTCTCCAGTATATGGAGGAGCAAGGGAAGATTTCCAAAGAACAGCAGCAGGAAGCTCTGGCAGACGACGTTTACGATCGGATTCAACAGGTGAACGCCACCTATAAGACCAATCAGTCTCCCTACAGCTACTTTGTCGACCGTCTCACCTATGAGGTTGCGCGGGATCTCCAGGAAAAACTAGGATATTCGGAAGATCAGGCCTATAGCCTGCTCTACAGCGGCGGCCTTCAGATCTTTACGACCCAGGATCCAGATATCCAAGCAGTCGTGGACAATGAAGTATCCAATCCGGAAAACTACGAGGAATCCGTTACCCAGTATTCCTTTACGGTGAAAATCACCATCAAACATCCAGACGAGACGACCACCTCCTACACGGAAAACGACATTAAAAAGTACTATGAAAAGAAACTGGACTTCCCAAATCAAGACGAGATCTACGCCTTGATCCAAGAATTTGAGGAAAGCGTTATGGAAGAAGGCGACGTCGTCTTAAACGATAAGCCGGACATCACGCTCCAACCCCAGACCTCGGCAGTGGTCATCGACCAGTCCACCGGACATGTATTGGCCATTACCGGAGGCCGCGGCGCAAAGACAACCAGTCTTTCTCTAAACCGCGCCACAAACACCAGACGGCAGCCTGGTTCCACCTTCAAGGTGCTGACGTCTTTCGCACCAGCCATCGACGCCATGGGACAGACGCTGGCGAGCACCTACTATGACGAGCCTTACACCTATAATGGAAAAACCTTTAAAAACTGGTACAGCTCCAGCAAATTTGCAGGCTACGCCAATATCCGCCAGGGTATTGTCTACTCCATGAACATCGTCGCCCTCAAGTGCCTGGTGGAAACCGTTAGCCCCAACCTGGGATTTGAATATGCGGAAAACTTTGGAATCAACACGCTGATCAAAGAGAGGGACGCTTATCCGTCTCTGGCTCTCGGCGGTGTTTCCCAGGGTGTCACCAATATGCAGTTGACCGCGGCTTACGCCTCCATTGCCAACGGCGGCATCTATAACCAGCCCATCCTGTACACCAAGATCCTAGACAGCGATGGAAAAATCCTCATTGACAATGAACCGGAATCCCACCGGGTGATCAAAGAATCCACCGCATTCTTGCTGACCAGCGCCATGCAGGAATCCATGGAGGACAAACGGCTAAACGGCTTGTTCTCCTCCAGCAGCCCTGACGCACACCTGGAAAACATGTCGGCAGCCGGAAAGAGTGGTACCACCAGTGATGTCAACGACCTTTGGTTCGTCGGCTACACGCCTTATTACACCATGGCGATCTGGAGTGGATTTGACGATAACTCGAATATTCCAAAAGAAACCGACCGCGACTACCATAAAGTAATCTGGAAAAAAATTATGGAGCAGATTACAGCTGGGAAGGCCGATATCGGATTTGGGATGCCGGAAGATATCGTACAGGCAGAAATTTGCAGCAAGTCCGGAAAACTGGCCAGCGACGCCTGCCGCAGCGATGCCCAGGAACGGGATTCCGTCGTCTACACCGAATATTTTGTAAAAGGAACCGAACCCACGGAAGAATGTGATCTTCACTACTATGTAACGGTTTGCAGTGATTCCAATATGAAGGTAGGTCCTTATTGTCCGAATACAAAGAGCTTTGCACGCCTAAGACTTCCGGAAGAAACTACCGGTTCCACGCAGGACAGCAACCTGGCCTACTATTCCAAGCAGCAATGCGACCTGCATCTGGCGCCCGTCGTGCCTATCCCTGGAATTCCAGGCGCGGACGGAAGCACCGGCGATACGCATGGAACCACTAGCGACCCATACGGCAACTGGGGCGATTACTATGGTTCCATCACATCGCCTTAAAGAACGAATTTCCTATGAGATAAAAACGGGATGAGCGACAGGCTCATCCCGTTTTTATCTCATAAGATTCAGCTCTAAAAAGGCCTCTCGTTAAAAAGCGCTCCGCAAAGGATACACAAGCAAATCCATAAAACCTTCTTCTAATTTTTGCTTTACAAATTTTCCCCTTCATGGTATATTCAGCTTGTGGATAGTATTCAAATAGAAACTATACCCGGAAATTTCATCTATTTCTGGCAAACCGAAGCATCCTTTTACCCAGCCGCCTGTATCTTAACCGAACGGGACGTCTTAGCGCAGAGAGGAATGGTGCGGTTTTCGTTTTGGAATTCTATCCATCCGCTTTACCGGATTTCATCCGGAGGGCGGATGTTTTTGTTGTCCGGAAAACTTCTTCCCGCGCAGCAAAAAATTACATTTTACCCCTACGGATAGAAGGAGGAATCCCATGAAACCCATGACCCACGAAGAAAAAAGCCGGCAGATTCGAAAGGAAGCATTGGCAACCATTCTCCTGTTTCTGCTCTGCTTCGCCTGGCACGTTGGCTTTGGCTACGGCCTGTCCGGCTGTGACATCACGATCTTTCATCTGCCGCTCTGGTGGATTCTCAGCACACCCGGCGTTTTTGTCGTAGCTGTAATCGGTGTCCTTTTTCTGCTGAAAAAGGTATTTATCAACTTCGACTTTGAAGAAGAAACGGAGGAAAACTAGATGTCCACGAACCAGATTATTATTCTTCTGATTTTGTTGATCTATATGGCTGCCAACGTAATTCTCGGCCTGGTGATGAGCCGCCGCTCTGCAAAAGAAAATGCTTCCCGCGGCTTTATCCAGAACTATTTTGCCGGCGGACGCTCCATGGGTGGGCTTGTTTTGGCGATGACGCTGGTCGCTACCTACACCAGCGCCAGCTCCTTTCTCGGCGGACCGGGGCTTGCTGCCTCCTGGGGACTCTCTCAATCCTGGGTCGCCGCGATTCAGATTGGTACGGCGTTTTTGACCCTGGGCGTCATTGGAAAACGTTTTGCCATCATTTCCCGGAAAATCCATGCGGTAACGGTTACTGACTATTTCCGGGCCCGTTATCGCTCTTCCGCCGTCGTCATTCTCTGCGGGCTTTGCTTGGTGATCTTTTTTATCACGCAGATGGTGGCTCAATTCATCGGCGGCGCCACCTTGGTTCAGTCGGTAACCGGACTTCCCTACTGGGCTGGCCTCGCGTTATTTGGCGCCATCGTTATTCTCTATACCTCCATCGGTGGCTTTAAGGCCGTTGTCATCACTGACACCCTCCAAGGTATTATCATGACCTTCGGTACCTTTTTACTTCTATTTTTTGTCATCCGCGCAGGCGGCGGCATCGAGCAAATCGCAACGCAATTAGATGGCATGAACCCTGGCTGGAATCTGCTCGGAAAAGGAGCTTACGGGGCGGATACCGTTTCCCTCTCCCCCGGTTATATGATCTCTTTCTGGGTTTTAGTAGGCGTCGGGGTCCTGGGCCTTCCTCAGACAGCGGTGCGCGGCATGGGCTTTAAAGACACTCACTCCATGCATCGAGCGATGATCTATGGAACCATCGTGGTCGGTATCTTGATGATTGGGATGCACTTTGCCGGCGCTTTGACGCTCCCGCTCCTTCCAGAGGGCGGCATCGCCAGCACGGACCAGGTTATTCCCTATGTGGTATTAAACTATATGCCCGCCTGGGCGGCAGGGCTCTTTTTAGCCGCTCCGCTGGCGGCTGTGATGTCCACCGTCTCGTCCTTGTTGATCCTGGCTTCCGCCACGATCTTGAAGGACCTATATCTGAACTACGTGATCGGAAAGGTTCCGGAACGCAGACAAAAAGCCGAAAAGAAACTTCCCCGCTACAGTTTCCTTTTGACCGCGGTCTTAGGTCTGATTGTATTTTTGCTTTCTCTCAATCCGCCGGATATCATTGTCTGGATCAACCTTTTCGCCATGGGCGGACTGGAAACTACCTTCTTCTGGCCTTTGATCGGCGGACTGTATTGGAAAAAAGGAAACAGTACCTGCTGTATCGTCTCCATTGTAGTGGGGCTTGCCACTTTTATCTTCTTCAACCAGGTAAAAATCGCGCCATTCCATATTCATGAAATTGTGTTTGGTCTGGCGGCCGGCGGTATTGCGTATTTTGTCACCGGCCTCCTTTCCAAAAAGAAGTTGGAAGAAGATGTCGTTAAAAACTGCTTTTAGTACGATCCATAGCGGAGCATTTTTAGTTTCATAGGAAATTCCAACGGAATTTCCTATGAAACCAGAAAAAGGAGAAGCGATATGCCTTTAGACCCCCAGGTAGCCGCCTTCTATGCCAGAAAAAAAGCGGCGGAGAAAAAAAATCCCGGCCCAGTCACCGTGGATCAAATGAGAAGGAATGCGGACGCCGCTTTCCATGATAAAATCACGCGCACGGATATTTACCGCACGGAAGAGCGATGGATTTCAACCCCGGAAGGTCAACTTCCCATTCGTCTTTACTGGCCAGAAGAGCGTGCGGATCTCCCGATCCTGCTCTACTTCCACGGCGGCGGTTTTATCATGCACAATCTTGCCAGCCATGATTCTCTATGCCGGATGCTGGCCAAATCAGGATGCTGCCTAGTGATCTCGGTGGGCTACCGCCTGGCTCCGGAGTTTCCCTATCCGGCCGCTGTAAACGACGCTTATTCCGCTCTTTGCTGGGCCTTTCAAAACGCTTCCAGCATCGGCGGAGACGCGAACCGCCTTTCCACCGCCGGAGACAGCGCCGGCGCCAATCTCAGCGCCGCCCTTTCTCTGATGAGTCGGGATAAAAAAGGACCGTTGCTCCAAAACCAGCTGCTCTTTTACGGAACTTACGGCTGCGTTTCCATCGACGAGTCCGAATCCGTCCGTCTTTTCGGCGGGGGAGAATACGTCCTCCCCAAACCGATGCTGCGCCTATGCGAAGATCTCTACACACCATCCGGCGTCGATCCCATGGACCCTTATCGTTTTCCTGGGAAAGCATCCGACCTCACAGGACTTCCCAGAACCTTATCCGTAACCGCCGAGTTTGATCCTTTGCGGGAGGATGGGGAGGTCTTTACAAAAAAACTAGAGGAAGCAGGAAATACCGTGACCCACATCCGCGCTCCCGGTCTGATGCACGGCTTTCTGCTTTATTGGCATGAATTCACACGGGCACAGGAAATCCTGGCGGAGGCAGGGAAGTTTCTCCGACTGGAAAAATAAAAAGGTTTCCTGCCCATGAGGATTCCAGCGTCAAAAGGCCCTGTATAAAAGTATATCCGAATATTTTGTATTTGCAGGAGCGTTAGTACTTCTTCGATTCCGGGAATTTGTATTATGAACGAAAATAAGACTGTCTGAGCGCAGCGAGTTTCTTATTTTCGTTCATGCTTTTTACAATTTTACGGAATCCTAGAAGTACTTGCTCCGAAACCCTACAAAATATTCGGATATACTTTCACAAGGGGCCTTTTGACACCAGAATCCTACGACATCACTCCTAACCCCCGCGCAATCCGGGTAATAAAATCATGGACATTTGTCACCATGGTCGTGGCGCACAGGCTGCCGCGATCCAACAACTTGTTTACCACAAATTCGTCGGCGTCTACCGTATAGAGGTAGACCGGGCGAATGGTTCCGTCTTCCAATACGCGAAAGGACGGCGTCATATTTCCGGTTGCAATGGTATGAAGCATAGTAGCCAGACAGATCACAGTGGTTGCTTTTCGCACCAGCCCTCTCATGGCGTCCGCCGCTTGATAGACGTCCGCAATCACCTCCGGAAGGGGACCGTCGTCCCGAATGGAACCTGCCAAAACCAAAGGTATCTGATTTTTGACACAGCTGCAGAGAATGCCATCTGTTAATTGATATGCCTCAATAAATTGGGAAATCGACCCGCACCGTCTGACTTTATTGCAGATATCCAGATGGTGATAATGGCCGCCCGGATAAGATTTTTGCGTATAGATATCCTGTCCCAGCGCAGTGTGAAAAAGCGCGCCTTCCAAATCGTGCGTCGCCAGCGCATTTCCTGCCATCATCCCGTCCGCGTATCCGTGCTCGATCAACGCTTGCATCGCCGCTCTCGCGTCCGCGTCAAAGGCAAAGGCTGGCCCCATGACCCAAAGAATGGTCCCATGCTCTTTTTCATACTGTAAAAGTTCGATCAATTTATCATAATCGCGGGCATAGGAAGTCTCTCTGCTCCTTCTTTGGCGAAACACGAACTGATCTGCAATCCGGGGCGCTTCCTCCCGAAACCCATGGCAATGGAGATAAATCCCTTCTTCCCCCAGTTCTGTTCTACCCAACATTACCAGGTCTCCCTTTTTTAGATTTCTAGCCTCGACGACAGCCAATTCTCCATTTTCACGGAGCACCACGCAAGCGTCCATCCGACTTTCCTTTGCTAAACGCCATTCTCCGTCTATTTTAAAATATTCCGGGTACATGGACGTACTATGATAATTTTCCGGCGCTACCCCGTCCTTTTGGACGGCTTCGTAACTGGCATTAGGCGCGTGCAAAAAACATTCTTCTGTAAAATCTGGCTCATGATATGGGGGCAATTCAAACGGCATCTATCTTTCTCCTTTCTGCAAAAAAGGCTGCCTATACCCGATGAACTCGTTTTATCCCTCGGAGGCAGCCTTCATTTATATTAAAAGCAAGGCCTGCTTAGCAGACGCTTACTTGAAATATAACGGATTTATTTACCAATAATGAGCCAGACAGGCTTTCCTGCATATCCAGCCGGCTCTTATTTCTTCATTTTAGGTTTAAAAATCAACGCGCCCAAAAATCCAAACACTAAGGCTGCGCAGATACCCGCCGCGCTGGCGGTAAGGCCGCCGGTAAAAAGCCCCAAAAGCCCTTTCTCACCGATGCCTTCTTTCACGCCTTTCCACAAGGTGTTTCCAAAACCAAGAAGGGGAACGCCCGCACCGGATCCTGCCCATTCCAGAAACGGTTGGTAAACGCCTACGGCTCCCAGAATTGCACCTGTCACCACCAACAGTACCATAATCCGTCCCGGCATCAACTTGGTCTTATCCATCAAAATTTGTACCAGTCCACAAATCAGACCGCCGATCAAAAATGCTTTTACAAAATCCATTGTCTCACACCCTTTCCAAAATCACACCATGAGCAATTCCGGGTATGGTCTGCCCCTCATTAAAGCTGGTCTGGGACAGAAGCGCCCCGGTAGGAATAAAGAGCACTCTTCTCCAATGTCCAGAAGCAATCTCTTTCACAATCTTCCCGCAAAGAGTCAAAGCAGAACATCCACAGCCGCTTCCGCCGGCATGGGTATCCTGATTGTCCGGATCAAAAATCTCGATTCCACAGTCCATATGATACCCTTCCAGGTTCACGCCTTCTTCCTTCAGCAAATCCAACATGGCCCGCTGTCCGATGGTCCCCAGATCCCCGGTAATTACTTTATCGTAGTATTCCGGAGTCACATCAAAATCAATCAAGTTTTGCATCACCAGATCCGCGGCGGCCGGAGCCATCGCAGCTCCCATATTCATGGAATCTTTCACACCCAAATCTACGATTTTTCCCGTTGTAATACCGGTAATGCGCACTTTTCCTCCATTTTTTCCCAACACCACAGCTCCACAACCGGTAACCGTCCAGGTAGCTGAATAGGGACGCTGATTTCCATAGGCCAGGGGAAAGCGAAACTGCTTCTCCGCGGAAGCGAAGTGGCTGGATGCCAAAGCCATCGTTTTATCCGCATATCCAGCGTCCACCGCCATGGCTGCCAAGCTCATTGCCTCGCCCATGGTGGAACAGGCCCCATATAACCCAAACATTGGGATCTCTAAATTTTTCAGGCCAAAAGAGGTAGCGATCAACTGTCCTAAGAGATCGCCGGCAAAGAGATAACGAATATCCGCGCTGACACAGCCTGCATTCTTCATCGCAATCTCCGCTGCTTTCGACTGTAAGTGGCTCTCCGCTGCTTCCCAATTGTCCTGGCCGCACATCGGATCTGTCTCAATCGCGTCAAACAATTTTCCCAGCGGCCCTTGCCCTTCTTTTTCTCCGGCAACAGAACCCGTTCCCAGAATATGAGGAGGATTTTGAAAACGAATGCTTGCTTTTCCCTGCATCATGTCTCTTGCTTCCTTTCTTTCACACTTCCAAACATGCCGCCTCAAGCAGCACAAATCATTCCATGGCTCTAGTATGGCCGATTTTTTTTGAAACATGCGCAGGATAAAAAAAGTCCTTCTTTTTTTCTATTTTTCTTTTCTCCCAAGTCTCATTTTCCAGGATTCCCAGTAAAAATGGCAGAAATACGTGATTTCATTTTGACATTTTCTTCAGAAAATGCTAAACTCTGTAAGGATACGATACGTACGTTTAGGAGGTGCTTTCTATGGAAAAACCGTGTCTGGTCATTATGGCCGCTGGAATGGGAAGCCGTTATGGTGGATTAAAACAGATTGACCCGGTAGACCCGCAGGGACACATCATCATGGACTTCTCGGTGTTTGACGCCAGGGAAGCTGGATTTGAAAAGGTCGTTTTTATTATAAAAGAAGAATTCCAGCAGGAATTTCAACGTGTCATCGGGGACCGGGTGGCAAAAACCATGGAAGTGGCTTACGTTTTTCAGAAACTTACCGACTTACCGGACGGTTTTAGGGTTCCGGAAGGCCGCGTCAAGCCCTGGGGAACTGCCCATGCGCTTCTCAGCTGCCGAAAGGAGGTAAAAGGCCCCTTTGCCGCAATCAATGCAGATGACTATTATGGAAAGCAGGCCTTCCGAGACCTATATCGTTACCTGACCGAATATGAAGACGACCTTACGTATCACTTTGCCATGAGCGGTTATCAACTGAAAAATACGCTGACAGAAAATGGCCATGTAGCGCGCGGGGTATGCGCGATCAACGAACAGGGATACTTGACAGATATTGTGGAGCATACCCATATCGCGTGGAAGGATGGGGTCCCGGCTTATACGGAGGACGACGGGGCTTCCTGGGCAAAACTACCGCCGGATACGACAGTCTCCATGAACATGTGGGGCTTCTCCCAAAACTTTCTGCGGGAAACGGAAGAACGCTTTGCCGCCTTTTTAGAACAGGGCATAAAAGAAAACCCGCTGAAATGTGAATATTATATCCCAACGGTCGTCCATGAACTTTTGGAAGAACAAAAAGCCACCGTACAGGTCCTAAAGACCGCAGACAAGTGGTACGGGGTTACCTATAAAGAAGATAAACCTTTGGTTGAGCGTGCCATTGCGGATATGAAAAAAGCCGGTCTCTATCCAGAAAACTTTTAATGAAGATCAGAAAGGAAACACTCTTATGATACAAGCCAGTAATGTCACTCTGCGGTTTGGAAAATCCGCATTGTTTGAAGATGTAAACGTCAAATTTGTCCCCGGCCACTGCTACGGCCTGATCGGCGCCAACGGAGCCGGAAAATCCACTTTCCTTCGGATTCTGACCGGAGAACTGGAGCCAACCAAGGGAGAAATCATCATCACCCCCGGCGAACGGCTTTCTTTCCTGAAGCAGGATCATTTCCAATACGAAGACCAAACCGTCCTGGACGTGGTTATGCTGGGAAATGCCCGCCTGGTGGAAATCATGAAAGAAAAGGACGCGCTCTACGCCAAGGAAGATTTTACCGACGAGGACGGTATCCGCGCCAGCGAACTGGAAACAGAATTTGCCGGTATGAACGGCTGGGAAGCAGAGTCAGACGCCGCCACCCTCTTGAACGGCCTTGGAATCGACACGGAACTTCACTACAAGCAAATGCGGGAGCTGAACGGCAGCGAAAAGGTAAAAGTTTTGCTGGCCCAGGCGCTCTTTGGCAATCCGGATATCCTGCTTCTTGACGAGCCGACCAACCACTTGGACCTGGCGGCCATCGCCTGGCTGGAAGAATTTTTGATCAACTTTGAAAACACGGTGATTGTGGTCTCCCATGACCGCTATTTCCTGAATAAAGTCTGCACCCAGATTGCGGATATCGACTATGGCAAAATTCAGCTCTATGCCGGAAACTATGATTTCTGGTACGAGTCCAGCCAGCTGATGATCCGCCAGATGAAAGAGGCCAATAAGAAGAAGGAAGAAAAGATCAAAGAATTGCAGGAATTTATCCAGCGGTTCTCGGCCAACGCTTCCAAGTCCAAACAGGCCACGTCCAGAAAGCGCGCCCTGGAAAAAATTGAGTTGGATGAGATCAAGCCTTCCAGCCGGAAATATCCCTATATCGATTTTCGTCCGGAGCGCTCCATCGGAAACGAGGTGCTGGAAGTCAGCCACCTGACAAAGACCATCGAAGGCGTCAAGGTTCTGGACGACGTTTCTTTTATCCTGGGTCATGAAGACAAAGTAGCCCTCGTCGGTTCCGACGAGCTGGCGAAAACCATTCTCTTCCAGATTTTGACCGGGGAACTGGAACCCGACGAAGGGACTTACAAGTGGGGCGTGACCACCAGTCAGGCTTACTTCCCCAAAGACAGCACCGAGGAGTTCAAGCAGGATCTCAGCATCACTGAGTGGCTGACCGGCTATTCTCCGATCAAGGATGTCACCTATGTCCGCGGTTTCCTGGGACGGATGCTTTTTGCCGGGGAGGACGGCGTGAAAAAGATCAATGTGCTTTCCGGAGGCGAGCGGGTTCGCTGTATGCTCTCCAAGATGATGATCTCCGGCGCCAACGTCCTGCTCTTTGACGAGCCGACCAACCACCTGGACATGGAGTCCATCACTGCGTTGAATAACGGAATGATCAAATTCCCCGGCGTCATGCTCTTCTCTTCCAGGGATCACCAGATCGTCCAGACAACCGCCAACCGAATCATGGAGCTGGTAAATGGGAAATTGATTGATAAGATCACGACCTACGACGAGTATCTGGCCAGCGACGAGATGGCGATGAAGCGTCAGGTCTATACGGCCCAGAAAGAGGAAGAAGAAAACTAAACTCATATTTAAGAGAAATGACAGCTTTGCATCGTCTTACGCTGAAACTCTCGCAAAGAAATGTTTAAAAGGCGGCAGAATGCATCTGCCGCCTTTTTGTATTCTACGAATACCGCTATCTACCATTTACAGAAAATCGCGAATTCTCTTGCTGCGGACAGGATTTCTCAGCTTCCGCAGAGCCTTCGCCTCGATCTGACGAATTCGCTCTCTGGTTACATTAAATTCTTTTCCCACTTCTTCCAAAGTCCGGGGATGTCCATCTTCCAGGCCAAAGCGCAGAATCACCACTTGCTTCTCCCGGTCTTTCAAATCATCGAGCAACACGTCGATGTGCTCCCGCAGCATGACGGATTCCACATTTCCTTCCGGAGTAACCGCGTTGCTGTCTGCGACAAAATCCCCCAGATTGGAATCATCTTCTTCGCCAATCGGAGTTTCCAGAGAAGCCGGCTCACGGGCGATCTGCATGATCTCCATCACCTTTTCCTCGGACATATCTAAAGCAGCCGCCAACTCCGCCACCGAAGGCTCATAGCCCAGCTCCAGCGTCAGCTTTCTCTGCATCTTCGACATCTTATTGATGGTCTCCACCATATGTACCGGAACACGGATGGTACGCGCCTGGTCCGCCAGCGCTCTGGTCACGGATTGGCGAATCCACCAGGTCGCATAAGTACTCAGCTTATATCCCTTCGTATAGTCAAATTTCTCAACGCCTTTAATCAGACCCAAGTTTCCTTCCTGTACCAAATCCAGAAAGCTCATACCGCGGCCCGTATATCGTTTGGCAATGCTGACGACCAGACGCAGATTCGCTTCGATCAGACGCTCCTTTGCCTCCACATCGCCCTCTGATTTTCGCTTTGCCAATTCCAGCTCTTCCTCTGCGGTTAAAAGAGGAACGGTGCCAATCTCTTTCAGGTACATCCGTACCGGGTCCTCGGTACCAATTCCGTCCAGGAGATCGATGGCGTCCAAGTCAATCTCTTCCTCTTCTTCCTCCCCCATAATAAAGTCGTCCTCTTCTTCCAGAATGGTCTCCATCGGGGTCGGCTCATCCGTCATCACACGCAGTACGTCGATGTTCTGATTTTCCAGATAAGTGTAGATGTTTTCCAGTTGTTCTTCTGACAATGTCACGCCGGCAAAAAAGTCGTTGATATCATTGATATCCAACGTGCTATTTTTGGATTTCCCCAGCTCGACCAGTTTTTTCAAGTTCTCAACGAAATTGTCTTTTTCCACTGTGCACATCCTTTCCACAAACGCCGAATAGCTCGAACGGGAGCGTCTCTCTTTCGATCTGATCAAAGCTCCTACTCCGGGCTATATACTCTGAACTTTGATTATACAAGAGAATGTGAAAAAAGTAAATACAAGAACCGGGATTTTTCCCTAATTTTTTTTTAAAATTAGGCGTTTTTGACAATCGTCAGGGGTAAATGCAGATTTTCGATGTCGACTTCCTGCCAGGAACCGGCAAATTCTCCATCTTTAACCCACCGAACCTCCTCCGGCGATGAAAAATGAATTTGCTTCGCTTTAAATTGAATGATCGAAGGAGATTTTCCGCCCTTTGTAATCAATGCCGCCATCAACTCCGGCCATTCCAACACATTCTGCGGCTGCCGCACAAGAGTCACTTCAAACGCTCCATCGTTTAGCCGAATTTCTTTTCCCCACAAGCCCTTCATTCCAGCCACACTGTAGGAATTGCTGACACTGCCAAACAAAAATTCATCTTCTATCGTTTGATCTTCCCATGTGATCTTCATATGGTGAGGTTTCAAAGTCATCAGGCTTTTTGCCCCTTCTAAAATATAGGCCTGATGCCCTAAAACTTTTTTCATTTCCTGAGGCGTTTCATAAGACACCTCTGTAAAAGCGCCAAATCCATAGACATACGTAAAATAAGACTGATTTGCACATCCGATATCAATGGGAAACTCTTCTCCCTTTACCGCGACCTGCGCCGCTTTCACCATATCGGTGGGCAATTTTAGACTACGTGCAAAATCATTGGTGGTGCCAGCCGGAATGTATCCAAGAATCGGCCTTTTCTCCGGAGGCAGCTGCATCAATCCGCTGATTACCTCGTTCAGCGTACCGTCCCCTCCGCTGCAGACGATTCTCTGAAAACGTCCTCCCCGTTTTTTTACCACTTCTGTGGCTTCCATCGCCGCCTGGGTCACATAGACCTCGACCACATATCCTGCACGGATAAAGCAACTTAAAATATCGGATACTTTTCCTCGAATTTTTGATTTCCCCGCGTGAGGATTGTAAACAAATAAAAGCTTCTTTCTCATCGGTAGCCCCCTCATGAATTCCAATATTCCGCATACGCCTTGAGAGCCGTAGGAAGAGGGTAAACCTCCCGTACCTCCTCCCGCGGGACATAGATCCAATCTCCGGCTAGTTCTTTCTCCAATTGAATTCGATATCCAACCATGTGCCATTCCACATGGGAAAAAATATGTTTTGCTTTCCTTAGCGTCTCCACCGCCGTCACAGCGGCTTTCTGCTCTGTAAGCCAGTCCCTCACCTCCACGGCTGTCAGATGTCCTTCTTTAGACGGCAACTCATAAAGCCCAGCCAAGAGTCCGGTGTCCGGTCTTTTTCGGATTGCCACGTTCCGTCCTACCTCAATCAGGAAAACGGTTCGATCTTCGATTCTGCGTGGCTTTTTTGCCGCCTTTACCGGATATTTTTCCACGCTTCCTTGTTCAAACGCCAAGCAAAGTTCCCGCAGAGGACAAAGCATGCAAAGAGGCGCGCCATTGGGGAGACAAATCGTCTCTCCAAGCTCCATAATGCCTTCGTTAAAGGAACCTGGATTCTCCTCCGGCAAGCAGGCGATCAATAGCTCCTCCGCCGCCCGCTTTACCGCTTGCCTCGTAATATCCTCTCCGTCCGCACAAAGCCGCGCCAAAACCCGCAGTACATTTCCATCTACAGCAGGCACCCGCTCCTTCCAGGCAATCGATGCAATGGCGCCCGCCGTATAATTTCCGATCCCAGGAAGTGTTAAAAGATCCTGGTAAGATCTCGGCAGCTCACCGCCATATTTTTCCATGCACAACCGCGCTGCCTTTTGCAAATTTCTGGCCCGGCTATAGTAGCCCAATCCCTCCCAGAGCTTTAGCACCGTCTCCTCCGATGCTTCCGCCAGGGAGCGGACGTCCGGCAAAGCTGCCAAAAAACGATCAAAATATGGCTTTACCGCCTCAATCCGAGTCTGCTGAAGCATAATTTCCGAGATCCAAATCCGGTATGGAGAAGGATTCTCCCTCCACGGCAACGCCCTGGCATGCTCCAAATACCAATCGGTCAACCGCAAGGCTGCCTGCGCCACTCGCATTTTTTTATCCATTTTTACCCAAATCCTCTTCTCGGTTATCCTCCGAATTCACAATTCCTACACATGTTAGGCATTATAGCACAGGATTCCCATTGCTGTCCACGTTTATTTCCTACATTTTCGCTTAAGCTAAAAGAGAAAGAAGCATCTTTCATTGTCAGGAATAAACACGCTTTTATCAACGAAAGGCATACGCTTTTACGAAAAACAAAGGAGGTAATTTTATGAAAAACACACGGGATTCCGACAAAAAATACCGGATCAGCCAGGAAACCTTGCAGGCAGCCAGCATCACGGACTGCACCGGACTGATCCCAGCTGCCCCTGTCACTATGGAGGAATACGAATCCTACCGGGATGTCTATTCTTTTGTTCCTCCCTATGATGAAAAAGAGGACATCATCCATCAACCATAACGTTCTATTGATAAGGGCACACACAGTCAGGACAGCGTGTGCCCTTGTCATATTGAAGTAATCAAGCACCTTCTGCCAGTCCCTGCCATAGGATATCCTAAAAAATAAATAGGATGCTGAAAGGAGAATGAACCTTGAGCTATTCCCCTGACTATTCCATGCGCCGCCGCAACCAAGATTGCGGATGCCGGCGTCCTCAGCCCCAGGGACCGGCAGCCGCTGGCTGTGGCCGTAACCGCCAGCCCCAAGGAACCTGTGGCTGTGCCAATAAACCAGAAATGCCAATGCCTGGCTGCAATGTAAGACCTATGCCGCGTACCCCGGAAATGCCGGTTTTACCGGATTGTATCGATAGTTTCCCGGTTGGTATGACCTACGTACCGTGGCAGAGATGGCAAAATATCTATGACGTTGATCATGCACTGATGGTCGGTACGATCTTCCAGGATCTTGATTATCCTTGGATGGTGGGAGGAGGTTGTGGCGCTCCATGCAGATGAATCCATTGATGAAAAAAATCTATGAATATGGCTTTGCCGTGGACGATGTAGTCTTATATTTGGATACCCATCCGGATGACGCAGAAGCCCTTGCCTACTACCAGCAGGTACGCGATGCCTACGAACAATTTTATCGCGAATACGTAACTACCGTCGGACCGTTAATGTTTACGGAAGACCGTGCCGCTGACGGCTGGTCCTGGACCGACGATCCATGGCCTTGGGAAGGAGGGATGTGCTAATGTGGAGATATGAAAAACGGTTGCAATACCCGGTAAAAATCACGCAGACCAACCCGAAGATCGCCCAGTATATCATGTCGCAGTACGGAGGACCGGATGGCAGAATGAGAGAATTTTTGCGCCTAGGCCCGATAGCGAATGACAAAAGATCGATCTTTCGCATCATAAATAATCTCCCCAATCCAGGCCCGAAGAATACGGTTTTTTTCTTTTTTCCTCGCGAAACCTTCTGCCGCCTCTTCCCAATCCAAGGCCATCTGTCTCCATACCGCGCCTTCCAAAGATTTCATAGAAACAAAATGGGACTTTCCACAGCTTCCCCTGCTGTATCCAGGGCATTGGAGTGCCGTCCCGCCCGCGGTTCTTGTCAAAACCCGCCCGCAGCTTCCACAACGAACCAACCCTTGCAGTGGGTATTCGCTCATCTTTCGCGGTTCCTGTTTTCCCCTGCGCATCAGCTGCTCTTGCACTTCAAGGAATAATTCTTCCGATAGGATCGCACGATGATTTCCTTCCACCACGGCAAATTCCGCTCCACTTCGGTAGCGGTCTTCCGCTTTTCTTCCCACTTTACTTCGCCTCTGCTTCCCCGCATAAAATGGGTTGCCCAGCACATACCGTACGCCGCGGCTATCCCACGGATTCCCTCGGATCGTCCGAATGTTTTTCTGATTCAGCACTTCCACAATTTCCCTGCAGCTGGCTCCATCCCGGTAAGCTTCAAACATGGCCCGCACGATAGAAGCTTCCCGCTCATCCGGAACCACGCCTTCCTCTCCCATTCGATAGCCAAAGGGCGGCGGCGTCACCGTCCCTCCTCTGGAAAATTTTTCATTCATTCCCCGGCGAACTTCCTGCGCTAAATTAATGGAATAATACTCATCCATGGCCTCCAAAAGAGCTTCCATCAAAACGGAAGAAGGATCATGCCCCAACGGTTCCGTGATGGATACCACTTCGATCCCGCATTCTTTTTTCAGCATGGACTTATACAGAATACTATCCTGACGGTTTCTGGCAAACCGTGAAAATTTCCAGACCAGAATCTGATCAAAGGGACGAGGTTTCTGCCTGGCCATCGCAATCATACGCATAAAAGCGGGCCGTTTTTCGGCTTTTCTGCCGCTGATCCCCTCGTCAACAAATATATACTCCTCAGGGAGTACAATCCCTCTGGACTGTACATACTCGTCTATCTTTTTCCGCTGACTTGCCGGCGAATATTCTGTCTGATCTTCCGTGGAAACCCGGATATAGGCTGCTGCCGTCAAAGCTGCACCACCTTTTTCTTTTATCCTATTTCTTTTTTTCTTCTTCTATGTAAAATTCAAGTATCAAAAAAGGAGTTTTTACAGTTCCATCTACTAAATCTCTTGATGCGCCATAAAATAAATAAATAAATAAATAATACCTTCCATAAAAGGAGATCGCCGATGAAAAAAGAACTTTCCGCACGCCCTTCCCAGGTTTCCTGCGTCTACGGCCCGCCCCTTCTGCTTCACCAACTTTCAAAGGAGCGTAAAATACAGCTGGCAGAACGCGCTGCCGCACGTACGCATTCTTAGCGGATCACTTTTTATCCTATAGGGATTCGGGTGTCAGAAGGGCTCTGTGGGAAACGTGTCGGAATATTTTGTATTTGCAGAAGCGTTAGTACTTCTTAGATTTCGGGAATTTGTCTTATGAACAAAAATAAGACTGTCTGAGCGCAGCGAGTTTCTTATTTTTGTGAATGCTTTTCACAAATTTACGAAATCCTAGAAGTACTCGCTCCGAAACTCTACAAAATATTCCGATACTTTCCACACAGAGATCTCCGGACACCCAAATTATAGGATAAAAAATAAGACGCCCTGCGACCGACTTCGCAAGGCGTCATCCTTTGGGAGGATATAGAAAGAGTGTGCTCTTTCCCATCAGCGTCTCTGCGGCCTGGCGTTCCGAGTAACCCGACCTCCCTTTAGAACAGGAAAAGGAATGAACAAAAACGCTTTGAGTATTAGTGTAAAGAAAAATTATTCCCCTGTCAAGCATTGCTCATCTAGATACATAAACCCTCCCTAATTTTATATATTTTGATCAAATACAGCCAAGTGTCGCCTTAAATTCAAGGTGTTTTTCGCTTTTCTCTGAAAATAATCTGCCCCTTTCTTTCATTCCATTTCCCAAAAAGCTTTTTTAAAAGTATTTAAATGATCTCCTTTTCCTTGGCAAAGGTATGTGCGCATTCTCTTATTTTGCCACCCGGAGGACCGGATGGTGAAATCAGCGCTTCCATGCGGTATCTATCCCAACGCTACTCCATGCCCTTTGCGATGGCAAAAGGAACCCTGACCGATATCGGTACTGAAGAATTGGCCCACATGGAAATCATCGCGGCCATCATCCATCAGCTGACTCGCAACTTGACCATGGAAGAAATCGAAGCTTCTGGCTTTGGTCCTTACTATATCGACCACACCACCGGTATCTGGCCGCAGGCTGCCGGAGGAATCCCGTTCAATGCCTGTGAATTCCAGAGCAAAGGCGACATTATCGCCGACTTGGTGGAAGACATGGCAGCAGAGCAAAAAGCGCGTGCAACCTACGACAACATTTTGCGCACCATCCATGACCCGGAAATCTGCGACCCGATCCGTTTCCTGAGAGAACGGGAAATCGTCCACTTCCAGAGATTTGGCGAAACCCTGCGCAATGCCAAAGAAAATATCGAAACCAAAAACTTCTACGCGTACAACCCCAGCTTTGATCAGCCGCCGAAATCGTGTGGATGCAAATAGAAAAATTTCTTTGGAATTTCCTATGAAAGAAAGAAAAGAGCTGTCCTCAACATTTCTGTTGGGAACAGCTCTTTGGTCTTGTTAGATCGCGGTTACATTGACAGCTCTAAATTTGTTGCTGTTCTTCGGATCCGGTTCTACGTCAAAGGAAACCGACTGCCCTTCGTTCAGTGTCTTAAAGCCTTCTCCCACAATCGCGGAAAAATGAACGAACAGATCGCTTCCATTTTCCTCATCTGTAATAAAGCCGTAGCCTTTTTCTGAGTTAAACCATTTTACAGTACCTTTGCTCATTTGGGTACCTCCATCTTTTTATTGTACCCATAATAAAACAAATGCACCGAACGTACCATCCATAAGAGGTTGATCGTACGATCCGGCGCAAAATCAATGTCTATATTTGGAATACTTTGTAAGTATATAATACAAATACCAGATAGTCAAGTGTTTTCTCTCAAAAATTCTCGACATAAAAACATGTTTCCAGATCATCCATGATCTTTTGCTCTATTGTTTTCCAGCTTACACGCCTTTTCCTTCATCCAACATCACAAGACGGGTGCACACCTTTTCTAACAGCTCCACACTGTGGCTGACACAGAGCAAACCAATTCCCCGTTCTTCCGTTTCCCGCATCAAAAATTTCCAAATCTGACTCTGGGTAATCAAATCCAACATCGTACTAATCTCATCCGCCATCAGAAACTTTGTCCGCTTTCCCAACGCCCTTGCAATACAAAATCGCTGAAGCTCTCCGCCGGAAAGTTCCGCTGGAAACCGTTCTCGCCAGCCATCCTCAATCCCCAGGCCACGAATCACGCGCTCTTCCACCTGATCGCCATCCCGAAGCACTTCTTCCATCCGCAGTCTCGGATTCACGGCATATTCCGGGTGCTGCCAAATCATCTGCACCGGACAGTAGTCTCGAAACAAATCCAACGGCTTTCCATCCAGCAGGACTTCCCCGCTCTCCGGCTTTTCATAGCCAGCCAAAATCTTACAAAGGGTTGTTTTCCCAAACCCACTCGGCGCAAAAAGCCCGACCCGTTCTCCGCTTTCTATTTTTAAAGAAAAATCGTTCCATATTTTCCGCTCCGCTTCTGCATAGCGGAACGAAATCTTTTTCGCCTCTAAAATCACGAAGTTCCCCTCTCTCTGGCCACATCTTTACACTTCACGCATCGTACCATCCCGTCTCCCACTGAAATTATTGGGATTTTCCTTTGGCATATCCCGCTAAATATAGGACACCGCGGCCCATAGACGCATCCATCCGGCCGTGTCTCTCCATAAGGTTGACTGCCCGGCTCCGCCTGAAATCCATGGGACGGCATGGCCCTCCAAAGCGCTTTTGTATATGGGTGGCATAATGTTTCCTCTTTTTGAAAAGCCGACGCTGGTTCTTCTTCCAACGTCTCGCCAGCATAAAAAACTACGATCCGATCCGCCGTCTCCACCGCCAATTCCAAATCATGGGTGATCAGTAAAACACCCGCTCCGTTATTCGCCATATCTCGAAACGCCTGCATGGTCTGCTTAGCCGCCGCCAAATGCATTCCTGGCGTCGGCTCGTCGGCAATCACAAGCCGCGGCGTTCCCATACGGGAAGTCGAGACAAGAACCCTCCTAGCCATACCGCCGGAAAGCTCAAAGGGGTACTTCTCTTCCGTTCCCTCAGGCAGCCCCACCTGATGGAACAGCTCCCGCATTCGGCTTTTCTGATCTTTCTTTGAAGAGCTTACCTGCGCTCCCACCTTCATCAACGGGTCCAGATAGGCCACGCTCTGGGGAACTAGGACAATCTCTTTTCCCCGCAGCGTTTTCAGCCGTTTCTTGGTCAATGGTTCTCCCTGATAAAAAATCTCCCCCTGGCAATGGCTATTATAAGGAAGAATCCCCAAAATCCCATGAGCCAGCAAGCTCTTTCCGGAGCCGCTGGAGCCTACCACAGCGACCAACTCGCCTTCTCTTATCCGAACGTTCAAATCCCGGATCACCGTCAACTCTCTTTGACGAAGCCCCGTCTCATATTGCGTGAAGGAGATCGAAAAATTCCGAATATCCAATAAAATTCTTTTTTCCATATGTCCCCCTAACGATGCGCGCTGCCCGGATCCGTCAATTTCCGAAGGCATTCTCCCAGGAGATCAAAGAGCATCACGGTTAACACCAGCATCGCCCCAGGGAACAATGCCAACCACCATTTTCCCGTAACCAAGTATTTCATACTCTCCGATAAAATCACGCCAATGGCGGGCTGTTCCGTGGACAGTCCAAAGCCGAGAAACGTAATGCTGGCTTCATGGAGAATTGCATGGGGAAACAGCAGCACCAGCCCTACTAAAAATTGTGGCAGGAGATGGGGGAGCATATGCTTCTTTGCAATTTCCCAGTTGCTGTGCCCCAGCTTCCTTGTGGTGCGGATGTATACGCTCTCCTTTAATTGCAGAACCTCCGCCCGGATAATCCGAGCCAGAGAAGTCCAATGGGTCAAAGAAACGCCCAATATTACGCCGACAAGTCCTTTTCCAGCGGCATAAGAAATCAAAATTAGCAGTAAAATATGGGGAATTCCCATGATCAGGTCAATCAGCCAGGTAATGGCAGCGTCTACCCGTTTTCCCATTGTCGCTGCCGCCACCCCCAAAAGCCCGGCAATGACCGCGCTGACTCCTGCCGCACAGACGCCGATCACAATACTAATGGACAGCCCCGTTATGGTACGGGCCAGCATATCCCGCCCTAGCCAGTCCGTTCCAAACAAATAAGAAAGACAAGGCGTCAGATTTTTCCTGGAAAAATCCGTAGTCAACGCAGCGTCCCTGCCGCTGATTCCCCAAATCGCCACGCCGGCCAGATAGAAAATGGCAAGCCCGATAAGAATCAGCGTTTTTGTTCTTTGATTGATCTTTACCCGCGCTTTCATTCCCGCTCACCCCCTCGCCGGATTCTTGGATCTACTACGCCGTACAGGATATCGGCAAGGAAGTTCCCTATAAAAACAATCAACGCTGTGATCATCGTGATTCCAAGAAGAAGCGGCACGTCTCTGCCGGTTCCCGCCGCCACAGCCGCCTGCCCCAATCCGGGGTAAGAAAAGACTTGTTCTACCAACACAGAGCCCCCGATAATCTCGCTGATCGAAGCGAACTGCAGCGTCATGGCAGGCAGCAAAATATTTCGAAGACAATGACGGCGGATAATCTGCCCGGTACTCTCGCCGCGGGCGCGGGCAAATAGCACATATTCGCTTTCCATCACATCAATGACTTTCTGCCTGGTGTGCAGCGCAATATTGGCAATGCCCGTAATACTAAGGGTCGCCGCAGGCAAAATGGCATGGCGAAGACGATCGAGAAAAGTGACGCTCTCCGCTTCCATTCCAATGGGCACGCTCAGTCCCACAGGCAATAGATTCAGCCAAACGGCAAAAATCATTAAGAGCAGCAAGGCCAGCCAAAAAGCCGGCGTGCTGGCGATCGTTAAGGAATACGCTTTTACCACTCGATCCGGCCATCGTCCTCGGTTTACCCCCGCCACAATGCCAAGCGTCAATCCCAGTGCTCCCGAAATCAACCAGGCAAACAACAGCAAAAAGAGGGAGTTCATTAGTTTGACCCCAATCACGTCCGAAACGCTCTGACGGTACAAAAGTGAAACTCCCATATCTCCCCGCACAAAATCTCTGGCCCAGTTCCAATACCGCTCCAAAGGGGGTGTATCCACCCCCCAATAGGATTCCAGCTTTTCCTTCTGCTCTTCGCTCATCGCCCCCAACGCTGCCTGGCCTACATTGGCCTGCAGCGGATCAATGGGCGACAGCGTAACCAGTCCAAAAGCAACCAAACTGACTGCTATCAGTAATGAGAGCATCCGAAGTAATTTTTTTCCTACCAATTTTACATTCTTCAAGATTGTTTATTTCCATTCCCATTCATCGACATTGTTAACGATCGACCAGCCATGGCCATGAGGGTGAATCTTCTGATCCGCTACCGCAAGACCGTCCCGCACAAAGTACAGATGATCCACATTGCAGAGCCAAACCCATGGAACGTCGCCTTCCTGGGTGACGCCGGCGGTCCCGTCCCACTGCGCTTTCTGCCAAAGCTCATAGGAATCGGAAAGCTCGGTCTCCAACGCCTGATCCATATACCGATCTACCGCCTCATTGCTATAAGGAGAGTATTCCGCCAAGCCAGTCTGCGCCTTCGTATGATAAATGTTATAAAGCTCCATTGGCGTATGAGCGCCCCATCCCCAAACCAAAGGCTCGCTCTGCGCCCGGTCATAGGCCACATCCCAGCCGACGCCTTCCGTTTTCACCGAGATGCCCAGCTCCTTCAGCTGATTGGCCGTATCCTCGGCCAATGCCTGACGGACAGAATCCCCATTGCTGAACATCAGCGTCATTTCCGCACGCACGCCGTCTTTTTCCCGAATCCCATCCGAGCCAAGGCTCCATCCTGCTTCCTCCAAAATCTTCACCGCTGCCTGCGGATCATAAGAAACCTCGGAATCCGGATTATACCACGGCATCTTATCGCAGATGCTATAGGCCGGCGTCCCATGGCCGTTTAACACATTTTGAATCATCTCTTCCCGATTCAAGCCAATATTGATCGCCCGGCGAACCGCTATATCGGAAGTGAAATCATTTCCTATCGTAAGTCCGTCTTTTTCCGCTTTCTTTATAGATGGCAAATTAAATCCCCGATTGTCCACGCTGGCTGCCGAAAAGAGATAATAACCGTCCAAAGTCAAATCGGAATAGGATGCCGCCGTATGGGCCACGTCTACCTGCCCCGCCTGGGCAGCTGCCAGGGCCGCTTCCTCCTCCATAAACAAAACCGTTACCTTCTTCATCTTCGGCTGCTCTCCATAGTAATCGGGATTCGCCTCGAAGATCACCTGCTGGCCCTTATCCCACTGTTTCATGATGTAACGGCCAGAGCCAATGGGGCGCTGGCCATAACTTTTATCATAAGCATGCTCCGGCACAATTCCCACAATCGCCATCGTATAGGGCCAGATGGAGTACGGCTTTTCCATGTGGAATTCCACGGTAGTATCATCCACCGCAACCGCTTCCTTCAACATGGTAAAATCATTAACCGTACTTTTTTCTTTTACTTTGTTATAGGTAAACGCCACATCCGACGCCGTCAAAGCCTCCCCGTCGGTAAACTTCACATCGTCCCGTATTTGAACCACCCAGGTCAGCCCATCTTCGCTCATCTGATAGTCCGTGGCTAAATCCTTCCCAATCTTTAAATCCTTCGTCGTCACCGTCAGAGTGCTCTGGATCAACGGTTCATGAACATGCTCTCCGGCGCCCCAGCCATAGGCCGGGTCAAATCCCGCCTCCGGTTCTGAGGTAGGCGGCATCGTCACGACAACCGAGCCGCCCGCTTCCGTTATGCTCACATCAGATCCTTCCGCCGAAGTCCCCGCACTCGGCATCTCTGTCCGAGCAGCCGTACCTGCTTGCGTACCGGAAGCGGTCTGTGTTTCCGGCGCCTGGCTGCCACAGCCAGCCACAAATAGCGCGGCGGCAACAGCCGCTCCCAACGCCCTCCTTATATTCTTTTGCATCGTCTCATCCCCCATTTTATACTAGCTTTTCATTGCTCATGAACAAGGCCCCCGATATCCGCCTCATTACGACACTCATTGTAGCAAATTGAGAAATTCTTCACAAGCCCCCCTGGGGGATATTCGTACAACTTTTTTGCAAATTGACAAGGTTGTTCTTCCATGCTATAATTCCCCTAGCAAAGAAAGAAAGGGGATAACATGTTTCAGTAAGCGATGATTCGTGAACGACAGAATATTTTTACCAGTCTGCCCGGCAGATTTTTTTTCTGTATTCCGAAACATAAGCTGTGATACATGTTGTCTTGATATACAAAGGTCAAGTCTCTTTTTGTATCGCTAGTTTTCGGCGGGCAGTCAAACCGAAAGACGCAAAAGGAGGCTTTTTATGTTACAAATAAAGAACTTAACCATCACCCATAAAAAAGACTTGCGCCCGCTCCTCTCCGATTTTTCCTTTGTGCTGCGCCCCGGCGACAAGGCGGCTGTCATCGGTGAGGAAGGCAACGGAAAATCCACACTGCTAAAACTGATTGCAAAAGACCCTGACGCCGAACGCTACGTGGAATATAGCGGCGAAATTCTCCGAAACGAGAAACCGATCGGATATCTAAAGCAAGAATGGGAGGAAGAAGACAAAAAACGTTCTGTCTTTGATTGGATTTCTTCCCTTCCCTCCTTTTATGACCAGACGCCAAAGGAGCTTTCCGCCCTGGCCTCGAGACTTCACTTCCCTTTGGATTTATTTTTTTCTGAACAAAAAATCGGGACCTTGTCCGGGGGCGAACGCACCAAACTCCAATTTGCCCGCTTACTTTTGGATGCCCCGGATATCCTGCTTCTGGATGAGCCCTCCAACGACATGGACATGGATACATTGGAATGGCTGGAACAGTTTATTTCTACTTGTCCTCAGCCAGTCCTCTTTATCTCCCACGATGAAACGCTGCTGGAACGCACGGCAAACGTGATTATCCATTTGGAACTCGTGCGAAAAAAGTCAGTTCCCCGACATACCATCGCCCGTACGTCTTACCTAGCGTATGTTGAACAAAGAACTCGTCAGATGGAGCGGCAGGAACAGGCAGCCAAAAAGGAACAGAGCGAATTTGAAAAGAAACAAACGCGGCTTCACCGGATGGAACAAAAGGTAGCGCATCAGCAAAACGCGATCTCACGCCAAGACCCCTTTGGCGCGGCAATCCTAAAGAAAAAGATGCACTCAGTCAAATCCATGGAACGCCGCTTTGAAAAGGAGAAGGATAGCCTTACCAAACGGCCAGATTTTGAGGAAGCTATTTTCTTTCGCTTTTCCGATCAGATACAAATACCAGCGGGAAAACAAGTATTGGATTTTCAGCTCCCTGTATTGAAAGTTGGTGAAAAAATTCTGGCCCAGAACATTCGCCTTTCTGTTATTGGTCCAGAAAAAATCGGCATTTTCGGTGAAAATGGAGTTGGAAAGTCGTCCCTGTTAAAGCAAGTAGCCGCCTCTTTTTCCAACCGCTCCGACCTCTTTGCCGCTTATATGCCGCAAAATTACGAGGACGTTCTTAATATGGAGCAAACGCCGGTAGAGGCCCTTTCTCATACAGGAACCAAAGAAGAGATCAGTCGTATTTGTACGTATCTGGGAAGCCTAAAATATACAAAGGAAGAATGCAGTCATCCGATACGCGAGTTATCGGGAGGGCAAAAAGCCAAAATTCTCCTGCTTTCCCTCTCGCTGTCCGGCTGCCCTGTGCTGCTTTTGGACGAGCCGACCCGGAATTTTTCCCCGCTCTCCAATCCAGTGATCCGAGATATGCTCCGTTCTTATTCCGGAGCGATCATCAGCGTTTCCCATGACAGAAAATTTTTGAGGGAAGTGTGCACCAGACAATACCGTTTGACCCCGGAGGGCCTGATTCTGGCAGAGGTGGAATAATCTTTCCCCAAACGCGCACCATTTTCGGAAGATACCATATGATATAGTACGTGGATGCAAAATCCACAATGCCAACGGAATTCCTCCTCACCTTTCCGAAAAAGAACGCAAAAAATTTCCTATCCAAAAACACAAAGCCGCAGCGGACCTTCCTACCGCCTGCGGCTTTCTTATTTAGGAAATATTACAGTTGCTCCGCCGCCACATACCCGGCAATATTTTCCGCATGGTCGCAGATTCTTTCCAGATTACTGATCGCGTCCAGGAAAATAACGCCCGCATGAGCCTGGCAATCGCCGCAGGCTAAACGGTCGATATGCTCCCCACGAAATTTCTTCTCCTTAGCATCTACTGTCTTCTCCAACTCCTCCACTCGCTTTACATCACAGATGCGTAAATGTGTGCGGGACGAAATTGCACATTCCACCGCTTCCGTTACACAGGCGCCCATCCCGGAGAGTTCTTCCAGCGCCATAGGAGAAAATTCCAGGTCGTTTTGAATGCGAGTCTGCGCCAATTCCGCCAGATTTTCTGCATGATCCCCCATACGTTCCAAATCGTTGATCGTATAAATCAGATTCCTTAGCTGCATAGACTGTGCTTCATTTAACGGCAGATGATTTAGCTTCACCATGTATTCTGTCAAAAGGGTTTCCAACTGATCGATCTCATCCTCCCGTTTCAATACCTGTCGGACTGCATCCTCGTCCCTATTTTTTAGGGCGTCCATCGCCGTTCGCACATTTTTCAGACACACGTTTCCCATGGCTGCCACTTCATAAGTCGCAGCCTCCAAGGCAAAGGCCGGCGTATCCGAGCGATACTCCGCCAAACGCTGGCGCACGCCTTGAATCGGATCGTTTTCTCCGCCGACTTCCTCCGGTAGAAGTTTCTCCGACAGCTTTACAAGCTTTCCCGCAAAAGGGAAAAGAAGCAGTGTATTGGTAACATTAAATACCGTATGGAACACAGAAATCCCTACGCTGTTGACGGGCTGAATTCCCCACTTCGGAAAAAGAACCAGCAGTAAAAAGCTGCCTGCACCAAAAATCACTGCGCCAATCACATTAAACAGCAGATGGATAACGGCCGCCCTCTTTGCCGTCTTATGTCCGCCAGCGCTGGCTAAAAGAGCCGTCACACAAGTTCCAATATTTTGCCCCAGCGTAATGTAAATCGCTGAATTCCAGGTTACCACACCGTTTTTTGCCAGGGTCTGTAAAATACCGACGGAGGCGGAAGAACTTTGAATCACCGCCGTCACCGCAGCGCCCGTTAAAATTCCCAAAATCGGATTTTTCCCAAGCAAAGCAAACGCCGACGCAAAGACGGGCGCATTCCGGTACGGCTCGATGGCTCCCGACATGAAACTGAGTCCCACAAACAATATCCCAAATCCCAGCAGAATTTCTCCTACTCGCTTTCTCCCAGACTTTTTGCTAAACATCTGCATCAAAGCTCCGGCCCCGATTAAAAGGGGAGCAAAAAATTCCGGTTTCAGGATGCTGCCCCACTCGCTCATGGATACCAGCCAACTGGTCACGGTTGTTCCAATATTGGCTCCCATAATCACGCCAACCGCCTGATTCAAACTCAGCAAACCGGCATTGACAAAGCCGACTACCATCACTGTCGTGGCGGAAGAACTTTGAATCACCGCTGTAATCAGCGCTCCTGCTATCACTCCCATCAAACGGTTATTTGTTAAAATCTCCAGCCATTTTTTCATTTTTCCCCCAGCGGACTGCTGGAGTCCTTCCGCCATCGTGTTCATTCCATAAAGAAACATGCCCAATCCGCCGACGAATTGAAAAAGCATGCCGATATCAGAAACTGTCATCTTCTCAGTCTCTCCTTTTTCCTCTTTTCTATTTGTTACCTTCACCATAACATAGGATTGTAAAATCTGTGTAAAGGTAGCACCTTTCGATTTCGCAAAGATTTCATTTTTTCAAAATAATAGTGCTGTCAGGTATTCGCCTGTTTTACAGGGAACGGAATCCTACACGGGGAATAACATATAGAAAGACTGCTTATCGCGAGGAAATATGAAAGATATTTTACATTATCTTCCGGTTCTGCTTGTCAGCATAGGAATGAATATCCTGCTTGGACTTTACTATAAAGTTGGAATCAACAAATTAAACTTTGACCTCAAATTTCTTTTCAATGGAATCGCCAAGGCTGGTATCATCGGCTTGGTATTTATCGGAATGGCATTTTGTTTTGACCGGGTCGATCTGTCCTCCCTCGGAGTCACTCCCTGCATTTTTATGCACTCAGCCATCTTTCTCTATATGGGAAAGGCAGTCAATAATCTGGCCAAAATACTTGGAATCCAAATAAAAAAGACAGCCGATGAATCGCAAGCTGCCTTTAATATCTCAGAAAAAACAAAACCCGCTCAGGATGAACGCTCGGATGAAACTAGTAGCTAGGTTCCTATTCCTTCCGCGCTCTTTCTTTTCCCCATTTTGCCTCCGAGATGATCAGCCCCGAAAGCGTTAATACTGTTCCCAGAATCGCCATAGGAGTAATCGTCTCGTGCAAAATCAGGGCGGAAGTGATCACCGTAATAACCGGTACCCCGTAAATGTAAACGCTCGTTTTTAAAACCCCTAAGCTGCGGACGGCATAGTTCCAAGTGACAAAACAGAGCGCGGACGCCCCAAGGCCAAGAAATAATATATTAAATAAATTTCCCGGCTGGGTAAAACGAACAAGCTCCAACCGAAAATCCATCAAAAAGAGGGCGGGTATCATAAAAACTAGACCATAAAAAAAGGTACGCCTGGTCGTCAGCACCGTGGGATATCCCAGACTGCTGATCTTCCTCGTCAGTATGGAATAAACGCCCCAAACAAAAGCTGCCGCAAAGGCCAGAAGATCTCCCAAGGGGTTTAATTGGAACGCTGCGCTCCCATTCCAGCTGATCAGCACAATTCCAGCAATCGCGGCAAGAAAGCCCAGAAAAAAGTTCCAACGCAGTTTTTCTTCCCTTAAAATCCAATGAGTTAAAATTGCTGCAAAAAATGGGGATACAGACAATACCACTCCCACATTGGAAGCCATCGTATAGGTAAGAGCAATATTTTCCAAAAGATAGTACAGCGTCACTCCGCAAATCCCCGCTCCGGCAAACAGCCACTCCTGACGCCGATCTGTCAGCTTTAATCGGCGGGGACAGGCCAAAAACAACGCTGCAATCCCAATGAAAAATCGAAAAAACAAGATCTCCACCGGCTGAAAATCCACTAACAACAGCTTTGTCGCAATAAAGGTGGTCCCCCAAATCAAAATGGTCAGGCTGGCAGCTAAGTGGCCTGCTGATGGATTTTTCTGATTCATCTCTTTTGTTTTCCCCTTTGGAATAGACTCCCCAACCGGGAAGTCTTGTCGCTTATCTTTCCTATAAAACAAAAAATCCCACGTTTCTACGTGGGTTTTACTATGAGCGATGGGGGATTCGAACCCCCGACAACTTGATTAAAAGTCAAGTGCTCTACCGACTGAGCTAATCGCCCCTGCGTCTACCGCCGAGCTGGGCTAGTTGGATTCGAACCAACGCATGCAGGAGTCAAAGTCCTGTGCCTTACCGCTTGGCGATAGCCCAATAGGGTGGGGGGTGGGACTCGAACCCACGACCTCCAGAGCCACAATCTGGCGCGCTAACCAACTGTGCCACGCCCACCATGTCAGGTCTATAGTCAGACGCAACATCCTCCTGCTTTCACAGGAAGCGGGTGATGGGAATCGAACCCACGTGTCCAGCTTGGAAGGCTGGTGTTCTACCATTGAACTACACCCGCATACTGCCGAATCGGGGTGACAGGATTCGAACCTGCGACCTCCTGGTCCCAAACCAGGCGCTCTAGCCAAGCTGAGCCACACCCCGTCCGAGCCCCGTACATTCGTTACAGACGCAAGAGTTATTATATTACAAGGGCCGAAATCTGTCAAGTATTTAATCTAAAAAATTTATGGTAAAATGAATTTCTCCCTTTGCATCAATTTCCAAAATTCCAAAGGACGGCTTCCTTCCTGGCTGACGTGGGTAAGACAGGCTGCCTGGATTCATCAAGGTTAACGCGCCCCGGTGATCGATCAACGGCCGGTGTGTATGTCCATAAAGCACCACCTGCGCTCCTCTTGCCTCGCCTTCCGCAGCTAACCGACTTAAGCCGGTAGATACGCCGTACATATGACCGTGGGTCATCAAAATGCGGTAATTCTCCAATACAATCTCCTTTTCCCGTTCTTCGTGAGAAAAGAAATCATTGTTTCCCGCTACAAACTCCACCGGCACATTTTCGCAGAGACTGCGGATCACATCCTCTTCCCCCTCCACGTCGCCCAGATGCAAGACCCGATCCACTGGGCTGACTCGTTCCAGGACGGTCACAAAGTGGTTCAGATATCGATGGGTATCGCTGACGACTAATACCTTCATTCCTCCTGCCCTCCCAGCCATGTTCGGATCAACGGCTTTATCTTTCGCAGCGCGTTTCCCCGGTGGCTGATGGCATTCTTTTCTTCAGCGGAAAGATCTGCGGTAGTGAGACCGCGCTCCGGCAAGTAAAAGATCGGATCGTATCCAAAACCGCCTTGGCCGCTGGGAGCTTCCGCAATCACGCCTTCAATGGTCCCTTCCGCCGCCGCTTCGCTTCCATCTGGAAAAACTGCGGCGATGGCACAAACAAAGCGAGCGCTCCGCGCCTCACCTGTTACTCCTTTCAAACGTTCGATAATCGCCTGATTTTTAATCTCATAGGAAGTATCTTCTCCCATATATCTGGCGGAATAAACACCCGGTTCTCCGTTTAGATAGTCCACGACAAGACCCGAATCGTCCGCCAGTACCAAAGCTCCCGTCTCTTTCTGCACTGCCCTCGCTTTAATTTTCGCATTGGCGGCAAAGGAGTCTCCGTCTTCTACAATATCAAGAGAAACTCCCGCCTCTTTCATGGACAAAATCTCCAATCCAAGATCTGCAAGAATTTCCCGCACTTCCCGCATCTTGCCTTCATTTCCGGTGGCAAAAATGATTTTATTCTTCATATTTCCTCCTTGGCGGTTTCGGCCCTAAAAACTGGTAAAAATAAGATTTCATCATACCATTATAAATTTTTCGGTTTTTATCCGCTTTCCGGCCCACATACTTTTCCGCATCTTCATAGGATGTAATCATATAGGCGGACCAGGAAGGAAGCGCCGCAAGCCGCTCGCCAATTTCCCGGTACAATTCCGGAAGCGCCGCCTTTTCTTCCAACCGCTCTCCATAAGGCGGATTCATAAAGAGAAATCCGTATTTCTTCGGATGGCTCAGTGCTTGAACCGGACGCTGTTGAAAATGGATCAGGTGATCCACTCCCGCCTCTCTGGCATTCTCCCGCGCGGCTTTTACCATATCTCCATCGATATCATATCCCTGGATATCGGTCTCTTCCGGCTCGATGACCAGACTAGCCGCCTCATCCGCCGCCTCATACCACATTTTTTTCGACAGCAGGTTGTCCCAGCCTTCGGCCAAAAAACTGCGATTCATGCCCGGCGCTATATGAGCCGCCATCATGGCAGCTTCAATAGGAAAAGTACCGCTGCCGCAGAATGGATCCACAAAAATCCGATCTCCTTTCCATGGCGTCAGCAAAATCAACGCCGCCGCCAATGTCTCTGTAATCGGCGCTTTGCTCACCAGCTTCCGATAACCACGTTTATGGAGGGAATCTCCCGTTGTGTCGATTCCGATTGTCACCACGTCTTTCAGGAAAAATGCCCGCAGCGGATAGCTGGCGCCGGTTTCCGAAAACCAGGTAACATGATAATGCGTCTTCATTCGATCTACAATTGCTTTTTTCATAATGGACTGAATGTCTGAGGCGCTAAAAAGCGTACTCTTGATGGAAGTTGCCTTAGCCACCCAAAACTTTCCGTCCCTGGGAATCCACTCCTCCCAGGGCAGTGCCTTTGTCTTTTCAAACAGTTCGTCAAAGGTTATCGCTCGGAATGCCCCAACTTTCAACAAGACCCGTTCTGCCGTCCGCAGAAAAAGATTCGCTCGGCAAGCTGCCTCCGGTCCTCCCCGGAACGTCACGCGGCCATCTTCCACCTGGACAATTTCATACCCTAAATCCAATATTTCTTTTTTACACACAGCCTCTAACCCAAAATGGCAAGGGGCAATCCATTCGTATTCCAAATACTTTCTCCTTACTGGAAACTCGCTTTATCTTTTAATACTAAAACAGGAACCGGCTCCTGTCAACCGGTTCCTGTCGATTCAAAGTTTCAAATATGAATAGCCTCCCACTACCGCGGCTGCTTGATATCCAAGTCGTTCCAGTTCGGCAGTTGCTCGTAGCGCTGTGCTTCCATGCTCACAAAGTAAAATATACTCTGTTCCTCTTGGAAGCCGCTGTTTCCAGGTCTCCATGTTCCCATAAGGGTAATTTTCCGCTCCCGGATAGTGTCCGGCGGCAAAATCCTCCGGGTCACGCAAGTCCAGCAGCCTACGGCGCCGGTGGAAGGTCATTCTCCGCAGGTCGCGAACCGATACGGTATTAACCATGGGAACCTCCCATTCTTGCTATAAAACAATATATGCCTCATGGAATCGCAAGGGTACAAAAAACCTGGAAGAAAAACATTTGCTTTTCTCCCAGGCTTTTGACGGGCGTCTTCCAGCAACTTCTATTTTTTTCTTAATCCTAAGCCGCCATCAAAGGAATTCGCCTTATTCAGAAATACATTTAGAAATCGAACTCGTTGCGGCTATTCTGGCTGCGGTTCTGCTCATTGCGGTTGGAGCTGCGATTCTCGCTGCGGTTCTGAGAACGGTTCTGCTCGTTGCGGTTAGAGCTACGGTTATCGCAGTTCTGAGAGCGGTTCTGCTCGTTGCGGTTCTGGCTGCGGTTATCGCAGTTCTGAGAGCGGTTCTGCTCGTTACGGTTCTGACTTCTATTCTCGGATTTGTTTCTCTCTTTGTTATCCATTTTTCTACCTCCTGAAATCCTTTGTTGGGTTACGTTTTTATTATCCCAAACGGAGGCAAAATTATTCACTGCCATTTATCTGCGATGAAAGAAGATACGGCCGCAAACACAAATCAAAACCAGCGCCCAAAATACCGGTGATAAGGCAATGCGAATCAATAAAGAAATCATTCCGGAAACGAGGGTAATCACAAAAATCACCACAAGAACCAAAATCAGGACCCATTTCCAAGAACCGGATAAAAAATTTTTATTCGATGTCCAAGTTCCCGTCTGCTCCTGCTGTCCCCAGTTCTCTCCACGGCTGTTTGCTCCGCGCTGTCCTCCCTGGGCTGTCGCCGCGTCCACGATTGTCCGCGCGATCAAGCGAGGATCACCCAGCATATCCAGAATCTCCTCTTCCGAACGGCCCTTTGCCGTTTCCTCTGATATATAGCTTCGATAATAGCGGAGGTTGGAAGCCGCTACCTCTGGCGGCACTTGGCCTTGCAGGCTGATTTCCAACGTTTCGATGAATTCTTCTCTTGTCATAAATCACTCCAATAGAACGGTAAAAGGACCGTCGTTCACAAGCTCCACTCTCATATGCGCGCCAAATGAACCGGTCTCCACCTTCGGAACATAGCTGCGGCAGACCTCTACAAAATATTCGTAAAGAGCTTCCGCCATCTCCGGCTTTGCCGCATGGACAAAACTCGGCCGATTTCCCTTTCTGCAATCAGCATATAAAGTAAATTGGGAAATCACCAGCAGGGAGCCGTTTACATCCTTCAAAGATAAATTGGTCTTCCCTTCCGAATCGGCGAAAATACGAAGCCCAGCCATCTTCTTTACAATACGATCCACATCCTCTTTCGTATCCTCTTCGCCAACTCCCAGCAAGACTAAAAAGCCATTGTCAATGGAGCCAATCGTCTCATCCTCCACAAGGACCGACGCCCGGCTTACTCTCTGAATCACAGCTTTCATGATCTCTCCTTAGAAAAAAGGCGATTTAGAGCGCTAAAGATACCCCGGATCGACGCCCTGGTAATATTGGAGCTGACGCCAACGCCATAGGTCGTGCGCCCCGTATCCAAATCTACCATATGAATATAGGCGGCAGCTTTGGATTTCGACCCTTGGGTCAATGCGTGCTCATCGTAATCCAGCACTTTCGCACTCAGGTTCACCTGAGACAAAATTGCCGCTTTCACAGCGTCAATGGGGCCGTTACCGATACATTCCGCATCAAAGGTCTGACCCACGTATTTAAATATTACACGCGCTCTCGTATCCTGACCAATGTCCGACACCTCATAGCGCACCAGCTCAAACGGTTCCGACAAACCCAAATATTCCGTCTCAAAATGCTGGTAAATTTGCTCCGGAGCCACTTCTCCCTGCTTTTCCGCTAACGTTTGGATCACATCCGCAAACTCCCGCTGCATTCCCTTTGGCATCTTGAAACCAAAACAGGTTTCCATAACGTAAGCCACTCCGCCCTTTCCAGACTGGCTGTTAATCCGCACGATGGGCTCGTAAACCCGTCCCAAATCGGTGGGGTCAATCGGCAAATACGGCACTTCCCAATAAGGATTTTGCCGCTCCGCCATCGCTTTTGTTCCCTTGTTAATCGCATCCTGATGGGAACCAGAAAATGCGGTAAATACCAGCTTTCCGGCATAGGGATGGCGCTCATGCACCTTCATCTTGCTGCAGTGCTCATATACTTCTATGATCTCTTTTACATCTGCCAAATCCAACTCTGGATTGATTCCCTGAGAAAACATATTGTAAGCAATCGTTAGGATATCCACATTTCCGGTCCGCTCCCCATTGCCAAATAACGTTCCCTCTACTCGGTCCGCTCCGGCCAAAAGCGCCAGCTCTGTCGCGGCCACGCCGGTTCCTCTATCATTATGAGGATGCACGCTTAAGATAATTTTATCCCTGTCCTTGAAATGGGTGCTCATCCATTCAATCTGATCCGCATAGACATTGGGCGTATTCATCTCCACGGTTGCCGGAAGGTTGAAAATAATCTTATTCTGCTCCGTCGGTTCCCAGACTTCCTGAACTGCGGTGCATACTTCCAACGCATAATCCAGTTCTGTTCCGGTAAAACTTTCCGGAGAATACTCCAACACGATTTCTCCCGGAAAAGTTTTCGCCCGTGCTTTCACCATCTTGGTTCCTTCTATGGCAATCTGTTTGATCTCTTCTTTTGATTTTCCAAAAACCACATCCCGCTGCAACGTAGAAGTTGAATTGTAGATATGTACGATCGCACGGGGAACGCCGCGAAGAGCCTCAAAAGTACGCGCAATCAGATGTTCCCGACACTGAGAAAGAACCTGGATCGTCACATCGTCCGGTATCAGCTTCCGGTCCACCAACTGACGCAAAAAATCGTATTCCAACTGGGAGGCAGACGGAAATCCCACCTCAATTTCCTTAAATCCCAGCTTTACCAACAGACGGAACATCTCTACCTTCTCGGAAACAATCATCGGTTCTATCAAAGCCTGGTTTCCGTCCCGCAAATCCACGCTGCACCAAACGGGAGCCTTTTCAATCTCCTTGTTCGGCCACTTCCGTTCCGGATAAGAGACCACCGGAACCCTACGATATCTCTGATAATTCAACATAATGCGTCCTCCCCTAATCGATCATTTATGAAATCCACTAATTCTTTTAGCGCTTTTTGTTCATCCGGACCGTCGCAGACCAGCTCCACTTCCTCTCCAGACTTTACACAAGCGCCCAACACGCTAAGAACGCTCTTTGCATTCGCTTTCGATCTCTCAGTCACCAGTTCAATTTTACATTGATATTGAGTCGCCTGTTTACACAAAGCGCCAGCAGGCCTTAGATGAAGACCCATGGATGTCTGTATTTTCGCTTTTCCTGATACCATATTTTTTATCTGCAGCTTATAGCCGCATACATCCTCCTATTTCCTTTTTGGACTAGGCCGCATCATCTGGCAGTCTGTTTCCGCCTTGATTATCCTGCCCATCTTCCGACGAAGTCTCTTCCGTAGATGCCGCTGCCGGGTCAACCAGCCGGATATTTATCGTAGGGGTCTCCACCAACTCAAAAGCATCCGGAAGACTTACCTCAACGGGAAGAGAATGAATTCCCGCGCCCATATCCTTTAAGTTTATACGGCCGCTCAAGTTTTCTGTTTCTAACTTCTTCAAGTCCTCTTCCAGCCCACGTACTTTTATTGTGACATATTGTCCGATAAATTCTGTAGTCAAATTTGCCTCTATATTCTCCAATTCCAGACTGGATACATGGATTTGGAATTCCTGTTCCTTTAAGGGCTCCACTTTTAATGTGACTGTAATCTCTTCCTTCTCACCTTCCACGAAAGACACGCCCTCTGGCAGATATGGACCTAAAGGTATCGTCAGCGTAACGTCGCTGCTGGCGCCGGCCACATTGGCAATCTCACTTGGAATTTCAATCGTCACTTTGCCCAATACAGACTTCAGGCCGGACAGATTCACCTTTTCCGGATCCACATCGTATCCGGTATACCGATATCCACTGGCTACCTGGTCAATGCCTCCCACTGAAACATTGATGGGAACAGATTTTGTATTCAAAATCTCCACATGAGCATCCGCTGTATCCGAGCTGATGGAAAAATCGTCCTCTGCAATTTCCTCCGTAGACATGACGTCTCCATAAGCATCCAATAGCTGAATCGCAGAGTTGCATCGAACTTCCTCCGAAGCGCCGGAAACATCCGCGATAACCACCGCTTTCCTTATTTTATCCGCATAGCTTGCCGGAGCCATGATCGTAATTTCATTCGGAAATACGCTGGTTTCCCCGATCATATATCCTTCCGCCGGTTCACCCTTTGTCTGAACGGTAACTTCCTGGGTAATTGTCTTTAACTCCTCCACCTGGATCTCCAGGCTCTGTGTCAGCTGTATAAAGTCATTGGCAGATACTTTTCCACTTGGACAGGTAACCTTAATTGGTACCTGGCCTTCTTGATAGATGTCCTTAAAATCAGCCACCGCCTTAAAATCAGCTCCTGTAAGTCGGGCTGTCACTGATCTCCGCTGTGTTACCCGAAGAGACATTTTTAGCGAACCCACAACCGTATAAGTCTTACCCTGGGCTCGAAATAAGTCGTCGTTTACGATTTCAATCGAGATATTTCCCACTGTTGTCGTCTGAATCGGATCATCCACATTGATCACAATGACCCAGATAATAGCAGCGAAAAAGACAGAAATCAACTTAATATGCCAGTTATTCGTGATCCACTTTTTTGCTTTCATTCTGCCGGCGTCCTTTCTTCAAGATCCATCCACGCTTCACGGTCGCCACTTTCTTTTCCCGGATTTCATCTAATGTTTCTTCCAGTTGTTCAGGCGTCAAATGAAGCCTCAGCACGCCGCCAACCGCCAGGGATACGTTTCCGCTCTCTTCCGATACAACGATGGTAACGCTGTCTGTATTTTCACTGACCCCCAAAGCCGCCCGATGCCTGGTTCCCAGATCTTTGCTGATCGTGGGATTGCTGGAAAGCGGCAGATAACAGGTGGCGGAAACCACCCGATTCCCTTTAATAATGACCGCGCCATCGTGGAGCGGCGTATTGTGTTCAAAAATATTGATCAAAAGCTGACTGGTAACTACGGCGTCCACATTAATCCCCGTCTTTTCATATTCTGTCAGAGGAATCTCACGGGCGATCACCATCAAGGCGCCGGTACGCGCCTTCCCCAATGCAAAAGAAGCTCTCACCAGCTCTGCAACCGTCTTCTCATCAAATCCTTGGCTCTCATCCTCCACCGGAGAGAAAAAATTAATCAACACATTATTTTTTCCAAGCTGTTCCAACGCCCGTCTTAATTCCGGCTGGAACACAACAACAACGGCCAGTACAATAACGCTCAGGGACTTTTGCGCGATATAGAGAATCGTATTGAGCTGAAGAAATGCGGCCACGCCGAAAAAACCCATAATTACAATCACGCCCCGCAGCAAAAACCAAGTTCTGGTATTTTTCACCCAAACCAACAGGTGATACAGGACAAATGCAATAATGAGTATCTCCAGAATATCCGTCAATTCTATTTGGAGCCACTGAAGCTTGTTCAAAAAGCCTGTAATTCTCGCCATTTTAAGTCTCCCAAGCCGCACAAAATCTTATTCTTCTTCATTTTCCATGGAGTCCAACATCTCTAGCGCCTCCTGGATTTCCTGATTAGAGTCCTCCTCTATTCTCGGATTGATTTCCTGTACCTTTACATCCGGCGGAGTCACTGTAATCTTCGGAACGGCTTTCACAAAATAGACATACTCGTCGTCCTCATACTGGATATATTCCGTCCGGCTGTAGTCCACAGCCACAACCCAAAACAGGGCCAAAAAAGCGATCAAGATAGATACCAAATTTCCCAGAAAAACATTGACATAAGGAATGCCTACATTTAACAGAAAACCGCCGGCCAAAAAAATCAAAACATTGGCGACGCCGCCCACAGCCAGCGCGATATACGGAGCGTAGTCCGCCGATAACTTCCGAATCCCATAGACAAGAAGTACCGTCGCGCTGAAGGCCGCTGCTGTCAGAAACATCAGCGAGTTATCCTTCAAAGCCGCCATCACCTGTGTAAACCGCTGCAAGGAATCCACACTGACGGTAGAATCCATCAAAAATCCCGCATTTTTCTGGATACAAACCAGGAAATAATAAGCGAACACCCCAAATCCGGCTGGAATGAAGGAAGTCGCTCCGCCGACAAGTCCCAATACCAGCGGAATCACATAAGGAATCTTCAACACAAAAAATAATGGAATGAGGGCAATCACCAGACTATATCCCGGCAAAAACAGGTAATGTACCATACCGGCCAAAAACAGGAAAATACAGGCCAAAACCGCCGCCTCCCAGGACAAAGCCGACAGGTGCCCCAATAAAAATACAGCTGACGCAAACGGAAGCGCGCCCCAGGGCAAAAGACAGCAGACCAGAGGAACCAGAACAACGATCATCCATTTCGTCAAGAATTCCCGGTAGCCAATCATGCTGTTCATCGTCAGCAAAACAGCCAGCATGGTCACAAATTTTAAAATTGGCAGAATATAGAGATCAAACCGGCTGTAGAACTCTTTCAGGCGCTGCCTGATTACTAAAACTTTATCCATCGCTTATTCCTTTCGCTCCTTCTCCTCTTTTCGGTACAGGCGATACAGCTTTTTCAGATTTGCCTGATAAGATTTCACATGTTCCCGTGCTTTCCAGTACCGAGAAGTATATACCAGCACGCTTAAAAACACGGTCAAGAGGAGTAGCATCAGATATAGAACAAGAAAATTCTTTGCCAAATCAAACAGCGCTGGAATCGAATAGTCCGTCATCAAAGAATCCAAACGGCCCAGCGCCCAGAGGGCCAGTATCAAAACATACGAAAATGTTACCCCAATAACAGCTTTAATGGTTTGAAAACTAACGTAGTCGTCGCCATAAAAACAAACGGCCAAAAAGGTCTCTCTTTTTTCCCGTTTTTGTACTAGCGCCGTTTCCGTCATTAATTTGACTTTTTCTTCATTTACCATTTCCCGGCTCCTTCGCCACATAGTCTATTTTAGTATATCACAGCTTGAAAAAAATTTCGAGACAAACTTCTATGAATATTTCGATAATTTCCTTAAGATTTGATGATGACGTTTGTAAAATCGTACTATATACAATTATACTGTTGCATCTATCCAAAAGCAATGCTAATCTTAAAGCGCGACAAAATACAAAACGGAGGATTTATGATGAATGAGGAATCACCCGTCAAGCGATCACCAATGATAAAAAAGGCTTTTCTCTGCGCTTTTCCGCATACCATTCCTATCTTTGCCGGATTCTGGTTTCTTGGCATGACCTATGGCATTTATATGAATGTGTCCGGATTTTCGTTCTGGTATCCCATGCTGATGAGCCTGACCATTTTTGCCGGTTCTGTGGAGTTTGTGGCTGTGAATTTGCTTTTAGGAGCATTCAATCCGCTTCAGGCGCTGGCCATGACGCTTATGCTGAACGCAAGACATTTATTTTATGGAATTTCCATGCTTGATCGATATCGTGGCACTGGTTGGAAAAAAATTTACCTGATTTTTGGTATGTGCGACGAGAGCTTTTCCATTAATTATACGACAGATATTCCAGAGGACGTCGACCGGGGATGGTTCATGTTTTTTGTCACCTTGCTCAACCATTTCTACTGGTTTTTCGGCGCAACGCTGGGAGGTATCTTCGGCTCTTTGATTCACTTCAATACAGAAGGACTGGACTTTGTTATGACCGCTATGTTTGTCGTGATCTTTTTGGAACAATGGCTAAAAGAAAAAAGGCACTGGGGCTCCCTTATCGGCCTCGGCCTTTCGCTTCTTTGCCTGATCGCCTTTGGGGCCGACAACTTCATTATCCCGGCCATGCTTGCGATCCTTTGCATCTTGACTTTATTGAGAAATCCACTGGAAAAGGGGGAGGAAGTACGATGACATTATCCGAACAGCTTATCACCATAGGTATGGTGATTCTCGGCACCATTTTAACTCGTTCTCTGCCCTTTTTCCTGTTTCCCGCCAGCAAACCCACGCCGAAATACATCCAATACCTGGGAAAATTTTTACCCTCCGCAATCTTTGGTTTGCTGGTCGTTTACTGTTTAAGAAATGTCAGCATTTTTACCGGCAGCCACGGCCTTCCGGAAATGCTGTCCATTGCTCTTGTTATCATGCTTCACTTGTGGAAACGGCAAATGCTCCTGTCCATTGCCGGCGGCACCATCTGTTATATGCTCTTGGTGCAATTTGTTTTTTCGCTTTAAGGCAGCCAATGAACGACTAAAATCGCCGCGCCCAATACAAAAAGCACCACGCCTACCACACGGTTTAAAATCTTTGCATCCACTTTATTGGCAATCTTGGCGGCGATCAGTGCAAAAATCAGCGTGAAGCCAACGCACAAAGACAAATCGCGAAGATTCGGCAATCCACCGATAGCAAAATGACTAATTGATCCTGTCAGGGCGGTAAAAGCCATAATAAACACGCTGGTTCCCACCGCTGTCTTCAGTTCGTATCCCATAACCGACGTCAGCAGAAGCAGCATCATCATACCGCCTCCCGCACCAACAAAGCCACAAATAAAGCCTACCATTGTGCCGCAGACAATGGACTGGACAATTCTCTTTTCCCTGCTGACTCCCGCCATGCTTTCTTTGGTTGCCACCACTGGTTTTACAATAAACTTTACGCCCAGCAGCATGGTCATGCAGGTGCTGAAATTCCCCATCACAGAATGAGGAAGCAGGCTTGCCACAAAACTTCCGACAACCGTAAAAAGCAACACGCAAACCATCATGACCAGTCCATTTTTTACGTCGATATTTTTATTCTTCTTATAAGTAATCGCACTCACCGCACTGGCAAGTACATCGCTGGCAAGAGCGATTCCGACCGCCATATAAGGTTCCGTATGCAAAAAAGTAATCAGCATTGGCGCAATCACCGCCGCCGCACTCATTCCGGCAAATCCCGTTCCCAGTCCTGCGCCAAGTCCTGCCAAAAGGCAAATCACAATTTCATACATCTGTTATTTCCTTTCTTTCCTGCACGCAAGTATACCACAATTTCTTTTCCCCTTCTACTCTTTTATCAGCCGCGTCAAATAATCCGCGTAATTTTCAACTGCCGGCCCACAGTCCGGATGTTTGGCATGATAGTCCCCCAATACACATTGGCAAAAGTGGCAAATAGTGATTAACCGGTCGGCGCCCGCCTGCTTTGCCTCCTCCAACCGCTTCTCTGTCATAGCGTCTCCCAGTTCGGGCAGAGAACCCACGGCGCGGCACCCGCAGCACAGCGTCTCTTTCCCCTGATGCGCCATGGTTTCCACCGTAACGCCGGAAAGATTAGAAAGCAATTGGAAGAATCCGTCAAATGAAATTCCCCGGTAAACGGCTTTGCAGGGCTCATGTACCGCCACATGTTCCACCTGATCTGCTTTTAGCGTCTCAAACCGTTCCATGTGCATAGCCAGGTAAGACGCCATCGGAATAACAGAAAACGGAATATCCGTAATTTTACCAATCCTCTCCTGAAGATACACGCAGCAGGTCGGACACCAGCACACCAGAGTATCACATCCCGCTTCCACAGCGGCCTGTACCAATGCACGGCCTTTTTCTTCCATCCAGCCGACATCCTGGGTCATGCCCCACTGGCCTCCGCCGCAGCAATACTCGATTCCCGGCAGGTAGGAATACGCCTCTCCGATATAATCCATCAAATCAAGGGCATGGAGCAGCAACTGCGGCGTCTTATAAACATTGCAGCCTGGAAAAAAGGCGATTTTAGCGCCAGGTACCATTTTTTTATCTCGGACACGCTTTTGCTCCTGGGCGGAAAGGGTCTCTTCTATGATCCGGTGATGCTCCTCATAGATGTGAGCCGTTCCCTCATGCTTCGATTGTTTCATCCATACCAGTTCGTTAATGGTAAGGGAGTCCACGCCAATGGGACAACGGATATCCATACAGCCGTAACAGCGCATACAGGCGTCCAACTTCCGCTTTGCATCCCCGCTTAGGGGAGCGCCTTCCTTTAAGAACCGAACGATACTTTTCTGAGTCTCCCGTCCATTTACTTTGGGCTCGAACTCTTCCATCATTTTGCAATGTTTTACGCAGTTCCCGCAATATACGCAGCTGCTAATCAGCTTTTGTTCCGCTTTCCTATATTCGTCAGCTAAATCCACGACTGATCCCTCCTTAAAAATATGGCCTATTCTATCAAAAAAGGAGGACGGCTGTCAATCGCCGTCCCCCAAAAAGCCATCTGTATTTTTTACCCATTAGGACTCGGAAGATAACTCTTCCACCAGTTCCTTCACAATCTCCACACAATCGCCCACCACCGAATAGTGGCTGACGCCGAAGATCGGCGCGCTGGGATCGCTATTGATGGCTACAATCGTCTCCGCGCCGCCAATGCCCGCCAGGTGCTGGATTGCTCCGGATACCCCGATGCTAAACAAAAGCTTTGGCGCCACAGAAGAACCCGTCTGACCCACCTGGGCCTTGTACTCGCACCAGCCAGCTTCCACCAAGGGCCGGCTGCACCCAAGCTTTCCTCCGATCAACTCGGCAAATCGCTTCATAAGCGGCAGATTTTTCTGAGAACCGATACCCCGGCCAACCACTACCAAAACCTGGGCGTCCGTAATGGAATCGCTGTCGGATTGGGGAATGGTTTCCAAAATTTTGATATGCGTTTCTTCCTGTGCTTCCAGAAATGTTTCTATCCTCTCGCCCTTTCGACTGGGATCCGGCGTCAAAGGAGACAAAATTCCTGCCCGGACCGTCGCCATCTGGGGACGGTGATTCGGGCAAATGATGGTAGCCATCAGGTTGCCGCCAAAAGCCGGACGTGTCTGCCGCAGGAGCCCGCTTTCTGCATCCATCTCCAGCACGGTGCAGTCCGCCGTCAGTCCGGTCTGCATTCTCACTGCGATTCCAGGAGCCAATTCACGGCCAAAGCTGGTCGCGCCGAACAAAAAGATCTCTGGGCGAAACTGACGGATCAGTCCGCAGATCCAGGATGTAAACACCTCTGCATTGGGCTCCGCCAGTCTGGCGTCCTGACAGAAAATCACCGCGTCGGCACCGCCGGCAATCAGCCGGTCTACATTGCCGCGCTCCTCTTTTTCTCCAAGCACCGCAACCAGGCGGCAGCCTTTCGCGTCGGCCAGCTCCCTCCCTTTTCCCAGCAGTTCAAAGGCCACCGGCAAAATCTCATTTTGGCTCTGCTGGGCAAAAACCCAGATATCCTTACTTTCCTTCACAAGATCTTCCGATACCGCCGATTCTCTTTCCAAGGTGATCGCCTGAACCGGACAGCTTTCTACACAGATGCCGCACAGCGTACAGGAATCCGTAACATACGCTTTCTTTTCCCGCACTTCCAATCCATGGGAACTGCATGCGCGGACACATTTGCCGCAGCCGATACAGGTACTCTGATCAATTTTTAATCCGCTCATACCGACATCTCCTTTATCAGGGTCATTAATTTCCCGGCCTGCTCCTTCGGCGTTCCAAGGACAGGAATGCTTTCGGTAGTGCGCTCCGGCGTAAAGGTCTTTACCACCTGCGTCGGCGAACCGTTCAGTCCAACACGGGAAAGATCTGCCTGAACCTGCGCGGCTGTTTTCACAGCTACGGGCCCATTTTCCCCAAAGCGGACCCCGGAAATCGAGGGCATTCTCGGATCACAGATATCCTTTACCACGGTAATCAGCGCAGGCAGCGAGGTTTCCACAACCATCTGTCCTCCGTCTACGCCTCTTCTTACCCGGACATGGGTCTCTGAAATATCCAAAATCTGATATACATCCGTAATGCAGGGGATTCCCAGCGCTCCGGCCAGCTCCGGCCCAATCTGAGCCGTATCCCCATCCACCGCCATTTTTCCGCAAAGGATCAGCGAAACCGGAGGCATCTGCCGAATCTCGCAAGCCAAGGCATAGGAAGTCGCCAGGGTGTCCGCGCCGGCAAAGGCCCGATCGCTTAAAAGAACCCCTTCATCCGCGCCGCGGCCAAGCGCGTCCCGTAACAGACGTTCGGTATCGGGAATTCCCATACTTAAGGCAGTCACGGTTCCGCCCAATTGCTCTTTGATGCGTACCGCTTCCTCCAAAGCGGAGGCGTCAAAAGGATTCACGACAGCCTGGCGTCCGTCCCGGATGATGGTATGGGTCACCGGATCCAAACGCACGGTATTCGTAGAAGGTACCGCTTTCATACATACGACAAGATTCATCCCTTAACCCTCCGTCTCCAAGACGTCCGCTGCAAATAGATTGCCGCGTCCAAAAATAAAATCCGGATCCAGCTGACGCTTCATCCGAGCCATCTCACGGATGTGTTTCTCTCCATACATAACGGTCAGAAAATCTCTTTTCAGCTTTCCTACGCCGTGCTCTGCGGATACGGCTCCGCCCATATCGGTAATAGTCTTTGCCCAATGGGCATACAATTCTTTTCCTCTCCGGTAATCGGCTCCATCTCTCGGCAGTATATTGACATGCAGATGGTTGTTGCCAATATGGCCCCAAATTGCTGTTTCTAAGCCGTATTCCTTCAGCGTACTCCGGTAGAGATGGACCACTTCCTTTAGATACTTGTCCGGAACCGACATATCCGCGCCCAGTTTCGTGATCACCGGATCGATTCTCTTGCGCTCGTCAATCAGCATATTGGTGCTCTCCGGCACCGCGTGGCGGAAAAACTGCTGCTTCTCTTTGTCTATCGCGGTTCTGGCCACCCAGGTATGCGCTTCGCTTCCGCCCACCTGCTCCAAAATAGCGCCTAAACAGTAGAGAGCGTCCAGCGCCTCCTTCTCGCAGTCAGCGTTTAATTCCACAAAGATGCAGCAATTCACCCACGGCTCCACATCCGGAAGAGCGGAAAATGCCGTGCTTTTTGCTTTTTGTTTCCGCAGGATTTCAATGGCGGACACATCAAAAAATTCCAGAGCAGCCGCCTGGGAGATCTGTTCGCGGACAAGTTCCGTAAAATCTAAAGCCTGGGCTTCCTCCCGGAAGAAGCAGCTGACGCCCCATACGAACGCCGGAAGAGGAAGAAGCTCCAATTCTATCTCTGTAATCACGCCCAACGTCCCATCGGACCCGATAAATAAATCAATGGCGTCCATATTCTCTTTTACATAATAACCAGAAGCATTTTTTGCCTCCGGCATCTGGTAAGTCGGGAGATCCAGGGAAATCTGCCTTCCATTCTCCGCCGTCAATACCAAACGATGGCCCTCGGCAAATACTTCTCCCCGCCGCAGAGAAAGCATACTGCCGTCGCACAGGGCTAACCGGAGCGCCTGAATATGATTTCTCGCCGCTCCATACCGAAAACTTCGCGCGCCGGAAGCGTTGCAGGCGACAATTCCGCCAATACAGGCCGACGTTTCCGTGGGATCGGTGGGGAAGAAATATTCTTTATCCTGGGCAAACGTTAGGAAAGCCTGCTGGCTTTCCGAATCCCATCCCTTTGTATCGATGTTCCGGTTCTCGATGGCTTTGCGCAGCAAAGAGAGTACGACTCCCGGCTGCACCCGCATATAATACCGTCCATCCTCCCGGCGCAGTCCCAGGAAGCGGTTCATCTTGCTCAAATTCATCACGTGCCCGCCCTGAGGCACTGCCGCGCCGGCCAGGCCGGTTCGTCCACCCTGTACTGTAACAGGAACCTTTTGCGGGTATAACTGCTCTAAAATCCTACGTACCTCTTCTTCCGTTTCCGGAAAGGAAATACTCTCCGCCTGCCCAACCGAACGGGATTCATCCCGACAGTATCCCTCGTACTCGGAAGTTAAGCGCATCACTTCTAACATGGCAGCATTTCTCCTTATGATATCATACGATAACACCAGCCGGCCCCATAGCCGGACTTATGTTCAAAATCAAAAATCCACACAGCACCGATCCTGACAAAAGCGCTTGATCACTTCCACAATCGCCAGATGGTCCGGATGACCTGCATAGAGGGGCAGGACACTTTCCTCCTGCATTTCCACATATAAGCATAGCTCCTTCGTGCTGCTGGGCAGCGGCGGAGCCCCTACCGAAATAGAAATAACGCCCGGCACCTTCTCTTTTAAAGCAGAAAATGCCTCCTTAAAATAAGCGTACAGTTCTTCTTTCTTTTCTGCTGAAACTTCTTCTTTATAATTCCAGGATACCACATGTCTGATCATCCTACAATCCTCCTTCCCGCCTCTTCCGACGCTCTATTTTTACAGTTGGCCGCGAGATCAATCCCGCGGCCAATTGTCTGCCGATTTTTCACCGGAACAGTTTCATGACTTTACTTCTTAGGGTGATTTACCGGATACTGCGGCTCTCTGCCATGGAGCACGTCGTCAATGGCTTTTGCCGCGCCCGTCGCACAGGCCATCGAAGCCTTCTTCGACAGTCCTGCGTGGTGAGGAGTTCCCCAGAAATTGTCCAAGGTGAACAGGGGCATGTCGGGAGCCGGCGGCTCCTGCTCATAACTATCAATGGCGGCTCCGGCAATCACATGATTTTTCAGTGCCTCATACAGATCTTTTTCTCCTACGATTCCGCCGCGGGCGCAGTTAATCAGATAGCCCTTCGGTCCCAGCTTCTCCAAGAGAGCAGGCGTTACCATGTACCGCGTCTCCTCGTTCAGAGGGCAGTGGATGGTAATAACGTCCGAACGCTCAAAGAGCTCATCCAGGGTATGTACGCCTTCGATATAGTCCGGCATCTTCGTATAATCAATATAAGGATCGTAGCCCAAAATCTTCATATCCAGGCCATAGTGGACTTTTTTCGCTGTGCGGATTCCGACAGCGCCGACGCCGATGATTCCCAAGGTCTTTCCTTCCAGTTCATGGGTCAGGTAACGGTTCCGAAGATCCCACTGCCCTTCCGGAATGCAGTTTTTAAAGATCGGCACGTATTTCGCCAGCATCAGCATCAACATCATGGTATGCTCCGCTACTGCATTGGAATTGGCGCACAATACATTGGCAACCTGGACTCCCAGCTCTTCCGCCGCTTTCGTGTCGATATGCTCGATTCCAACGCCATGGCGGGCAATCACTTTCAGGTTTTTACCAGCGGCAATCACTTCTCTGGTATAATCTGCGCCTCTGGCCAAAACTGCGTCCACATCCGCAATTTCTCTTTTTATGGTCTCCGAATCATAAGCGCTGCCTTCGATTACCTGGTAGCCTCTTTCCTCCAAATAGTCCCAACCGGCGTGATCAATTTCTTCCGGAATTAATACTTTATACATCGCATCCTCCTGATCTAAAATACCTTAATATCTTATCCTAAAATCATCTGATCCAGTTTCCGCAGATCTTCGATATGTACCTGCATCGTTTTTCCAATGGAAGCAAAGCACAGATCGGTTCCAAGCGCCCGGCCGCAGATTCTGGAAATCATTCCCTTCTCACCGCCGGAAATGGAAAACACCGGACGATCCAGCCAATTCTTTTTCGCGTCAATCGTGACCTCCGCTACCTTTACCACATCTCCATAGCTTTGAGGCGCAAAGGAATATTTGGGAATATCCGCACCGAGATCATACTCTTCCCGGATAATCCTTTCGATCTCTTCCTTCTCCGGAGTCGCCTCCCAATCATGATGAGCTACCAGAAGCAGCACGCCGTTGGCATGGGCAAGATCGCGCAGCTTTTTGATATATGCTTCTCCCTGGGTCAATTCGATATCCACAATGTCGATACAATCCGAAACAACCGCTGCTTCCACAATCGAGCGCTTTGTTTCCTGATCAAAATCCTGCTTTCCTCTGTCGCTAAAATCGCGGCAGGTAAACAGAATCGGAGTGTTTCCCATAATCGAACGAATCGTCTGGAGCGCCTCGTCGCGGATTTCCTTTTTCTCAATCCCCTGAAGCGCGTCTGCTCTCCACTCAATCATATCCGGCTCATAGGCCTTGGCCTGCATCGCCTGATTTTTCATATCCTCCATATCGACTGCCATTACGGGAATTGTAATATGCAGATTTCCATCTCTAAAATTCGGTACAACGCCTTTCATCGATACTCCTCCTTTGGTGCCTTCCGGTTAGTCCTCTACCTGATACTTAAATACAGCCTTTAAAATCGGCTCCGGTTTCCCATTCATGATTCCTGTCCGATGCACCTCTCCGGGCAAAACCAGGGCAAAATATCCAGGTTTGATCCAGTACGTGCCATCCACCGGTCCTTCGTATTCCCCACAGTCATTGGGAACAGAGAATTCGTGCAAAGGAGTTACTTCCGTCAAATCTGCCGTCTGGACGCCTTCCACTCCTTTGATCATGTAATGGATGTCCGCCCGGATCGCATGGGCCTCAAAAGGAGCGTCCGCCTCCGGCTCTGTATCGTAAACCTTGGGAACTACAAACTTCTTGATGCCATCCAGCACGATTTTCTTCTCTGGAAAGTTCTCTTCGGTAATCCCTTCCAGATAGCACAGCGCCTCATATAGTTTGGGCATATCCTTATAACGCTCTTTGTTTTTAATAGAATCGTAGATCATCGTGTTTCATCCTTTCTTTCTATTTCCATCACTTCTGCGCAGAACTGATTTCTTACAAATTTTTTCTATTTGGATACAGCTTCCAAAGCCTTCAGGTAAAAGTCTACCACTTCATCGCCGACTTCTTCCCGGATCAACGGCCATGCCGTTTCCGAAGCAACCGTCTTCATCTCGTCAAAGAGCGTCTGGTTAAACCGGAGACAGGTGATGTTCGCCGCTTCGAGAGCCGTCCATCCTGCTTCCACATCCTGGGCACTGGCCGCGGTGAAGTCTTTGCTGACGCCTGCCATATACTGATCAAACCAAGCCTTATCGCCGTCAGACATGGACTCGTATACGCTCTCGCTCATAACTACCATATTGATCTGAGACATATCCATCGTCTCAATGACATATTTGCAAACTTCGTTGATCTTCCGGCTCTGAATTCCGCTCATGGAGAATTCTACGCCGTCAATCAATCCCTGCTGCATGGAAAGATAGATTTCCGAAGCGTCAATCTGGATCGTATTGGTGCCTAAGCCCTTCCAAAACGCAATCTGGTACTTGTTATTTAAGGTACGCATATCCAGGTTCTGGAAATCTGCCACCTTTTCCACCGGCTCCGTGCTGGCCAGCAGTTTGCTCGCGCTGGTATCCCAAGCGACAAGACGCAGGCCCGCGGCCGCAAACCAGGTCTGAAGCTTTTCCATAAACTCTGCGTTTTCAAACAAAGCGGCGAACTGCTCCATGGAAGTTGCCGTACAAGGCATATCAAAGATTCCCATCTCCGGAATAAAACTGGTCAGAGACGCTGTGGTTACGATGACCATCGGCAGATTTCCGTTCTGGCACTCGGTCAGCATCTCGCTGTCCGTCCCTAAAGAAGAGGAACCATAGTAGGTCATCTGCATCTTACCGCCGCTGGCTTCCGAAATGTCCGCCTGCACCGCTTCAAATACGTTGGAAGTCGTGCTTCCAGCCGTAGAAGAGCTGCCGATATTAAAGCTATAGGTTCCCTCCAATCCGCCGGAAGCTTCCGTGGTATCCTTGCTTTCTGCTGGAGCTGCGCTTTCTGTTTTCGCGCTGGTCGACGGGGAAGTGGTCTGGCCGGAATCACCACCGCAGGCAGCGAGACCCAAAATCATAGAAACAGACAATAAAACGGCAATTGCTTTCTTCATAAGAATTCTCCTTTCCAAGTACAATCTTGGTCATAAAAATATGTTTTTTTCTTTACCTTAAGATATCAATACCGTCGCAAACCAAGGTACGAAGGCGATCACCAACACTGCCAGCAAATTAGCGGCAATAAAAGGCATTGCCTTGCGTCCCAAGTCAAAACTGGAGGACCCAATCATCGGGGCTGCCACAAACAGGTTCATACCAAAAGGCGGCGTCACAAACCCGATGGAGAGGCAGCAAACCATCAGCAGCAGAAAATGGATGCTGTTCATCCCATACAATTTTGCCAACGGCAGGAAGATCGGCGCCAGGATGACATTGGCCGGCCCGCAATCCATAAACATGCCGATGACAAAAAGCAACACGATCACCATAATCAAAAAGACTGCTTTGTTGGGAACCACGGAAATCACCCAATTGGCCAGCGCCGTCGGTGCTCCCGTCAGTGTGAAAATCTTTGCAAAGGCTCTGGCTCCGCACAACAAAATCGTAATTGGTGCCATGGTCCGGCAGGCTCCCATGAGAAATTGCGGAATATCCTTGATCTTTACCGTCCGATATACAAACAGAGAGATAAACAGGGCATAAAATACGGATACGCAGGCTGCTTCCGTGGGAGTTACAACCCCTCCGTAAATACCGCCTAAAATCAAAACAGGAAACAGCATGGCAGGGATGCTCCGAACCAAAATTTTTCCTACTCCAATTGCTTTCAAACGGTCGTAATTGGCCGCGATCTTCGCCTTATCTTCTCCGCGGGTCTTGCAGTAAAAGATCGTCCATCCCATCAAAAACACGCCGATCAGGCATCCGGGAATAATGCCGGCAATCATCAGATCGCCGATGGACTCTCCCGTAACCGCACAGATGGTCACATACGAATTGCTGGGAGGAATAATGACAGCCAATCCGGCGGCAGTTGAAAGCAAGGCTCCGCAAAACAGTTTGTCATAGCCCAAATCATCGACCAGAATCGGAAGCACCATGGCCCCTACCGCCGCACAAGTGGCCGGGCCGGAACCGGATATCGCTCCAAAAAACAGACAGGTAATGATCGCAGCTACCGGCATTCCTCCCGCGCGCTTGCCTGTGATTAAAGCAAATACGTCAAACAGTTTGCGGGAAACGCCTCCGCGGCACATGATATCGCCGGAAAGCATAAACAGCGGAAGCGCCAACAGCGTGAAACTATCCACCCCTCCGATCATACTGCGAATCACGTAGGGGACGTCCGCTCCAAAAGATCCTGACAAAAGGATCGGCACAAGAGCCGAAGCAATGATTGCCACAGCAATCGGCAGCCCCAAGACTAAGGCGGCGCCAAAAATCGCTAACATCCAACCGATCGCACCCATTATTTCTCCTCCTTCGTCATGTTCTTTGTCTCTTCCTGCGCCGGGCGGCCAAAGACCTCCCGTGAAGTCCGAAATACCCGCTGAATCCCACGGAGTACTGCCAGCCCTAAGGCAAAAAACGGCATTCCGTACAGCAGAATCATGTTATACCCCAAGGTTTGGCTATAGGTCGGCCGGACAACCGCATTTTGAAGAACAAACCACGCATGGTAGAACAAGAAACTCCACAGAACCAGGCAGAAAATATCGCCGAAATACATCAGGTATTTTTTCATGCGTTCTGGGAACAGACCGACGATAATATCTACCTTCAACATCCGATTATCCCGGATACACATGGGAATGCAGAAAAAAGCGATGTAAACAAAGCAATAACGGGAAACCTCTTCCGGCCAGGATAAGGTGTTTTTCGTGACTACCCGCAGTACAATCTGCAGAAATAGCAGACAGGCAATGACCGCCAACAGGATGGAAAGCATGATTTCCTCCAAATGGCTGTCGAGCCATTTCAAAACTCTCGTCATTTCCATTGATCTCCTTTCGTATCATCAGGGCCAATCCATTCTTATCCCTGAGGCGCCACCCCAATTTTGCTAAGGAAGCCATAACCACCAGATAAATTCCATACAGTGTAGCCATTCTGCATCAAAATCCGCTGAGCAATGTAGCCGCGGATTCCCACCTGGCAATAGAGATAAATCGGTTTTTCCCGATCCAACTCCCCGATGCGTTCTCTTAGCTCATCGACCGGAATATTCACACTATGCCTCAGATGGCCTTCCCCATACTCTTCCTCGGTTCGGACATCTAACAATGTGATCTCCTGCTCATCCAATTTCGGAAGCTCATGCCAATGCCAGATTGGAGAAAGACCTCCCAAGACATTTTCCGCCACATAGCCTGCAAAATTTACCGGATCCTTGGCGGAAGAGTACGGCGGCGCATAGCATAGGTCGAGCTGGGTCAGATCTTTCACGTTACCGCCAAAATGAAGGACGGACGCGATCACATCGATCCGCTTTTCTACGCCGCTCTCCCCAACGCACTGGGCGCCTAAAACCTTTCCATTCAAATCGAAAAGAAGCTTTAAGGCAAGAGAAGTGGCTCCGGGATAATATCCCGCATGGCTTAGCGGCATCAAATAAACCTTCTCATAGGAAATTCCCGCAGCCTGCAGCATCTTCTCATTGGCCCCCGTGCAGGCAGCCGTCAGGTCAAAAATTTTGATAACGGAAGAACCCACGGTACCAGGATAAGTTTCTCTTGCTCCGACCAGATTGCCCGCGGCAAGTCTTCCCTGCTTATTTGCCGGACCGGCCAAGGGCGTCATTCCCTTGCTTTTCAATACGGCGTTCTTGATCTCAATCGCATCACCGACCGCATAAATGTCCCTTTCGCTGGTTTCCATGTATTCATTGGTCTGGATACCGCCTCTGGCGTTTAAGTCCAGCCCGGCAGTTTTTGCCAAGCCGCTGTCTGGGCGAACTCCAATGGCTAAAACAACAAAATCGCATTCCAGTACTTTCTGCTCCGGCAATTCCACCAGATATCCGTTCTCCCCCTCCCGAATCGCCCGCGCCTGGGCATTCAGATAAAAGCAAATTCCTGCTTCCTCCATCCGGGTTTGAAGGATGCGCGCCATTTCCGCATCATAAGGAGCCAAAATCTGGGGAGCAGCTTCCACTACGGAAACCTGAATTCCCCGCTCTGCCAAATTTTCGCAAAGTTCCAGGCCGATAAAACCGCCTCCAATGACAACGGCCTTTTGGCATGCCTGATGATCGACAGCTTGACGAATCCGGCGCATATCCGCCACATTTCTCAAGGTAAATACCCGTGGCAGCGCAGCGCCTTCCATGGGCGGCACAAAGGGCTCCGCGCCGGGGGACAAAATCAGCTTGTCATAGGTCTCCTCATATTCCGTACCATCTGCCAGATTTCGTACCCGCACTGTTTTTGCTTCTTTCTGAATCGAGATAACCTCATGGCGGACCCGGACCTGAACCCGAAACCGCTGATAAAAGGATTCCGGAGTTTGCAGCAAAAGTTCATCCTCATCGACAATCACTCCGCCAATGTGATAGGGCAGCCCACAGTTGGCATAGGAAATATGCTCGCCCTTTTCCAACATAATGATTTCTGCCTGCTCATCCAATCTCCGCAGTCGTGCTGCCGCGCTTGCTCCTCCGGCCACTCCCCCTACGATAACGACTTTCATCGAACTATTTCCTTTCTCACAGGACAAACCGTCCTGCTTTCTGGCTATGTAATTCTTACTCTTCCTCGGCTTCCTTCTCCAGGTATTCGGCGTAGATGGCGTCGATATTCGCCACTACCTTATCCAGGATTTCTCCCGCTCCGACTTTCACTGGCGTACAGGTATCGTTTTCATCCCGGAAATGCTTTTTGATCTCCTCGCATTTCAGGCAGCCATACTTCTCAGAAAACAATTCCACATACTTAATTACAGCCGCCTTCATCTTCTTGTTTTCTGTGGGTTTTGCTTCCCCATACAGAAGTCCCAGAGCAGACAGGCTTCCCAATAAAGCGCCGCAGGTATTCTCCGTCTGCATTCCAGCACCAAACGGAATAATGGCCTGCACAAAGGCTTCATCCACACCCAATTCATATTTCTCATTGGCGGATCGGAATAAATTTTCTGCACAGTTGGTGTGATACAGCGGTTGTTCTTCCTCTTTCATTGCAGCTTCCGCTTCTACAATTTTTCGAACGTAACGTTCCATTTTGATCACCTCTTTTCTTTCTTTGATTTATACGCTAAATGGGAAACGTGACTTTCAGCCGCTCTCCCAAATGGCTCCATGAACCAATTTTTCTTCTAAGAAACAAGAGAAAATGTTTTACTACTTCCCTATATTTTCTCTTGTTATCTCTATTTCACGTTCCTATTTCCCATTTGTGTGTTTCTTCTTGATGTTCAAAGCTTATCATGGTAAACTGATACTGTCTAATACTTATTATCCTCACGAACCATAAGTTAAAACTTATAGTTCCAGTAAAAGGTAATGTTCATGGAGGACCCTGAATGACGTTAAAACAGCTTTCTTATTTTCAAAAGCTCGCGGAAACACAAAACTATACCCAGACAGCCAAAGAGCTCTATATTTCGCAGCCCAGCCTGAGCTATACCATAAAAGAGCTGGAAAAAGAATTTCCAGCTCCTCTCTTTGAAAAAGAAGGAAACGGCAATCGCATTCGCTTATCACCGAGCGGTCAGATTTTTTTGAAATATGTACAAGATGCGCTTCAGAATATTGAAGATGGGAAGAATGCAGTTTCACAGTATATTGCTTTAGAAGAAAACATCCTGAACATCGGATATATCCATACGTTTTCCCTCTCTAACATCATAAAACTTTTTCATGAATTCCAAGCGCAGCCCTGCGGAGGAATGATTACGCTGCGGCAGGAAATATCCAATGAGGACTCGAAACTATTGGAGCAGCTGCGTCTGCAAAAATTAAATTTTGCTTTCTGTCTGGAACCAACAGACGGAATCAGCGGTTTCCCTTTCTTTCAGCAAGAGTTGTTTATCATCCTCTCAAAGGATCATCCTCTGGCTGAACGGAAATCCCTGTCCTTTGAAGATATTCAAAAAGAGCCTTGCGTTCAGGTCGGCCATGCCCATACCATTAACCGCATTGTAGACGGCATCTTTCAGAGCCATAACTGTACCCCCAGGGTTGCCTTTGAAGCGGGAAACCTTGGAGTCGCGCTTGCCTACGTGCTGGGCAGCCATTGTTACACCATCGCGCCCCAATTGCCTACTATGGATTTCTCTCGGCTGACTGCTTTGTCTCTCGAAGGGATTTCTATGTGCCGCCCGATTTATTTCGCCTGGAAAACTAATAAAAAATTCAGTAAAAATGAGCAATTGTTTTTTGACTTTGTCAGTCAGTCGCGAGCATCCTAAAGGTGCCACATTTTATGGGTAAGCAGCGAAAATGTCTTCGTGCAAAAAAGCTGTGAAAAATGAAGTTTCATCCACTTCATTTTTCACAGCCTCTTGTTTTGTATATCTATGTATGCTTTCTTTTATTTCTTAGCAGCAGCTTCCTTGGCAGCCTTTTTTGCTTCACGGCGTTTTCTCCAGAATGGCGTCTGTACTAGACACATCAGGACGATGACGGCGATCAGCACAAGGGAAATCGGACTAGTAAACATGTCTCCGAGGAACTGCCCAAAGGAATTCCGGCTCAATGTCAGATCTCTCCGCAGATTCAGCTCAAACATCCGGCTCAGGATAATTCCCAGGACCAATGCGCCGGTAGGGAAATCATGACGACGGAGGAAATAGCCAATGATTCCGAAGCCTGCCATCAGGAAAATATCCACGATATTGTTGTTGATGGCATAGGAACCTACCACGCAGAGAACCATAATAATCGGAATCAAGATGGACCGGGGAATCTCCACGATTTTGGCAAACATCTTAATGCCTGACATACCCACGAAGAGCAGGGCGATATTTGCCACGATCAGACCGCCGACGATGATACCGACTACGCCGGGATTTTCAATCATCATCATGGGACCCGGATTCAGTCCATGGACATAGAGCGCTCCGATTACAACCGCCGCATAGGAATCTCCCGGCACACCAAAAGCCAACATCGGGATATAAGCGGCCGGTACAGCTGCGTTGTTGGCAGATTCCGGAGCTACTAGTCCTTCCACCGCGCCCTCGCCGAAAGGTACCTTCGGATTTCTTGTAACCCGCTTGGCATGGTCATAGGCAAAAAGTGCGGCGATATCTCCGCCGGTTCCAGGGAGCGCTCCGATGAAAATTCCCATCAGGGAAGTCTGGATCGTCAACGGGAAATAGTGTACTACATCTTTAAAGTTTGGCCGAATCTTATCGATCTTTTGTTTGACGCTGGCTGCAAACTGAACGTCGCGGATCTGGATCAGCGCCTCAGAAAAGCCGAATAGACCGATCATTGCAACGATATAGCTGATGCCGGACATCAGATATGGAACTCCGAAGGAAAAACGCTGCATTCCGTCGGTGGCGTCCATGCCGATGGCGCCGATAAAAAGTCCCAGGGCTCCACAGAAAATATTCTTTACAAAGGATCCACCGCCCAGGCTGGCGATCAGCGTCAGACCCATGGCGGCCAGCAGGAAATAATCCCTAGGGGCAAACTGCAAAGCAAACTTTGCAACCAGCGGCGTAGCAAAAGTCAGGAATACACAGCCGATCAAACCGCCCACCACCGACTGAACTACCGTGATACTGATGGCTTGAGCAGCCCGCCCCTGCTTTGACAGCGGGTACCCGTCAAAGGCCGTAGCAATCGCAGACGGCGCTCCTGGGATATTGATAAGAATGGCGGAACGGGAACCGCCGTAGCAGCCGCCCACGTGAACGCCCATCATCAGAGCCAGAGCCGGCAGAACATCCCAACTGTAGGTAAAGGAAATCAGAAGGGATACAGCCATGGTCGCGGACAATCCAGGAATCGCGCCAACATACATGCCGAGAAAAACCCCGACCACCAGCAAAAGAATCAGCGTAGGGTCTGTAAACAATACCCCAATGTTGCTTAAAATACTTGAAATATCCATGGTTTCCTCCTAAGGTAGCAAGACTTTAAAAATGATACGAAATACAACGTAAATTGCCGCCACACTTCCGGTTCCGCTCAGCAGAAGCACCCATGCTTTTCGTTTTCCCTTACTCAGATAGAACATGATTGCCAGAATAAAAATCAGGGAGGAAGGAATGAATCCAATCAATCCCAGAGCAACCATGTAAACAATCACCATGAGAATAGAAATCAGTACATCCCTGGGAACCTCCTCTTTAGCCGCCTCCCGGATCAGCTCTCCGGCTCCAGAATATTTTTCTACATCTTTCGGGAGCCTTTTTGGGGTTCCGATCAAGGCAATCAGACAACACAGCAGCATCAGTCCCGACATCACGGTCGGAAAGGTTCCGGATGAATTGATCGCAAACTTTTTCTGGCTAAAAATTTCCAGGGAACCTGCGAAGGCCAGCGCACTAACCGCAGTCAGGATCACCAACAGCAGATATTCCCGAAAGGCAAAGGTCCTTTTTTCTCGGTCCATTCTCGTTTCCTCCTTATAAAAAGGCTGCCGCCAGACAGCGGCAGCCCTGTTTTTTTATTTCGTCGGTCTGGGAACGCCGTACTCGGTCGGCTCCACAGTAGTCACGCCTGCATCGTACAACAGCCAGCAGGTAATGGACTGCATGCTCTTCATGTACTCGTTCGCTTCCTCCCCAGTCAGTCCGATCGGAATCGTGCCGGATGCCTCCAGGTATTTCTGGAAGTCTTCGCCCGCGTAAGCTTTCTTCGCTGCATCTGTCAGTTTATCCACGATGGCCTGATCGGTTCCTGCTTTCACAGAAAGTCCATAGAATGGACCCCAAGGCAGATAGTCGTTAAACTTTTCATCTACAGAAGTTGCCAGCGGAACACCTTCAAATCCGTATACCTCCTCGTCAGAGAAGACTAGCAGAGGCTTGATGTTGCCGGACTGCACCATCGGAACAGCCGTGAAGCTGGTGCAGACGTGCAAATCGATGTGTCCGCCCATCAGTGCAGTCAAAGCTTCGGAGTCACCGTCAAAGCTGACCATGTTGAACTCTACTCCCAAAACCTGTTCCATCATAATCCGGATGATATCCGGCAGAGTTCCGGTTCCGCAAGAGCCTACGGATATAGTGCCCGGATTTTCCTTTGCCGCTGCTAAAACATCCTCAAAGGTTTGGTACTTGGAGTCCGGTGCAGTAACCAGAACACCGCAGCCGCCGCCTGTCACCATGATCGGAGTCAGATCGTCATAGGTGATATCAATGATGTCCAAAGCCTTAAACAGGGTCGTACTCTCCGAGTGGAAAAGAAGGGAGTAGCCATCCGACTCCAGTCCCAGCACGTGGGCCGTTCCTACTGATCCGGAGCCGCCGGATTTATTCTGGAGAACGATGGATTGTCCAAGAGCCGCCTCCATCCCTGGCGCAATTGCTCTGGAAATGGTGTCTGTACCGCCGCCTGCTCCGTAGGTAATGTAGCCCTGCAGATCATGCTCCGGAAAAGCGATATCGCTTCCGCCACCTGCAGTAGTCTCTGTTGCTTCGCTTTCAGCATTCGTGGCAGCCGCCGCCTTGGTCGTATCTGCCTGGGTTGTGGTTTCTTTGCTGTTTCCACAAGCTCCCAGAGACACTGCCATCACCGCAGCCAACGCCACACTCAGCCAACGCTTCATCTTCATATCAATTCCTCCTTACTTTGTTTTACTTTTTCTCTTTCCTTTTTGGATGTCTCCATCATAGCGAAAACGTTTGAAATTGACCATGCATTATCTTTCCCACCCTGTTTTAATATTCTTGGAAACTTTTTTCCGAATTATAGGATTTTATGGGGGCGTTTAATACATTTGGTGTCTTATCTTATTCTCTTTTAGAATAATCAGCAAAATATGATTGAAAAAAAAGGGAAGTATCGCTAATATTGTTATTAAAAAAGGAAGGTGTTTTCATGTATCTGCATACGTTTGACTCGGAATATTCCCCGATTCTGCGGCCCGGAGCCCTGCCCCGCCTAGAAAGGATCAGCCATTCCTGCAACAATCCTTCCTGGTTCTATACGCTCCATCTCCACAAGGACCGCACGGAAATTATGTTTATCGCCGACGGTGAGGCTACGATTACCATTGGACAGCATGTCTTTTCCGCAGGAAAAGGCGACCTGTTCCTGATCGACCGCGGTGTAGTACATGCACTGGAATCCAGCAGGGAGCACCCCAGCGATATCTGGTGCTGCCTGCTGGCAGACGTGGATTTTACTGAAACTCCTTGCGGTGATCTGCTTAGCGCCAGGGCAAACGCAGGAGATTTCTACAATTTTCTGCTCAATACATTCCGGACGATTCAGGACTTTTCCTATCAAGAGGACTCTGCTTCCTACGAAATCTGCCGCCACCTGATTTCTGCCTGCTTGATCATTTTCCACGAGCTTCTACTGAACGCCCACTTTAAGTTTGAAATTAGGAACCCGACCCTGGCCCAGGAAATTCTTATTTACTTGAATGAACACTACAAAGAAAAAATAGACCTCGAACTTTTGTCCAAGGTCTTTTTCACCAGCGCCAGCCATATCAGCAGTGAATTTAAAAAGGAATTCAGACTATCTCCCATCAATTATTTGATTGATAAGAGGCTCAGCGAGGCGCGCTGGCTCTTAATTAATACCAACGAAACCATACAAAACATCGCTGAACGGGTCGGCTATCCCAATCACTATTACTTTACCCGACTGTTTCAGGCAAGAACCAGCTTTACCCCGTCTGACTATCGTGAAAAATACGGAAGCGAAAAGGGCATGGGATAATCTACTCAATCTTCCATGATTTCCCCTTCTGCATCTCTTCCAACACATTTTCCGCGGTTACCACTACCGCTTCCTGTCGATAGACGGCCGGAATTTCTTCTCCATTGAGGCAGCCGCGGGCTGCCTCGATCCCGTCGCAGATCATCTGCGGTTGCAGCACCACAGTGCCGTAGACGGCTCCATCCAAAATCCGGTTTAAGACCTCTCGCTGACCGTCGATACCGATCACGACTGGTTTTCCCCATAGCCCATTTTCCCGCAGTGCATCGCACACTCCCAGCACCATCATGTCGTTCTGGCAGAGAATCCCGTGGATCTCCCACAAATTTAGACAGGCCTGCATGACGCGTTTGGCATGTTCCCTGTCATAATCTGCGTCATAGCTTCCCACCAAATTCAGCCTCTCAATTTCTTCCCAGGACTGCTTTCTGCCCTCCTTACGGCTGATGACGCTGGAGACCTTTGGCGCTCCCGTCAGCTCCACCACATTCCAAACCTCCTCCTCTGGGTATTTCTCCTCCAGACCCTGAAGCATCAGGTCAGCCGCCATCTTTCCAATTTCTTCATTGTCGGAGGTGACAAGGCTGGCCACGGAAATCCCCTGAGTCATGTCCAAGGAATCGTCCACTACCACGACTGGGATTCCTTTTTCATTGGCATAGCGGACCATGGGGATCGGTCCGTCAATGGTATTAGGAACCAAAACCAACGCGTCTACCTCGCTATCTATCATATCCCTTAAATCTTCATTTTGTTTTTTCTGGCTTCCTTCTCCGTCTGCTAGAATTATCTCCACGGACTCGTTATCCTGATATTTTTGCTCCACCAGGCTTTTCATTGCGCTGCGGTATACGGAATCGGTGTGAGGCAGGCTGACGCCGATTCGACAGCATGCTGTCTCCTGCGCTGACGGCTCCGCCGCACAGGACGCACCCAGGATAACCAAGCAGAAAAACATGGCAAGTCTCTTTTTCACCTCTTCTCCTCCCCAATCCCAAATGATTTCAGCAAATTTTTCTCCCGGTACTCCGTGGGGGTACACTGTTCCAATTTCCGAAAAACCCGCATAAAATGCTTGACGTCACGGTATCCCACCTGCTCGGCAATCTCATAGATCTTTTTCCTACGGGTATGGAGCAAACGTTTCGCCTCCTCCATCCGAACCTTGGTCAGATAATCGGAAAATCCCATGCCGTCAATCTCTGAGAACAACCGGGAAAGGTAGGCGGGAGTCACATATACCTGCTGAGCCACCTGATCCAGGGTCAACTTCTCCGCATAATTCTCCCGGATATACTGCTCCGCCTCCCGGATCAGAACTTTCTTTCGATCCATGGGAAGCTTTAGGTCCAAATGTTCTTCCTTTGCGGCTGTCTTCTCCTGTTCCCGGATCTGCCGGACCAGACGTTTCTCCTCGATCCGCTCCACACATTTATAGACCGCCTCAAACATTCGGTCCTCTGAGGCCGGCTTCAAAAGGTATTCCACCACCACCCCGCTGGCCAGCATCTTTCTGGCCGCTTCAAAATCGCTGTAGCCGCTGAGCGCAATCACCTGCCCCTCCAGCCTTTCTTCCTTCATAACCTCCAGTACTTTCAAACCGTCGATGCCAGGCATCCGTAAATCCAAAATAATGATATCCGGACGCTGCCGCCGGATCAAATCCAGAGCCGCCAAGCCTCCGGATGCCTCATAGAGTTCCTCCACGCCCAGCTTTTCCCATCGAATATCCTCCAGCGCATGTTTACGGCTGATCGCCTCATCGTCCACCACCAAAAGCGAATAGGAATCTTTCATTTTTTCTCCTCCCAGATCGGCAGGGAAAAATGTACTTCAGTCCCCTGCCCTTCCTCACTGCTAATTTCCAGCCCGCAGCCCTCCCCGTAAGTCAGACGGATCTGCTCCGTAATATTTTTCAGCGCATAACTCTCCCCCTCAATGCTGTTTCCCTCTAGCAACTCCTGCCTCAGCCGCCTGAGCGTTTCCGCCGGAATTCCCTTCCCATCGTCTCTCACCTCAAAGTACAGACAGGTTCCCCGGCGTTCCAGGGTAATCTCAATGTGACATACCTGGTCCCTATCCTCATATCCATGAACGATCGCATTTTCTACAATCGGCTGAAATAAATATTTGGGTACGCAAACGCCGTCCAACTCCCCACCGATATGGAACTGACACTGAAGCTGCTCCCCGTAGCGGATTTTTTGAATCACAATATAATACTGCATCAGCGAGACAATCTGAGCCGCTGGAACCATTTCCTTTCCTTCCGCCAGGCTCAAGCGGAAATACTGGGAGATCACCAGCATCATATCCGCAGAGTTTTCAGCCCCCTCCCGGCATGCCTCGCAGTAGACCGCATTAAAAATATTATACAAAAAATGTTCGTTCATCTGGGAATGAAGGTTTTTGATCTGTGCCTGTTTACGAAGAAGATTCTGCACATAGACCTCATTGATCAGGTGGTTTAGTTCCTCCATCAAACCATTGTACCGACCGATCAGAAAGCCGATCTCATCCGCCCGCTTTCCACACTCCACCGGATACATCTGCCCAGCCCCCGCGGTCCGCATAGAGCCCACCAGAGCATGGAGCGGTTCAAATACCTTTTCCTGAAGCAGCCAGGCGCCAGCCAGAGCAGCCGCAATACCAATCATGGCAAGCACCGTGATGTAGGTCATCTCTCCCCAGATGCTATTATCCAGCCTTGACATCGGTACGATACTCAGGTATTTACAGCCCGTCTCCACCGAGTGATAGAGAACTGCCAAGGATCGTTTTTCCCCGCTCCCCAGAAACCGGGACGCCTGGCTCTCCTGGCTCTCTAACATCTGCTCCAGCTGCTGCAGCTCCTCTTCCCGCCATCCTCTTTCCCAGTTCAACGGACTTGCAGCATGAAGGCTGCCCTCATAATTTTGAAACAGCGTGATTTCTTCCTCGTAACCGGTCCGATTCATCAGCCCCTGCCACGCCTCTGTTTTGAGAGTACAGAGCACGGAAACATTTTTACTGGAAACCTCAGACAAGGGAATCGGGCAGAGCAATCCCAGAGCCTCCATATCTTTCCCTTGCTCCGAGGGGAGAGTAAGCCAAGCCGTTCTTCCCATCCAGCTGGAATCATACTGCTCCACCAGAGACTCTCCCCAGCCCTCTTGGGATGAGATGAGGCTCCCACTATTTTCAAAAAGCAAAAAAATTGTGTCCAGCAGCTCATTTCCAGAGATATGCTGATTCAGAGATAAAAAAACCTTGCTGGCGGCCTCCTCCCTCCCTTCATCCATGCTGACTAGATAATTTTGCAGCCAAAAACAGAACTCCTCGTCGGAGGCCAGCGTCCTGGCAAAATCCTCCACCTCTGACATCATATATTCCATGTGGAGCGAAGTAACTGCCAGGCTGTTCCCAATGGTATTTCTCGCATTATCCACGGTTCGTTCTGCCAGAAAATGATAGTAGCCATACCAGAGGATACAAACCGGAATCAGGATGCAGAGCATCGTTAGAGCCGGAACTTGAAACGAAATCCTCCGATACCATTTAATATGATCCATGTATATTTCCTCCTCTATTCACTTTACCCAGCCGCTAGCCCTGTGTCAATACCCTTGGAAGACAAAAAGGGGGAGCTGGAATAACAGTACTTTCTGCCATTCCGCTCCCCTTATTACAGTCTTAACCGCGCTTTTTTCGTTCCTGATCCATACGAAATTCAATCCCCTTGATGCAGGCGGTAAGCGCTTCATTGACCGGCGTGTCAACTCCTGCCCTCCGGCCCCAGAGCACCACCGCGCCGTTAATCGTATCAATCTCTGTTCTATGGCCGCGTTCCAGGCTTTGCAGAATCGACGCCCGGAAAGCTGGAGGCTGCCCCTTAGACGCACGATTCCAGTACTCCGCCGGGTCTACCGCAGAAAGCGGGATTTGATAAGCGGAAGCTACCTTCATCGCCTCAGCTACCGCTTTGCAGGCAATCTCCCGCAGCTCCCGCGGCGCGCCAAATCCGTATTTCTCATACAGACCGCCGTAATCCAGCCCTGTGATGCCGCTGATTGCTCCGGTGGCCACGTTTACGAGCAGCTTTTCCCAGATAACGCTGTGGATATTCCCGGCGATCCTGGTTTCCAGGCCGGACTGACAGAAAGCATCCCGAACAAGCCGGATTCGCTCCGTCTGTGCTCCGTCAAGCTCTCCGATCTCCGTAAGGCAGCCCCGAACCGCAGCCATAACCCTGCCGGGGCTAAGCATCCGGCCGCTGACATAGGTTCTTCCCGTGATGACCCGCTCCTTACCGGCAATTTCTTGAAGAATTTCCTCATTTCCCAGGCCGTTTTGAAGTGTCAGGATGGCCGTCTCCCTGCCGATTGCCCCGGCCTGAAGCGCCGCCTTTGCCGCTTCCCGCGTCCCAAAAGAATTTACCAGCACGATCAACAGCTCTGAGCCCGCAAGCTCCGCGTACTCCTTTGTTGCCCGAACCGTTGTACTTCGGTCTTCTTTTCCTTCCGCATCCTCTGTCAGAAAAAGCCCCTGGCGGTTCACGGTCTCCGTATATTCCTGCGAACGGCTGAGCATCGTCACCGAATGGCCGCCCTCCGCCAACATGCCGCCAAACACGCTCCCTAGAGAGCCTGCTCCTAATATACCAATCTTCATATGCCGCTGATTTCTAAAATGTCTGTCCTACGGCTCTGATTTAAGCATTCTCCGGAGGAAGGAACTTTAAAATATGGGTGGCAACGACCACGACCTCATCTCTCTGGTTGGTGATCACCAGCTCGCCATAGGTCTTCATGGTCTCCGGCTCCACCCTAGCGATGGTGTAGGTGGATGTAAGCGTGTCCCCGAAAAATACCGGCTTTACAAACCGCAGGTGATCGTATCCATAGGAAGCGCTGGGGATCGGCGATTTTACTTGCTGCTGAATCATGGTTGAAGCAGTACAGCCAAGGGCGAAGGTCAAAACGCCATGGACAATCCGTGTTCCATACTTGGTCGTCTTCATGAACTCCTCGTTAAAGTGCATCTGGCTGTAATCCCCAGTGATTCCGCCGAACATATATACATCGGCCTCGCTAATGGTTTTCACAAATTTACAAGTATCTCCCACCTTTAAGGGTAATTCTACGTTTGTATTCATCATACTCCTCCTTATTTTCTGCCCGTATTCCAGGGCTGCTTTTCCTTTCTTTTTTGATTCCGGTGCTGCTTATTCTTCTCCGATCTGATTCCAGGGCTGTTCATCTTTCAGTCCCATCACTTCCGGAGAGAACAGCCGCGCATCCATCTTTCGCAAATGCTCCGACACCAAAGGCCTGAATTCCATTTGGGAAATGACATCCCGCTCTATATCGATTCCCGGCGCCACCTCGCAGAGTTCCAGACCTTCCTTGGTCAGGCGGAACACGGCGCGCTCCGTCAAATACCAGACCTCCTGATCGTTGTCCAAAGCTACCCGGCCATTGAAGGTGATTTCCTCCACCTTCTTCACCAGCTTTTTATGTTTTCCTTCCTGGACAATGCGAATGCTCCCGTCTTCCACTGAGGTGCGCAGCTTCCCAGCCGTCAGCGTTCCACAGAAGACAAGTTTCTTTGTATTCTGATGGATGTTGATAAATCCGCCAGTTCCCATGATCTTTCCGTTGAATTTATGTACATTCACATTTCCCTGCTGATCCAGTTCTGCAAAACTCAGGTAACAGACATCCAGTCCGCCGCCGTCGTAAAAGTCAAACTGAGACGGCATGTCGAGAAGAGCACGCATATTGATGCTGGCGCCGAAAAAGATTCCCTGGGCGGTCGCGCCTCCGATGGGTCCCGTCTCCACAGTGAGTGTAAACTGGTCTCCAATCCCCTCTTCTCTTGCCACAATTCCGATTCCGTCAGCAATTCCGACGCCGACGTTTCCTACCGCTCCCGGCGACGCCTCCATCAGAGCTCTCCGGGCAATAACCTTCCGTTCATTCAGCGGAAGCGGGGTCACGGCCCCGGTATCTTTGCGAAAATCTCCGGAGATAAAACGATCTACTGGCGCCTGATACATCTGGGGCTGATCCGGAACCTCCACCAAAATATCGATACAGTAGCCAGGTATCCTCACCTGCTTGGGATGGATCGTGCCGGCCGCGACTACCCGCTGCACCTGGCAGATCACAAGGCCATGATTGTTATGAGCCGCCTGAGCCATCGCCAGAGCATCCAGCACAGCCACCTCATCCTCCATGCTCACATACCCTTCCGTATCGGCGGTGGTTGCTCGAATAATCGCTACATCGATCGGAATCGTCGGGTAGAATAAATATTCCTCTCCTTTGATTTCCATCCGCTCAATCAGATCTTCCTTCGTGCACTCGTTCAGCTTGCCGCCCTTCTCACGAGGATCCACAAAGGTTCCCAGCCCGATCCGGGTCATCAGTCCCGGCTGTCCGGCCGCTGAGGCACGCAGCAGCTGGGAGATCACTCCCTGCGGAAAATTGTACGCCTCAATTTCATTGCGCTCGGCCATCTCCGCGAGTCTCGGCGATTGGCCCCAATGGCCGCCGATGATCCGCTTGACCATTCCTTCCTGGGCCAGCGGCGACATTCCCTTGTCCGCCCGGTCCCCCAGCCCTGTCGCATGATAGTAAGTCAGCTGATTGGGCTCTTTTGTCTCACGATACCGTTCCGCCAGCGCCTGAATCACCTCAGTCGCCTCACAGATTCCCCCACCTGCACCCAAGAAGGCAATCGTCGCCTGATTTGGGATATAGGACACAGCCTCGTTGGCTGTTAATATCGGGACTCTTTTACCATTTTTTCTTGGTTTTTGCATTTGATTCTCCCTTACGGCATTTGTTAACAGCTGGTGTAACCAGCTGTATTTCCAGAAGATAATCCCTTTTCTTCTCGTCTCGTATTATCTAAAAAAAGCATTCCTTTCACAATCTCGAATCCAACAATATTACGGAATTATCTTACTGTCCTATATGAAAAAAAGAAGGCCTGTACAAGGCATTCCTGCTATGGAAACCCTGTACAAGCCCTCTATACAATGCATTATCTTATCCATTTTTTCAAATATGTCTTTTACTTCCCAGATTATCTTACTCGGCCTTTATCACCGGCAGCAGAATCCGCGACGGATACTCCGCGCTATGGAGGATCGTCTGATGCGCTACCACGGTATCGATTCCCTTTCCAATGAGATCCGTGGTGTTGTGGTTCCGGTCGTATTCCGGGAAGGAACTGCTGCAGATATCCACCCGGATACTATGCCCCGTGAGGAACAGATTGCTGATACCGCTAAGATTGATCTCGTATTCATACACAGCGCCCGGCTCGATAAAGTTTGGCTGTCTTTCTGCCAGCCGGTATCTTGCCCGCACCAGGCCGGAGGCCAAGAATAGAGTTCTTCCGTCCGGGAATACGTCTGCAATCCGACAGAAAAAGTCCGTATCCCTTGCATCGGTCTTGGCAAACAGCTTCATGGTCACCATGCCGGTTACATTGACCGGCTCCGTGAGCGCGGGCGTCGTATAGACGAGGGTATCCTCTCTTTCCTCGTCCTTTTCAATGAAATGGAGCATCTCATTTCCCGGCGTTGGATCAAGCGGATCATAATCATAGGTGTCGCTTTCCGCGGTTCCGCAGGGTGTTAAGGATAAAGTCCCATCCCCCATGCGGCTGTTGGCATGGCCATCGCTCCCGATATAGTAGGGAACGATCTTTGCTTCCTTCGGCGGCCACTCGGAATAGCCTCTCCACTCATTGGCGCCCATCAGGAAGGTCTGTACCGGCGCTTCGTGCATATATGGGGTATCCGCTCCGGTGGCCCAGTGAAGATTCCAGTCCCGTACCTTTTCGTAAAGGCCAAACATATCCCAGGAAGCAAAGGGGCCGAAGTCCACGCCGTTCAGCCGCCTGGTCATCGTAAAACCATGGCACCAGGGGCCGACGATCAGTCTCGCGTTCTCCCTGGTTTTCTCTGATTTCGCCTTTTTTGCTCTCCCATACAGTTCCAGCGTGTAGGGCTTCGCCCCGTCATACCAGCCGGTTCCAAACAGACATGGCACATCAAAATTTTCCACGTCCACTTCCCAGCCATTTTTATGCCAGAACGGCGCATTGTTCAGGTTGTCGATCCGTTCTCTGCCCTCTTTTTCAATATTGGGAATCTCCGGAAGCCCGGTTAATAACCGGCTGTCGTACTCCGGAAGGTCGTAAACGACGCTGGAATCCGACATCAGCGCGTCCATTTTCTGGAGCAGTTCCTTGTCATAGGGGAATTTACCCAGACGCATGGCGCTGATAAACTGGGTATAAAACCATTTGGGGGCCGTCAGCTGGATGCTGTGGCGAAAATAATAGCCCATGGGCATAAAAGGCGCACACGCCACCAAATGTTCCGGCCGTCTCTGGGCAACTTGTATCTGCGTTCCGCCATAGTAGGAAAGGCCGATCATACTGATTTTCCCATTGCACCAAGGCTGCTTTGCCACCCAGTCGATGGTCTCCAATCCATCTTCCGTTTCCCCCGGATCAAACACCGGCGTTCCGTCGGATACGCCGCTGCCCCGGACGTCTTGAAGGACAACGGCAAAGCCCTCCCTCGCATACAGATGAGGGGACATGAATCCCCAATCTGGCCGAAGGTCCTTGGAGTAGGGTTCCCGGATTAAAATCGTAGGATGAGCCTCCTCATCATCGGGCCGGTACACATTGGCGCGAAGAATCTGACCGTCTTTCGTCTCCATTTCCACATTGAACTCGATCACAATCTTCTTTTTTTCGATGTCCATCGCGTTGTCTGTACGATATTCTGTATCCATGTCTCCCTCCGTTCTCAAACTCTGCCTAAGGAATAATTCTTAATAAAGGTCATAAACTTGGATTCCGGCATTCTTCCCATATGGCTTTGATAGCTGATTCGGAATACCTCCGGATGCTCCTCGGTATATGGCGTCCAGAGATTTTCATATTTCTCATCGTTAGGGTTTCCATACTTAAAGAAGTTTGCCCAGCGGTCTGCCAGCTCGTTGGACAGGTCGAAATCCCGTCCCGTATAAGGCCTTCTGGTCCGCATCAAGGTCTGGAACACATAGTGGTGCTCCGACGAATGCCTGGCGGCGTCGCTTCCCGGCGGGACCAGTTCGAACAGATACGCATAGCTGGGCCTACGCTTTAACTGCAGCTGCAATTCACACCATCCAACAGCGTTTGCCTTCAGCGTTTCTCCTTCTTGATTCCGGAAATACTGTTTCAGCTCTTCCTCGCTGCTCTCCCGGATCAGCCGCAGAAAACCTTCCGCATATGCACCGTAATCCTCCACTGCCATCCGCTCGATTTCTTCCATAGGGGGAACTTCCATGGAGGGACTTAAGAATTCACTGTCCGTTGCCCCCACCATATACTGCACATCGTTGTACCGTCCGCTTCGAAACACATCGGAGCGTTCGTCTTCCAGGACATATCCATCGATCTTCGGCCCCATATAGCGCAGCGTAAAATGGGGCTGATCCGTCACGTTCTCCCTCAGGTAAGCGCCGTATATTTGAATCAGCTTTTGCCCTGGGATTTCGCGCAGTTCCGCTATATTCTTTGCCCCAAACAGCTTTTTCAGCATGCCGCACACTTCATATCCCTCTTCCAGGGAGACCGCTGACCGTTGGCTTCCCGTGGATAACCCGCCGCCGGACTGCATGATGGCCCGCTGAAACAATCCTTTTCCGATCTGAGACGCCGCCAGCGTCTGCACGCTCCGCCCGCCTCCGGACTGTCCAAAGATCGATACCGTGTCCGGGTCTCCGCCAAATCCGGCGATATTGCGCTTGATCCACTGCAGGGCAAAGGCCTGATCCAAGGTTCCATAGCAGCCGGTACTGCCGTGCTCGTCCTCTTCCCGTAATTCCGGATCGGCAAAAAAGCCAAAGAGGTTCAAGCGATAACCAACCGACACATACACGATTCCCCGTTTGGCAAATCCGTCGCCGTCATAGGCGTTCATGTAACTATAGCCATTCTGCATCCCGCCGCCATGAAAATAGACGGCCACCGGAAGCTTTTCTCCGGCATCCTGGGCCGGCGTATACACATTCAGATACAGGCAATCCTCGCTTTGATCCATCCGGATACAGAAAAAATCTTCCACCGGATCATTTTTATGGACCAACGTTTGGCAGCAAGGATGAGCAAAGCGGGCCGCATCGTATACGCCTTCCCAGTCAGGAGCTGGCTGCGGTGCTTTCCACCGAAGGCTCCCAACCGGCGCGGCGGCATAGGGAATTCCTTTAAACACGGCGTTCATCTGATCCGCCGAAGGATACCCTTTCACCATTCCATTTTCTGTTTTCACCAATGTAATTGCAGGCATAGCAGCCTCCTTTATTCCTCTTTTTTCGTTCCGCGTGTAAACGGATAATCCCGGCGAAACGCTACGATATCATTCACCGGCGGTTCGATCATGTGCGGATCCGTGGAAAGCTCCATCACCCTCCGATTTTCCAGGGTATACGGCTCCCACACGGGAAGTCCCGGCTCATTGGGATTTCCATACTTCACAAAATTTGTCCAATAGGCGCACATCTTGTTAGACAAATCAAAATCCTCGCCGGTAAAGGGCCTCCAGGATCGCAGGAAAGTCTGTTGAATATACATATGCTCCGAGCTATGGAAGCATTTCCCCGGACGCTTATCCTGGGGAAGCGGAGCAAAGAGAGAGTCCTCCTCTCCCGGAACCACATGGGTAAACAAATACTGATAAGACGGCTTCTTTCCGCTTCTAGCCGTCATTTCACTCCAGGATAAAGCCGCCGCCAATAAGCTGTCCGGCCGATTTCGCGCCATGATCTTCTCGCACTCTTTTGGATCTTCATAAGCGACGATCTTCAAAAATTCATCTAGCTGATCGGGATATAACCGCTGTCCTTCTTCTAAGACCATCGCCAAATCAAAAGGAGCCGGTCCATCCTCATCCCTGGTAGTCCCGATCATATAATCCAAATCTTGGTAATCTCCGTCAAGGCACAGAGAAGTAAAATCTTTTTTCCACAGATACCCATCGACGCAGGGGCGGCTTGGCCTTCCAAAATGCAGTTTGGAATACTCGATAAACATATCATGCAGCTCTAGGGCCGGTATCCTTCTTGCTTCCGCCACGTTCTTAATTCCAAAATGTTTGAAAAATGCAATCCCATCCTTCTCACAGTCGGACAGGCTATAATTGTCTAACGTTTCATTTCCAAGGCCTCCTGCGCTCTGCATGATGGCGCGGTGAATCAGACCTTTTGTCAGATCGGACGCGATCAGAGCCTGGACGGAACGCCCCCCGCCAGACTGGCCGAAGATAGTGACGCAATCGGGATCTCCGCCAAAAGCAGTAATATTTTCATGGATCCACCTTAACGCCAGAATCTGGTCAAGAATTCCATAATTTCCCGAAGAATGAAAGGGATCTTCCGCCGTCAGATCCGGATGTCCAAAAAATCCAAAGATATTCAAACGGTAATTGAGGGATACGTAGACAATCCCCCGCTTGGCAAACGCTTCTCCGTCTGTCTCCAACTTGTTGGAATAGCCCTGGCGCATCCCGCCGCCATGGATCCAAAGAGCGACCGGAAGTTTTTCCTCCGCATTTTCCGCCGGGGTCCATACGTTCAGATACAGGCAATCCTCACTCATCGGATAATCAAAAGGATAAAACTCCCGCCGGTAAAAATCATTCTTCGGCCTTACTGCCTGCACTTCAATCTGCCCAAACTCGTAGGCATGAAAAACCCCTTCCCAGGCTTCCGCCGGTTCCGGCGCCCGCCATCGCCGCTCTCCTACCGGAGGCTTGGCATAGGGAATCCCCTTGAACACGCTGATCGCCTGATTTCCCGCAGGATACCCCTGTATCTCTCCTTGCTTTACTCGCACTCTCGTTAACGCCATATATTCCTCCCTCGCACGCTCCCAGAAACATGATTTTATCTACGGATATCTATCGATGCTTTTCGAGCAAATAATCCAATATGTGATCCAATTCATCCACCCACGCGCTGGGATGCGTTCCTCCGCCGACCGTCAGAAGCTCGATCGTTACGCCATGGTCTTTAAAATACCGGTAGGCTCTTTCCATATGGTCATACCCATGAAAATCTTCTGTGCCAGCCGTAAAAAGGATCGGGATATCGCCCAGTCCGGTGTAGTCAAACGCTTCCGCCTCCGGCGCGGCTCCCGCCGGAGCAAGGGCGGCAAACAGCTCCCGGTGCCTGGAACCAAAATAAAAGGTTCCGATTCCACCCATGGAATTTCCCATCAGATAGACCCGTTCCCGATCAACCGGGAAATTCTCCATTGCCCACAGGATCTCCTGATGCAGGGAGTCTTCCGAAGCCGCCTTTCCCTGCAGTTCTTCCTCATCTCCCGCAAAGCCGCAGGTGGTCAGATGGGAACCTGCCGGCTTCACCGGACAGCCATAAGTGCTGTTAAAAATACAGGCGTCCGGCGCCAACAGGATAAACCCTCGTTTTTCCGCCGCATAAGAAAATTTTCGTTCCGTATGCAAAAACACGCTCTCCGGAGAACCCAGCCCTCCATGCAGCGCCACAATCAAAGGAAATTTCCTATCCTGCGACAAGTAAGTCGGAATATACATTTTTAACGGCAGATACTTTTGTATGTTCTCGTTCCAAAAGGTGCAATAGACTTCCCCGACGCTTTTCCCCCGCAAGACATTTCGATAATATTCTTCTCTTTGAACGGACAGATCCACGTCCGCCGCCTCTCTGCCCGCCAAGAAAAACGGAGGCTGTAAGCGGTTTGTGAAAAAACCCAATCCTTCTCCCAGCACCTGCAGCACAGGGATATGCCATTCCCCGTCTCTCCATTTGGGAGGACACGCCCATTCCGTCCCCTGCCCGCTCCAATTTTCATTTCTGTATCTTACGCTCTTCCCCTCATAGACGATCGAAAAGTGGTCTTCGCCGCTTTCCACCGTCATCTGCGGAGAAAAGATTCGCTGAAACATGGAAAGCTTTAGATACGGCTCCCCATCTTCTTCCCCGATTTCCTCCGGATACTCCACCGGATACTGATCCAAAAAGATTTTATCTTTGATAAAAGCAAATCTTGTCGGCTCAAAATAATAACGATAATTCGCTGGATTCATCTCATTCCTCATCTAAAAAGTGATAGGCATAGTCACGGACAAATTTGGAAACCTTGGTCTCCTCCGGCCGGATCATCCCCACTCGGAGCCCCAGTTCCATCACCCACGGATCATCTTTCATCCGTTCCGTTCTGTCCCAGGCGGGAAGGCCCTCTCCATTGGGATCCCCCGTGTGCATAAAATTCGCCCAATAGCTGCTCATGATATCGGAAAGTTCCCGGTCGCTATTCGCGTAAGGCCTTGCTGGTACCCGGTCAAGGTTCTGAAAAACATAAGCATGCTCTCCGGAATGAAACGCGCCCACGCCCTCCGGCCCCGGCGCTTCCTTGGTAAAGAGATACACAAAGGGCGCCGGCCTTCCCTGTTCATTTTGAAGCTGAACCCAAGAATAGCAGGTAGCCATCTTCACATCGGCGCTGTCCTGACGGCGGACGATCTGGGCCTCCCGGTCAGTTTTCACGTTTGCAGCCTTCCAGTATTCTTCCCATCGATCGCCGTAAGACTCCTGTAAATAACGCTTTAAAGTATCTACCGTAACCCCATTATAGGTATAGGCAAAGCCTTCATGCTTGGTGGTGCCGATCATGTAGTGTATATCCTGATGAAGGTTCCGATAACTGGTCCTTTCGGGGGTATCCAGCAGGCTCCACCCGTCAGGTTTCGGCGCAAAAATAGCCATATTTAATTCCGGTCCGCCGGAAAAATACTGCTGGATTTTTTCCGCAGGGAGCATTCTCGCTTCCTCCATATTCCGTATTCCCACCTTTTCCAACAGGCCCTGGCACCTTTTTTCTCCCTCTTCCATGGTGATGGAAACGGGCATGTATCTCGGATCCAAACCGCCGGCCGACTGCATAATCGCTCCGAAAAGATCGCCCTTTAAGAGCGGGGTGGAAATCAACCGCTGCACGGTCGTTCCGCCGGCGGATTGACCAAATACCGTAATCCGCTCCGGATCTCCGCCAAAGGCCGCCGCGTTTCGGCGCGCCCACTTTACCGCCTCGATTTGATCGAGCAGCCCATAATTTCCCGACGTATAATGTCCGGTCTCTTTTTCTGACTCCGCTCCCAGCTCCGGATGGGTAAATCCTGCAAAAGGCCCGGTCCGGAAACCGACCGTCATCACGATCACACCCTTTCTCGCAAAACCCTCTCCGTCAAAAACAGCCTTGTTGGCATGGGAATCCCCGCCATGGTACCACAAGGCGACCGGACACTTTTCCTCTTTCGGGGAGACGGGCGCCCAGATATTTAGATAGAGGCAATCCTCGCTGACCCGGTATTCCTGCATATCAAATTCTTTTCCATAAAAGCTTTTCATGGAAGGTCGGACGTGCATATTGGCATTGCTGTAATATTTTGTTTCCTTGATCCCATCCCAAGGCGTTACCGGGCGCGGCGCCCGCCAACGCAGCTCGCCAACCGGGGGAGCTGCATAGGGAACCCCCTTAAAGATTCGAACGTTGCCGTCCTGGGAGTATTTTCCCTCAATCCATCCGCCTTCCGTCTTCACCTGCAAACAATCTTTCATCGATAATCTCCCTTGCTGCATCTACTGTAAACGATTTTTATGCGCTCTGATTCTTTTCTATGATTTTCTTAATCTTTCCTTTCATCATAAGCAAATAGAGGAAAGCAATGATCATCGGAATGGTCATAACCAGATACATTTTGGAATATGCGTCCGCCGTCGCTGCGCCTCCCGTGGAACGCGCAATCGAGTCAATCACATATCCCGCGCAGGTTGGCCCGATCATCATTCCTGCGTCCATAAAGAAGAAATTGGTATTGCTGCCAACACCCCTTCTCTCTTTGGTGACACACTTTAAAGTAAGCGCCTGCACCTGGGGCTGACAAACCCCGTAGCCAAGGGCCGCCACCACCGCCGCCGCCAAAAAGAGCTCGATTGTCCTGGAGAAGCTAAGCAGAACAAAGGAAATCCCATAGCAGATAATCCCCATCCCGATCATCGGGGTAAAGCCAAACTTGTCGGATAGGATTCCACTGACCGGCCTGCTGATCAAAAGGCTGATGGCATATACCGTAAAATACAAACCAATATTGTCGACCCCTCTTGCCTCTCCGTAGATAGCCAGATAAGCGCCGATACAGCCAAAGGAAATACAGAGAAACAGAATGATCAGTCCTGCCGGAACCGCATCCTTATCCAAGATCCGGTTTAGGGCAATCTTATAAGGTTTTCCATTCCCGTTATCATTGGGAAGCAGAAAACACAAAAGCGCTGTGGCCAGCATCACGGCCGCTCCCACCTGGAACGCCGGGGAGTATCCCCAATATTTACTCATCGATAAACCGATGCTAGGCCCAACCGCCTGGCCAATGGCCTGGCCGAGGGCAAAAATACTGATTCCGCTCCCCATCCTGTTCTCCGGCAGCGCGTCGCCGGCCATCATCATCACCAGAGGTGAAAAGAAGCCAATGCAGATGCCGTGAATCAAGCGAATCCCGATAATGGCGTACGCATTGGACGTCATACTGTAACCGAAAAAGACGAGGCTCATCATTACCATCACAAGCAGCAGCATCCTTTTCTTTTTAAAGGCGTCAAGCGCCGGGCTCGTGATCGGTCTTGAGGCCATAGAGCCTACGGCAAAGATACTGCTGATCACGCCGACAAGAGTCGCCGCTATTCCAAAGGAATTTGCATATTTGGGTACCAGGGTATTCATCATCTGATGCGCCATCTGGTAGCAAAAATTGATCACAAAGATCAGTATGAAATCCCGATTCCATATTGTTTCCTTTTTTCCGCCCATATGTACTCCTATGAATTAATCTCCTTGACACGGCAGCAGGATACAAAGTGTCCCGGCTCCACCTCTTCCAAAACCTGCTGCTCACTGCATTTTTCGCAGGCGTAATTGCATCTTGCCGCAAACCGGCATCCGGGCTTTGGATTGATGGGAGAAGTCACCTCGCCGCGAAGTAAAATCCTCTGCTTCCGATTATGGATATCTGTGGACGGAATCGCCGAAAGAAGCGCTTTCGTATAGGGATGAAGCGGCTTTCGGAACAACTCTTTCGACGGACAGGTCTCTACCAATTGCCCCAGATACATCACGCATATGGTATCGGAAATAAATCTTACCACCGACAGATCGTGGGTGATAAACATATAAGTCAGATTTTTCTCTGCCTGCAGATCCTGCATCAGATTCAAAATCTGCGCCTGAATCGAGACGTCTAAGGCGGAAACCGGCTCGTCGCAGACCACAAATTCCGGATTTAGCGCCAGCGCTCTCGCAATACCGATTCTCTGTCTTCGTCCGCCGTCCAATTCGTGGGGATACGAGTTGATCAGGCGCTCAGCAAGACCGACGCTTTCCATAATCTCTTCGGTCTTTGCCTCAATTTCCCCTTTCTGAAAACGTCCCGATAAAACCAACGGTTCCTTGATGGTCTCGCTGACCGTCATACGCGGATTCAGAGAGGAATAGGGATCCTGGAAAATGATCTGCATTTTCTCCCGCACGGCTTTCAGTTCACTTTTGTTTACACGGGTAATGTCCTCCCCGTTCAGGATAATTTTGCCCTCGGTGCTCTCCAAAAGATGTATGATCGTTCTTCCTAACGTGGATTTTCCGCATCCGGACTCGCCGACTACGCCGATGGTCTTTCCTCTTTCCACGGAAAAAGTCACATCGTCCACGGCATGAAGCACTCCTCTGGGAGTCTCAAAATATTTTTTTAAGTGTTGTACTTCTAATATTTTATCCATATCTACTCTCCCTTTCCGGCTTTTAAGCACCTTACCACATGGCCAGGAGTAATTTCCACGAGCCCCACTTGCCCTTCCCGTCTGCAGCACTCGTCCGCATGAGGACATCTGGGAGCAAAATAGCATCCTTTGGGAAGATCCGCCGGGTTCGGCGGCATCCCCGCGATGGGCTTTAGTCTTGTTTCATCCCCGGTTAGGCTTGGGATCGAGCTGAAAAGCCCCAGGGTATAAGGGTGGGTCGGATGATCGTAGATATCTTCCAGAGTACCGGCTTCCACGATCTGTCCGGCGTAGACCACCGCCACCTCGTCGCAGACTTCTGCTACCACGCCGAGATCATGGGTGATCATAATCATGGAAGTGTTTTTCTCCCGTTTCAGCTTTCCGATCATTTCCAGCACCTGGGCCTGGATGGTAACGTCCAGCGCCGTTGTGGGCTCATCCGCAAGGATCAGCTCTGGATTGCAGGCAAGCGCCATGGCGATTACCACGCGCTGCTTCATGCCGCCGGAAAACTGATGGGGGTATTCCTCATACCGCTCCGCAGGAATTCCAACCATTTCCAAAAGCTCGACGGTTTTTTCGTAGGCTTTTTTCTTGCTGATCTTTTCATGGGTTTTGATTGCTTCCGCAATCTGGTCTCCAACGGGAAATACCGGGTTTAAGGCGGTCATGGGATCCTGGAAGATCATGGCGATCTTCTCTCCCCGAATACTCCGCATCTCCTTTTCGGAAATCGCCATCAAGTCTTTTCCCTCTAATTTTACCGTTCCTCCAATGATCTTGGCGGGAGGGTCCGGAAGGATACGAAGAATCGACTTTGCAATGGTGGTCTTTCCAGCGCCAGTCTCCCCGACGAGTCCGAAGGTCTGCCCGCGTTTTACCTGGAAACTGACTCCGTTCACTGCCTTTATAATTTCTCCGCCCGCTGTATACTGAACTTCCAAATCATCAACCGTAAGCAATATATCATTTCCGTTTTTCTTTTCCATCACGTCTCTCTTCCCTCTTTAATCTTTCAAACGCGGATCAAGCGCATCTCTCAATCCATCGCCAAACATATTGATCGATAAAATGGTAATCATAATCGTAATACCAGGGAAAATAACCATATGCGGGTAGTTCCTGATATAGTTTCTCGCTCCGGAAAGCATCGCGCCCCATTCCGGGTTCGGAGGCTGAACGCCCAATCCCACGAAGCTAAGAGAAGCAGCGGCAAGGATTGCGCCCGCTACGCCCATGGTTGCCTGAACAATGACCGGCGACAGCGCGTTGGGAAGGATATGCTTGATAATGATTCTCTTATCCGCCGCATTGATGGATTTTGCCGCTTCCACATACTCCATATTTCTCACATTCAGAATGGAAGCTCTTGTCATACGCGCATATCCGGGGATCGTCCCAATTGTCAAAGATACGATACAGTTAAAGAAACCAGGCCCAAGAGTCGCCGCAACGGCAATGGAAAGAATCAACCCAGGCAGCGCCTGAATCACATCCAAAGCCCGCATCAAAGCCATATCGAACTTTCCGCCGATATATCCTGCTAAGGCTCCAAGGGCAACGCCGATGATTCCTGCCAGAGCAACGCTTGCCACGCCCACGATCAGCGAGTATTTTGCTCCCACTAAAAGCCTGCTGAAAATATCCCGCCCCAGTTCGTCCGTGCCAAACCAATGCTCCGCGGAAGGTCCCTGGAACGTGCAGCTGAAATCTGTTTTGTCAAACTGATAAGGTGCAATCAAGGGGGCAATGATGGCCAAAATAACAATAATCAGCATGATAAACAGGCCAAGCATCGCCAGTCTGTTTTTCTTTAACCGTCCCCAGGTGATGCTGAGCATTCCCTGCTTTTTCGCCTTTCTTTTGTTTTTACCCTGTTCCGCCATTATTTTCTCCTCTTCTTTCCGGCATATTGCGCCTTAATTCTCGGATCGATAAACGCATACACTAAATCGACAAGCAGCATAACAAGGCTGAATACCACAGCCACAAAGATAACCGACCCCTGAATGGCCGGATAATCGCGGCTGCTGATCGAGTTCATCATATAAGTACCGATTCCCGGAATCGAAAAAACGCTTTCCGCTACGATCGCGCCGCCAAGCTGGGTGCCAAAGGATGTGCCTGCCTGGGTGGCAACCGGAATCAGAGCATTCCGAAGGCCATGAACAAAGATTACTTTTTGATTGGCGATTCCCTTTGCCCTTGCGGTCACGATATAATCCTGCCGGATTACCTCAAGCATGGCCGAGCGTGTCTGTCTGGCAATGGACGCGCATCCCGTCAATCCGATGGCCAGACAGGGCAGGATATAGGAAGCCGCTCCATCGACGCCGCTGGCAGGCAAAAGCCCCAGCTTCAAGGCAAACAGCAAGGATAACATCTGCCCAACCCAGAAGCCCGGCATCGAGATTCCAACCAACGCCACCAGCATAGAAGCGTTATCTTTCCAGGAATATTGATTGACCGCGGCAATGACGCCCAAGGGAATACCAATCAGAAGCGCCAAGCATACGCTGATGGACGCAACCCGCAGCGTATAGGGGAAACGCTGGAGAATGTCTTCAATGACAGGTTTTCCATTCATGTAAGATTCGCCAAAATCAAAATGGAAATAGACATCTTTGGCATATTCTACAAATCGCTCCACGTACGACTTGTTTAATCCTAGTTCTTCCCGCTTTGCCTCTAAGACCTCTGTGGATACCTCGCTGCCGAGAATGATCTGCGCCGGATCTCCCGGAGTAAAGTACATGATGGTGAAAATCAGCCATGTAACACCGATGATCACAGGGATCATCAGCAAAATTCTTTTCACTATGTATCGTATCATTGTCTACCTCTCTCAAAGATTCTGCATGACAATTGCCATATGGATAGAGAGCAGGCAAAGAAAGTTCTCTGCCTGCCCCTGTATGGGATTTTGTTTTGAATCGCCCTTTGATTACTCGACCGTTCTATGCCAAGTATCCGCAAACTCACTCATGCCAGGATAAAATACGGTCTCGCCGGATACGCAAGGGGTCAGCAGATCATCCGTATGGACATAATATTTATAGCCGGAACAGAATGCATAAATCGGAACATTTTCATCCAGCCATGCACGAACAGCGTCCACCGTCTCCGGAGAATTCGTAGCGGCATCCAACGCAGTTTCCAGCAGTTTCTGGAATTCATCGTTCTTCAGGAAGTTTTTCGTTACTCCGTTAAACATGCGGGCGTCCATGGAAAGTTTCCAGACCAGAACACTCAGTCCGCCTGCCGCCTTCTGAGTGACATAAGCGTCAAACTCTTTCGGATCCGATACGTATGTATTAAACAGAGCTGCTTCATAGTTTGTGATATCCACTTTAATGTTTGCTTCCGCCAGGAGAGCCTGGATGATCTCAGCAATTCTCTTGTGGTCGGCGCTGGAGTTGGTCAGAAGACGAATCGTGATTCCATCGGGGTGACCGGCCTCTGTCAACAGTTCTTTTGCTTTTTCTACATTGTAGGAATAGTAATCCAGATTCTTCCAAGAATCCTGATAGTCTGCATAAAGGCTATTGGAGAATGTGGTCGAAAGTTCGCCTTCGCCGTTAAAGATATTGCTTAAAATCGCCTGATTATCAATCGCGTAGCAGATAGCCTGGCGCACCTTCGGGTCCGCGCATACGCTGGACTCGTCGCAGTTAAAGAAGATGCACTGCATCAGGATGTTCAGGAACTGATAGGTAGTGAAACCTTCGTCATCTCCGCCCTCTTTAAAGTGGAACAGATCCGAGCTCTGTACGTCGTATGCAAAGTCAACATCGCCTGTTTCCAGCGCCACGGTGATCTGTGCCGCCTCGGTGATCTCCTTAAAAACTACCTTATCCACTGCCTGGCGTTCGCCGGAGACAGCAGAATCCTGCCAATAGTTCTCATTTTTCACCAGCGTCAGGGAAGATCCGGCAGTCCAGCTGTCCAAAACATAAGGGCCGGTGCCGACCGGATTGGCAATCATCTCATCGGGGGAAGCATCCCAGGCTGCCTTGGAGATGATCGGTACAAAGTTCACGCTATCGGAGAATACGCCTACCTGCTCCGATGCCAGCGAGAGCTGAACCGTATAATCGCCGGTCTTCTTGATCTCCGTCACGCTGCCCACATAGCCCGTCTGCGTACCGGAGTCAATGGCTGTCTGATAGCTGAATACCACGTCGTCCGCTGTAATCGGGTTTCCAGCAGAGTCTTTGACGTAATCGTAAATTTCTACCTCATATGTGGTAGCGTCGATCTGTTTCCAGCTCTTTCCAACGCAAGGAGTCAGCTCTCCGCCAAATTTAAGACGATGGAACAATGGCTCGTAAATCGTATAGATGATCGTTCTGTTTCTAGGGTTATTGCTGGACGCATAAGGCGCCAAGGTATTGGGATCTCCGTTAATCTCAATGTTAATCTGCTTCGTCGCGGCAACCTCGCCGCTTGGAGCCGTTGTTTCACCGGCTGCCGCCGTCGTTGCAGCAGTGTCTTTGCTTTCCGCTTTCGTTTCGCTGCTCGTTCCTCCGCACGCACTCATGGAAAATACCATACTCGCTGCGAGAAACAGGGATAACGCTCGTTTCACCTTGCTCTTCATACTTCTCCTCCTGTTTTCTTCCATATCCCCTCTTTCATGGACAAGGGTATATGGATTTTTTATAACCTTATTATCTCCAAAAATAACCTCTCTGTCCAACAGGTTATTCTCCTGCTTGTTATAACACAAAAGCTGTGGTAAGATAATTTTATCTCTTCCAGCCCCGTATGTTCTCTTGTTCCTGGAAAAAATCTGCTTTTTTTGATTGGAGTTACCCATGCAATCCTTTGAAAATTTCCTCGTCCTTTGCGAAGAACTGAATTATACCAAAGCGGCAAAAAGGCTGGGAATTTCCCAGCCATCTTTAAGCGCCTATATCAAACGTTTGGAGGAATCCCTTGGAACAAAACTTTTCTCCAAAAATAGGAACTCCCTTACCCTAACCACCCAGGGCGTTCTGGTTCAAAATTCTGCCGCGCAGATTATGCAGCTATATTCCGATATCGAATCGGTTCTGACCCATAAAAATCAGGCTTTGGTTCCGCCTGCTGCCTACACAATCGGTCTCGCTCGTCCGCTGGGCAGCATCTCCAAACAGATTTTATCTCTGTCTTATCTCAGCAAGCTATATCCCTTCTGTCAATTTTCCATTACAGAAGGCCCTTACAGCGCGGAAATGGAATCCAGAAAGAAGTCGCTCCACTATATGCTTTCCAATCACGAGATCGATTGCGTGATCTTCGGCGCGCTTCCTTCCAGCCCGATTCCGGCGAACGCCAAACTGCTTTTCTCCCTGCCGGAGTATCTGATTATCTCCGATGAACTGCTAAGAACTTATTATCCTCACAAGAGTCCTTCCACATGGATTCGCGGCGTGGATCTTCTGGATTTTGCAGACATCCCTCAGATCGCCCATTCCCGGAACGGATTGCTTCAATCCAAAATCAACCAACTGTTTTCCAACCATAATAAACGGCTGCTGATCCCGAACATTGTAAACAGTCCTCAGATTATTTATGACTTAGTCAAAAAGGGGATTGGCTGGAGTACGGCAAGCAATATCTTTCTTCCGGAAGACCGCTTGTCTCTGGAAGGTGTTTGGCGTTTTCCCATCGTAACGCCCAATATACAGTTTGACTATTATATTCTATCGGACAACAGCAAACGGGAAAACGCGTTCTTTCGTCAGATCACACGGGATATCTCCAACTATATCCGCATGAATTTTTCCGATAGCAACTTAGTTCTCCTTCAAGCCGAAAAGAATGAGTCCTCCCATAGCGATTCCCTTTGATTGATTTCAATATTATCCAAGGGCTATAATACCAAAGAAAGGAAGCCGCCGCGCCATGTACATTCCTGATTTTGCTTACTATATTGAGGTTGCTCAGTGCCTGAATATCTCAAAGGCATCCGAAAAATGCCATGTCACTCAACAAAGTATGAGCGATTATATCAAAAGGCTGGAGTCCTATTATCAGGTTACCCTGTTTACACGCCATCCAAAATTAGAACTGACAGCGGAAGGGAGAACGCTGCTGGAATACGCCTTAAAAATCCAGAATACGCTCAAAAGCCTTCAAACCAGCTTGAAGCTGACCAGCCAAATCAATCAATCCATTGTCATCGGATTTGCGGGGCCCTTGGGGCGTTTTGCCCTCAAATATATTCCATTGGAGGAACTTACGAAAAATTTTCCCCATATCTGCTTTCAATTATATGAAGGGGAACCTCTTACGCTTTTTCGCCAGTTTCATGAAAATAAAATTGATTTTTTGCTCACTCCAACGGAAATCCTATCCCCCGATACCGACTTTCTGCCCTTAATCGAAAAGAACCATTATCTTTTGATCAGCAGCCGTTCTCTGCGCACTTTTCTCGGCGATTATACTCCCGATCAGCTGGAGAAGCTAAAAGCCGGTGTGGATCTCCTTGACTTTTCCTCCTTTCCTGTGGTTCTCTTTAAAAATAGCGGGACCACTTATAATGCTATTGCTTCTTATTTTTACGCGAACAACATCATTCTTTCCGCGTCCGGAACAATCAACAGCATTTCCGGCATCCTTCAGACAATTTCCGAGCAAAACGCCTGGGGATACTGTTCGGAAGATGTGTTGAGCAATGTCAATGATAATATCCTCCTATTTAATGGCCAGCCCATCTTCGCCTTTCCGATTAAAAAGCCAGATCTTACTTATTGCATGTATCTGTCCTATAAAAAGGAGAAAAAAGAACTGCCAGATTTTACTCTTATTCGGGACTGTATTGCAGAGTATATTTTAAAAACGAGCAGGGGGGAATAGCTTCCCTCTACTCGTTTTTTGTTTGCCGCCATCTACGGTAAAATTGGGAGATATAGATAAGAAGAATATCTCGCGTCATGGTAAATCGTGACTGTGGGAGCCGGCTCTTCCCGGTAAAACAGATACTCGCTGCGGGAAGTCGTAATCGCCAAGCGAATTCGGTGCCCTTTTTTAAATAGCTGCGCCGTCGGTTTTAAATCAATCACCAACTCTACCGGTTTTCCCGGATGTAATTTTTTTACGTCCTTCTCCCGGCAAGGATGCCAGGGAAGACCAAGGAAATCATATGGCGCCGTTTCCGTACTTCTCATAGAAGCCCGCAGCATACCCTCCGTCGCAATTTGTGAATTTCCCTGTTCGTCCACATCAAGAAGGAAAGCGAAAAAGTCTCCATCCACGCCAGTTGTGGATACCGTCAAATGCAGCATGGGATGGCCCACAACCGCCACATCTTCTGTGAGAATTTCGGAAGTATAAGTAATCCCTTTTTGTTCCAGATCAATCACGTCCCTTGGTTCGCATTCCCCATCGCTGACCGTATAGTCTGAGAGGAAGGAATCTTTCTCTTCCCAGGCGGCGGAAGGCTCCTCCTTTAGAGAACCGTCATGGAAAGAATCTACGGTTTTTTGTCCCTCGCTATGCAAATAGAAGCTCTCCCACGTTACGCCCGGCACCGGCCACTGATCTGCAAATCTCCATTCTGCATCTTTTTCTGGAAGAATATTATAATAAATCGGAGGCTCTTCCATGATATGATTCTGTATCCCTTTGAGCCAATAGTCATAAAAACGCAGCTGCTCTACCAATACGTTAAAACCCAGTTTGGGCAGCATATGAAACCAGGGCCCGATAATCATCTTCTTCGGCAGTTCTAAATTGCGATACATAATTACCGTATCCCGGCTCCAAATATCATACCATCCACCCAATAAGTAAACCGCAACCCCGGAACGATTGATCTGCTCTTTATAATTGCTATTGCTTAATGCTTCCCAATAACAATTATCTGTTAGGTTACTGAAACTGTCCCGATAGGGAAGCCGGTAATATTTGTCCATCTCCGGATTGCTGCGATCCAGGTCCTCCAAGGGAGGAATAAAGCAATGATTCATCTGGTGCTGCCGAATTGCTTCTTTTAGCATACTGCCGTCCGAATCCTCCTGCACCGGAATCGCACTTTTCCATTCTGCCTCCTGCTCTACATCAACTTTCTTCAAACGCTCTTCCTGAAAAAGCGCCTGATTCATTTTCCCCCAATCATCCGGCCAATCCGTCTCCCTCGGAATCCCGCCGCGCACCCAGCCGTCGTACTTGTTGTAGTCCGTCATCCCGACAAATGCTGCCTTTAAATGCGGTGGATTGGAGCGAATGGCTTCCATCTGAGTTGCTCCCACATGGGAACATCCAAACATGCCAATGTTTCCATCACACCATGGCTGCGCCGCCAGCCACTCCGTAATATCATAGGCATCTTCCGGCCCTTGGATCGGCTGAATCGCAGGCGTATGGCCAAAAGACGCATGCTTGCCTCTGGTATCTACGCTGGCGATAATATATCCTCTGGCGGTAAACTCCTTCAGCATAATTTCTGCTCCGGTCTGCGGTTCCCCCGGAGCCGCGCCTGTCGCATACGCATCCGGCACCGTTTCCCCGGTACCGGAAAAAAAAGCGGTATGCCGAATACTTCCATCCGGTCTGCGCAACACTCTACCATAAGGCGTAAATCGCCAGATAACCGGCAGCGGTTCTTCCACACAGACGCCGTCCAACGTCGGCCGATATAATTCCATCGCCAGTTTCGTTCCATCTCTAACCATAATATACCGGCTGCTTTCTTCATAACCATTATATAATTTCGGGGAATATCCTTGATAAACACCTGGAGAAGATTTCTTTTCCCCGCTTTGTTCATTCTGGAATCCCTCATAATAATTTTTCATTTCAAAAATCCTTTCCTCAATACTTAAAAGGGATATATCATTGGCACCAGAAAAATAGCGCAAAGCGCGCAGCATAAGAAAGGTCCAATTCCCGCACGGAAAAAGCTTTTCAAATCATATCCTCCCAACGCATATCCCAGCGCCATTCCCGGCGAAGACAACGGTGTCAGCATAGAAAGCCCCGCGCCAAAAGCAGAGGCAATCAAGACCGGCAGCGGGCTGATATCCATCGATATTGCCGTTACAATCGCCATGGGTTCGATAATACGATCAGTTGCCACATTCGACATCAGCTGCGTCATAATAGCCGGCAGAAAAAAGAAGACCGCCTGGACAACATAGGGGTTTCTGGTGCTGCCCATGGCCAGCTGAATCCAATGGGCAATCGCGTCGCCGGCTCCCGTCTGGCTCATGGCTCCGGCCAAAGGTAAAATAGCCGCTATCATAAAAACGATGGGCCAGCAGATGGCTTGAAAGGCCTCCTCACTTTTTAATATCCCAGTTCCAACCATACAAAGAGCGCCTACAACAGCAACCACACAGACATTGAGCCCCACAAAGGAGCCTACAATCATCATAAAAATTGTTCCAAGAAAAATGAGATAGGCCGCCATTTCTTTGCCTCGGCTCAACTCACTTTCTGTTAAACGGATTTCCTTTAACCCAGATTCATCCACCGACTTTACCGCAGCTTTCGGCAGAAACCGAAAACCGCATGTGCATAGAAAAATCAACGTGATACATGCCATGGGAATCGTCCCGATGAACCAATCCCACAGCTGGAAGCTCGGTTCGGCGCCGAATTGCTCCAATATTGCGTTAAACAGATATGGTGTGGACGCACCATAACCAAAAGGAGTGATAGCTCCCCATACGTGACTGATCAGAATAATCGGATAAATGAAACGGCAGGTTGGCAGGCCAGCCTCCTTTTCCAAAAGCAACAAAATTGGATACAAAATGCAAATAATAGCGACTGATCCCATAAATTGGCTAAATACAATCGTAATCAAAAGAAACAGCAAAAGCAAACAGCGTTCATTGGACCTTCCTTTTGGTATAAAACGACTGATTTTACTAAGCACGCTTGTTTTCAAAAAACCTTCTGTCAACACATAAATTGCCGCCGTCAGAATCACTGCTGGATCGACGAATCCCGCGAAGGCGTCTGACAGGGATAAAATCCCTGTCAAAACCAACGCCATCAGCCCCACCATAGCCGTCAGCCACATGGGCCAACGATTCCAGATAAAACCGATTACAATAAATAAAATGACCAGCAGTACAATCACCGTATCTTCCATGATTTTTTATGCCTCGCTGTTCGCAGACTTATTTTCCTTTACCATTTTTGAAGCTTTATTTACCGCGCCGACAATCATCACCATGCCGACGACCATGATCCCGCCCAACACATAATACATCACGCTGTAGCTGAAGCTGGCTAATGGCGCGGCTACCAGGCCCGCAATAATATTGGAAACATCCATGCATAGATAGAGCGTCGCATAAAATGCGCCAAATTCTGTTTTCGGGAAAATCTGCATCGCCAAAAGCATCAACGGAACGTCGTAGCACTCGCCCACCGCGTTGAGAACCACGCCGCCGGTCATGACAGATGTGGTCATCGCTATTCCGATAATAAAGCAGGCAACCACACGGCAGCCATAACAGATCAGGCTGGCTAATTTTGCTCCAATAATATTGCTCATAATAGGCGTTACAAAAGCCATCGCGCTTGCAACCAAACCGGCAATATACAGCATCGTAGTCGGATTAATGCCCAAACTGTCCGTATAGCTCGGGAAATAAATCCCATCCGCCGCCCACACGATCATCGGGATCGCAATTGGAATACAGATCGGCAATGCCTTTGGCATAAATCCGTCGAAGATCGACTTCTTTTTGTCCGGTTTACTTGCCCTGACAGCGGCAAGCTCATCTTCAATTTTACGATAATCCATCAACATAGCAAGACCCAATAGAGCCAAAAGCGCAACGGAAATGGCAATTCCTAAGGCGCTTTGTCCCAAGCTGTTGTAGATGCTTAAGCCGATCGGGCGCCCTAAGTTCTGGCAGAGAACTTCCATCGCGGAATATACCGCAAAAGCAAATCCCATGCTCTCTTTTTTTAATGTAATACCAAAAATAGCCGGAATTACCACGCCTAAAAATGTACTGCTAAAGCCTTGAAGCACACGGGCAATCGCAAACATGGCTGGATTCACCGCAAGGCCATAGCACAGCATAGCGGCAATTTTCACTAAAATACCAAAAACAATTACATTCCTTTTTTTACTGTGATCCGTAGCTGTTCCAGCCGGTACACGGGTTACAAGCTTAACAATGGAATATACCGATGTAAGGATTCCCAAAAGCGCTGCGGAAACGCCTAAACTATCGCCGATGGTCCCCTGGACTCCATTAATCATTTGGTCCGTAATAGAGACGCCGCAGCGGACTAAAATGATTAAAATCAAATTTCTGGTAAAAAGTTCTATTAAACCTTTTTTTAGTTTTTCAACCTTTGTCATTTCTTTTCCTTTCTCAATCATTTTTTTCACCTTATCGTTCCGGACCGACTTGGTTTCTGCTTTTATATATAGCAAGAAACGTGCCAACTAAATTTCCTCTCTTTTGCGGCGGTTATACATCCTTTTTTTGGTACGCTTCCTAAAAACATTGCATTTTATTGCAAAATATTGTAAAATATTTTGCAACGAATCAAAGGAGCGCCCTATGAAGATTACCTATTTATATACCACAGAAGAGCAGCGGAATGTCATCACCGAGGAAGAAAAGAATTATTCTTTTGAAATCCAAAAAAGATATTCTACCAGAGAAAACTGTCTGCAATTAGCCCGTGAAGCAGAGCAGGACGGCAGCTTTTTAATCGTAGCCTCCGGTTTTCAGTATGACTATCTGGCTACTCAGCAACTGCGTATTTCCCTGGTTAGCGAAATTGTTACCCTTTCTAACTTTTGGGGCAAAATTTACGAAGTCACCCACGACCTAAAAATTCCTCACCCAACTTTGCTCCTCTGCCCCAGTTGGGAACTAAGCCCCCAGGAAACGCAGGCGATCCAGGATATTTTCCAGGTTCGTCTTGTTGAAATGCAATTGTCCATGGATGAAATTTTCGGCCAAAGACTTCCCCTTTCTAAAATTCAAGAAGTCATCCGTGCAGAAAAGTGTGACGCTATTATCGCTCCCATCACCTTGGAAGCAACGCTGAAACAGCTTCCGATTCCCTTTTATCGAGCGGCATTTACCCCTTTGGCTGCCGAAGAAATCCGACATACCTTAAATCATATTCAACAAATCATTCAGATCTGGGAAAAGCAACAGAAATTAAACAGCCGTACAGAGATGATGATGCGTCAATCCTATTCTGCCATTTTCTGCCTGGATGAGCAAGGACAGATTCAACTCTGGAATTCTTATGCGGAGCAGCTTTTTCATCAAGACCGGGATGAATTCTTTATGAAAAAAATTTGGGAGGCCATTCCCTGTGAAGATCAAAATCAATTTCAGCAGGCGGTGGAAGACAAACGGGACCTCTTAGGGCATCCATTCCTCCTAGAAGGGCGTCCGCTGGCCGTCAGTTCTTCCTACTTTCCCAACAGCCGCGAATTTATCTTCCATTTCAGTGAGCTAAGTCCACAGGCAAATCATCCCGCTTTACCAAATACGGAAAGACATGGACATATCGCGCATTATCATTTTGAGGATATCATTGGACGTTCAGAGTTTATCCAAAAAGCAAAGCAATATGCGAAGCAGTTCTCCCGCTATAATTCTTCTGTATTGATCTGTGGGGAATCCGGAACTGGAAAAGAAATGTTTGCACAATCCATCCACAATGAAAGCCTTCGCAGGGAAGGTCCATTTGTCGCGATCAATTGCTCTACCATTCCTGCGTCGCTTATGGAAAGCGAGCTGTTTGGCTATGCCGCCGGGGCTTTTACCGGAGCGAACCGTGCGGGCAAAAAGGGACTCTTTGAGCTGGCGGATCACGGTACGATTTTCTTAGATGAGATTTCAGAACTTAGTTTTGAAGCCCAGGCCCAACTACTTCGTATTTTAGCTGAAAGGAGCCTGATGCGGGTAGGCGATCATACGGTCCGCAGCGTGGATATCCGAATCATTGCGGCTACCAACCGCAACTTATTGCAAATGGTAAATGAAAACCGTTTTCGAGCCGACCTGTACTACCGTTTAAATGTATTATCTCTGGAAATTGAACCTCTGCGGCAAAGAACGGAAGATATTCTCCCCATCTTCCACTACTATTTTGATCAGCTTTGCCGCAGAGAAAAAAAGTTTTTAACGATAACGAAGGAAGCCTGCGCGGTATTAACCGAGTACTCTTGGCCCGGAAACATCCGCCAACTTAGAAATTTTTGTGAACGGATTATTGTCATCGCCGCCAATCAGCAGTTGGACGCCGGCTTCATTCGCTCCGAGCTCCGCCTTGCTTTCTCTCAGGATAAAGAGCTCTCCTCCGCTTCGCGGACAGTCGCAGAAGAGGAAAAACGAATCCGCCAGGCCTTAACCCAATGCCATGGAAAACGTAAAGACGCCGCCGCCATGTTGGAAATGCACCCGTCTACCCTTTGGCGGAAGATGAAACTTTATGGTATTGGATAAGACTATTGTGCTTTCCAACGTCTTAATATTCCGAACTGAGCAGGAAATCCGCTATGTGCATTGTTTTAATGCCCTCATAATTTCCTCCTGCAAATTCATCCGTCGTGAGAATATATTTGGGATAATTATCGTGTATTTCAAGCAAACGGTTATACTCTCTCTTTTCTGTCTTTTCCGAATGGATCTCTTGCGTAACCTGAACATAAATTTTTTCATTTTGTCTTACTGCCACAAAATCAATTTCACCATCGCCGGTTTTACCCACATTGACGGTATACCCCCGTCGGCAGAGCTCCAAATACACGATGTTTTCCAGACTGGAAGCCACGCTGTCTGTGTTATATCCGAGAACGCTATACCGCAAAGCAACATCTGCAAGATAGAATTTTTCCTGTGTTTTCAGAATTTCCTTTCCCTGCAAATCATACCGCGAGCAACGGTGGAGCAAATATGCTTTTTCTAGCTTTTCCAAATAGCTGTAGACCGTCTCATTGTCAAGGGACCGATGCTCCGATTTCAGGTAATCCGCAATCGACTTCGCGGAAAAGGTATTGCCCACATTATGAAAGGTATATTTTACAACACGCTCTAACTGGTCGATTTTTCTGATCTGATTTCGTTTTACAATATCCGAAAAAATCGTTGAATTGTATATATCCCTGACAATCGTATAAATTTCATCCTGAGAATACGCCTGCAAATGGGTTGCCGGAAAACCTCCTAAACGAACATAGTCTGCAAGCTCTGTTTTGGGATTTTCCACAGCGGCATACTTCGCCTTGAACGTCAGGTATTCACCAAAGGACAGGGTGAATATCCGGAAGGAAACATATCTTCCGGTAAGGTATGTTGATATTTCGGAGGACATCATTCGAGAATTGGAACCTGTTATATACAGGTCAACATCAAAATCCGACGAAAGCGAATTTACAACCTTTTCCCAGCCTTCGATTTCCTGAACTTCATCAAGAAACAAGTAGGTCTTTCCAGCGGATGAAAGCCGCTCCTTTAGCTGGGCGTACATCTGCTTTGCCGTCATATCCTCATATTCCATGGAATCATAACGACAGCTTATGATACGTTCCGCCGGAATATTTCGCTCATGCTTCAGCTGCTCCATAATCATTTTCAATATTGTAGACTTTCCGCAACGGCGCACCCCTGTGAGTATTTTTACAAAGGGAGTATCCACATAAGCCATTATTTTATCTACATACATCGGTCTGTAAATCACGCTGACCACCTCCGTCTATAAAGTAGTATACTACAAAATTCGCAAAAAAGTCAATTAGTTTTGCGGTTTGTAATCGCAAAACTAATTGACTTCTCCATAAATTACGGTTATTTGTGCAAGAAGCATACTCACACGGTAAACGCGTCCTGCCAAACTGGACAGTTATTCTTTTTTCCAGCACTCCCGAATCTGGTCCATCAGACGCATCACCCGGAGCGTCTCCGCATGGGGCATTTCCTCACATTCCAATTTGCCTTCCTGCAACGCCTTCTTACAGGCTAATATCTCGTATTCGTATCCGGTTATTTGTTTCGGAATCGAAATCTCCCGAAGCAGCCGATGGCCAGTCTGCCCTTTCTTCGGCTGTTCATAGATACGAATTGCTTCACAATTATTAATGTTCTGAACTTCCATATATGCCTTATCCCCGAAGATCATCCCTCTCCGGTCCGTCTGGGCGCACATGTTCGCATGCAGCACCGCCATCCTGCCATCTTTCCAGGTCAGGGTAATGCTATCTGAAGCATCCACCCCCGTATCCAAAAAGGCAGCGGTAGAGGCAACGTTCTCGATCTCATTGCCAAAAGCCATGAGGGCAAAGTTGATCGGATAAACGCCAAGATCTAACAGGGCGCCTCCTGCCAGCCCAGGCTCGCGCATACGCTCCACATCCCTGATGGCATATCCCAAATTGGCCGTCAATGAGGTAATTTCTCCTAAAATACCGCTCTCCATCACTTCACCAATCAGGCTCCGGGAAGGCATGTATCTGGTCCATATCGCCTCCGCCACCAGCAGCCTTTTTTCCTTTGCCAGCGTCAGGACCTCTTCCGCCTCCTTAGCAGTCGCCGTAAATGCCTTTTCACACAAAACATTTTTCCCGTGACTGAGACAAAGCTTCATATGCTGTCCATGATGAGAATGAGGAGTCGCAATATAGATCAAATCCAAAGCCGGATCGCTTGCCAGCTCCTCATAGGAACCGTAGGCTGCTGGAATTCCAAATTGGCCGGCAAATTGCTTTGCCCGATTCCAGTCCCTGGCTCCGATGGCCGCGCACTCTGCCCCCTCCATCCGATTCAATGTATCCGCCATCACCGCCGCGATTTTGCCTGCTCCTAAAATTCCCACTCGCATCCCTTACACCTCCCACGGATTTTCCGTCCCATAGGGAAGGTTTTTCGGTTGATTATAGGCAATGTCGCGAATTCCCAGATACCGGAACACCTCGTATAAAGCCTTGCCATAGTGTCCGAAGGCAACCGCGCCGTGGTGGGGATATCGCTTTTGTATCAGAACATGACGGTAAAACCGGCCCATCTCCGGAATAGCAAAAATGCCAATGCCGCCAAAGCTGCGCGTCGAAACCGGCAGCACCTCTCCCTGGGCGATATAGGAACGCAAGATCCCTTCACTGTCGCACTGCAAGCGGAAAAAGGTGATATCGGAGGCGGCGATGTCCCCCTCCAGAGTTCCTCTGGTAAAATCCGGTTCCGAATCCGCCGGCTCCAAAAGCCGGTGTTGAATCAACTGGTATTTGATCGCCCGGTCGCCGCACATCTTGCAGCTGGGCGTATTGCCGCAGTGAAAGCCCATAAAAAGATCCGTAAGCCCGTATTCCCATTTTCCAGCGATATCTTCCTGATAAAGAGCAGCCGGAACAGAATTATTGATGTCCAAAAGGGTTACGGCATCCTCGGATACGCAGGCACCGATATACTCCGAAAGGGCGCCGTAAATATCCACTTCGCAGGCTACCGGAATCCCCTTCGCCGCCAGTCGGGAATTGACATAACAAGGTTCAAAACCAAAGGTTTCCGGAAAGGCTGGCCAGCATTTATCGGCAAAGGCTACGTACTCTCTGGCCCCTTTATGTTCCTTCGCCCAATCAAGCAGGGTCAGCTCAAGCTGGGCCATTTTCTGGCACAAATCCGGGTAGTACTTCCCCTCTCCCATTTCGTCGGCCATCTCTTTCATGATCTGGGGAAGCCGTTCATCCTTTTCATGCTTTTGGTATTCAATCAGCAGGTCCAGCTCCGAATTTTCTTCCACCTCTACCCCCAGCTCATACAATCCCTGAATGGGTGCATTACAGGCAAAAAAATCCTGGGGCCGCGGGCCAAAGGTAATGATTTTCAACTTCTTTACGCCTACGATGGCTCTGGCCACGGGAAGAAATTCCCGGATCATTTTGGCAGCCTCCTTTGCTGTTCCGACCGGGTAGGATGGGATATATGCCTTGGTTCTGCGCATCCCCAGATTATAAGAGCAATTCAGCATGCCGCAGTAAGCGTCTCCGCGCCCGCCAAATAAATCTCCATCTCCTTCTGCCGCGGCCACATACATCACCGGGCCGTCAAATTTCTGGGCGATCAGAGTTTCTGCTGTCTCCGGCCCAAAATTGCCTAAAAACACCACCAGCGCGTTGCAGCCAACACGCTTCACATCTTCCAGGGCTGCCAGCGCATCCGTTTCCCTTTCCACCGTGACCGGGCATTCATACAAGCCTGCTCCATAGGCCTTTGCCACAGCGCTTCTCCTGGCTTTTGACAATTCCTTTGGAAAACAATCCCTGGATACGGCGATCAATCCCAGTTTTATTTCGGGAATATTCATCCTCCCGTCACCTCCTACGCCAATTCTGTAAATAGATTCCTGCATGCAGGATAGATTTTTTGAAATCTTTGATATCGATCTTCATAAGCCTCCGCCAGCCATGGTTCCGGCAAAATCGTCTCCCCAGTCCGCACGCATTTCCGGCAAATTTCTTCCAAAGAGACGCCCCCGTCACAGGCAGCCATGGCCAACATCGCGCCTCCCAAAGCCGGCCCCTGCTCCGATTGCAGGCATTGCAATGGGATATTGAGGACATTGGCCAAAATTCTCCGCCACAGCACGCTCTTGGCTCCGCCGCCGCAAATACGGCTGGATTCAAGGACAATTCCAGTCCGCTTCACCGCCTCCAGGTTATCTCGAATGGCAAAGGCAACGCCCTCCAAAACCGCCTGCACAAGGTCGGCCCTTGTCGTATCCATACGCATTCCAATGAAGGTTCCCCGTGCATTCATGTCCTCAATGGGACTTCTTTCTCCCATTAAATAGGGCAGAAAATAAACGGGATTTTTGCCCAACCGTTTCTCCGCAATCGCCAATTGCTCGGAAGCATAGTCTTCGGTTCGCAAAATGTCTTCCATAAACCATCGATTACAGGACGCGGCGCTGAGCATACAGCCCAGCAGATGATAGCCTCCGTCGGCATGGGCAAAGGTGTGGATCGCCGGGTTGGGATTGGCCGGAAAAGCTTTGGAGGAAACAAATACGGTTCCAGAAGTCCCCAGGCTGATATTGCAGCCGCCGTCGCCAATGATTCCTGTGCCGATCGCCGCCGCCGCATTGTCCCCTGCCCCGGCAGCCACCTTTACACCCTGCGGAAGTCCCAAGACTCGCGCTATTTCCGATTGGACTGTCCCGATACACTGAAAGCTCTCCCACAACCGCGGAAGCTGTGATTCCCGAACTCCGCAAGCCTCCAGCATCTGGGAGCTCCAACGCTTCTCTTTCACATCCAACAGCAAGGTTCCGGAAGCGTCTGAATAATCACAGGCGTGAACGCCGGTCAGAATATAATTAATATAATCCTTTGGCAGCATGATTTTGGCAATACGTCCATAATGCTCCGGCTCTTCTTCCTTCAGCCACAGCAGCTTGGGGGCTGTAAAGCCGGCAAAAGCCACATTGGCCGTCCACTCTTCCAGCTTCTTTCTGCCAATTCCGTCATTCAAAGCCTCCGTCTGTTTTGTCGTCCGGCCATCATTCCATAAAATGGCCGGCCGTATGACCTGGTCCTTTTCATCCAAGATCACCAGCCCATGCATCTGTCCCCCGCAGCCAATCCCCGCGACTTGCCCGGATTCCAGGTCTTCGAGCAGTTCCGGAATTCCTTCCATAAGCGCTCCGCGCCAATCTTCCGGATTCTGTTCGCTCCACCCCGGACGCGGGAAGGCAGACGGATAGGTTTTAGATACCGTTTTCCTGATTTGTCCCTCTTCATCCAACAGAATCAGTTTCATGGATGAAGTGCCAAGATCAACGCCAATATAATAATTCATGCTTTTTCGTCCTTGCCAACTTCTATTTTTTGTATTTTTTGCCTGCGTTACATTCTATCATTATATCCCATCCGGCAAAGATTTTCATAATCTTTTTGCAAGATTTCCATTTCACTCTTGCCATAATGAAGATCCTGTTCCAGGAAAATGTATTCCGCACCCACGTCGTCTCCGGCGGAAATGATGCCAGGAATATCCAGATTGCCCTCTCCCGCTTCAGCAAATTGAATGCGGGCCGTCAGCAAATTTTGATCCAAGTGCTTCCAAATTTCCAACCATTCTTTCGTATCGATGGGTGGAACACGGAAATCTTTTAGGTGCATGACCGCCACTCTGCCGTCTGCACCGAATTCACGGGTCAAACGCTCGGAATCCAGGCCTCCAGCCTGAATCCAATAGGTACAAAGCTCAAACTTCAGCGCCTCGGACTCTTCCCTCATAATGTGCATCCCCGTCTTTCCCCCAAATTTTGCAAATTCAATATTATGGGGATGATAGGAATAGTCCAGTCCCACCGCTTCCAGGCGTTTAGCCGCCTGTTCCAACTGAGCCGTATACTTCAAAACGTCTGCCAGAGAAGCAAAATCGTCGGTTCCAGCGCTAAAGGTACGGCAGTGCTTGCAGCCCAGCGTCTCGCACGCCTTCCGAATCGCATCCAGGTCGTCCCGCACATTCATCTTATGGGCTCCGTCCGGAGTCTCGGGAGCTGGCTCTGCATCAACGGAAATCGAGCACACCTGTATGCCAAAATCATCCTGGGCACGCTTAAATTCCTTGACCGTCGCCTCATTGATCGGTACTTGGGATACCTCGATATAATGGTATCCGATTTCCGATACCTTTCTCATGGTTTCATAAATGCCAAACTCTGCAATATTTTCCTTTAATAATGGTGTATTCACCCCGATTTTTAACACGATTTCCTCCTATCCTAGCACATATAAGCGCCGCCGTTGATATCCAGGATTTCTCCGGTCACCGCTTCCGCCGCATCGTCCACAAAATATAAGATGCCGTCTGCAATTTCATCCATCTCTCCCAGCCGCCCTAAAACTACGGTCTCTTCCAGCATCTTTCTGGCCTTTTGCATCTCCGCATCCTCCGTCCCCTCCGAAGCCTTGAACATGCCCGCATTGATGGGACCGGGAGCCACCGTATTCACTGTGATCCGATCTGCTTTCAACTCCTTTGCCAAATAACGCCCCAGCCCGCAGACCGCCGCCTTCGACGCGGAATATCCCGTATTGACCGGCCGGTTCGCCCGTCCTCCAATCGAGGCGACATTGACAATCCGTCCTCCGCCCGCTTCTCTTAAATAAGGGATCGCCGCCCGGCAGGAGTGAAAGGTTCCGGTCAATGTCACATCCAGGGCTAACTGCCAGGATTCCGGCCGCATCTCTTCGACCGTTCCGCGCCCGCCCGTGCCGGCACAATTGATCAGGACATTCATGCCCCCCATTTTTTCTTTGGCGAAAGCCATCGCCTTTTCCATATCGGAGACGGAAACTACGCTGCCGATACAGGTCCATATTCCTTCCGGGTACTCTTCCTTCAAACCGTCCGCTTTTGCCAGCAGGCTCTCGCTAATATCGATCAGAACGACCTTCGCCCCCTGACACAGCAGCTTTTTGGCGCATGCCACTCCCATATCCGAACCGCCGCCGGCAATTACCACCCGTTTACATTCCCATTTCATCTGCTTTTCCTCCTAGTTCTGCATAAATGCGCCGCCGTTTACATCCATACAGTCGCCGGTCGTCCAAGGAGCCTCGTCGCTGGCCAGATAGAGAATGGCATGAACGACCGCATTTTTCACCGAAGCGTCCCGAAGATCGCCTGCGGCAATGCTGTTTACCGTAATTCCATACTCCCGTACTTCCATCGCCAGCCCTCTGGTAAAACCCATGGCTCCGGTTTTCGCCGCGCCATAGGCAATGTCATAATCGCCCGCGCATCTTCCTGCCATGGAGGTCAAAATAACCACACGGCCTCCTCTTCTTTTTTTCATCCCAGGCAGGAAGCTGTGGGCGCTATAGTAGAGCTCGCTCAGGTTTGCCTTCAAGACTCGGCTCCACTCTTCCTCAGAGATTTCCATGCAGCCGCCTGTGCTTTGCTCATCCTGGAGATTGATCAACGCGTCCATCTTTCCAAATGTATCCTCTATTTGACGGGCTGCCTTTTCCATCTCCAAAATGTCTCCCGTATCCGCCGCCACAAAGAATACCCGCTGTGGATATTTCCCTGTCAGCGCCTCGGCAAGGCCGGCTTTTTTCTCTTCATCCACGAGGATCACCGCCGCCGCCCCTTCTTTCAATAATTCTTCCGCGGCCGCCTGACCCAGTTCGGATACTCCTTTGACCAATACCGCTGTTTTATCTGCCATTCGCATGATACTTTCCCCTTTATGGTAGTGTTCCTTGCAAATACCTGGAACTGCCGAAAAAATACGGCAGTCCCAGATATTTTCCCTCTTATTTTGCTTCCAGTTCCTCCGCGGTAGAAATTGCTAAATCCACCAGCTCATCGCCGCAATACTCGCGGAACAATTCATATACAGAACCCTTGCAGGCCTCTCTCATCTTCTCATAGTCCTCGTCCGTAAGCTCCACATAGGTTACGCCGGCAGCCGTCATCTGATCCAGCGCTGCCTGCTCGCTTTCGATACCGTTTTCATAGGCAACTTCACGGATATGTTCCACTACCTCCAGGATAGCATTTTGATATTGCTCCGGCAGCGAATCCCAGGCGGCATTATTCATAGCCAAGCCATAGAAGAAAGGTTCGTGGTTGGTATTCACAATATATTTCTGCTGCTCATACAGCTTATTGGTCAAAATAACGTCCAGAGGATTTTCCTGGGCGTCTACCAGACCCTGCTGAAGAGCTAGATACAGCTCAGAAAAAGCAACCGGCGTCGGGTTGAAGCCAAACGCGCTCCACAAGCGGATATACTGCTCCATCTCCATCACTCGGATATTCTGTCCGGCAAAATCGTCATAGTTCTTGGTCTCCACATTGGTGGACAGAGTCCGGAAACCAATGGGTACCTCCAACAAGAGCTTCATCCCAATCTCGTCGGAAATCTCTACAATCTTATCGTAGATTTCCGATCCGGGAGACATCGCTTTTTTGCAGGCTTCCACCGAAGAATACAGACAGGGCATCGCCAAGATCGACATACGATCATCCATATGGGAGCCCATACCCAGTACCATCTGAATGGTATTATCACGCAGTCCCTGCCAGTTATCCGTCTTGGAACCGAGCTGGGAATTGGGATAAATGTCAATAATCACATGGCCGTCGGTGGCGGCCTCCACCTCTTCCTTAAATTGAAGCGTCAATTTATGGACAAGCGAGGACTCCGCATTTTCATGAGAGAAAATAATAGTATAGGTTTCGTCCGACGCCGGAGCGTTCTCTCCGCCAGCTGCCTCCGTCTCCGAGCCGCCCGCCGCGGCTGTCGTCGCCTCTGCGGGAGCTGTGGTCTTTTCCGTGCTCTCTCCCGAACCGCAGGCGGCCATCGCGCCCGTCATGGCAATCGCCAGAAAGATGGATAATACTTTTTTCAACATGGTTTTTCCTCCTAATATTTTCATGATTACAACAGACAAAGAGAAATCTGAGGGATAAAGATAATTAGAACCAGGGCCACTACAAAGCAAAGGATAAAGGGAATCGCATATTTTCCCACAACGCTCGCTTCCGATTCCACCAACGGCGCCACCACAAACAAATCCAGCCCAAAGGGCGGCGTTGACAATCCGACAGCCAGATTGCAGGTCATCATGACCGCAAAATGAATGGGACTAATCCCCAAGTCCTTTACTGTAACGATTAAAAGCGGCGCCAAAATCGTAAGAACCGATCCCGTATCCATAAACATACCAATGATAAACATGGCAATGTTGACAGCGATTAGGAAGGTGGTTGCGCTTCCAAAGGCGCTTCCCAGAAATGCCGACAGCATCTGGGGCGCTTTTAAGAGCGTAAGCACCCGGCTAAAGGCGATGGCAAAGGCCAGCAGCAAGCACATGGGCGTATAAGAGTTGATGGCCTCCATAAGGAATTTTCTGATATCCCGAATGCGCATCGTCTTATAGATAAATAAGGATACGATCAGCGCGTAAAATACGGAGAGGCACGCCGCCTCGGTAGGCGTTACGATGCCGGAATAAATGCCTCCCAAAATGATAACGGGAGTAAGCAGCGCCCAAAATCCATCCTTAAAAACCTTCCAAAAGCCCCTTGCCTTCAACGCCGCATAGTTGGCTTCAATCTTGGCCTTATCCTCCCCGTTTCTCTTACAGTAGATATAAGCCCAAATCATCAAGGACAAGCCGATCAGAATGCCAGGGATGATGCCGGCGATAAAAAGATCTCCGACGGATTCGCCGGTAGTAACGCCAAACATAACGAAAATCAAGCTAGGAGGGATCACGACGCCCAGACTTCCAGCCACCGCAACCATAGCCGCTGCAAAATTTTTATTATATCCCAATCGAATCAACAGAGGAATACACATCGCTCCCACGGCTGCCGTGGTCGCCGGACCAGAGCCGGAAATCGCACCGTAAAAAATACAGGTGATGATCACCGCGCAGGGCAGACCGGCTGTCCGTTTGCCCACAATGTAGGCAAATACGTCAAACAATTTTTTTGACAATCCGCCCCTGGCCATAATCGCGCCGGACAGCATAAAAAGCGGCAGGGCCAAGGTGGTGATATTGTCCAGGGCCGAAGCCAGATAACGGATAATCGCCGAGGTGTTTCCCGCAAATTTGGGATCCATCAAAGTAGGAAGCAATGTCGGAACGCCGATGGCCACTCCAATGGGAAGGCCCAGAAAAACCAACAGCGCAAAACAAATAAAGACAACTCCACCCATTATGCCTCGCCCCCTTCCTTATCCAATACGCTTTGAGATTCCCGCTTCATCGTCTCCCCCTTATGGGTGATGAGATAAACGAATCTCTGGATCAAGCGAACCACCCCCAGACCGAAACCAATCGGAATAATCAGATAAACATACTGCATGGGGATTCTAAGAGCCGGCGTCAAAGCTCCGCTCTCCGTCACATTGCGGATCACTTCCAGAGAAGAGTATCCCAGGTATCCATAAAACAGCATCTGTAAAATTTCATAGAAATAATTTAAAAGCTTCTGAAGCGCCTTTGGAAACAACCGATATATGACATCCACACGGATGCCCAATCCTTTTTTTACCGTATACGGTACGCTCAGAAACGCGCTGTATACGAATAAATAACGGCATACTTCCTCCGCCCACGGCAGCGCGCTGGAAAACAGGTATCGCATGATTACCTGCAGCATCATCACACAAGAAAACGCCGCTAAAAAAACCATCAGCAATGTACCTTCCAAATTTTCATCCAGCCAAGTTCCCACTTTTTTCATGGGGCATGATCTACCTCCTCACATAGAAAACTCGATAAGCAGGCCCGCTTTCTGTTTTCTTTGTATCATCCGAAATGGAAAAAGTAAATGACCACTTTTTTTCCTTTTCCAAAATATAGGAACAATTTTTGCACGAAGCGCTGAAATTCAAGAAATGCAACTTTTGTAAAAAGCAATGTCATTTTTTGTAAATGACTTCCAATTTTGCTTTTGATATACTAAAAAGCAAAGAAAGGCAGGTAGCTACGTATGATACAACATTGGAATAGAATCATTCATTTTTTCAAAAATCGAAAACAGTTCTTCCATATTTTGCTCGTAACATATTCGATGCTGCTTTTTGTCATGATCATTTTTTATGTTTATGCCGCCAATGAAACTACAGATAATATTATCCATCAGTATTATACGTCCCAGGAAGATTATCTGCGTCAAAATATCGAATTTGCCCATTCGGATTTGAGCAGCGTTTTCTCCTTATCCAATAATACCCTTTACAACTCCATCGTCATTCAAAGCGTCATGAATCCGCCTGTAATGGATTATGGACACAAATTAAATCTGGTCAACGTGCTGTCCGATACTGCGGAGCATAACCGCTTGATCACCTACATCAGCTATTATGTATCATCCACCGGACTGGTGTACGAATCAAATAAGAGCGTCACTCCACTGGAAAATTGCGCCCAAAGCACAGTCTGGGCCAAATATCTGGCAGAAAACAACGCCTACCGTTCTTACACCGACCAATATCAGACCGATTTCCTTTATGATGAAAATGGCATTTATCTGATTCAAGGTTTTCAGCGTAATCTGGATAATTCCATCGCTTATCTTATGGTTACCCTGAATCCTTCCATTTTCACTTCCAATATTGATACGAAAACGGTCTCCATTTACAATCACCACAAGGAACTTTTATATGGAAGCGGGGAAGTTTCCTTCGAGGAAATGGAAGTCTCTCCCCAAATGGATTCCTGCTATCATCTGGAACAGGATTCGTCCCATATGACTTTATATTATCAGGATTCCCTTACCGGCTGGATTTTTCTCTATCAGATTACCCCGCCAGCTGGATCCTCCCTGTTTACTGCCAGTCAAAATCTCCTTTTATTTTCCACAGCCATCTTATTTGTTGGATTGATCATCAGCATTTTTGTGTCTTCTTATATGTATCATCCAATTCATGAACTGGTCCAAAATGCGGAAAAGCAGCTTGGCGCTCCGTTTTCCTTATCGGATTCCAAAAATGAATTCGATTACCTAAAATCCACGTATACAAAAATCATGAACCACCAGACAGAAATGGTGGCTCTCTTTCCTGTGATCTATAATTCCGTGGTGGAAAAGCTTTTCGACGATTTATTCTTTGACCATCAGATGCCGTCAGCGGAGCTGATCGGACGTTTAGACATGCTCAGTGAAAAATTCAAATATTACCAACGCTATCTGGTTATCCTGGCCGTACCCAGTCAACCTCAGGAGGATTTTAACAATCAAATCCAACAACTATCCCAGACCATTTCTTCCCTCTCAGATATATCGGGGAAATTGTCGGTTTTTCCCAAAAATGACCTGGGCGTCATCCTGGTTCTCGGCTTCTCAGCCAAACATTCCGCCGTCAAAATCCATGAGGCCACCAACCGCTTATGCCAGTCCATTCAGACTAGCCCTGACTGTGGAAATATTCAAATTGGGGTTGGTGGAATTTACACGAATATTATGGATGTGCGCGCTTCCCTCGATGATGCCAAGATTAACCTAACCTTCCGCCAATATACGTCTTCTTTCCCCGGCCTCCCGAAGGATGATCCATTGCTTACCCATGCGGACCGCAATGAGATCATTCGTGAGATCCGTCAGATCTATGATCAGTTAGAATTTTGCGAAGAAGAAGAGTTATTGGAAAGCACGCACAAAGTGTTGTATGACATTCAAAAGGCTCCGTTGGAGCTTTCGCATAAAAAAATCACCTGTGGATTTTTCATGAATCTCTTATATAGCAAATATGCGGCGTTTCATCTCACTCCTGCTTTGCAGAGTGATGATTTTTTCGCCCAGTTATTCCGTTTGGCGGATGAAGCGGAAATCACTGATTTCGTTTTTCCATATGCCTCCGATATGATTCATTCCATCTGGCAGTATTATCATGCGCCGAATTACAAGTATGTGCAGCAGTCGTTGGAGTATATTGCTGGGCATTTTTCCGAACCGGATCTCTCATTAGAAACCGTGAGCGATTCCATTGGTATTACCCCCACCTACTTGTCCCGTATTTTTAAAAACATATTGGGGCAGAATTTCCTATATTATGTCAATAATTATCGGATCAACCATGCAAAAAATCTATTACAAAACTCAGAACTTTCCATTCAGGAAATCGGCACGCTGGTCGGGTATACCAATATGACAACCTTCTTCCGGGTATTTAAAAAATATACGGACACTACGCCCAAGGCATTTCGGCAGATGTATAAAAAGTAGGGGATAGTAACATACCTACCGCCTATACGCGGAGTATATTTTAAAAGAGGCGATAATGAACTGCTTGTAAGTAATGATCTTAGCAAACTTCTTTGGGATATTTCCCCTTCTTTCTAAGATTATCCTGTCGCATCAACATACGCATACTTTCCCCAAGGGGGGACAACACTTCTGTCGGAAAACAGCCATAAAACCGGAATGTTATTTGCTGACGCTTCACCCGGAAATTCCGCTTGTCCGTCCGTGAAAATAACGATATCTACCGGCGGATCATTCGTTAGATTTTTCTGTACATAATCAAACAAGCAACCAAAATCCGTGCCACCGCCTCCACGCGGTTTTATCTGTAATAGATCACTTACATCAGAAAAACTAACTGGAGTATATACTCTCATATCGAAAAATCCCAGCGCGCCGACGAGCCCTCCATTAAATTGCGCAAGCGCGTTACATATTTCACCATAAACAGTGGACAGCATATCATCATCGATAGAACTCGAAGTATCTACCATAAACAATACTTCCTTCGGCCTTTCAGTAAATACATTATAGTTAGGCAAAAAGAATTCAGAGTCCTGCCATCTCCTATCTGGCGGAGTAAAAGAATAATCGCAAACTTCTTCCTGAATGAAACGATTCAACAGCTTCTTCCAGTTAAGCTTTCCGGAATTTACTCTTTGCCAAACTCTTTCTGCAAAATCTTCATCGTTCCCGGCCTTGGCATTTTGCCTTGATGTGCTGCGAAGGCTCATTATTTCATTAGCAGCGCTTTTGTCCCAACCGCTCGAGGACCGTCCTTTTCCGCCGTTTGAGGTTTCTTTATCCATAACGATGTTTTCTTCTTGACGAAACAGTTCCTTACGAACAAAGAAGTGTTTTCCACCGGTCGTGTCCTCATCACAAAAAAGAGTTTCCTCCTCCTCTTCTCCGGGGCTTAAAACAATGACACCTTTCTCTCCGCGATCTTCCTTCTGATCCCACCAGGTTTCTGCGTCAATCATATAGTTTCGTCTAACACCCGGTTCCATAGTTGCGGGATCAAACGGAACACAATCAAGAGCCTCCTGCGCGGTCAGCGAGCGTCCCTCCTTTGCCGGAAAGAATGTTTCGTGAAATATTCTTCCGATACGAGGCAGTCTATCGTATTTCCATCCGAGAAGCTCAAGATGCGAATTCGCTACAATGTCACATGCGAGATGGAATCGATCGCCCTTGTAGTATTTCGGGCGTTCAATATGACCAAGCGCGATATGCATTAACTGATGTGAAAGGATAAAATCCAGCTCCGTATGGCCAAGTTTTTGAAGCCAATCCGGATCAAAATATATACATGCGCCATTGGTAGATATTCTCTTCACATCCTTGGTCGCAACATAGAGCATTTCCTTCAGGGGAGCTGCAAATTCCTCGTTCAACTTATTTAACCTATACCTGGATTCCTGAAGCTACCTTTTTAAGCGTCTTTTTCTTTGCTCAATCATCTCTGCCCGTTCTCCATTGCTGTCTGGAAGACTTCATTTTCCTTGATGATAGAACGAACTTCAGGAATACAGCAATAGTCATGCAGTAACTTTCCTCTAAAAGCCCACGGAAGTTTGCATGCAAAATCAATCGAGTTATCCATCCATGTTTTGTTAAGATGCTTTCTCGCATAAGCCACCATAGCGGAACGAAGCGCGATCTGCAATTCAGGAGCCTTTGGAACATCAACCTCTTCACCAGCAAAAATAGCTTCGATAGAAGGCATTGTCTTGTAGAGCTCCGTCCACGTTCTAAAATTACTCGCTGTACTATGGCCGATGCATCCAACAATCATTGGGTAAACCTCTTTGAAATCGTCTGATATTGTGTTCAGGATATTGCTTACCATTTCCCAAGATCTCGGTGTCGCAAAAGCAAGGTTTGTTCCAGAAGAATCAAATCGCATCAGCGCCACAGAGTTATACTCCAAATATCCAATAACATACTCATGAACACCGGTCTTAACTGCCCAATCGTGCCAGGAACTCGAATCGCCTTTGATTTCGAAATGACACAAACGGTTGGCAAGAGCCTTCGGCATGTTGTAAGCAACCGATTTATCCGTCACACGATTACCTGCAGCAATGACGATACAGTTATCGGGAAGCTTATGTTCACCGACCATTCTATCCAAAGTGATTTGATATGCTGCAGACTGAACCGAAGGAGGAGCTGAAGAGATCTCATCCAAAAACAGAATATTAATTGTCTTGTCGCTGTCATCCATCTGAAAAATCTTCGGTTTTAACCACACTGCAAGTGTCTTATCCTCATTAGCAGTAGGAATACCGCGCAGGTCAATCGGATTGAACAAAAGCAATCGGACATCTGTAATCACAACATGCTTGTTCGTTTTAGCCTCTATTACGCGTGCAATCTCTCTAACACCTTGGGATTTTCCCACTCCAGGAGGGCCCCATAACATTACAGACGGGAATTTCTTAAACGGGGTATTACTCTTCACCAAAGATATGTATGCTTTAGAAAGCATATCAACCATGTTATCTACATTGATTGCGGATAACCCCGATTCTGTTTCGCTCATCATTTTTCCTCCCATCTTCATGTTTATCAGATTTTATCTATTAGAGATATTGGAAATCCTCATCCTTTGCGAGATCAGCCTTTATATCCGCGTTCATTGCAACAATGCAAAAATCTATAATATAGTATAACACATTCTACGCCTTTTCCAACAGATTTCAGCTATGATCAGCTTCTGGCTACATACTTTTATCCCGGTAAAATGTCTCTATTGCCTCTGCAAAAAACTCAGCCGCGCCTTCCCCATATTGTTCATCAAGGATCTGTTTGGCTTTCTCATTCCGATAATACTGCGCCTGCGCCAACATCAGCCCTTTTTCCTCTTTGACCTGGGCAAGCTGTTTCATGACAAAACCATACTCTCCTATGATTTCTTTTACTTCAAAGGAATCCAGGGCGCATTCCCGCTTTGCCGCTAACTTTTGCAGAACCGCTTCCACCCGTTTTTTATAACTTTCTGCAACATCTTTGCTGATGGGATTGTTTGCCACCCGCAGGAATTGATCTTTTCCGCCGTACCACTCTACCACCTTCGCATAACGCTTTTGCATCTCTTCGGAAGATACCACTTTCTTATAATGTTTCTTCCATTCCTCCGCGCCGCCAAATTCTTCTATGGCTGTTTGACGCATGTTCTCCGGCATATGATCAAACATTGTTTGAAACATTTCCTCGACCTCTGTCTCATTAAAAACAGCAAAATCCATCGCATTCTCTCCTTTTAAAATATCATCAATACTGGCGATCAGCCGTTCCAGCCGCTGCTTTTTCGCCAGAAGCATCTTTTTCTGCATCTGCAGAATCTGATTTCGATCAAGAGCAGGATGTTGCATCACAGCTTTTATCTCTTTCAGTGGAAGATCAAACTCACGGAAGAATAAGATTTGCTGCAGAGTCTCCAAAGCCTTATTGTCATAAAGCCGATATCCCGCCTCACTTTTCTCTGTCGGAGCCAATAGCCCGATTTCATCGTAATAGTGAAGCGTGCGTACGCTGATACCTGTAAGTTTTGAGATTTCTTTCACTGTCCTCATGCTGTCTGCCTCCTCGCTCCTGATGGTATTATTTTAATCCATCACGCTGCGTGAGAGTCAAGAGATTTTTGCGATTTTGTGCATGCAAAAGCAGTTACATCGGTTTTAAATTTTTATTGAGCCTATCCACCATCCAGGCAATCCGCTTTTCACGTCCAGCATCTGTCTTTGCGTCAAAATAGGCTCGTGTGTAGGTTTTCTTTACCGATAAAGACATTGCCCCAAAATTTGTACAGGCAGGTTCATATCCTTCCAGTAGGGCGGAAAGCTGGGCAATCTGTTCCTCTGTAACCGCTATAGAGTTTAGAGCGTCCCACTGGCCGTTCTTTTTTGCTTCCTCGATCTTCTTTCTGCCGAAATCAGTCATAAGCCCCTGCTTTTCAAGACTGCCCACCAATGCCTTATTTTTCTCCGACCACTTGCTATTCTCCCTGCGCATAGAAAAATATTTCTTATAAGTTTTATCGTCGATACTTTTCATCTGTCCGTCAATCCAGCCAAAACAAAGCGCTTCTTCCAGCGCTTCTCCCGCTTTTATTGTTTTTGGCCCGCCAGCTTTGCCAAATAAAAGCCAAACGCCATCCTTTGACAAACAATGCTCCGAAAGCCATTTCCTAAATTCTTCTCTGCCTGCAAATTCCATTATATCACTCATTATTCGCTCCTCCTTTCGGTTTGCAATCTGCTCAACGCCTACGCTATTCCCTATATCATCAAATTTACCAGAACTTATTTCCGATTACAACAAATAATTATTTCCTTGATTCAGGACCTGTAATCCGGCTAGTTTCTATGACTGCATCGGACATAAACACTCTCAAGAAACATACGCCGCTGGCCGCAACCATAAAAAAAGACAGGATCACGCCCTGCCTTTTTATTTCAGATATTCGAAAAAAGCATAAAAATAGGACAAACATCCACTATTTCTAATCCGCGATACGAGCAAACTCTATCAGCATATTCGTTCCAATAAAAACATATAGTGTGTCTAAATCTGATTCCGATTCAATAGCCGCCCTCATTTCGTTGTTATCATCCAGCACATAGGAATACGCATACGCCTCTTTGAATGCCTCCTTCTCCTCAATTTTCCATTCATCCGTCATTACTTTCCCAGATGTTAAGCCCAAATCATACTTTTCTTTATCGCATTTAAAATAGATTCCAGCATCATCTTTATATCCTAATGCTTCCAGTTGCTTGCTGGTAAGAATACTTTCTCCATTATATATAGAAACGAATTTCCATTCTCCGATAATTGGTTCAGCATTTTTTCCACCGCTGCACCCAAATAAACTTATAGCAATCAGAGCAATACCTAATATAACACTAAAAATTTTTTTCATGTTTCATCCTCCACTACACGAATTTAATCGTCCCTATCATAATCAAAATAGCAGTACCACCTATTCATTGCTCAATTGTACCTTTGCCTTTTATTTTGATTATTTCCGGTCTTTAACTTTAAATTCTAATATATTATACTTTATCACAACTAAATAAAATAATCAACATTAGAAAAACAAATTTATAGGAATCCCTATAAATTTTCCAATTTCTTTTCTATTCCGCTTTCATTTTGTTTCTCTCTAAATTACATATCTAAAACGTAAAAAAGAGGACATCCTCTAAATCTCTTTAGAAAATATCCTCTACATAACACACTTCTATTCGATTTGGACGGGCTGCACTAATATAACTTCGCCCCCGCGGGAATATGATCGTCTACCATCAGAAGATGGAGCTTCTCTTCTCCTTCCTCCTCATGGACTGCCGAAATCAGCATACCGCAGGAATCAATCCCCATCATCTTTCTAGGCGGCAGATTGGTAATCGCAATCGCCGTCTTCCCGATCAACTCCTCCGGCTCGTAATACGCATGAATTCCACTTAAAATCGTGCGATCTTCGCCTGTTCCATCGTCCAGAGTAAATTGTAAGAGCTTCTTGCTCTTCGGAACCGCTACGCAGTCTTTGATTTTTACCGCGCGGAAATCGGACTTTGAAAATGTCTCGAAATCAACCACTTCCTCGAATAACGGTTCAATCTTCACCTTGGAAAAATCAATTTCTTCCGCGGGTTTTTCCTCTATTACAGCCTTTGCTGCATCCGTTTTTTCCGCCTTTTTCGAAGCCTCGGCGCCGCCGAGTGTTTTCATCGTCGGGAACAGCAGCACATCCCGGATCGCCGCCGAATCCGTCAGCAGCATGCACATCCGGTCAATGCCAAACCCAATGCCTCCCGTCGGCGGCATGCCGATCTCCAAGGCATTTAAGAAGTCCTCGTCCGTGTGATTCGCCTCTTCATCCCCCTGAGCAAACTGCTCCTCCTGGGCGGCAAAGCGCGCTCTCTGATCGATAGGGTCATTCAATTCGGAATAAGCATTGGCCATCTCCCAGCCGTTCATGAAGAACTCAAACCGCTCCACATACTCCGGATTCTCCGGCTTCTTCTTGGTCAGTGGAGAAATCTCGATGGGATGATCCATCACAAAAGTAGGCTGCACCAGATGCTCCTCCACAAACTCTTCAAAGAACAGGTTCAGGATATCTCCCTTCTTGTGACGCTCTTCAAATTCCACGTGGTGTTCTTTTGCCGCGGCCCTTGCTTCCTCCAAAGTATGAATCTCGTTAAAGTCTACACCGGAATACTTCTTCACGGCTTCCACCATCGTAATTCTCTCAAACGGCTTTCCTAAATCCATTTCAATGCCATTGTAGACGATTTTTGTGGTGCCCAACACCTCCTGGGCCACATGGCGATACAAGTTTTCCGTCAGGTCCATCATGCCATGATAATCCGTATACGCCTGATATAACTCCATTAAAGTAAACTCTGGGTTATGTCTCGTATCCAATCCCTCATTCCGGAATACTCGTCCAATCTCATAGACCCGTTCCAGGCCGCCAACGATCAAACGCTTTAAGTAAAGCTCCAAGGAAATCCGCAGCTTCAAGTCCTCGTCCAATGCGTTAAAATGGGTCTCAAAAGGACGGGCCGCCGCGCCTCCCGCATTGCTGACCAGCATCGGCGTCTCTACCTCCATGAACCCCTGACTATCCAAATACTTACGGATGGTACTGATAATCCGCGAACGCTTAATGAAGGTATCCTTGACCTCCGGATTCATAATCAAATCCACATATCTCTGGCGGTAACGCATGTCCGTATTGGTCAGGCCATGGTACTTCTCCGGCAGAATCTGCAAGCTCTTAGAAAGAAGAGTCACTTCGTGGGCCTTAACCGAAATCTCACCGGCATTGGTACGGAACACATCTCCGCGAATGCCAACAAGATCACCGATATCAAATTTCTTAAAATCCTGGTAAGGTTCTTCCCCGATCATGTCACGGGCCACATAAGACTGAATATTTCCATCCCGGTCCATCACATTACAGAAAGAAGCCTTCCCCATCACACGTTTGGACATCAAACGGCCGGCCACAATCACTTCTTTGCCTTCCATCGCTTCAAACTGATCTTTAATCTCCTTGGTGTGGTGCGTCACATCAAACTTTGTAATCACAAAGGGATCTCTGCCCTCCGCCTGCAAAGTGGCTAGTTTCTCCCGGCGTACCTGCCGCAAATGGCCAATATCCTGTTCCTGGGATACGTTCTTATTCTCTGCCATGTCTTCCTCCATCTTATCGTCTCGCTGGATTCAGCGTTCTTTTTTACCAGAATCAGGCGACCCATAGGCCGCCCGAAAATAACTATCCTTTGGAGATTCCCTCAGCTTACCCGATCAATCTGAAGTACTTCATAGGTGATGGTTCCAGCCTGTGTCTCTACCAGAACCTTATCTCCGATCTTCTTGCCAAGCAGTGCTTTTCCCACCGGCGACTCATTGGAAATCTTCCCCTGCAAGCTATTTGCCTCTGTAGAGCCGACGATTGTAAACTGCATGGTCTCGTCAAATTCCTCGTCATGCACCTTTACCTGACATCCGATACTAATCTTGTCTAGCTCTACCTCGTCCTCCACGACGACTTCTGCGTTTTTCAAGATCTTTTCCAGTTCTTCGATCCGAGCCTCGATGTCTCTCTGCTCATCCTTCGCCGCATCATACTCTGCATTCTCCGAAAGGTCGCCCTGTTCCCTGGCCTCTTTAATTTTTTCCGCGATCTCTCTCCGCTTTACAACCTTTAGATTCACCAATTCATCTTCCAGTTTTTTTAGGCCGGTATACGTCAATATCTTCTTTTCTGCCATAATTCCTACACCCTTTTCCATTTTATATTCGCGCATAGGCATGAGCCAAGCGGGCATGCGATATGTCCATTTGGCTCATGCCTGTGGTATCACTATTTTGCAGCTCTGCCGCGCATTCAAGCAATCATACCCCACCGGATTGCCGCAGACAGCTTTCTGGATGACATGGCACATATTATACTCTAAAGCCCCTGCCTTGTCAACCGCATTCCCTATTTTGTCGAAACCCGCCAAAACCCACAGCTTTCCGTCCAATTTCTGTGCTAGTATATGAATTTTTTCCGCAAGTATTCCTTCATATATTAATAGAATTTCACGGAAAAAATTCCCATACTAATTTCTCCAAATCCGCCATGGTTTCCACCGTGTTCGCCCTGCCGCGAAGCGCGGAAGAATGAGGACATCCGCTTGTGTACCAGGCCAGGTGCTTTCGCATTTCCCGCATACCGGTATACTCTCCTTTATATTGAAGCTGCAGTTTTGCGTGACGAAGGATCATCTCTCGCATTTCCGCCCCATTTGGCCGTGCAGGAACCGGTCTCCCATCAAAAGCCGCACGAATTTCCCGAAAAAGCCAAGGATTTCCTTTCGCTCCGCGGGCAACCATCACACCATCGCATCCGGTCTCTTCCACCATTCTTAAAGCATCTTGCGCCTGAAAAATATCTCCATTTCCGATGACCGGAATCGATACAGCTTCTTTGACCGCGCGAATGATCTCCCAATCCGCTGTTCCGGAATAATACTGCTCCCTGGTTCGCCCATGGACTGTCACGGCAGCAGCTCCTCCCGCCTCGATTCGTTTCGCAATCTCCACCGCATTACGGGTAGAGGAGTCAAATCCCGCTCGTATTTTTACAGTAAGAGGCTTTTTTAGCTTTTTTGACATTGCCTCTACAATCTGACTGACCAACTGAGGATTCTTCATCAGCGCAGAACCCTCCCCGTTATTTACTACCTTTGGCACCGGGCACCCCATGTTCACATCGATCCAGTCGAAAGCATCCTCAATCCCAGCCGCCATCTCCGCCATCAGATCCGGCTCCGAGCCAAAAAGCTGAACAGCAATCGGTCTTTCCCGCAGTTCCGACAATAAGAGGGCCTTGGTATTTTTGCTCTTATAAAAAAGGGCTTTCGCGCTGATCATCTCCGTGTACATCGCATCACAGCCCTGCTCCTTGCAAAGAAGCCGGTAAGGCAAATCAGTCACGCCCGCCATCGGAGCCAAAAAAATCGGACGATCCCAAGAAAACTCACCAAGCCTCACGCGTCCTCTCCCTCCGTATCTAACGCTTCGCCTAAAAATACAACCTGAAAATACTGCTCCAAGGCTTGCATCAACTCCGCATGTTCCCTCTGGATCTCCCGGATTCTCAACTCACTTTCAATCTCATCAAATAGATAGTCCGCATCCTCGTGAGACACATTTAAGGTCAAGGTACCATCCTCTAAAAATTCTAAAGTTAACGTACCGCCAACCTCTTCCGTAAAAAGAACGCACAAGATATTCAGCTCCTGCTTTACCTGCTCCGGCAAGCCAGAGAACTCCCGATTAAAATAGTACTTTTGATTGTACGAATTTGCTCCGCAGAGCACCATTCTTTGTTCTTCCATCCTGTCTCCTTACACGTATCCGTATAGCCCGCGAACGCTGACCTCGCCGGCATTCACCGCATTCACCTTGCCCTCTTCATCCCGCACCAGCAACGAACCGTCCGCATCAATGCCAAGGGACGTTCCCTGCCAGCCACCGGAGGAAGTAATGACGCGCACTGGTCCGCCGATTCCAGCCAACGAATGATTATAGTCTTCCTGAATACCGGACAAATCTTCTGTTTCTAAAAACGTTTCATAGTAACGCTCAAAGGCTTCCATCGTACGGGCTACAATCTCTGCACGGGGAAAGGATTTTCCCGCGGCCAGACGTAAGGATGTCGCTTTGTCCTTCACCTCTTCCGGGAAGCTTGGCTCATTCACATTGATGCCAATACCGACCACCACGTACTGGATATATTCCTCCTCCAGAATCATCTCCGTTAAAATTCCACAAATTTTCTTTCCGTCCAACGCCAAGTCATTAGGCCATTTGATCACAGGCACCAACCCCGTCACCTGGGAAACACCGTCCCGTACCGCAAGGGCAGCAAGCAGTGTTAACATCGACGCTTTCATGGGTGAAAATGTCGGGCGCAGGGCTAGGCTCATCGCAACCGCCACTCCCGGCGGCGGTGTCACCCAGGCACGTCCACGACGCCCTTTTCCTCCTTCCTGGACATCGGCCACCACAAGCGCCCCATGAGGCGCGCCGGCATCCGCCCACTGCTTCGCCCGTAAATTGGTGGAAAATGCTAGTCTCTCATGGGTTTCCAGCGCCTTACCTGCCCAGCAGCTTTGAAGCTGACTGCCAATCTCCGCAGTGGTCAGAACATCTGGTGCGCTGACAAGACAGTAGCCCTTATTCTGTACTGCCTCGATCTGATATCCTTCTTCTTTCAGGCTATTAATCGTTTTCCATACCGCTGTTCTGGAAACGCCTAAGGTCCCGCAGATTTCCTGCCCGGACACATAGCCGCCCCGCTGCCGCAGCAACAATAATACTTCCCGCTTCATCGTTTATGCCCAAACCACCTTTCCACAAATAAAAGCCAAAATCAAAAGCGCCACACACACGAGGGCAAAGGGTAAACCAGAAAGACGATGCGTACTCCGATTGGCGCTCCGAAACCGCGCATAAGCCAAAACGCCATTGAGAGCCGCCGCATCCAAAAAGATTAAGGGAAATAATTTCATCGAATGCCCCGGTTCAAAAAAAGACGCAATTGCCAGCAATATAGCGACCGCACAGGCGCCAATATGAAACCAATCATAAAATTTATCAAAACTACGAGAATTCGTACCGAATTGAATTTGTGACATATTGTTCTCCTTCTATATATTCCAGCTATATATTCTGCAGTAAGTTGAAAAGATATTTTCCCCAAGAGTATTTCATCCAGAAAGGATACTTCCTAACCTCTTACGCCTTTGCCTGCCCGCTTTTCGCAATCATCTCCTGAGCTTTCTCTCCGGCCAGTTGTCTCTGTTCCTCTCGTTCCCGCTTATTTCGAATTCGCAGCTCCCGAAAAAAACATTTCAAAATGGCCTCGCACTCCGGCTGCAAGACGCCCTTCTCCACCAGAACCTGATGATTCCACTGAGGCATTTCCAAAATATTTAAAAGGGAACCCGCGCATCCAGCTTTCGGATTCATCGTCCCAATCACCACCCGGTCAATCCGAGACTGCACCAAAGCGCCCGCGCACATCTGGCAAGGCTCTAAGGTGACATACATGGTGCAGCCCTCCAGCCGCCAATCGCCCAATTTCCGGCTGGCCCGGTCAATGGCAATCAACTCCGCATGGGCAAGCGTCGTCTTTTTCGTATTTCTTCTATTATAGCCCCTGCCTACGATCTTCCCTTCACAGACAATCACGCAGCCAATGGGGACTTCCCCCAGTGCAAGTGCCTTCTTTGCCTGCTTCAAAGCTTCCTTCATATACGTCTCATCGATGTTCACTGGCTTCCTCCCTTTGCGCTTGTGTGCCTGGCGCTAATACCGGTTCAAGCAGGCGTAAATTTCCTGTATCCGCGGCATCGCCAAGCCAAAAGGAATATAGGACAAATCGCAAATGGCAGCCAACCCATTCTTCTCTATCTTTCCCATAATTTCTTGAACCACAACGTCAAACTCCCGATCTCCTCCTTCGGATGTTTCCTTTATATGTTGCAGGATACAGCCAAGGGCCGCGGTCTGTTCTCGATCCACCAATTGTTCCACGTACCGTAGATCCACGGTATCGTTCCCCAAAAGGAAGGAATCCTTTCCGAGAATCTTCATCTTTAGCCGTTCCGTCACCATCCCGGTTCCCCGATAGTTTTTCCGCTTTTGCGTGGATAAACCCGGATGAAAGTGCCTTTTCTTCTCCGGCAACTGAAATCCCGGCGCTTTGATTTGAGGCGCAGGATAGTTTGCCGCCATTTGTCTGGCCATCTCCGTAATATCCACCGGCCGATAGTTGTCCATCTGCAAAATAGTGTCCGCGATGAAAAAATAAGAACCGCAGCTTCCCACTACCAAAATCGTGGAGATTCCCGCTCTCTCGTAAAGGTCTCTTGCCCGCTCCAAAAAAGGAGTGATGGGCTCTTTATCCCTAGTGATCACTTTCTGCATCAGTTCATCCCGCACCATAAAGTTGGTTGCCGAGGTATCCTCATCGATGAGCAAAAGGCGGCTGCCCGCTTCCACGCCTTCCATGATATTCGCTGCCTGGGAAGTGCTGCCACTGGCATCAAGGGTAGAAAAACTACGGGTATCTCGTCCATTGGGCAGCTGATTGATAAATAAAGAGATATCCACGCCGCTGATTTTTCTCCCGTCCTCCGCCCGCAGCTTTAAAGCAGAATCCTCCGTGATCACATATTCCCTGCCGTCTCCAGAAATGTGATTGTACACCCCCCGCTCCAGAGCCTGCAGCACTGTGGATTTCCCGTGATAACCTCCGCCTGCAATCAACGTAATTCCACGACGAATTCCCATACCGGAAATCTCTCCCGCATGAGGCAGATGCAAAGTAACTTCCAGAGATTTGGGGGATTGAAAAGGCGTCGCTCCCTTCATGGGACGGTCCGAAACGCCGCTTTCTCTCGGTAAAATCGCGCCATTGGCAATAAACGCCACCAAGCCTTGGCGGGAAAGTTCTTCCCGAATGGCTTGCTGATCTTCCGCAAGAAAAAATACCTGTTCCACTTCACTTGCCGGAAGACGACGATAGAAAAACGTTCGCTCCACGCTCTGGGGCAGAAAGTCAAACAAAATCTTTTCCAGCTCCAAAGCCTGAATCGTCCTCCCATTGGCAGGAAATCCCACGTCAAAACGCGCAAGAATACCATCCGGCCGTATCTCGCAGGCAGTACGCTCCAAGATCTCCTGGCCGCAGCTGCTAACCGCAATCATTCCACTTTTTCCCGATCCCTTCGCCTGGAAACAAAAGCGTTCCGTCTGCGCACGGAACCTCCGAGTCAAATAATCCTGCAGTGCAATGCGGGTATGCCGCTTTTGATAAAGATGCGCCGGAAAGCCCGCCTCTTGGCGAGAAATATGAACGCTCAGTTTCGAGGGAGAAGCAAAAGGATCTCCCTGCACATGATCGATGGATAACTGATACGTTCCAAAGTCATAATTCCCCTTTAACGATTTATATGCCGGATAGCTTTTCCGGTGAATGGCAAGAAGCTCTCTGCGCAATTCTTCCGAGTTCTTCATAAAACACAATTCCTTTCTGTCTCTTTCCCGCAGCTTTGCCGCGCATCACAACCAAGTTCTCTCATTATAGCACGATGTTATCGATTTCGCCACGTTTCTTTTCTAAAAAAGCAACGCAAAAAACAGGAGAAACCCGTTTCTATTTCTCCCAATATTTGATAAGATGTAGAGAGACAAAAGCAAACACGGCTCTTGTACATGGAAAGTATCTTTCACGGAGGAATAAAGGAATGTTAGAATTTCGATATGACACTCAATTACTCATTGAGGGTAACGATTTAGACGAAGACGCAGTCAGCGACTACTTTAGCAATCACTTTAAGGGGGACTGCCTGCTGGCAGTTGGAGATGAAGAATTGATAAAAATTCATTTTCATACAAATGAGCCATGGAAAGTTCTGGAATATTGTGCTTCATTAGGGGAAATCTACGATATTGTGATTGAGGATATGGAGCGACAATCCAGAGGTTTAAAAGGATAAATTTCTAATAGGAACCAACGCCAGTGATTGTTCCATCGGTTCCAACACCGGGTAATTGGGGTTGCATAAAGTCTCCAGAAATACTGCTTTTGTATTTTCACGAATGGCTTTTCGAAAATTTTCCAGATCGCTGGGGTCTACTGATTCCCAACAGAGATCTCATGATAAAAAAAGTCCCTAGATGTATCATCTAAGGACTTTTCGCTCCCCCTGTTGGACTCGAACCAACGACACTGCGGTTAACAGCCGCATGCTCTACCGACTGAGCTAAGGAGGATTACTTTGTTTGATCGGCGCGCCTTCATTATCTCTCTGGCTTTCCCTTTAGATAACAAAGAAACGGGCAGTCTCCACTACCCGCTCGATTACACCTTCAAAACTGCATACCGAAAATTATCTACATCAAATTCCTTTGCTTGAGGTCAAGCCTTCGACCGATTAGTGACAGTCAGCTGCATACATTACTGTACTTCCACCTCTGCCCTATCTACCTCGTCGTCTTCAAGGGGTCTTATTTCTTTAAAAGAAGGGATATCTCATCTTGAGGGGGGCTTCACGCTTAGATGCCTTCAGCGTTTATCCCTTCCAGACTTGGCTACCCAGCTCTGGGGTTGAGCCCCAACTGGTACACCAGCGGTCTGTCCATCCCGGTCCTCTCGTACTAAGGACAGCTCCTCTCAAATATCCTACGCCCGCGCCGGATAGGGACCGAACTGTCTCACGACGTTCTGAACCCAGCTCGCGTACCGCTTTAATGGGCGAACAGCCCAACCCTTGGAACCTGCTACAGCTCCAGGATGCGATGAGCCGACATCGAGGTGCCAAACCACTCCGTCGATGTGAACTCTTGGGAGTGATAAGCCTGTTATCCCCAGGGTAGCTTTTATCCGTTGAGCGATGGCAATCCCACTTTCTACCACCGGATCACTAAGTCCTACTTTCGTACCTGCTCCACCCGTCGGTGTCGCAGTCAAGCCCTCTTCTGCCTTTGCACTCTTCGGATGGTTTCCAACCATCCTGAGAGGACCTTTGAGCGCCTCCGATACTCTTTCGGAGGCGACCGCCCCAGTCAAACTCCCCGTCAGACATTGTCCCTCCGCCGGCTAACGGCGGCAGGTTAGAAATCCAGTACTACAAGGGTGGTATCCCAACAGCGGCTCCTTGGCAACTGGCGTCACCAATTCTCAGCCTCCCACCTATCCTGTACAGATAGTACCGAATCCCAGTATCAAACTAGAGTAAAGCTCCATGGGGTCTTTCCGTCCTGGCGCAGGTAACCAGCATCTTCACTGGTACTTCAATTTCACCGGGTGCATTGTTGAGACAGTGCCCAAATCATTACGCCTTTCGTGCGGGTCGGAACTTACCCGACAAGGAATTTCGCTACCTTAGGACCGTTATAGTTACGGCCGCCGTTTACTGGGGCTTAAGTTCAGACCTTCGCGTTTCCGCTAAGCCCTCCCCTTAACCTTCCAGCACCGGGCAGGCGTCAGCACATATACCTCACCTTTCGGTTTTGCATATACCTGTGTTTTTGCTAAACAGTTGCTTGGGCCAATTCTCTGCGGCCAGGTCTCCCTGGCACCCCTTCTCCCGAAGTTACGGGGTCATTTTGCCGAGTTCCTTAACAATGCTTCTCCCGTCGGCCTTAGGATTCTCTCCTCATCCACCTGTGTCGGTTTACGGTACGGGTACAATACAAACAATAGCGGCTTTTCTTGGCAGCTGGAATCGGTGACTTCACTACTTTTGTTCGCTCCGCATCACGTATTCGGATTGTACGCCGGCTTTTCCTAACGTACTCCTACCTCGCTTGCACCGGTTTTCTCATTCCCGGCTTCACCTATCCCTCTGCGTCCCCACAGTTCT